>NZ_CP091277.1:0-628479 GCF_029633965.1 Methanogenium sp. S4BF | reverse complement strand
TTGAATGAATACCTAAACCATTCCCCCCTATTTTTTATCATTATGTGATAAAACGCAGCTCAGATATATGACCCCGTATGATCCTTGGACCATTTGTTCAGATTTGATCGAATCAGAGACATTTCGTTTTTTTCTCTTGCTGAGATTACCCGTCAAATGGGAAAATGTCACTCTCAAAGAGAAGCACGGGGGCCGTTGCAGATTACTAAGCGGAACGACCCTTCGATTCACAAGATATGATGCCATTTCCGAATAAACCAGTTACAGTCGACAAATAACATGCACCACGCTATTATCTCTCCGGCTTCTTCAGCCGGATAATATTTCGAGGCTGTTGATTCTGCAGCACAGTACAATCCCAAAATGATGAGCAGTGATATTTCTGCAGCAGAAGTACCGGACCATCAAATATCAGATATGCCCGAACCAGAATTCATAATCGGAGATTTCAATTGGTATTGAAGTTTTTAAAATAGTGATTTTTTTATTTGACCGCCATTTCTGTGATGTTCCTGTTTTGTTTTCATGAAGAAAAAACAGATCCAAAAATTTCTTCGAAGAATGACAGATAGCTGTTTACATTGATATTACGCATCTCTTTACGGTAACCTGCCTTTTCCACAGTCAGCTCATATGAACCCCGTCTCAGATACAAAGAAACATTGCCATATTCATTCGTAGTATAGGGCATATCATCAATAATTATCCGGGCTTTGTTAACCGGCTGACCCATCTCATCACGTACAACAATATTTATGGTCCCTTCTTTAAGGGAACCCGGGATTTCAACAGAGAGCTGCTTTTTTGCAAGACCAGGCCGAATAGTGATCGTTTTTGACTGCTGTGGTTCCAGATCAACAGCCACATAGATTATATTCTGATCAATATACTTATCCGTCTTTTTTATTTCACCATTATTATCAACAACATAGACATCCCGGTCCAGCATTGGCATTCGCACAACAAAAGTTACGCCCTCTACCGGGACAGCATTTTTATTCATAACAGTTATTGTCGCTTCATCCATCTCAAAGGAAGAATTATAGGCAATCTGCTGCAGATTGCTGAAATGATTGGCAATAACCTCCGGCTCAGTGAGTGTAAGGCCGGACTCCTTTGCATATGAAAGAATGTCCAGAAAATCCTGAGAATAAACAGGATTTTCCACATCTTTCGGCCGCATCAGAAAGAGCGCCATGTCATCGTTTGCAGAAACACTACGGATCACATTTTCCCAGTCATTAAAGAATTCCTGGCGGGTTTTCCGGCTTGACAGCATCTCCGTTCTGGGTTCAGATTCCGGCAGAATAACTGTTCCTGTTGGTTTTCCATTATACATTGCCATCTGGGGCTGACGCAATCCTTCACAGTACAGGATGTTGTTGTAAGGAGGGGAGACCCCAATAGAAATTATGTAAGGAATATTCCTTTCGCCATCAGTTGAGACGGAATTAAGAGTATTTTTAAGCCGTAAAACACCTGAAACGTCTGTATATTCTACATTCTGATCCCCTATTGCAAAGGTATCAAGCCTTCCGTATCTCATGGTATTACCACCACAGTCATAACCACAAAGGATCAGCGGAGTAATCCCATCGGGATACGGATGTAATGATATCCGGTTTTCATTTAGGATATGTTGTTTTGCAAGATCCTCACTCCCAACGGATATGTACTGCGTAATGTGAAGAGATGCACCTGGCTGTATTATTTCAAAATTGCCGACACTAAAGGAACTATAATCATATACCGTTGAACCTTTATATGAAATATAATTGGGATAAGGGGCAGTATCATCATATTTGATATATATACCTGAATCACCGCCTGAAAAATAAAATTCCTCATAAACATCATTGATATCTACTGCATCCTCTGAAGGGTATATGTCCTTTTCAATCCTGCTAAAGGATTTTTTCAGAACAAAAGTGGATGCGGGCATAAAGAGATTTGTTGAGAAATATGTTCTCATTATGGGTGCTTCACTTGTGGAAAGCCTGTCATTTGAAATAATAAATTCTCTTTTAATCGTTTCAGGAAGGAATGTATACACTACAGCAACCGATGACCAGGTGTTTATCCCACGATCGTCTTTAAGGACAGTGCGATAAATGAGTTGATTTTCAGATTCTTCACGGGTAAACTCCTCATCAAAGAAGGTATATGCCCCCAGATCATCACTATTTCCAAGCCAGGATATCCGGGCCATCTCATACATTGAACCTTCCTGAAGGCAATTCTGCGAAGGGGTTCCGAGATATTTTATCGTTGGTGTATCCTGATCAATAACCACTTTATATATTTTTGTCTGAATTTCGACATTAGACCCAACATCGTCAATTGAAACCAGATCGTTCGTAAAATAATTGCCGGCAGGATTGATTGATAGCTGCAGGAAAGCATATATTCCAAAATCTCTGCTCGAAAATATTTTATCCAGGTACATATCCGAATCAATAACCACCTCTTCATTGTCACTGTTGAGGTTATCGATCAATTTGTCAGAAATTAACACATATTTGGCACCGAACAGAGAATAGAAATCCATCACCTGATTTCCATTATTTTTGAAGTATATGCCTTTTAGGAGTTCGATAAAAGTACGGGTCTGTGTACCGGACGCAAGGCCATATGATGCGTCCATCTTTCCGCTGTACACAGGTACGGTACGATACCCGTATCCTGCGACTTTTTCATTCTGGTTGCCTGTTCCTGACAACCACTGCATTCCTTCGATGATATAATCGTCGCCGGAAATCGAAGGCAGATAATACCCATTCCCAACTACCGGTGTGACAATAATTACCGTAAAGATCAAAACAAACAACAGCGTGATTATCGCATGGCTGTTTTTGGTTTTCTTCCTTATAACCGGGATAATATACCAGAGACCCAAAACAGCAGCAACAGGGATTATCAGGAAGAGGTATGAGATTTCTCTGAGTGCGCCGGTAGCCCCCGTTATTCCTTCTGAAGCCTGCATCATTGCCGGTACAACAGTTGTCAGAACAACGGTTACCGCTAAACATTTACCCTTCAAATCAAGCCGGAAAAATCCGATGACACCAAGAATTGCATGCATCGGTCCAATCCAGAATGGGGTTGTCAAAAAGGAATGAGACATGCCTGATAAAGGAAGAAAAGCGTGTTTTCTCTCATTCTCGAATCGTGAATATTGCTGAAAAATCTGTTCCCCCACAAAAACCAGCAAACTTCCTACTGCAAAAACAAATGCTGACCAGATAATCACATACACAAACTGATGATTTATGAAGAGATTTTCATACAGCACAGAACTCAGATCGTCAGCAAAAAAGATATGGAATTTACCTGAAAGGAAATTACCCGGTGTCAAAAAGAGTGCAGACTTCGCTGCATACTGTTGATAGAGATGAGGAAAAAATTTTACCGCAATCCAGAAGAAAAGAAACGTGCTTGATGCCAATAAAAAAAGCGAACGGGAAAATTTCCTTGCAAATAGGCAATAAATCCAGAAAAAAGCAATAGAAAATATCATCAGGTAAATAAGAGTTCCCGTGTGGGTCAGCGCTATAGCAAATACCGCCAATGCCATAAGAAAAAGGTTTTTTAAATTAATTTCTTCAGAATATGTAGCATATATCGCAAACAATAAAAATGGCAGAACGAATGTTGACGGACGATAATTGTTCACGGTCAGTACAACATTTGGCATAGAAAATAAAAACAAAACTGCAAACAATCTCTGGGATTTCGTCTTGACAAAAAGCCCTGCATAGACGAAATATGAAATTGCGACAATTCCCAAAAACACCACACTAAAGATAAAGGCAGTGAAATCTGGTTCAAGATTGATCACCTTTGCAAGAACAGCAATAAACAACCATGAACCAAAGGGGTAATTAAACATATTATCCTCGAGAGCAGGATTCAATACCTGTTTCCCCAATTCGTCATAAAAATCGAACAGTGAATTCGTCCCATACATCTCCTGCACGTGAAAAATATGGGTATACGTATCTGTTCCAAAAGGACGGCCAAAATAGAAGGCAGGAATAAGATATCCAATTAGAAGGACTGCAATAAGAAAAAGCAACAATATAAAGAACGATCTGTCTTTTGCATAATATGCATGAATTCGCCCAAAGTAATCCATCTTTTTCAGCCAGTTTGAGCTTATTAACCCCATAATTACCGAATTTTATTCTTTATTTAGATTTTAGAAATTAATCGTCAGTCGCTCTTTCAAAACGTAAACCCAGTCCTTCTGTGATGCATGTTTCTCTACCACACCAATCTGATACCTCATCTATTATTGTAATATATTAATGTGATCCACAAAATTTTCCCGAAACCCAAATATTAAATAAATTATTATATCAGGAACGGATGAATAAAAGCATGAATGAGACCCTCGCTATAATATCAGGCATTAATACAAAAAAGTATTTATATGCACTCATTCTCATATCAATGACTGTATGCTGCTCGTTCCCATCAGCAGCATCGCATCCGAATCTCCTGTTTTCAGACATTACCGAAGTGCCCGGCTATCAGTATAGTTCATCTGCACCATGGAACACCTGGAATGCAGGCATTCTCCGATCTGCAGATGCATCACTCTCACGTGATTTCTCGAATCCAAACTGGGCGACCTATAACAGGGTATCATACCGAAGCGGATTTGCAGGTGATCTCGCCCTTGCCTACCAGATAACAAAGGACCAGAAATACCTTGATAAAGCGCGTCAGGCACTTCTCAACCTCGATGTCGGGGATGCTCCGTATGACATGGACAGGGCAGTATCACTGAACGGTTATTCCCTTGCCTATGACTGGGCACAGCCGGGCCTCACTTCTGCGGATGACACAATCATACGTGACAAACTTGCGATACTTGCAGACCGTACGTACCGCGACCTGAATGGCGACGGAACGAAAAAGACCTATGTCACATTTGCTGACTACCATGGACAGGCATATCCAGGTGTTGCGATCGCAGGACTCGCACTTGAGGACTACACCAATCCAAACAACATTCCGTTAAATTCCGGCCCCGAGGACTGGATTAAAGCCGGAACAGATTATCTCTTCGTTAACGATGAACTTCACACATATAACAGGCCCCTCATATCGTTTGGATTTGATGAGGCATCAGGAAAGCACCTGCTTGGAGCATACAAGACATATGTGATTGATGATCTTCTCTGGTGGTTCCAGGTATACAGCAACCACTATGACAGGAATATACTCGATGACTATCCGGTGGCAAAAAAGATCGTAACGTCTGAACTCTGGGAGACCATGCCCAACGGATACATGAACAATTATGTAACGGCGGGAAATACACTTGAAACGTACCAAAGGGCCATTCTCAGTCTCCTGAATGATCAGGAGAAAGGAGAGGTGCTCAGATACCTTGACCAGACCAAAGGAGATAATCTCCTGCCGTATTCCAGGGAAAATGACCTTGCACCAACCAAACTGCTCTTCTGTGTCTATGGCAATTACAACAGCATCAGCCGCGACTCACCGGACTGGACCAGTCGCCTGGATGAAGATGCCATCTATCAGGTATTCAGGGAAGACTGGCAGGAAGATTCAGACTGGCTGTCGCTTGTCACCTTTAATGTGCAGACAAACAGCAACCGGGACATGGCACACCATGACCAGCTGAGCATTGAATATTACGGCAACGGAGATCTTCTCCTGGCAGACGCAGGCGAAACAAAGCACGTCCTTGACACCTATTACGGACAATATGGCGTACACCACAACAGTATTGAAATCGAAGACCCGCAGACCCCGTTTACGACATCCTCGTGGGCAGACAGCCAGGCAAGAGGGATATATAAAGGAGATGCTGGCGGGATTGATACCCCGGTTACTGTTGAAACAGTGATTCAGACCCCATGGATGGAGGGGATCGCTGCCTCAGAAACGATCAGCACAGTGATTGACAATGACTGGTCAACAAGTGTTGCGCTCACGTCACCAATACAGTATACCCGGACGATTCTGTATCCCGATGATGATTATTTCGTGGTATTTGACAGTCTGACAAGTGATCAGGAGTGGATATACCGAAACGTATTGCGCCCGTCCAGTCTTGAAATTATACCGACAGAGGATAAAAACGGGGATAATGAATATGTGGAAGCAGAAATCGGACATGTCAAAGGGAGTCTTACAATAAACGGGGATTCATACAACTGGCTTTCTCTCCCTTATAAGCAGGAAACCGAAACCGGTATCAGAACGAATTCAATCAGCTGGGAAACATCAAATCCGTATAAAAATCAGGTTCTGCTGAGCATCTTTTCGGTTCCTTCATCAGAGATTATTATCACAAAGCATGTTGGCCGAATTGCAGGGTATGATGCTGCATCAGAGGTTTTTACACCAATTGTCTATCTGAGGAGTAGACCTGCAGAAGAACTCTCCCGCATCACTGTTCTCATGTCAGGATACCTGTATGAAGAACGGAAACAAGCGGTTGAACTTCCTGTCACCGGAACAGGAAATGCGTTGCAAATTAATTCAGCATCCAATACTGACACCATTTACTCCGGAAAAGGAGATGTATCTTTTGATGTATTTGAAACAGATGCAGCGATGCTGTTTTACCGCCAGCCAGCAAATTCAGCAGATTATTACTGTATGATCTCAGGAGGCACCTACCTCAGGATGAATGGGAGGGAACAGATCGCCATTTCGCAAACTGATCCCGGGATGGAAGCAACCGTTAATATTCCTCAGAATACAATCCGGCAGATAAACAGAGATGGAATGCCATATACCGGATTTGAAGAGACGAATAACGGATCTGCAGTCAAAATTTTTTCCGATAAAAATAATTCTGCATTTGAGATTCAGTCAAAGGGACAAACAGCTCACATCATTCTCCTGAATGAATTCACATCACCCGATTCATCTCAGACATTCTCCATCGCTGATGATATACCAGAAAAAACAACGGAAATATTTCCAGCTGAGCAAAAAACAGGAAGTATAGCCACCAGCCTTATGACAGGGATTATCGTTCTCACGGGCATCGGTTGGTGCGCCAGGAGAAACAAACGATAACACCCCCCCGATATGTTCGGTTTCGTAATTCTGCACAAACTATTAATCATAGCGAACCCACTCCATTCTATCGTATGAACGGCATGGAAGCAGTTATTGCAGGTGCAATTCAGGGAACCATTGAATGGCTCCCGATAAGCAGTGAAGCACAGACCATGCTCTATTTGCTTAATTCCCTCCACATGAATCCTCAAACGGCTCTTTCCTATGCATTTTATCTTCACTTCGGCACAATGATAGCAGTGATAATCCGTTTCAGGGAGGAGTTCATCCAGATTTTAAGAAACCTTCGCCTGGACTATAAACCAACAAGAATCATCCTGATCGCATCTCTTTCAACGGCTGTAACCGCCCTGCCCCTATATTTTTTATTAAAATCAATATCCCCCGGACAAAATTCATCCACCTTTACGCTTTTAATTGGGGGTATGCTGATCCTTACCGGCATAATTATGAAAGCCTCGGGAACCTCAGGAAAGAAGGAAATGGATCAAATGACTGACAAAGATACCATCATTACAGGTTTAGCTCAGGGGTTTGCCATTCTTCCGGGGATTTCACGGTCCGGCATTACCATGGCAGCGCTTCTTGCACAAAAAATAAATCAGGAAACAGCACTGGTGATCTCTTTTCTGATGAGTGTCCCTGCAGCATTATCAATTTTCCTCATTGATTTTGGGACGATTCGACTTATACCACTCCAGACTGCATTCATTTTAACTGTGTCATCCCTTTTTTTTGGTTACATATCAATGAATGTCCTCCTGAAGATAGCGAAACGGACACCATTCTGGATATTCTGTATCATCCTTGGTGCTGTTACGATCTTATTTGTCTTACTTCTGTAGAAATGAAATCAGAATATTCATTACAACAAGTCTCTCGGGCAGTCCTGGTGCATTGCTTATACAACCCGCTTTCGAAATTACCAGAAAATTCGCAATTTGATTAGATTGCCTTATTATATGCACATTTTAAGGACTAAATCCAAATATAATCCGCATTTTTAAATATATTAAATTGTATTTCGAATAAACAAAGAATCATCCAGCCACTGCCCGGCATAAATCTAAATAGTGATTTACAACATTCAGGGCTTGTTAGCAAACGGAGATTGGGTGAACAACAATGGCCAGCACATCCGGATATCTCTCATAAATTGATGTCCGCATATGTGCCCACGCCAGTAAGAGTCTTTCAAATGAAAGATCACCGGAAAGGCAGCACCAGGGAGGTTCCGGAATGCTGCCTGAATCTCTGTATGAAAATAACGGAGTGATTTAAATGGATGTTGGAGTCATTGGAACAGGAGTAATGGGGAAGAATCATGCCCGTGTGTATTCCGAACTGAAAAGTGTCGGAGATGTGATTGTCTATGACATAAACACCGAGGCAGCATCAGATATTGCAAAAAAAACGGGAACGAACGTCGCTGGCTCTTTGGATGATCTATTCAGACAGGTCGATGCAGTCAGCATTTGTGTTCCAACGGAATACCATTATGAAACGGCACTGAAAGCAGCAGCAGCCGGCGTACACATGCTGATAGAAAAACCGGTCTGCCTGACATCAGCAGAGGCAACAGCCCTTTGTGAGAAAATTCCCGATGAACTCGTTGTTGGTGTCGGTCATATCGAGCGGTTAAACCCAATTGTGGAGGAGATCAGGCGCATTGTAAAAGACCCGATATATGTGGAGATTAAACGCCATAATCCTGCATCCATGCGAATTACCGGAGGATCTGTTGTTGAAGATCTGATGATTCATGATATCGATATAATATTTAACAACTGTTGCTTCAGAGGAGCATACAATCTCTCATGTTCTGGCAATAATGATATCTGCGGTGCATTATTTGATTTTGAAAAGGTCCCGGTGTATCTTTCTGCGAGCAGGAAGGCATCGAAGAAAATCCGGATGATCTATATCGAAGAAGAAGATTTCACAATAGAAGGCGACTTCATGACCCAGGAAGTCTTTGTTCACCGGAAACCGGAGCGATATACCCATGAGAGTGAACGGTATGTTCAGGAGAATGTGATTGAAAAGGTCATGGTCAATAAGATCGAACCCCTGAAGATGGAACTTTCCACCTTTGTTCAGTGCGCAAAAGAAGGGAGGGAATTTCCCATAACACCGGCCCAGGCAATTCGGAATGTTCAGATTTGCGAGGAGATTAAGCAAAAATGTGCAAGAAAATCAGAAATACAACAGGATTCACGCCAGTGCATTGAAACAGAAGGTTCGCTGTAATACAGAATCACCCATGACAGAAACAAGACCCGAATAAATGAGTGATTGCACATTCACACACCCCTTTAGAGAGAGAAAAACCCTTGTCCTTTTTTTAAAATATTTTCCGAACATAGATCCATCAAGTCAAAAGTGGATTATATGGCTGTAAAAAAATAATGATATCTTTCACCACCTCACCTTCTCAAAATCAGAATGCAGACCAGACTTCAGATATATCTTCAGACATATCAGTCATGATTCGGTATAACGACGTTGATTGTCATCCAAAGGAAATGAACATACCAGGTAATAAACCAATTGCACCAAAACCTCCATATTAGCTAGAGAATGACAAAAAAATGAAAGAAAGGTTCTGGATAGGATATTTGCTTACATATTGTGACGAAAATGTGATTGATGTGAATGGTGACTATCCCTTCAGCCCCCTCAGTATACCGGCATCTGCCAGTGGATTTGTCCCATGATGTACGTTGATTACCCATCAAATCAGGAATCCCGGATGAGATGGGAATTCCTTAAAATCGATGCCCTCTCCGTCCGATACGTATGCCAATGAATTCATTGGTTCGCTTGCAATCGAGATAAGAAATGAGCACCCCATACTCTTCACAACACCAGGGGTTGCCATGGATGCAGTAATTCAGGAAAGGAGAAGCGGCCCCTATGTCTGTAACGACTCAGGTCCCTCATCTGGCTCTCCGGCAACATGTGCACCATTCCCTTAGCCCACACATAATCCAGTGAATAGTTCATTCCCTGGCATATTCCATATTGAATTCAATTCTGAATAAAACGGAGTTGAACCAACCCGGGCACCAGCAATAACCATTACCGGAAATTCCTATTCTATGCACCTTTGGTGGTGGAGATGTTCAGTCTGATTATGTGTGCAGTTATTTTTATCACTGGTTAATCGTCAGTGATTCCGCCATTGCGTCAGATGGATATACGGTGCCAACCGTTTTGCACGTCACACACCATTCTGCCACAGATTAGAAGTCAAAATGTCTCTTCCCCACCCAGTTTCACCGTTACAGAAAACAATAGCCACGAGTATACTCAAATGCAGAATAATATTCAGCCAAAAAAATACAAAAAAAGCCGAAATGGGCCACTCCCTCATTGGGTGAACTCTTCCTTAACTCGCGATTTATCCACTCGTTCCTGATACGAGAGATCTTTTCGTCCTTTGCCCTTCAGCAGGAATATAATGTATATCATGCCAACCAGAAGACCTGCAGGCACAGCAATAGTTGGGAATTCCGGGGCAGGAATTGCAGAGTAGGGGAGAATAGAGTCATCTTCAAAAAGAACTGCCCGTCCCGGCGCACTGACATTGGCCCCATGATATATGCTCCCGGAAGTTCCCCCTGTTGCCAAACCATCTTGGAATGGCGCTGCATATTCATTTTCAAATACAACATCTGCATCATGCCTGCTCCACGAAGCATCTTCAGATGCACCTAAACATTGCAGACCAGTATGGGAAACAGACATAGCAGGGCAATCTGCCCCGCAACACTGAACAAAAAACCCCACCTGAGCTTCAGTCGATTTGTCGCTCGGATATTTTATAACTGAGATTCCGTCATCAGGGATTTTATTCAGGTCACACCCGGAACCAATTTGAGAATGGATGTCTGTGATAGTATACCCCTGGCCTGCACTGGCGTATACAGCCATTACACCCACAATAGCCAAAATAAAGGGAATTATCCACAGGCTTCGTTTCATACCCTTTTTTCACCCCTACATTAGTCCAATTCAGGACTGATCTGATGAATTCTGCATACAGGGTCCGGACACACACCCCGTTATCTCAAGGGACGCACCATACATGCCAACCCCAACCAGCCCTTGACAGAAGTATCATTTTGGATATAAAATGAAACGCCCGGCGCTTGTGTTCAGCATTTTCATGACCGGATAGCCATTTTTTTTCGAGTAAGCCGGATTCAGTTTTGTAAAAAACCATGTACAGTTCCCACCATATTATTTGGATTTTCCAAACTGAGAGACATGAATTTAGAAGGGTTTTAGAAAAGCTCCAAATCAATAATCCATTTCAGGAATGGGATGCGGGAAGGAAATGCACTAATTGAGGACGTGAAACGACCGTGGATACGATCCCGTTGAAAACAAGCATCCGGAACCAGAATAATTATGAGATCATATCAGACCCAAAGGATGCAAACGGAACAGAAAGAAAGTCCGAATCTCCGGGGATTTTTCATCCCGGCTAAAGGGGTATGACTTCACCAGGATAGCAGATCATCATCCATATCATTTGGGAATCCACAGGAAGAAAGGCAGACACACCATATACCGTCCCGGGAACGATTCAATAATAATACAATCCTCCGGCATTGTAACGGAGAGACCAAAATTATGATAAAACTGTGAACATAGATGATTCATTCATTAATTGTGGTAAAAAATGGATAGGGTTCGTCAGGTATTACTCCTTTTTCAGAACACTGGCTGCAACCATTACACTCCCGACAAGGAATACCGGAATCATCATTGTTGGGAATTCAGGGACTGGTGGTGGGCACGGTGGCATCGGAACTTCAATGACTGCCGCCTGTCCGGTCATTTGACATGGTACAACAAGAACTGCCCCAATCATATCACATTCAGGAATAAACGAAGGGTCTGCATCATTGACTAATTGAAGTGCAACCGCGGTCTCCCAATCGGCATACCGGGCCGGGACCTTCTGACCAAGGATCATCCAGATAGCTGCCTGGACCTCTCCGGATGTTGCGTCCCCCTTGTTGTTAATAACCCAGTTTATCTTGTTCCACTTTTCGCTTACACCGATGGTGCTGCTAAGTTCAGCACAATACCAATAATCCTTGATTGAATCGGTCATTGTGTCGACACACCATCCGGGATAGACCATTCCATTGCTTTCCTCTGCAATAAGGCCTACAGAGTCTCCACCAATGTACACGTCAAAGTACGATCCACATACCGCACCCGGAGGATACGTACCGTCAATCATCACCTGTGTGCTGAATGGAAGCATCTCCCAATCAAGTGCAACAGCCGGTGCTACCAAACAGAGAGCAGCAACCAGCAATGCCACAATAATTTTTTTCATTTTCATACCTCACTCAAATTACATGTAAAACCGGCGGCATCCCACCATCAGGACCGTCGAACACAGCCTTACATATACACCCCCCGTTAACCAATTAGGATATATAGGAATATGCCTGACATAGCAGGCATAATTAGAAAATCGATCCCCCGGGCATGAACATTCCCTTCTGGGTGAAGGCTTTCTGCAGAAATTTTGTTGCCGGGGATATGAACATTATAAGAGCCAAAACACCTGAAAATATCGCATCCAACACAACACATACATAAAATACTTCGGAATGTCAGTTAGATGGTCATCCATTCCATACTGAAAATATCCGGTCTCATACAGATATATGAAACCAGATATTTCGATGAAATCTGAAGAGACGTCCCTTGGAAAATGATCAGAAATGCCCCTTTTGTTTCTTTCAGCCAACGGACCCCCAGCACCAAATACACAATAAATATATATAATCACATCAACGGACATAAAATGAATTTAAATACAATTCATGCCACAAAAATCATTTAATTGAATATTATAGGCACAAATGGCAGCATTATTTTTTGTAAGTCCAATAAAATACCTGAGAAGAACCAAGTGCCCAACATAGGTTTAAATATAATATCATATATCCAACACCTATGCCCAGCGAGCAGGAATTGCTTGATAGAATTCTGAACATACTCAAGTTCAAATCAAAGGGAATGACGATAACAGAGATATCCCATGTTACAAACATTCACCGAAATTCTATCGCAAAATATCTCCAGGTCCTCCTGGCATCAGGCAAAGTTGATGTACAGCTCATCGGCAATGCAAAAGTCTACACGCTATCTCGCCGATTGCCTATAAATTCGATGCTTCATTGCTCACCTGATTTAATCGTTCTCCTGAACCATGATCGAAAAATCATTCAGGTTAATGACAAATACCTGAAATACTTTGATCTTGACGAAAAAAATGTACTGAACAAAGAGATACCCAATCCTGCAATCCCGGTAATCAGTGAAGAAAATCTCCTCCCTCTTATCGACAATTCAATTGAAAACGGAGAGAAATCCTGCAGAGAAATTATGTATACCCACAGGGATACGAGCTACTATTTCCTCATTAAATATATACCATCGGTACTGGAGGACGGAGAGCACGGACTTATCATAATCATCAAAGATTTTACAGAAGAAAAGAGGATACGGGACGCCCTCACAGAAAATGAAGAAAAATTTAAGAATTTATTTCACAATGCAAATGACTCAATATTCCTCTACGACATTACGGATGACCAGCGCATCGGAAAATTAATTGAAGTAAATGATACTGCCTGCAAAAAACTTCAATATACAAGGGATGAATTCTTTCAGATGGAATTCGGGGAAATCTTTCATTCAGAATTCCACGGGCCGGACTGTTCAATCGAAACTGGCCTTGCAGAGAAATATCATTCAATTTATGGCGGAATACAGGTCAGAAAAGACGGTACACGATTGCCGGTTGAGGCCAGTGCCCATGTGTTTTCTCTGCATGATAAACTGGTTGTTCTCTATATTATCCGGGATGTATCCGAAAGAAAAAATGCGGAGAATAATTTAAAATTAAGTGAAAACCGGTACAGAGACATTGTTGAAGGACAGCAGGAGTTGATCTGCCGCATATCTCCGGATCACCAGATAAATTATGTTAACGACGCATTCTGCAGACATTTCACCATACAAAAAGACCCGCACATTATTAAATCGCTGGAATCACTGGATATACACCAGGACGATAAAGAGGCGATTCAGAAATGCATGAATCTGGCCGATATTGAAAGGCAATCAAAAATTATTGAATTCCGCATTCAGGGGCAGGGCAGGAAAACCAGATGGATCGAAAGCAGCATCTCACCCATACTTGATACAGAAGGGAATATCCATGAATTCCAGTTTGTTGGAAGAGATATCACCGAGGCAGTACTGGCAAAAAAAGCACTAAAACGCAATGAAGAAAATACACGATTTTTACTGAATTCAACGAATGATAATTCACTCCTCATTAATTTAAACGGACGCATATTGTCATTGAACAAATCATCATGCGAATACATCAGAAATTATTGTTCAGATGATTCACTCAATATCAAATCAATTACGGGCAGAAGCATTTTTGAGTTCATTCCCGAAGAGATTGCCCGAAATATCAGAGATGTTACCTCTGAAATTACTGTGTCAAAAATATCAGATTCGTTTGTAGACGAAATTGGCGGGAGGACATATGATTTTTCCCTCTCACCCATTGTGAATTCAGACGGAGAGGTCGAAAAAATTGCAGTTGTTAAAAGAGACATCACAGAGAGGCAGGAATATGAATCAAACTTAACGAGCACCATTTCCCGGTTAACAGACATTATCGATTTTCTGCCTGAAGCGACATTCGTGATTAACAGTGATTCCGAAGTAATTGCATGGAATAAGGCAATGGAACAATTGACGGGAGTACCCAAGGAGGAAATTATCGGCAGGGGCGACAATTCGTATTCAATTCCCTTTTACGGTGCAAAACGGGCAATGTTAATTGATTATGTAATCTCCCGCGATATGACGCAATACAACCCCCCCGATACGATATGGAAAGAAGGGAATTCATTAAATGCGGAGATCTGGTCGGCCCATATGAATAATAAAAAAGGGGCACACCTCTGGGTGAAAGCAACAGGACTGTTTGATAAGGAAGGAAACGTCATTGGTGCAATTGAATCCATACAGGATATGACACATAGAAAGAGGATGGAAGACGAATTGCTCCAAAGCGAAGTAAAATATCGTGATTTGATTGAGAAAACATGTGCAATTCTCCTGAAAACTGATATAACCGGCAAAATTTTGTTTGTAAATGAATACGGGGAAAACCTGCTTGGATATCAAAAGGGAGAACTAATAGAAAAAAACGCATTTGATACCATTTTCTCTGAACCAATGGAAAATAACCAGATATTTAAAGATATTATTGATAACCTTCTTGAAAACCCTGCACAATTCAGAGTTACGGAAAACAAATATACCGACAGAAATGGCGAAATCAAATGGATAGCCTGGACAAACAGTCCCATAATAGACGCAAAAGGTCACCTCACAGGGATCTCTGCAGTAGGTACAGATATTACTACCCGAAAAAAAAGCGAAATAAAAGAGAAAACATATATAAAAAATTTAGAATTCATTTCCAGATCTGCCATGAACTTTGCCAAACACCCAAACAATGAAAAAATATTTGATTACATTTCATCCGAACTTATTTCGCTTATTCCCGGCGGTGTGGCAGTAGTCACCTCCCATACAGAGAATCACGAGACATTAAAAATCAAATCAATTAAAGGTGAAATTGAGGGATACGAAAATATGCTAAGCACTATGCTCAACCAGAAGGTTTTGGATAAGCAATTCAGAATTCCTGACGATTATCGCCAATATCTGAATTCCAACAGGCTGATCCACCTCTCAGGCGGCCTGTATGATCTTTTTATGAAGAACTTCTCAGAAGATGTCTGCAAAACGATCAATGACGTCCTGGACCTCTATGAATGCTATATGATCGGCATATCAAGAGACAATACATTATTTGGGAGCATTTCATTTGCTGTACCACACCGGATTAACGATGAAATCACATCAATTATCGAAATTTTTGTTAATCAGGCATCAGTTACCCTTCAAAGATGCTGGTATGAAGAAGAGCTGGCTAAAAATACTGCCCCCGGAGATCCGGTAGAAAAAGAGATCAAAACGCAGCCTGAAGAGTCACAAAAAGATCTCAGAACAATTCTTGAAACTATCAGGAACAATCACATCATTGATATCCGGAAACAAAATGAAGAATTTGCATCCATATGCAATAAAAATCAGAACCGCCCGGTATTATCGGTCGACAGGAATGGGACAATTACCCGTGCAAATCCAAAAATTACTGAAATCCTTGGCGGTGACACTTCAATTATCGGGAAAGAAATATTGACATTCATCCCCACCCCTTCACACCACGAAATCAGGGACATTCAGAACATAATTCTAAACAATCCAAAAGAAGAGCCCATAGAGGTTTCAGTCCCCCTCATGTCACAGGGTGGTGCACCCGTTAACGTAACATGGAATCTGGAAAAAATTTTTGATCACACAGGTGATGTTTCAAATATTCTGTGGATTGGCAGTGAATATGACAGGTAAGGTACAAGTGTCAAACCAGGATTTTAGGAGGCCACAATGGCAGGATCTGACCAATCCAGCTGATGACGATAGTTTGAAAATAGAGTGAACGGGTGACAACTCCAAAACGTACCTGACATTCAAATCGAATCTGCACCACATAATGCCTTCCAATAAAGCCACACAGGTATGATAAACATATATGATAGATAGTAAAGTAAATCATTAAATACCATTACAACCGTATATCACCTAGCCATGAAAGAAAATCATGAAGGACTGACAAAGATTCTTGAAATTTTAAAGCAGAATCCACGGGGCATGTCAGTTACGCAGATTACCGAAATAATCGGGATGAACAGGATTACCGTTGGACATTATCTGGACATCCTCCGGACATCCGGGGAGGTCGATATGGAGACGTATGGGCAGTCCAAGGTATACTTCATCTCGCAGCGTGTGCCGATATCTGCGATGATGAATCTCTCTTCGGATTATGTAATTGTCCTGAATAATGCCCTGAAAATTGTTCAGGTAAACAGCAATACCATTTCCCTCCTTCATCGCAGGAAAGAAGATATTATCGATAAAAAGATTCAGGAGATTCTTCTCCCCCTCAACACAGGGATTGATCTCCAGCCAAAGATCGATCAGGCCCTGGAAGGAGAAGAAGTCGTAGAAGAAATCAGGATACTAAAAGATGAGGATGAACTGTTTTTTAAGATGAAAGTCATCCCAACCGTTTTTGCGGACGGTTCGCCCGGAATTACCATTATCCTTGAAGATATTACAGAATACCGTAGATCAATAAAAGCCCTTCAGGAAAGTGAGCAAAAATTCCGGGAGCTTCTTAAAAACATCAGTGAGCTATTGGTCAAGGTAGAACATATTGCAGAACTGAATGACCAAATCAGGAATCCATTGCAGGTAATCATCGGCATTACCGACCTTGAAAATGTCGAGATGACAGATCAAATCAAAGAACAGGCAAATGAGATTGATAAGATAATCCGGCAACTCAATATTGGAAATATCGAGGCAGAAAATATCAGGGCTTTCTTCAGGAAATATGCAGATGCGACGAATGATAATGAGGCAGTTTCTGATACTGATAAACAGAAAACAAAAATCAATAATTAATAAAAATTGTAAAATCACCCTACTTTTTCCACTATATATTTCATGTGACGAGATTTCCAAACCTAAAAATAATGTGCTATTATTTCAACGATTGATTTTGATTATCCGAACCCTTAACAATGTATTGATATTTTCCCGGGATACTGCTGCCTAAAGAAGGCATGTAAATGGGGTATGAAATTAAAGTGGATCAAAGGCATTCATTAGAATTTCTTCCAATTCAATTCTATAAATGTGCACCCACGGATTTCAGCTGCAAGATAGTGCAGATTTATATGATCGAAGAAACCACTCAGAAAATTCATGAATTGCCCCTTATTTAACAATATCACAGTTCTTCCATTTTTTTTCGAATGTGAAGGCAACATATATGTATTTCCTTAATGTATTCAGATTATGCTGCGGAATTATATTATCCCCATAATTCTGTTCTCCGGCTCTGCCATATTCTGGTTTCTCAACGATTTTTTAGAAGATCCGATATACTTCAGAATTTTTTTGTCATTACTCCTCATGGGAACAATATTTTGCGGCTATAAAATTATAACCGAGATAATTGCAAAAAAAGTAATAAAGGACAGAAAAACACAGTTTACATTTAATAAAGGGATTCTCATAATATCCGCCGCAATCTTCTTGGTTCTGATTATCCAGATTTGGGTTGAAAATACCGAATCCCTTGTGATATCATATGGTATTCTCGCTGCCGGCATTGCAATTGCGCTCCAGGATCTGTTCAGGAATTTTGTCGGTGGCATCATCATTGCTCTGACAAGTATCTACAAAATCGGAGACCGTATAGAGGTTGAAGGTTCCATTGGAGATATTATGGACATTGGTATTCTGAACACGACAATGATGGAGATTAAGGGATGGATTGATGCCGAACAGCCAACAGGACGCCTGATAATTCTTCCCAACTCAATCGTAATCTCAGGCAGGATATTCAATTATACAAAAGATCACGAATTCATCTGGGATGAAATCAGAATACCACTGACATATGAGAGCGACTGGAAAGCAGCAATCAACAATTTTCTGGAGATCGTAAAGGCAGAAACAGGGGAGATCACCCTACAGGCAGAGATTGAAGTGGAGAGGCTGGGTGAAAAATATTATCTTCCGAAAAAAGTCACGGAACCTGCAGTATATGTAAAACTGACCGATAACTGGGTCGAACTTGGCATACGATATGTAACAAACACAAAGACCAGAAGAATACTAAGTGATATATTGAACAGAAAAATCCTAGAAGATGTTGCGGCTGCAAAGACGTATTCTATTGCAAGTGAAAGCATGGAGATTCAGGGGAGACATACGGTTGAACTTCTCAGGAGTTAACCGGTTGAAATTTTATTATCAGCTCCGATTTCTGATAATTTAAGTACGAGGTTTTGAAACGGGCACAGAAACTCTTCGGAACAAATATTTTGCCATGTATGAACGTGATTTTCACCCCGATAATCAGAAAAGAAACTTTCATGCAGTCACTTTCATGCAGTCTTATAAGATCTCCATTTCTGCAAGGGCGGAAAAATATTTCTAAACCAGAATCAGACAGCTCCCGCCCTTCAGGCGCCCCTTTAGCATATCGACACCACCGGACACCCCCTGATTAAAGAGAAAAACCGAATGATTTCACCCCCTCATGCGAACCAACAATGTCCTTTCAAAACAAAATTCGGAAGTATGCGTTATTTTCCATGCACTCTGCAGGTCAACGGTGACAGATTGGCTTAATGAAGAATTACATGTAAATGAACAACCGCGTTCGGGGTGCAAACTGCCCTCCGGGTTCAGAGCATCACACCTTTTCCAGATGTATAATGATTACCCGTTTTACAGATAATGAATCTCAAATATAAACAGGTCAATCCCGCATATTCATTTCAGATATTCACAGTTATCAGAAATAACGACCAAAAGAAAAGAACCGGGGCCGAAACAACGACCCATGAAGCCTCAGGCGAGAGTTGAACTCGCGACCTCGTCCTTACCAAGGACGCGCTATGCCACTAAGCCACTGAGGCACTCATCATAAGAGTGTATTACAAGGTCGATTTCATACGTATAAAATAGTATTGAAATTGTTCTCAGAAACGGGTATTCATGACCCTACTTTAGGGGTCAAAATCCCTGCGTGCGCAGACATCCTGCCATTCTGCCACGAAATTACCATTAAAAACCAAAAGATTTAAGAGTAGAAAGACTGGCATTTGCGGCCTCCGGAGATCGTACTTCAAGGACAGGCTCCACCTTTCTCTGCTTCAGGATGCCCAGTACATTCTTCCAGTCAATACTCCCGCTTCCCACCGGAGAATGGCTGTCCTCTGCTGCATTGTTATCATGGATATGGCAGTGCGCAAACGGGAGACAAAGGAATGAATCAAGAGCCCCGGACATAAATGCATGCCCGACGTCCAGACAGATGTTGCAGTCATCAAAATACGGGTAGTCATCAGGGGTGCAGAAAAAAAAGTAGGGCCATTTTGGCATATTTTCAATAAAGATTGTGACACCGTTCTCATCAGCCCTGGTCAGGACATCATCAAGTGAAAGACGGAGGGCCTGAAGTGATGATACCCGGCCTCCAATCCATGCAGAATACCCAGGATGGATGACAACATTTGCATTCAGTTCACCTGCGATTGTCAGGGCTTCTGAGATTACCTCAACACTCGCGAGGCGAATCGGTTCAAGGGTACTTGCAATATTCACTCCCCGTGACGGAGCATGAATTGAATACCGGAAGGAAAACTGATCGGGAACCTCTGCAGACCGGCAGTAATGAGGGCCATCATCCATAATCTCTACAAAATCAGTCATTCCCGAAAGAGTTTCCAATGCCTCTTCAAGCGGCCGGTCGTGCAGACATGAGGTCGATATACCCATCATAGTGGAGTATTGTGAACCATTTATACTAAACTCATTCCCTCAGAACGGCGGTAAACAAAAACCTTCTTTATACTACACCAGTACACATTGCTCAATGGAATCTGGGTATTCAGGTAAGAGATAACGCCTTTATGCATATAAAGAATATATATGCATATCACCGATTCGGAGAGGGACAATGCCGGGCAAAGAAGGAACACCCCAGACCACCACTGCTGTAATTCTACACACCATACTCCCACAGGTAATACAGAACACTGATCACCTGATTATTTTCTGTACAGATGATACCGGAGAAATATTCCTGTGGAACCGGGCAGCAGAGATTTTAACCGGTTATTCTCATGCTGAGGTCCCCGATATGGCTACTCTGCTCAGGGTAGCGTATCCTGACAGCACGTATCGTGAAATAATTGCCTCTGTCAGAGATACATTCAGGAAAAAAAGTACTAAATCCGTTCATTATGAAACAAAAATTAAAACAAAAAATAAACAGATCCGCTATATCTCCTGGACAATTGAGCGAATTCCTGAAACCGTTCTGTCCCCGCAACTGTATGTAACTACCGGAACAGACGTAACCCACGCCCGGCAAAGCGAAAGCGATGCACTTCTTCTGAGTGAAATCGTCAATTCATCACACGATGCAATTGTTGGTATAAGCCCGGATGGGTCAATTCTGACATGGAACCGTGCCGCAGAGGAGATATTCGGATACGAGGCTACAGAAAGTATTGGAGAACCGTTTTCCCGTCATATCCCGGATGAGAAGAAGGATTTCTTTGCATCCATTCTCATGAATGTTACATCAGGGCAGGATTTCAGAGGGAATATCGCATGCCTTTCAAAGGCACAAAAAATGATTACCACCTCTATTACATTTTCACCAATATCCGGTGAGGAGGGCGCAGTTGAGGGCATCTCTGCAATCATCAGGGATATGACACAGGAGCTGTCAATGCAACAGACAATGAGGGGCTATATATCTGAAGCAACAATGCGCCTGAACCATCCTGCAGAACTGGTAGAAGGGAATATCACATCCCTGATTGAACGCATCAGAGAGGGAGATTTTGACGATGAAGATATTCTCATTGAACTGCAGGTGCAGCAGAAAGCACTCTCACAAATAAATCATAATCTCAGGGAACTCTCACAGGCGATAATCGGCCACTTCAAAGACACAGAAGAAGTGATATTACCAGATACCATTCAGTAAAGGAGCAGAGATAGTTGGTGATTAATCCCGGGGATCTGACATCAGAGCAGATAATACTTGTTCAGTCCGAGGCCCATCTCCTTAAAAAAGTGAATACAGATGTTGTACAGCGTATTACCGCAGATGGATTCCATGTGATTATGATCACCTCAAACCAGCCATCCATGATTCTCTCAAAGATGTATGCCCGTGCTGATATTAACCCTGAGAAGGTCTATTTTATCGACACCATAACGAATTATGCGTTGGGGAAAGACGAACAGGACACAAAGGATACACTCTTTATCAGTAACCCGGGCGATCTCACCGAAATTGGAATTGCACTTACAAAAGCGCTGAACAAATTTGAGAATGAAGATGTGTGCATTGTGCTTGACTCAATCAGCACCATGCTCATCTATGTATCATCAGCGAAAATATCAAAATTTCTTCATTATCTCACAAACAAAATCCGGCTGTCTGATATCCATGGTGTACTCTTTGCAGCAAAAAACGGGCTTGACCCGGGGTTTATGATACAGCTGACCACATTTGTGGATGAAATTATTGAAGAATAGGGATTACTCCCGCATATGCACATCCATCTGCGGGAACGGTATTTCGATTCCCTCCTCAGCAAACCTGCGTTCAATCTCAAAATTAATGTGATCTTTAATTTCCCATGACATATTGAACTTTTTTGCCCAGAGAACCATCATAAAATCCAGACTTGACGCCCCGAATTCCAGGAAATATACCGTGGGAACAGGATCCATCAGGATATACGGGGTACTCACTGCCGCATCATGGCAGATTTCAAGGAGGATCTCTTTTACCCGGTGTATATCACTCCCGTACGCAACAGAAACAGGAATCTTCACCTTCAGTTTGACATCCGGCATTGCATAATTGGTGACAACACTGTTCGCGATTTTTGAATTCGGAATGGTCAGCAACTGGTAATCAAGGGTCTTGATTCTCGTGCTTCTCGGCCCTACACTCTCCACATCCCCAAGGTACCCGTCAATCTTTATCCGGTCACCGATGGCAAAGGGTTTGTCAACGACAATGAGTGCACCGCCGAAGAAATTGGATATCAGATCCTGTGCCGCAAGAGCAACGGCCAGTCCGAAGACCCCTCCTGCGGCAATGAGCGGAGTAATATCAATATTCAGATATGAAAGGACGATGAGAATCGCGATAAACCAGATGATGTACCGGGCAGCAATTTCAAGAATGTCCATAATTTTATCGTCAAGTTCACTCTCTGTTTTGGCAGAAAGCCACTGACCATATAATTTTATGAAGTTCTCAACAAATATCGAGACAACCCAGGCACCCAGAAGTATGTACACCGAATTCAGAAATTTGCCTTCGACAATCCATGTATACCCCTCAGGGATGGTGATATATCCCATCGCAAGGAAAAATGAAAAAAAGAGTATTCCCGCAATAATTGGTTTTCCAAACGACATGACAAGGATATCATCAAACCGGGATTCGGTTAGATCAGCCCTCTGCCGGAGCCATTTAAACACCCGGGCAATGGTATAGGCTGCAATTATCCCAATAAAAATGATTCCCGCCGCAATCCATATCTCAGACATATGAGATAGTCTTTTTTGCAGGCAACTATAAAAATAATGATTAATATGGCAGATGGATCAGATATTCTCAAGGCTCTCAAAGAAGAGATCGACAAACCCTATACATTCATGCACATCTGCGGTACGCATGAGGCGGCAATTGCGCATGCAGGACTGCGAAGTATTCTGCCGGCTGGACTGAAGATTGTCATGGGGCCCGGATGCCCGGTGTGCATCACCCCTCAGGGTGAGATTGATGCCGCTATTGAACTGGCGGAAAAAGACTGTATCATTGCAACCTATGGGGACCTGATACGGGTGCCCGGCACAAAAGGCGCCCTTGAAGAATACGGGAAAGATGTCCGTGTTGTGCAGGGTGTCCATAAGGCTGTTGAAATAGCAGAGAAGACTGACCGGGAGGTTGTTTTTATCTCTGTCGGATTTGAGACGACTGCACCCACTGTCGCTGCCACGATTCTGCAGGAGCCACCGGAAAATTTCAGCATTCTCAGCTGTCACCGGTTCGTTCCGCCTGCAATGAAGTACCTCCTCGAACAGGGTGAGGCAAACCTGCACGGCTTCATGCTGCCCGGCCATGTCTGTGTGGTTGCCGGATACGAGGAGTATGAACAGTTTCCGGTGCCGCAGGTTGTCGCCGGATTTGAACCGGAGGATATTCTGCTCGGTCTTCTGATGCTTGTCAAACAGGTCAAAGAGGGCAGGGCAGAGGTTGAAAATGCATACCCGCGTGCAGTCTCCCGCGAAGGCAACCCAAAAGCGATGAGAATGATGTATGAAGTCTTTGAGCCCTGCGATGTGGAGTGGCGGGGATTCCCGGTTATTCCGGGTTCCGGTCTCAGGCTGAAGGATAAATATGCCATTTATGATGCCCAGAAGAAATTCGGCATCGAGATCAAACATGTTGAGAAACATTCGGCATGCATCTGTGACCGGGTGCTGCGCGGTGTGGCAGACCCTACCGACTGCAAACTCTTCGGAAAAGCCTGCACACCCCGCAAACCCGTCGGACCGTGCATGGTCAGCCATGAAGGCGCCTGCAAGATCTGGGCGCTCTATAACCAGAAAAAATACTAAAACCACTGTTTTTCCCCTCACAGAGGGAAATCCCTTAATATCATTGAGATGAATATTATGAGGCAGGTCCCGGTAGGGTAGTGGATATCCTGGAAGCCTCCGGAGCTTTCGACCCGGGTTCAAGTCCCGGCCGGGGCGTAATAAGGGAATGTTGAATTCCCTTTTTGTTTTCTATCATTTTCATCCCGGAGAAATTCTTTATTATTGTCAGTGCTGTTTTGTTGATACCGAGACATTCAGGTCATGGCAGGTGCCTGATTTTCGATGCCGGATTTCAGATTGTTTACCGGGCAAAAATCCCGGACCATCTGCCCACCCAATAATTATTTCAATCCCCATACCGAATACCGCCCTGAAGGTATATGGCAAACCCTCCTGCACAAAATCACCTCAAAGATACTCACAGCCCCTATCTCCTCCAGCACGCCGAAAACCCGGTTGTATGGTATCCCTGGTGCGAAGAGGCATTTTCCCGTGCACACACGGAGAATAAACCAATTTTTCTCTCCATTGGCTATTCGTCCTGCCACTGGTGCCATGTCATGGCCCATGAATCCTTTGAAGACACCGATGTTGCTGCCATACTGAACCGTTCATTTATCAGCATCAAGGTTGATCGGGAAGAACGGCCGGATATCGACGCAGTCTATATGGCATTTGCCCGGGCACTGACCGGAACGGGTGGCTGGCCGCTTTCGATTGTCATGACACCAGACAGGGAACCCTTTTTTGCAGCCACCTATATCCCGAAAACCGGAAGGTTCGGACGAAAGGGCCTTATCGACATCCTCGGGGAGATCGTAACCCTCTGGCAGAAGAATAATACCGGAGTACGCGATTCAGCCGGAAAGCTCAGGGCTGCGATGGAAAAACAGGCAGCCCATCCACCTGAAGGAACATTCGGAGGGGATGCAGTGCATACCGCATTCAGGGAGCTTTCCGGTTCATTTGATGAAGAATACGGCGGGTTTGGGACCACACCAAAATTCCCGTCTCCCCATACCATTGTATTCCTGCTGAAATACTGGAAATTCAGTGGAAACACGGATGCACGCAGAATGGCAGAGAAGACCCTCGATGCCATGATCACAGGAGGCATCTGTGACCATATCGGCGGTGGGTTCCACCGCTACTCAGTCACCCGTGACTGGCGAACGCCTCACTTTGAAAAGATGCTCTATGACCAGGCGATGATGCTGTATGCCTATACTGAGGGGTGGCGTGCCACGGAGAATAACGTCTATAAACGGGTCGCAGAAGACACCGCAGAGTATCTCATCACCAGAATGCAGGCTGAAGAGGGAGGATTTTTTTCTGCTGAAGATGCAGACAGTGACACCGTAGAAGGAGGTACCTATCTCTGGACATATGAAGAACTCCGGGAAGCGGCAGAGGAGTATACAGAAGAAGTCCTCTCGGTATTTGACATCAGTGAAAAAGAGAATCCAATAGAAGATATACACACCTTCCCCCGCGGCAGGCAGACACTGGCATTTGCATCACGGGATGCAGCCAACCTTTGGTACACCTCTGAAAACCGGACGGGTATCAGAAACAACCTTCTGAAGGTGCGGAGCCGCCGTCCACTCCCGTTCCGCGATGACAAGATACTCACCGACTGGAATGGGCTGTGCATCGGTGCGCTGGCCTATGCAGGTACATCACTGGGCCATCCGGAGTACATCCGGGCAGCAGAAAAGGCTGCTGGGACATTGCCGTACACGGAGGCAGGGAAACCAAAAGAACTGCTCCACAGCAGGTTTCAGGGGGTTTCATCCGGTGCAGCACTACTGGATGATTATGCATTTGTGCTCTGGGGCTATCTCATGCTCTACGAGGCAACCTTCGATGCAGTCTGGCTGGAGTGTGCACAAAATCTGACCGGGGTGCTGTCCGGACAATTCAAAAATACACACGGAGGATATTACATGACAGCAACCGGGGCAGAGACGCCGCTCATAAGGCAGAAGACTGCATATGACGGTGCGATGCCGTCCGGCAATTCCATGCTGGCCGTATCACTGGTCCTTTTTGCCCGCATAACAGCAGAGACAGCAAATGAGGAGGACGCAATCGGGATTCTGGGTGCTTTTACACCTGAAATTATGCGTGCACCGTCAGGGTACTGCCACCTCCTCTCTGCCTACCTGCATATGAACTCCGGTGAGGAATGCGTCATTGTCCCCGGACAGGAGGGAACAGCATCCCTTCTGCAGGCGCTTACCCACGGATATCAGCCGTTCAGGACCATTACCATAGCAGACAAAAGCTCTGCTATTACCGCAACCGCACCCTTCACCCGGACCATGAAGCAGAGAGAAAATAAAACAACCCTCTACATCTGCAGGGAAGGAACCTGTTCTGTGCCGTTCACCGATGTTGATGATATTGAGGATTATCCGCTCTCAGACCCGTTTTCCCCCTGCAGGGCTGCTCCAGAGCACTGACCGGCAGGTACAGTGATTTCCCAGATGGCATATCGCAAGGGTGGAAAAGGTGGCTTTCTCCGGCAGCACGGGAAGGTTTTCTATCCCTGCTGCGTCACCATTTCCCAGAGTAATATGCGGAGAGTAACGCTCGAATCCTGCTTTTTCCGCAAAATCCGGCACATAGCCAAGCGTAAACGAAGTCAGCTCCTCATTCTCCTCGCGGACAAATGATGCAGGAGTGCATTTTTCTTTTGATAAGGCAGCAAGCTGCGCCATAACACTGCGGTGAAGGACGAAGAGAGGGTCCTCTTTTGCAAGATTAATGCCGGACACAGCGTCACCGGATTCAGTGACAACCGTTACCGGCCCTTCAATTCCAATCTCCATGGGTAAAAGCCTGTTTGCCAGCTGTTCCAGAGGGACATTCAGTTGTGACAGACTACGCCCCGGGATGCATCCCATTGCAAGGGATACATGGGGAATCTGTTCGGCAATATCCAGCCGTATTGCATCATCCCCGGTCTTTTCAATGAGCATTCGGTTGATCTGTATAGCAGCTTCCATCACCTCAGGAGGGGGGAGGAGCACAATATCTACAGCATAATTCCGAAACAGTCCACCTGCAGCCATGACAGAGTATATGTACTGAGTTATTCAAGATACTTCTCAAACCGATCTGATGAAGCACCACATATCGGGCAGGCCTCCGGGGGGCTCGTACGTGCACAGAGATAGCCACATACCCGGCACCGGTATACCGGAAACGGGAGAGCACTCCCTCCTGTCAGGAGAGATGGTTTTGAAGTCTCAGCATCTTCAGGTTCACATTTTCCGGAAGGTGGCCGCCGGTCGGGGATAGAGGGAACAGGTGTTGTTCCCGCAGCCACATCCTTTGATACATACAGGGCACAGTAACAGGTGCCATAATCGATGAGATCCTGGTCCCGGTAATCACACGGACAGATAATATCGAGGTTGTCTTCACGTGGCCCTATACAGAGACGGCAGGGACAGGCAGCAAACCCATAGCGGTCTTCATTGATTAAAATGCCATGCACCAGCTCCTTGGCAAAGTCCTCATCAGGATTCAGGTGATACCCTGACGGTTCAGCCTGCTGTTTTATCCCGAGATACTTCCGTTCAATATCAAATCGCGTGATCATGCATTCAGCCCCAGTGCAGCGGCAATCTCATCCAGCCGGTCTCCGACAATGACCGTTTCTTTTTCTCCGATGACGATCGTCGGGAACGAACCCCGTGGGTTATAGGTCTTCACACGATCATACACCGCGGTAAACGTCTCCCCACTGAGAAGATCCACATCAACAAAGTCATACGCAATCCCTTTCTCTTCGAGAAAGGACTTTGTTCTCCTGCAGTGTCCGCATGTACTGAGAGAAAAGAGTGTGACAGGGATGGAGCCATCACCATCGACATGAGTGAATTCCATTAAAAGGCACCAAATCCTCACTTGAAGCTGATGCTATATATAAATACCCTTGTATGGAAGATTAAAAAAAGAACGGAGAATCATCGGCCGCCGGCACCGCCGCCACCGAATCCGCCGCCGCCCCCAAATCCACCACCGCCACCGCCGGAGGACGAGGGAGGGGTATAGCGGGCGACCGGAATAAATCCGATATACATCATATGGAAATGCGGCATGCCGGTCTCCCGGATATCAATAGAGAGAGATTCCATTGCTGCTTCCACTTTGTCACCCACCCCAAGGGCAGTGCCATAGACCAGCCACTCCCCCCACATGGAGATATCTGCTGGCGAATACCGCTGTATCATAGCAGAATCTGAAAGGAATGCACGGAAACCATCCCACTTCAGTTTCTCTGCATAATAGTCCTCCTTCCACCGCCCAAAGAGTGTCGTCGGGAATGCGGCCGCAATACCTCCCTGCACTACCATCACAATCCCCAGTATTGCAGCGGGTACGGAAAGTGAAGATGTAGCAGGCGATATAAAGAAGAGGAAGAACGAGAAGAGGCAGATCCCAAGACCAGCAGCAAAGAGCGGTACTATCCGCCCGCGTCCCTCTTCCAGATACCGTTCAGCAAGAGAAGTGTCCACCTCCGAGGTCAGTGCAGACAGTGAAGCATTCAGGGCAGCGATATTTGCCCCTCCGGACTCTGCTGCTACAGCAAAGGAACGGGTGTCAAGCACTCCCCCTGTCCCTGCATTTGACACGAAGTTTATCACCCGCTGTTCATAGACGTCATCTGAGACAGTCTTCAGGACCTCGATATTCACTCCGGAAGCATCATCATGCTCGGTCACACGGAGTATGCCCCGGCGGTGAAGATCCAGAATCGTCGCATAATATCCGTTCTCATCAAAGTCCACTGCATCTCCTTTGAAGATCAGGTTTACCTGCCAGGGTAAAAGAGAGGGGTCGGGAACAAAACTGATGTGTTCCGGAACAACCGCCTGCTTCTCCTGCCCGTGCCGCAGAAAGACTGCAATGAGAAATACCGGGGCTGCCACCACACCAATTCTTCCCAGAAGAAGCATCAGTGATGAAAGCAGTACGGGAATACTGTAGAAGAGTGCGGCAGCCTCCGTCTGCTGACGAACACCATCGGTCTTCACCGGAAACCCGTCAATGACATCCAGATATGCAGGGTCAAGAAGCATCTCGACTTCAATCAGCGCGTCCTCGCCTGCGGTTCCGGTGATATGATACTGCCGATCCACCATCACCGTCTCAAATGAGGCGGGACGGACCCAGATATCTTTGACATACTCACCAGGAATCGTGATATCGACCGAGCGGTAGGGAATATGCGCGGATGCAAGTTTCAGGTTAAAGTGGGCATCCTCGTCATCATACTGCAGAGGAGGATGAAGCCGGACGGTGTACTGAGCCTGATATTGCCCTGCAGGCAACCGTGTTTCACGGAATATCCCGACCTCGTTGTATTCTGCGAGTGATTCAATCAGAGAACGCTCTGCCTCCGCCCCTGTACCGGTGACAATGGAATTGCCCCTCCAGTCAATGGCATACCCGACCATGTCTGCAGGTCCCTCCACATCAACAAATTCAATATACGGTGACTGCTTCTGTTCGAATGCAAGGGTATCATCCCATGTCCGAAAGAGCATCCGGTAGGTACCCGAAGATGCCACATCATAGACATAGGTCTCGGTCAGGGTGCCGTCATTTTCCAGCACTGCGGTATAGGTATCTGCAACAAGGTCAGGCTCAAAGGAGAGGCCTGTTCCAAACGAAAAAAATATGGAGATACCTGCAAGAAGCAGGCAGACAACGACAATAACCCCGAGCTGATTTGTCTCTTTCACAAATCTCATTCCTTTCTAGAATGCGATCTTCGGGGCCTGTTCAATCTCTTCTTCAAATTTGAGGTACTCAAGTTTTGAGAAGTGGGCCACAGATGCAATAATGTTTGACGGAATCGTGTCGCACATCGTGTTGTACTGTTCAGAGATATTATTGTAGGTATAGCGCTGGCGGCCAATCTCATCTTCGATACTCCTGATTGAGGCCGTCAGTTCAGAGACTACCGAGGCGGTCTTCAGATCAGGATAGTTCTCAACCACCGCAAAGAGGCGGCCAAGTATCGAGCGGGACTGCGCCTCAATTTCATTGAGGTCACCGGGACCTGCATTCCCGACACCGGAGCGCATCTGCGTCACTTTCTCAAGGGTCTCTTTCTCAAATGATGCATAACTCTGCACTGCACCAAGGAGCTGGTTTATCATATCCAGCCGTTTCTTCATCGCAACACGAATTTGCCCCAGTGTTGCTTCTGACGAGTTCTTCAGGCTCTGGAACCGGTTATAGATGCCGACAAACCAGAGAACCAGTGCAATGAGAACAACAACCAGTATTCCGCCAATTATCCATCCAGTCATATTATCACGTGATAGGGAAAGATGTGCGGGCAGGCAATTTAAACTCTGCCTCTGTTAAAATATATTACCGTTTTTTCATGGATTCCCTGCGAAGTATCTCATCCTTTGCCTGCGCAACACTGTCTCTCACCGTCTCTGATTCATCACGGGAGAGACGGCGCAGGAACGGGAGGATACGCACATCACCCAGCCGGCCAAGTGCCCAGACTGCCTTGAACCTGACCCGCCAGTCTTCATCGTCCAGCAGTGCAATCAGGGGTTCAATGGCCCGGCTGTCATTCATCCGTCCGAGAGAATGGGCGGCCCCCCATCGCAGGGACGGGTTGTCAGAAGTCAGGTTTCCGACGAAATAGGCAAACATCTCTTCTCTCTTCTCATCCCTGCTCTTCATACAATCCTGAATGCATGCCCTGTTGCTTCAAACCTCCGGCAAAGACCTGAGACCAAACCATATAAAGAGGTTCAACCGATAAGGAGATGAGAGGGAGCAGTATGAAGTATTACAATCCTGAGACCGAGACAATGAAGAGGGACGGACTTGACGCCCTCATTGATGAACGGGTCAGGTACACGGTCCGTTATGCTGCAGACAATTCACCATTTTATCAGAAATGGTTCGTAAATAATCATATCGACCCGAATGCGATACGCGAACATGAGGATCTGCTTGAACTGCCGGTAATCAGCGGCAAAACCATCCGTACCCACCAGCCGCCGGTCACCGATCAATTCTGTTTTAAAAGTGCACCATGGGACGATATTTACACCATTCACGAAACCAGCGGCACGTCCGGGACACCCAAGGCCTTCTTTTTAATGTGGGACGACTGGCAGCGGTATGCGGAGAAATATGCACGCGCCTTTGTGTCACAAGGGTTTGGCCCGGGTGACCGGGTTGCCGTCTGCGCCAGTTACGGGATGAACGTGGGTGCAAATACGATGACACTTGCGGCCCACAAGGTCGGGTTTACGGTCATTCCCGAGGGAAAATGCACATTCCCCGTCCGGGTCATTCAGAGCTATCACCCGACCGCAATCGTCGGGAGTGTCTTCAAGCTTCTTCGCCTCGCGCACCGGATGGAGGCAGAGGGAATTGATCCCAAAGATTCAGGAATACAGAAACTCATCGTGGGCGGGGAGAGTTTTGCAGAGGAGGCACGGAGATACCTGGACGAAGTCTGGGGCATCCCATCATACAATACCTATGGAAGTACAGAAGGTACGATGTGCGGCGAGTGTACGGTCAGAAACGGTCTCCATGTGCCCGAAGATCTGGTGCACATGGACATCTATGATCCAAAACTCAGTGACTTTGTGCCCGATGGGAAGAGCGGGAGAATCGTGCTGACAACCCTCCTTCCGGAAGGAGCAAAGAGTGGGAATCTGCTCATCAACTACGACACCGAGGATGTAACCGAGGTAATCACACGGGAACCATGTCCCTGCGGACGGACCCATATGCGGGTCAAAAACCCGGTTCGTGAGGCAGAAACCATCCATATAAAAGACATCCCCATAAACCGGGTGGATATTGAAGAAGGGGTATTCCAGCGTGAGAATATGGAGTATCTCTCCGGCGAATATGAGGCATTTGTCTACAGCGATGAGGACAGCGGCACCGTTGCGATGCGGGTTAGCCTGGAATGCGACAATCCAGACGCCTGTGACAGACATCTGGTTGAAGAGAACTTTCTCTCAGCACTCTTTGAAAAAAACCCATCGCTCAGCCACATCTATACCGACGGAACACTGGAGATCATCTTTAATTATTCACCAAACGGTGATCTTGAACACTATCGTCTGAAAGGACGCCCGAAACGCCTTGTAGACAGAAGGAACTAAAATAGGTTCTTCAGTTATTCGTATAGGTACACATATCCACTATTATTCATTTTTTCTCCTCTCCAATCTCACCATTTTGTGGCAGTATATGCACATACCGTGGAACAGAACGGATGCCTGTCATTCATCACGTGATGGTTGCAGAACAGCGGGGAGAAGAGACAGGATGCTCCTCTGCCGTACTCATACGGGCATGAACAGGTATTGAAATACAGGGAGCTTCACGACAACGATTCATCCCGAAGAAGAGTAACCATAGTATCCCGACGCAACATGAAAAGCGCGGAGTCATAAAAATGGGTAAAAGAGGAGAAATCAGGCAAGGCCTGCAATACCATCAAAGTCAATCTGGTTGTTGAAGACAGTCAGGTATTCAGGTTTGCCGTTTTCTATCAGAACATAGACAAAGAACCGGTCATCGATGCTGACAATCTCAGAATACTCATTATCCTCGCGATTTTCAACAAAATAGGCAGGATATCCGCCTGCGGTCCCGGTGTACATCTTCATCTCAGGGGTCTCAAAGGTCATCTGCGAGGTCCACATCTGGTAATACCCGGCACCCTCAATACCCCTTGTGTCCTGAATTACAACCTGGCCCGTGACGGTTTCATCAGACTTCAGGGTATAATCAGCAGTCACCATGCTCCAGGATTCTCCATCGTAGTCCATCGTCGCCCCATCTTTCTCCCCCGTAATCCAGTTGCTGGTCATGGTCGGAAGATATTCCATCATGGCCGTATAATGAACCACTTCACCCCCCGTTGAACCCTGAGGAGATGACTGCGCCGTTGGTACAGCCGTCTGTACAGGTGTTGCTGTTTCACCACCTGCTGAAGAGTCATCCGTACATCCACACACACAACATACCAACAGGAGCACCATAATACACGCTGCCGGTTTCCATACAATCCGAATATCTCTCAGAATACTCACACTCCTTGCGGAACAAACAAAAATATGCAATACTGGGTAATTATTCTATCTGTCACCAGAACCACGCATCTTTTTTGTAGTACCCCCGCATACCTGAATCCATGACCGGACAGCGCCAATTTACCTATTATCCATCAGATTTCGGAATTATTCCTGCTGAAGTCTGCCATATGGACCTGATATTTGATATTTTTGATACCCGGACCGAGGTTCAGTCAGAGATAAAACTCAGGGCACATGACACACCGATTGAGACCCTGACACTGAATGCAAAAAACCTGGAGATACAGGCGGTATCAGGCCCGGGGCGGGAGATATCATACACCTATGACAGAGAAAAAAGCCTGCTGCAGATTCACTTCGCACAACCGATACCACCAGGCGAGACATTTGTTGTCCAGACATACACTGTCTGCCATCCTACATCGAATGTGCTGGAGGGGCTCTATTATGACACGACCCCGGATGGTGCACCGCCTCAGCAGATAACCCAGTGCCAGCAATGGGGATTCCAGCGTCTTGTGCCCTGCATCGATGATATGACGGCAAAATGCACCTATACCACCACCATCATCGCGGACAGCCGATACACCAATCTCATCAGCAATGGTGACATTTCGGTTCCCCGTCATCCGGTTGCAGACGGACGCGACAGCATCACCTATGACAACAGTGTAACGCCGATGGCGCCCTATCTCTTCTTCCTCGGTGTCGGTACGTACGAAACATTTTCCCGGCCGTTTGAATACCCGGACGGTACAGCCTTCACCCTTGAACTGCTTGGCCCGCCCGGAACAGACGCTGCACTCGCCAATAAAGCACTTGAAATTCTTGCAGACGGTGTCCTGTGGATCTATCTCTTTACCGGACCAGAATGGTATGCAACTCCGGAAATACGCAGGGAGATGTACCGCCTGTCAGGAGAGCGTGACCGCCTGATAGAGACCGGGGCACCCGAGGATGAGGTGTGGGCCATCCGCTCCCTCCTCTTAGAGATGAATGGCATGATCACCCCCGGATACCGGTATACGGGTACGGTCTACCGCGAAATCGGGATGCAGAACTCGGACTTCGGGGGCATGGAGAATGTGGGCAATACCACCATCACGACCAACCGCCTCCTGCCGTTTCCGGATGCGACCGACGGCGCATTTGAGTACCTGATGCGGGTCAAGGTGCATGAGTTCTACCACAACCTGAACGGTTCGGAAGTGACCGGGATAAATCCATTCGAGATCTGGCTGAATGAGGCAGTGACCGTGCATATCGAAAATGCCTACCATGCCTTTCATTTTGGCGAAGACTATACCCGGCTCGAGACCGTTCTCACCCTCCTCTCACCTGCGGGAGGCACGCTCTTCTTTGACGGCGGAGCGGGAGCCCTGCCCATTGAACCCGAAGGATTCAATGACCCGAATGAGCTTATTACCGGTGTCACCTATGTCAAGGCGCCGGAGTTTGTCAGGATGATCGAGATAATGACGGGAAAAGAGGCATTTGCAGAAGGGCTTGCCCGCTATCATGCCAGATACCGGCACAAAAACGCGTCACGGGATGACTGGATTCATGCAATCGAAGAGACATCCGGACAACATTTTGCTGATTTCGCAGAGAGCTGGCTGACGCAGACCGGCTACCCCGTCATCACTGCCGCACACCAATATGATGCCGCTAACCAGGAGCTGACACTCTCATTTCACCGGAAAGAGCGGTCCGATAAAAAAGAATGGGAGGTGCCGGTCACATATGCCATCTTCAGTCATTCAGGAGAAAAAAACGCATCCGGCTGTTTCCGGATGAATACGCCGAACCATACCATTGTCATTCCGGAAACGGATGCACCGGCATTCGTCTCCCTGAACCGCGAGGCTGCCTTCTACGGCAGGCTTGAGTATGAACCCGGCACGGAGGCACTCTGCCTGCAGGCGACACTGGATGATGACATCACCGGCCGCTTTATGGCATTCACGCGTCTTTGTGAAACAGAGATCATCCGCCTGATGGAAGACACCGGGGCACCGGTTAATAGTGCTCTCACCGACCTTATTGCAGACCTCTTCTCTGATGAAACGCTTCTTTCAGAGGCAGGCGGACTCTTTCTGACCATCTTTGACGCTGTCGGGGACGAGCGCTATGCCCACCGCTACGCTGACCTCTATCAGGCACGCAGACGGCTGATACAGGCCACTGCAGAACGGCACGGGACCCTTATAGCGGATGTGTACTCCGCTTATGCAGCAGAGGTCAACTGTCCGGACGGAATCGCAGGGGATGTCACCCGCCTAAAGCGGCGGCAGGTTAAAAACACCGCACTCCTTTTCCTCGCAGCCATGGACACGCCGGACGTGCACGACATCCTCATCCGCCAGTACCGGGAAGGGACGACGGCAACAGACAGGGTCACGGCATTTAGTCATATAATAAACAGTAGCTATGCTAAACGTTCAGCAATCATCCGCGACTTTTACGAAACGTCACGGAAGAATCCTGTTGCCTGGGAGACATATCTGGGCTCCCTTGCCGGCATTGCATCCGCTGCAGATATCGGATTCATACGCGATGCAGCCGCCTCTGAGAGTTTCAGCCTTGAGATGGCCAACGACCAGCGGGCACTCTTCGGCAGATTTGCCCAGAACAAAAAGATCTCCCTCGAGACACCGGAAGGGAGAACCCTGTTCGAAGAAATTCTCCTTACCCTTGCACCGGTCAACGAGTACAGCACCGCCACGATGCTTGCCGTATTCGGCAATCTGGACCGGATGAAAGAAGAACATCAGGCCCCGCTCATAGAAATTCTGCTGCATCTGCTGGATGCAACCAACCCACAGACAACACCCAGTGTCTATAACACTGCCCGAAGAATTGTTGCCGCATCCCCTGCGGCCACTGCCGTATGGGAGAGGAAAACAGGGAAGAAACTCCCGGATACGTACACATAATCCATGAAAATCCCCATTTTCCGGCACCGGGACACCGGTGCGTCTGGCAAACAATAAGTATTTCCCAAATGATAGGATGAGGTATGACCGATGAATGTACGGTTCTGGTTCCGCTCGATGTGCCGGAGTCAGCCAAAGCCACCTATATTGATAACTACCTGTTAGTCACCCAGGGCTCAGGCAACCTGATGCTCTTTGCCGGTGACCAGAAGGTGGAGCACCTGAACGATGATTTCTATGGCGAAGGCATCGCAGCAGATGACGCTGATCCTGAACATCTCTTCCGGATTGCACAGGAGAGCAGAATCGGTGTCTTTGCAACCCAGCTGGGCCTGATTAACCGGTATGCAATGGACTATCCGGACATCCCGTATCTCGTCAAGATGAACTCCAAGACCCATCTTGTCAAGACCTCCCAAAAAGACCCCTTTAGTCCGCAGATTTTTACTGTTCAGCAGGTTGTCGACCTGAGAAACCGCACAGGACTCGACATTGTCGGCATCGGGTATACCATTTATCTGGGCAGTGAGAAAGAGGCACGGATGCTGCGTGAAGCAGCACAGCTCATTGCAGAGGCGCACGCTCATGGCCTTTTGACCGTTCTCTGGATCTATCCCCGGGGCGCTGCTGTCGGTGACGAGAAAGATCCCCACCTCATTGCAGGAGCAACCGGAGTCGCAGCAACGCTGGGCAGTGACTTTGTGAAGGTCAATGCACCCAAAAAAGACGGTGTTTCTTCAGCAGAGATGCTCAGAGAGGCAACAATGGCTGCCGGCAGGACAAAGGTTGTCTGTGCAGGCGGATCCAGTGTCTCCGGAGAAGCATTCCTCAAACAGCTCTATGACCAACTCCACACCGGCGGATGTGCAGGGAATGCAACCGGGCGAAACATCCACCAGAAGCCCCTGGATGAAGCAGTGCGGATGTGCAATGCTGTCTCTGCACTCACGATTGATGGTGCCTCCGTTGATGACGCACTGGCAATCTATACCGGAACACAGGAATAATCAACTACCTTTTTTTAGATCCTCCATCGGGAGGACATTTCGCACATATTGTCCCTGCAAAAAGAGGTGCAGGAAGATGTGAGAGGCATTCTGACACCAGAGATGACGTCACAAAACTTTCTGCTTCCACCTTCACGAAAAAACAGGAAGAAACTCATTCATCCACTTCCAGACAGACAGGACAGTGATCAGACCCATATATCTCTGTCAGATGCGATGAAACAGCAACCCTGCCCACCAGTGCCTCATTGACAAAGAAATAATCAATCCGCCATCCGACATTCCGCTCCCGTGCCCGTGATTTCAGGTCCCACCACGAGTAATGCCCGCCATTCTTCTCAAAGAGGCGAAAAGTATCCGTAAACCCGGCGTCAATAAGCCGGTCAATCCAGGCACGCTCCTCCGGCAAAAAACCGGATATCTTTGCATTCTCCTTTGGGCGTGCCAGATCAAGCTCGGTATGGGCAGTATTCACATCACCGCAGATAATGACATTGCTGCCGCCATCCACCTCTGCCACCGCATCCCGGAGGCAGGCTTCATAGAAGTCCATCTTGTAGCTGAGGCGCTCAGCTGATGCCTTGCCATTCGGGAAATAAATGTTGTACAACAAAAAATCCGGGTGTTCGGTGACAAGAATCCGCCCCTCACCCCCGAACCCCGGCTCAGCAAAGTCTGTCCGCACAGACAGCACCTCATCGCGGGAAAATGTCGCGACCCCGCTATATCCCTTCTTTTCTGCCCAGGAGAAATACGAGAAATATCCTTTCGGATGACGCATATTTCCGGTCAGCTGATCCGGATGAGCCTTTGTCTCCTGCAGGCAGAGCACATCCGGCTGTTCACCAGTGAATACCTCCTGCAGGGTTCCTTTCCGTGCTACTGCCCGGATGCCGTTTACATTCCACGAAATGATCTTCATTCTCTGGTTCTCTCACTTATATCTGATAGTATATCTCAGCAGATCTGCCATGAAAAACGGCTCAGGACAGACCAATCATGACCTGACAAGCACGGTCTTTGACCGCAGGTAGGGGTCAAAGGCACCCGATCCGTTCTCTCTTCCCGTCCCGCTTGCTTTCATGCCCCCAAACGGCACATCCGGAGGAATTCTCAGGTGCTGGTTCACCCACACTATCCCTGCATCAAGCTGTGAGGAGGCCAGCATAGCGGTTTTAATATCATGGGTCCAGACCGAGGCACCCAGACCATAGCGAGTACTGTTTGCGATTCGGATGGCATCATCCAGACTTTCAGCGGAGATGACCGGCAACACCGGCCCGAACACTTCGGTGTTCAGAAGCACAGAGTCATCCGGGAGATCGGACACGATGGTTGGTTCATAGAAGAGACCTTTTTCGTAATGCGCACCATCCGGGATGCCGCCGCCGCAGAGAAGGGTGCCTTCACCGGCAGAGAGGCAGGCGTCCACCATCCGGCGGATGCCGTCCCGTGCCGGTGCATTGTTCAGCGGCCCCATGCCCACACCCGGCCGGCTGCCGTCTCCCACCGCAATACCTGCTGCCTTCTCACAGAGCATACGGGTAAACTGCTCTTTGACGGATGCATCAACGATCACGCGTTTTACTGCCGTGCAGGTCTGGCCGCAGTTGTAGAACCGGCCGGCAACAGCACCGGCCGCTGCCGCATGGAGATCGGCATCACGGCAGACAATCATCGCGTCACTGCCGCCCAGCTCCAGAGTGACCGGCACCCCGTTTCTCCCCGCAGCCTGAGACACCTCTTCTCCCGTCTTTGTGTCGCCGGTAAACGAAAGATGACCGAGGGAAGGGGTGGCCGCAAGAGCAGCCCCCGCCGAAGCTCCGGTACCGGTCACCACCTGAAGCACTCCTGCGGGAAGGCCTGCTGCCTCCAGAATATCTGCAATCCGCATCGTTGTAAGCGGCGTGGAGCTTGCCGGTTTCACCACAACAGCATTGCCTGCTACAAGTGGCGGGCACAATTTCCACGCAAATATAAGCACCGGCATATTCCACGGGATGATTGCACCGCAGACACCGACCGGTTCTTTGAGGACATAGGCAAGACCGTACGACGAGAGTGGCAGGCACTCCCCCCGGATAGACCCGGAAACCGAATGATAATACTCAAGGACATTTGCACATCCCTGTATCTCATTTCGTGCCTCATGCAGCGGTTTGCCCTGTTCTGCGGTCAGCAGGGCAGCAAGTGCATCCGTCTGCGCCCGGATGATTCGGGCACCCTCCCCAAGAATCTTCCCCCGTTCACGGGGGTCCCGCTTCGCCCATCCGGCCTGAGCAGCCTCAGCTGCGTCAACAGCAGCAGCCACGGCCGCTTTCCCTCCCGCAGGCACCTCACCAACCACGCCTCCGGTAGCCGGATTTACCACCCGGATCTGTTCACCTGAAGTGGTAATGCTGCGAATATCATCCTCTCTCATCGTTACCCCGTCCTGTATTACTGCCTGCTATTGCCACTGCTCTACAATAAAAAATTCCCAAAAACAGGGAAAATGCCATTAATCGATAAACGTCCCTTCGGGTTCGGCGTCCACGTCAAACTCATCCAGAAACGGCATCAGGCCTTTGATATACGGAATAACACGTGAACCTTCCCGGCGTTCAGCCACCTCAATGACGGTGATCATCAGGGGAAACTCCTGTAAACGGGCGGGAAACGTCGGATCATTCTCTGACCCGAATTTTATAAAGGAATGTGCCTGGATAAACGGACGATTAAATTCCTCTTCTCCCGCAAAATCCCTCAGATCAGCTTCATAGGTTGAGGTTTCTGCAAGGTCTTTCTCAAAGTAGACCACCGCTTCACCCCCAACCGCATCTGCAATCTCCGCAAGCTTCCGGATATCCGCCTTGCTTCCGACGGTTATTCCAAGACTCTGCATCTTTTCTGTTATACTGTCCCCGGCAATATCGTTCCATGACTGCTTCTTCATTGCATATCGTCTCCGTATGAACAGGTTAAACGGGATGGATACATGAATATACCTCTTCGGTTTTTTCCATTCAAAAAGGTTAAGTGCCCGGACACAGATTGGGAATACTATAAGGACGTGAAAAAAATGCCGGAATTTGGATCACCATTCTCAGGAATGAAAGCTGACAGGAAACTGACCGACGAAGAACTCATCCGTGCAATCCGCTTCATGGTGGCAGCAGAGTATGAGGCCATCCAGCTTTATGTCCAGCTTGCAGAGTCAACAGACAACAAACTTGCACAGGAAGTGCTCCGCGACATCGCAGACGAAGAGAAAGTGCATGCCGGTGAATTCCTCCGCCTGCTCCATCACCTCGCACCCGATGAAGAGGGCTTCTACAAAGAAGGATACGACGAAGTCGAAGAAGAGATTGAAAAACAGAAATAATCCATTTTTCCTTTTTACCGTTCGGGCAGTTCTTCAAACCGGCAGACAGAGATGTCAAGATATTCACGGCTGATATCAGAGCCGATGAAGCGCCGCCCGTGGGAAACGGCAGCAATGCCAGTGGTCGAGCTGCCGCTAAAGGGGTCCACCACCAGATCTCCGGGGTTTGTTGCCGCAAGGACAATACGGTTCAAAAGGGAGAGCGGTTTTTGAGTCGGATGTTTCCCGTGGGCCTTCTCCCGCTTGCGCGGCGCCGGCAGCGACCAGACGGAACGCATCTGTTTCCCGTCTTTTTTGAGCGTATCTGCCTCATGCCACTCCCCCCCTTTCATATCCTGATAATTGAATGTATGGCGGGCGTCAGGTGATTTCCGTGCCCATATGATCGTCTCGTGGCTTGCCGTGAAATACCGCCCCGAGAGGTTTGGTGGTGCATTCGGCTTGAACCAGCAGATGTCATTTAAAATATGAAATCCCGCGCTCTGCAGGGCATAGCCGCATGCATATATAGAATGGTAGGTCCCTGAGACCCACAGGGTCCCTTCATCTTTCAATACACGCCGGCAGGCAGCAATCCAGTCCTGATGAAAGGAAAAATCGTCTGCAAACCCGTTGGAGGCATCCCATTCACCCTTGTCCACCGATACCTGCCTCCCGGCCTGGCAGGTAAACCCGCCGTTGGAGAGATTGTACGGGGGGTCAGCAAAGATCATATCCACGGATGATGCCGGCATACTCCGCAGCAGATCCCTGCAGTCAGCGCAGTACAGTGCAGCCCCCTCCCGCTGGTAATACGGGGTGAGCGACGTGAGATCCATATATATTTATGTTCTGTATACTGCCATAAAAACGTGCACGAACAGGAGAGACTCCCCTGAGGAAACCATACAGGAGGTCCACCCGGAAACCTTCTTCCTTCTCCACCGGTTTCGCAACGCTGATGTAGTTTATCGGGAATACTTACGGTGCTATGAATGAGTGCTATGCAGGCAATGTACAGGACATGATGAAACTGATGGCGGCCACCATTTCATCAACTGCCGACTCACTCTCAAATGAGGGTGTCGGCCAGTTCATCGATGAACTGCTCGGTGCCAAACGGATTTATGTGATGGGGGCGGGCAGATCAGGCCTCGTCGCAAAGGCATTTGCCATGCGGTTAATGCATCTCGGGATGCATTCCTATGTCGTCGGTGAGACGATCACCCCCGCCATGAAAGAGGGGGACACCATTGTGGCCTACTCAGGGTCAGGGGAAACCAAATCCATCGCTGAACTCTGTGAGACCGCCAAATCCATCGGCGGACGGCTCTGCCTGGTGACATCAAATAAGGACTCACGCATCGGACGGATTGCCGACTGTGTTGCAGTGATAGAAAGCCACCGTGATAATGTCAAAGACGAATCGGCTGAGTATGAAGTGAGGCAGATGCGTGGAGAACACCGCTCCTTTGCACCACTGGGCACCATCTTTGAGACGACAGCCATGGTATTCTCCGATGCCATCGTTTCGTCTATCATGGAGATTACCCAGTGCGAAGAAAAAGACCTCAAAGGCAGGCATGCAAACATCGAATAGGTGAAGAGATGGCCACATATACAGGGCGGATTTCACAGCGCGTACGGGATGTCGAGATGTCAGGAATACGGAAATTTTTCCAGTCTGCATCACCCGATGCCATCAATCTCGGCATCGGCCAGCCGGATCTCCCGACACCGGAGCATATCAAAGAGGCAGGAATAGCGGCAATACGAAACAACCATACCGGCTATACCTTTAACTACGGCCTGCCCGAACTGCGCGAGGCAATATGCAGCAAACTTGCACGGGAAAACGGCATATCCCACACCCCCGGCGAGGTTATCGTCACTGCCGGTGCCGGTGAGGCACTCTTTGTGGCAATCACCACACTGGTCAGGGAGGGAGAACGGGTGCTCTTCCAGGACCCCGGATTTGTCTCCTATGAAGCATGCACCGTGCTTGCCGGCGGCCGGCCGGAAGGGGTCCCCCTGACACCGGACCTTCGCCTTGACGTAGAGGCGTGCAAGGAGCAGATGGACGGTGCCCGTGTCTTTGTGCTCAACTCACCGGGCAATCCGACCGGCACCGTGGAGGATGAAGAGACCATCCGTGCCATCGTTGAGTACGGCAACGACCATGGTGTCACCATCATCTCGGATGAGGTCTATGAACACTTTGTCTATGACAAAACACATTACAGCGCTGCCCGGTATGGAGATGACGTCATCACCATCAATGCCACCAGCAAAACCTATTCCATGACCGGATGGCGCCTTGGATTTATGGCAGGCCCCGGAGAGGTCATAGAAGAGGCCATCAAGGTGCACCAGAACTGCCAGACCTGCGCCACCTCCATCTCCCAGTATGCAGCACTTGCAGCATACACCGGTGACAATGCCTGTGTCACTGCGATGCGGGATGAATACCGGGTACGCCGGGATATGCTTTACAACGGCCTCTCAGACTGCGGATTTGTGTTCCCCAAACCGGACGGCGCATTCTATATGTTCGTTCCGATGGAGCCTGAGACCTTCCGCGCCATCATCGATGCAGGCGTCGTCATCATCCCGGGGGACGCATTCGGCGAACGGTCTGCCGGATACGCGAGGTTCAGCTATGCGGCCTCACGAAACGATATCAAATCAGCACTCGAACGCATTCAGACAATTTAGAAGGACAGTGAAGATACTATGGTAAAAGAACTCCTCAAACAACTCTCAGATGCCCACGGACTCTCCAGCTATGAAGGTTCCGTCCGTGAAATTATCCGGACCGAACTGGCAGGTCATGTGGACGAATTTACCGAAGACGCCATGGGCAACCTCGTTGCCATCCGGCGCGGGGGTGACTTTAAGGTCATGGTGGCGTCCCACATGGACGAGATCGGCCTGATGGTGCAGTATATTGACGATGAAGGATTCATCCGGTTTGTCCCCATCGGCGGATGGTTTGGACCGGTACTCTATACCCAGCGCGTCATCCTCCACGGAAAGAAGGGGCCTGTCGCCGGAGTCATCGGGGCAAAGCCACCCCACCTGCTCTCTCCTGAGGACCGGAAGAAAGAAGTGAAGATCGAAGATTTCTTCATCGATATCGGGGCCACATCCGCTGAAGACGTCGCAAACCTGGGCATTGAAATAGGCACACCGGTCACCATTGACCGGGAGTTCACCGAACTTGCCAACAACCGGGTCACCGGCAAGGCGCTCGACAACCGTGTCGGTGTCGCACTCCTCATCAAGGCACTCAAAGAGACCACCAGTCCCCACACTATCTACGGCGTCTTCACCGTGCAGGAAGAACTCGGCCTGAAAGGGGCAAAGGTCAGTGCATTCACTCTTGACCCCGACTGTGCGATTGCCACTGACGTGACCATCCCCGGCGACCACCCCGGCGTCACCAAGAAAGAAGCAAGCCCGGTGATGGGAAAAGGGCCGGTGCTGGTTCTTGTCAGTGCACAGGGCCGTGGCCTGATGGCCGACTGGAAACTCGCCGGCTGGCTGCGTGATGCAGCAGAAGAGGCAGAGATTCCCTACCAGCTGGAAGTCGGCACCGGCGGCAATACGGACGCCACCATCATCCACCTCGTGAGAGGCGGCATTCCAAGCATTCCCCTCTCGATTCCCGCCCGCTACATCCATTCCCCGGTAGAGGTCGTTGACATTGGTGACGTGGAGGCAGGGGTCAGCCTCCTCCTTGCAGCACTGAAACAGGACAGCCCGTTTGCCTGAAATCAGCATATTATTTCTTCTTTTTTTGGCGCATCCCCATTGACCTGATCTCCGGTATTCACCTTTTTTGGGTCTTCGCCATTCTGTATGGGTTAAAAAATATAGCTCATCTCTGTTCCGATGAGGTAATTATTTCTCGGGAATTGAAAGGCAAGGGAGGGTTTCCCCCCCTCCCTTGCTCCAAATCTGATCAACAAGAAAGAGCGAAATAAAAAATCATTTCTTCTCCACCCCCTGACAACGGGTACAGCACCACATCCCGCACATTCATTTTCACACCGCCCCCGCAGGAGAGTAATATCCTGCAGGCGCCCAACCGGTAGCACAATGCATCATGACCTTGCACAGGCGCGCTCACTGCCGGAAGGCTGCTTCTGCATCGCCGTTGCACCATACACCGATCTGGTGCCCGCAGTCATACAAATTCTGCAGGAAGAGCGGCGAAAGACCCTGTATGTCAGCGGGAACTACCCTCCCGTCCTGACCGCAGTCGACCGGAAACATGCACGGTTCAGTGTCCGGAGGGCGCTCACCGCCTACCAGTACCTCACCATCCTCTCAGAGGCCTATGAATCATGCATCATCATCGAGCATGACCGCTCGGTCTATACCGACGCACCGGAGACGGCCGAACCTGTTGGCCGGCTCTGCAGGGAGAAGGCAGAGGATGCAGCCGTCCTTCTGATCGCCCGGAAGTGGGATGCATATATTGCCGCGATGGCGCCTGCGGCACACTCTGTTGTGCATGTGCCGGAGAAAGAGACATGGCCTGCAGCAGTGCACGAACGCAGTAAAAAAAAGGAAACAGCTGATACCGGCAGGCGCAGTGCACAGCGGCACCTCTGGGACGGGGACTGGCAGTGACACCCACAGAACCGTGGATCTTTGACATCGTACCCTCTCCCGGGAGAATCACCCTCTGGACAAAGACCGGCGGGTGCAGAGAGTCCCTCACCCGCGAGTTCCGGCCGCCGTTCTACTGTGCACTTCCCGATGAGACAGCCCACTGGGAGATGGTGGACGCCCTCACCGAGGAGTATGGTGCATCCCCGTGCACATTCCGGACCATCTACGGGAACGAGGAGGGCTACCGCATCTATGCTCCGCGGGATGTCGCAGAGGCCATCGAACGCCAGACACAGTTCCGTGCCGCCCTCTATAATGTCGATCTGCGAAAAGAACAGCTCTACTGTGCAGCCAAAGGATGTATGCCGTGCAGTACCGGAAGAGAAAGCCCGTTTACCGCAGATACCGCCCATCCCCTCACCACCATCACCATATGCCCTGCCGGGCGACCGGAGACCGCACGCACCCTTACCGATGTGCAGGTAACCGGCCGCCGCAGCCATCTGCTTCGCGGCAGTGAAACGGCTGTCGTCCATGATCTCTTCACGGTCATCACCGATGAAGACCCTGACCTGCTGCTCTTCCACGGCATTGACCGGTGGGCTGAACGAATACTTGTGGCAGCAGAGAAGGCAGGCATTCCCTGTGCTTTGAGCAGAACCGGCCGGTACCGGAGACTGCGGGAAATGTCCTACACCAGTTACGGCCAGATGCGGCACCGCCCGCCGGCGCTCATCCCGGAGGGAAGAGTGCTCATCGATACTGATGCGAGCTTTATGTACCGCACCGGGGGGCTTGCAGGAGTGCTTCTGGCATCACGCCTCACGGGCATTCCGCCCAACCTGACCAGCCGGTTTACGCCGGGCACCATCATCTCCTCCTACGAATGCTCTGAGGCCCTCAAGCGGGGCATCGCCGTGCCGTTCCGCAAAAATGATGCAGAGGCCACCCGCAGCTGCAGGGACGTGCGGCTGGACGACCGCGGCGGGCTGATTCTCCAGCCGGTGCCCGGCCTGTACGGACCAGCCACCCAGATTGACTTCACATCATTTTACCCGTCCATCATCGTGAACTACAACATATCCCCCGAAACACTGGCAGATCCCAAAAGGCCGGGTTTTCTGCCATCAGTGATCGCACCCCTGCTGGATTTCAGAATTGCAATGAAAGCGAAAAAGCACGAAGACCCCCGGTATGCAGGCATGGACGCCGTCCTCAAATGGATGCTGGTCACCTGTTTCGGGTACACCGGGTACAAGAATGCCCGGTTCGGACGCATTGAAATGCATGAGATGATAACTGCCATCTCTGCAGATATCCTCGGGTCGGTGAAACGGATGGCAGAGGAGATGGGATACACGGTCCTGCACGGCATCGTTGACTGCCTCTGGGTGCAGGGCGGGGATGCCGCAGACTTAAAAAAACGCATCGAAGAGGTGACCGGCATTCCCACAGAACGGGAAGATTATGACTGGCTGGTCTTCCTCCCGCAAAACGACGGCACCGGGTCATACACCAACTACTTCGGGCGCCTCACAGACGGCACCATGAAAATCCGGGGTGTCATGGCACAGCGGCGGGATACCCCTCCGTATGTCCGTGCGATGCAGGAGGCCTGCTTCTCCCTGATGGCAGATGCCGCCTCACCGGATGAACTGGCGGAGTGCGAAGAGAAGGTGACGGCACTCTACCGCTCGTACCGTGACACCATGACAGACGCTCCGCCCTCCTCGTTTGTGATACACCGCCGGCTGAGTAAGACGGCATACCAGAACCACTCCATCTCTGCTGCGGTTGTCCGGATGTATCGCGCCGAAGGAGTGACTCCGGAACCGGGGATGGATGTACAATATCTGGTGCAGGACGCCGGTAAAAAGATGGTTGTACCCGGGTGGAGAGCAGAGAGCCCGGATTACTCCTACTATGCCACTCTGCTGGAGAAGGCATGGAGAGAGGTGAGGTTTCCGTTTCAGTAGGATAACAGTGCTCTGTAGAAATGCCGCAAAACGAGAGAAAACGTGTTTTCGTGTGGAAAATGTGCATAGTGAAAATTGGATGTGATAAAACCCGGGCCGGATGAACATCAGAAACGAGGACTATACTATATACTCCATATCTGTTTTTGTACCCCTCCTTCTTACCCTCTCCGACCCCCTGTTTCGGGGAATCGGGAGGGGAAAGGACGTATTTTCCGCTCATTTTTACTGCCTGAAAAACAGGGTCGCAATGTCATTTATTTGCTGAAAATATGGCGGAGTGCGAAGTACTGAACGGTCGCTATTGACAGATAGTTTGAAGGATCTATAAACCATCTCCGGTTGAGAACTGCCCACCCGGGCTTCGGTGTGGTTACAATTTTCTGGGCTAAATGTCCCGGATAATCTCAATTTAGTAGCCAATAGACCTTTATTCGGATATTTGTCCCAAAAGAGTGTGAGTCGGAAGCGATAACTGCAGTGGTGAGAATACAGCACCGCATCTTCGACGGCTGGACGCACTGATGAAACTCTGCGATGAACCAGAAGTGCGGGTGAGGGATTATTATCACACTTTATTCGCATTGAATTCCAGATCAATCCTTTCATTTCTCCATGAGATTCATTCCTGCAGCATCTCTCCAGGGAGCTATACGCATGAAAAAAGAATGGTTTTCATACCAGCGCATTAGTCAAACAGCGGCTCCGGAACCGGCCAGTAGCCGCCACCATACCGTTCGCCGCCATAGGGAAGGCTGATCGCGCCATAGACCGTCTCCGGGTGCTCCAGACCGCTTATCACCAGCTTTGTGCGGGAAACCGTGTAGAGCACATCATCCATATACAGGGACCGCAGGACAGAGTCAGGGGCACCCCAGTAATACCCGGACTGTGGATCGGCATTGTGGGTCACCGTTCCCTTCAGAACAAAGCCTGTCTCCGGTGTCAGACTATAGACATAGGCCCCCTGCCAGTAGCGTGTCGAATACGCATCATACGGGCTGCCGGTGACCGGCACTTTCACGATTTCATGCACCGGAAGAACGAGAATATTCCGCGATGCATCAAAGAGAAATGCCTTGTGATCGTGCAGTGCCTCTGAGTCCGTGCCCGGAAGGCCAATTTCTACTTTGCCAACCTCCTTCGGGTGGTTCACATCTGCGACATCAAAGAGCGCCATCTTCAGCCCGCCGGTGGTAAACCCTCCCCACTCATTTGCAACGGTCTCCTTGCCGATGCCGATGATATGGGTGGCATCATACGGATGCAGGTAGTCGGAGTAGCCGGGGATCTTCAGTTCGCCCAGAACCGCAGGTGTCGTTGGGTCGGTAAGGTCGATGACAAAGAACGGGTCCATCTGTTTGAAGGTGACCAGGTACAGCCGGTCCCCGATAAACCGGGCCGCATAGATTCGCTCATCCGGAGCAAGATACTCCAGTTTTCCCTTCATCGTCAGGCCGGAATCAAGGACATAGACATTGTTGTACTGCACCCAGGTATCCCGTGTCCAGTCATTCACCGTCGTGGCGACCCTAAGGTTGCCTTTGTATTCATCCAGGGAAAACTGGTTCAGCAGTCTGCCGGGGAAGGTGCCGGTGGCCGCATAGGATATTTCACCCTTCTCTACAGAGAACCGGTGTACCACGGATTGTTCACGGGGTTCTGCAGGTGCCTGCCCGAACCTGTCCCAGACTCCTCCGGAATATGGCTGCTGCCAGATATACGCGATGTAGATATTGTCAACAGAAGCGTAGAGCGTGGACCCATATCCCAGCAGGAATGACTCCGCATCGGTGACCGACCCGTCACGAATATCAAAGGAGGTTATCGTGGTAAACTGGAAGGAATACCCCGGCATATCCGGCACAGATACCGGCGGTTGTGCAATGAGTGTGTCACCGTCACGCACCTCAGGCATCAGCAACACATCCCCATGCCGGACGAGCGATTCACGGGTGAAAAGGAAGACATCGTCCCCTTTCATGCGTCCGTCATAATACGTGCCGGCCACCGTCAGATCACGGATGATTTTCGGCTCTTTCCGGTCGCTGATATCATACACATACACATGCGTCACATCCCGGGCATACGGGACGGGTGCCACACTCTTATCGGGGTGAATAAAATCGGTTTCACGGACCGATGAAAAGACCGCAAGCCGGTCGCCCGAGAGAAAGAGTGCTGAGGGAGTCCCGGAAAGCGGTGTTTCAGAAATAATGCCTGCACCAAGGGGCGGGTAGGCATCCACAATCACCAGTCTGCCGCCGGTGACCAGATAGATATATTTCCCGTCATTTTTGATGAAATCGGCTTCATCTACTCCTCCCACCTGGACATTCGTGGAGGAATATACCTCTGCCCCACCTGAACCGGACGACGCACTTTTCAAAGCCTGCGGGAGCTGCGCCGGTACCGGCACCGGCGTCATTGCATTGTCCAATGATGCCTCCTCATAAACAACACGGGTATTGCCATCCATGATGCCCATAAAACCGGTCGAATACCCGTTTTCCCCCTGCGGCATGCTGTCCAGGTATGCAGCCAGTCCTGATGCAGACGTAAATACCTGCATCCCGGTTCCATTCTCTGTTTCAGAAGGCTGTTCGGCAAGAATCCCCGCGCCGATGATGACACAGATGACGACGATCCCGGCACCCAAGATGCCCCGGATTATATTTTGTTTCATGTGATCCTCCACACTCCAATTACGCTTGAATGTGGTTCTATTGGAGAATAGAGATTAATTAAGTATCTTTGACTTCGAATAATTTTGAACATATCTTTGCATGACAGAAATGTCCGGGACTCATGGGGGGGTTATGCAAAGAAATGCCCGGTTATAAATTCAGAAGTTACAGTTCAAGTTCAATAATCTCAGCATCAGGAGCGTTTTTCCGGATACTCGCAATACCCTTCATGCACGACGCTTTGGAGGAATACCCCTGCCCGATTGCAATGGTCTGGCCATTTGCTGCCTTCAGGCGGAACCGGTACTCCCCCGAACGGTCCTTGTAAATTTCAAATTTCCCATGAGGCATGTAACCACTACCCCAAATACGGAACGCCAGTATATAAAAGTTCGCTGAACTCTTCCCGTACCGAGCAGTCGGAATCATTTTTCCTGAGGATTGTCATCATGCCGGTGAGAAGAGAGCGCCCGGCGTGCCGCAGACCTGACCCCCGAATCTTCATCATTCGTCATCATCTCAAGAGCAGACATGCACGCTTCACACTCAATCTTTCCGAGTGCCTCTGCGACTGCTCTTCTTACCGGCACAGCAGTATCGTCACAGAGATTCATCAGAGAAAGGGCGGCAGACGGATGACCAATATCTCCCAATGCCTTCACCGCTTCCATGCGGATCCATTTATCGCCGATTGCAAGCATCCGGATAAGAGGCTCTGCTGCAAGAGGGTCCCTTCGTTTGCCAAGGGACCGTATTGCCATGAAACGGACATCCGGTTCAGGATCATCTTCCGCTGCCCGGATAAGATGAGGCACCACCACATCACCACCACAGGTGCCCAGGGCCTCAGCTGCCCGCACACGATATGAGATGCCGTCCTCTGTGAGTTGCCGGATTAAGATACGGGCATTCTCATCTCTCCGCCGTTCCCGTTCTGCATACACCCGATATACCGGGTCATCGCACCCTGTCATACTGCCTGCCACCCATCTGCTCAGATACGACATCCTGTAACCTTCACATAGCATAAAGATTATCAGGATACCGCCGATTATGTGATGCATGAAAAAATCCATCAGCCCGGTTCCGCTCCTTTACCCCAGCCCGGTGCTTCTCATCTGCACGTATGGAAGCGACGGACGTCCGGATGCAATGGCCGCCTCATGGGCCGGTGTATGCTGTTCAGAACCTCCCTGCATCTCACTGGGTATACGAAAGACACGGCAGACATGGGAGAACATCAAAGACCGCGGGGAATTTATGGTCTGCATTCCGTCTGAGACACTTGTCGAAGAGACAGATTTTTTTGGCATTGCTTCAGGGAAAAATCTGGATAAATTTTCTAAAACCGGTATGACACCGGTGAAAAGCGAGATCATTGAGGCCCCGTACATTGAGGAATGCCCCATTGCAATTGCCTGCAGGGTGCGCAACCTGATGCACATCGGTTCACACACGCTCATTGTGGGTGAAATACTCTCGATACTCGCAGATGAAGAGGCCTGTGGGGAGGACGGCACGCCGGATATGGATTTAATCCGTCCGCTTCTGTACGATTCACAGAAGAAGACATACTATACCGTCGGAGAACCGTCCGGCAAAGCCTTCTCATCCGGGATGAAGTTCAGGAGAAACCTCTATGAGCCCTGACCCGGCATCACAGACGCGGAGCTGGTAGCACATATTCCATCAGTGTCCCCATGCAGACAGACCATGGTCCCGAAAAACCCTTTTCCTCTCCCTTCATCCCGGCCGGGCATACCTGCATATATAGGGAAGATCAGTATCATACCAAAAACAGCATCATTTTGGTAAAAATATCTCAAAATAAGCTCTCCGAAATAACAGTTCATCCAAATGCACAATCACCCGCAATCTTCCGGTGCATATCTGTCCTTCTGCATCTCCGTCGATTCCATCTTTAGCTGCACACTGATCTGTCTGCAGGAATGATATGACTTTATAGCTACTCTGTCGCATAATATAGAAGCAGAATATTTCGTACAAGAGATATATACTGGAGAACAATCATGGGAAAGGGAACAGTAATTCTTGCATTTTCCGGAGGCCTTGACACATCAATCTGTGTACCCCTCCTCAAAGAGCAGTATGGATTTGACACCGTTGTCACCGTTGCAGTCGATGTTGGTCAGCCGGAAAAGGACATCCGTATGGCAACCGAGAAGGGTGAACTGATTGCGGATAAGCACTACACCATCGATATCAAAGAGCGGTTTGTAACAGAACAGCTCTTCCCGTCAATCAAGGCAAACGGTTCATATGAAGGGTATCCAATGGGAACAGCCCTTGCACGCCCGCTTATCGCTGAGGAAATCGCAAAAATCGCCAAGGCCGAAGGAGCAACCACCGTCTCCCACGGCTGTACCGGGAAAGGAAATGACCAGCTCCGGTTTGACTTTGTCTTCCGCAAGGAAGGCCTTGATATCATCGCACCGATGCGTGAGATGAACCTGACCCGTGAGTGGGAGATGGAATACGCTGAAAAGCACGGCATTCCGGTACCCGTTGTAAAGGATAAGCCATACTCCGTCGATGAAAACTGCTGGAGCAGGTCCATTGAAGGCGGAAAGCTGGAAGACCCCGCATTCCATCCCCCTGAAGACATCTACGCATGGACAGTGTCGGCCGCTGCAGCACCCGACGAACCACGTGAACTCGTAATTGGGTTTGAGAACGGTGTGCCCGTCTCTCTGGACGGCGAACAGCTCGGCGGATATGCACTCATCCGGAAACTCAATGAGATTGCCGGTGCATGCGGTGTCGGCAGGAATGACATGATAGAAGACCGGATTTTAGGCCTCAAGGCCCGTGAGGTCTATGAACACCCCGCAGCAACCGTGCTCCTGAAGGCACACGCCGACCTTGAACGCCTGGTGCTTACCCGGCAGGAACTGGCATTCAAATCGATAGTGGATGACAAATGGTCAGAACTGGGATACATGGGTCTTGTGGAAGAGCCGCTCTTCAAAGCACTCTCCGCCTTTGTTGACAAAACACAGGAGCGGGTCACCGGCACCGTTGATCTTGTGCTTTTCAAGGGCAGTGTGACGGTTGTGGGACGAAGCGCAAAGGAAGCAATCTATTCTGATGATCTTGTATCCTTTGAGAGTACGACAATCGACCAGAATGATGCAGTCGGTTTCTCTGCATACTATGGTTTCCAGGCCAGATTACTCGCACAGCTCAGAAAATAATCCAAATTCCTTTTTTTTGCTCTGCTTCACCTGCTGCCTTGCGGTATCGAAAAATATAACATCAGTTAACCGGAAACGGTCTATTATGTGTGCCTTTTTCGACCGGTTTAAAAAACCAACGCCGAATATTGTTGATAGTCCCCCTCCACCGGTATCGGGACAGGGGGCAGGGCTCCAGAAACCGGAATACCGCGTGAAGCCATATTTTATCGTTGCGTCCGTGGAGATGGGCAATACTACCACCAAATGTATCCTGACCGGCACAAATCTGGAGACCGGACGTTCGTATATTATCCATAAAACGGTATCAATGAGCCGTGACGTGCGGCCGCCCAAACCCGGTGAAGAGATCTTTGGCACGACCCTTGTCGGAACACCGATTACCAAGGAGTCTGTCGCCGAGCTTGTCAGGGATACCCTGATTAAATGCCATAAAGATGCAGGCCTCTCCATTCAGGAAGATCTGGACTTTGTGGTGCGCTCAACCGGTGTGGTTGCCGCAATGGACTCCCCTGATCAGGTCGGCGATTTCGTCAAGTCACTGGCAAACGGATGCCTGATGGCAGGGGTGCCGCCCAAGAAAATGACTCCCCCCATGTCAAAAGACAATCTCCCCAAAAAACTGCAGGCATTCAGTTTTGCAGACAAAGTAACCTTCTGCGGCACCGTGGCAGGCGTCACTCCCCCTATCGGTTCATCGGGGGTCGAGCTGGTTGCAAATGAGATGGAAGGAGAGCTTGCAATGGCAGGAATGAAGGAGGGGGCAAAATGGACGACGGTTGACTTCAGAAATCCCTGCATCTCGATTGATTTCGGTACAACCCTCGACGGCAGAATCACCAGTGACGTCGACCCGAAGGCGGAATATCCCTTTGCGCGGACCATCGGCAATTTCTGTGGCCTTGCAGGTGCAATTCCTGATGCCATCGTCCGCGGCACAGGACTGGTGCAGGAAGGAAAGGGCACAGCCCTTGATCTCTTTGGAGAACGAAGCATCATAGGCGGGCTCTCCCGGAAAAAAACGGCAAAAGTTCTGGAATTTGAGGAGCAGATCCATGAAAACATTGACATCCGTATCGTTCCGCCTGACCGCAAACACTTCGGTAAAGTGCCGGTCTGTGCAGACATTGCGATGGAGTCCGGCATCGCGATGATCGGATGCGACTGCGGCAAAAATTACAGCGGAGAAGACATACTTAAGGAAATCGGGGCAGATATATATAGAAATCATGGGAAAGATGTCCTTACACAGGTTATCGACCATGTCTGTGCCCGAATGGCACTGCGCCTCGTGGATGTCGCAGCAGCAGAGAGTCTGATTCCTCCGAATGCATCCATCGGATTTACCGGCCGGGCAGCGATATCCGGCAGAAAACCGGAGATCATCATGGAAGGAATCACTGCACGCGGCCTCTTTGAAAAACCTGATGACCATATCGTCTTTGTTGATGACGGACTGGCACGCGGTGCGGCACTCATGGGACGCTGCATGCTCTCCCTCGGGAAACCCAACGAGCCAATCGGGGGAGTACGCGGTGGCCCGTGTATCATGAACAGGCGTATGAAGATTGGAAAATAAATGGAACAACCATGACAGACGATAAATTTGACCTTATAATACCCCCGGGTGTTCCCCGCAGTATGATCTACGAGCTTAATGAACAGTATGACGTTGAAGTCGTGATGAGAAAACGACAGCTCTACTTTGCAAACATGGAAGGCGATACACGGGAACTGCTTGCCTTCCGTGGTACACGGGAAGTCCTTGAGAAGGTGCAGGAAGACCTCTACAACAGGCTTGAGGCCTATATCTCCGGAGATGAATAAAGGCCGGTTTTAAAAAGGCAATTCAAAAACCCTATTATTTTGTATCCCAAATACACTGCTTATAATGGTCTGGGTAAAGTCCATCGAAAATAATTACGTCAATGTTGACAGCATCATCTCAATCACCTTTGACTCAAAATGCAATGCATTTGTGGCAGTAGTCGGACATCGTGACATCAGGCTTCAGCACAAGATATACCAGCATAAGGCACTGGAAAGTTTTTTGCAGGGTACATCACCCAGGGAAGACGATGAAATCCTGGAGGAGATGATCCTGATGATTGAAGATGCGAAAAAAAGTGGCGGGATGCCAATTCTTGATTTTATGAAAATTTTAAATTATTAAGCCCGATCCGGTTACCCCAGAAGCATTTTCATAAGCGCCTTCTGGGCATGCAACCGGTTCTCAGCCTGATTCCAGATAACTGAGGACGGCCCGTCCATCACAACGCCTGAGATCTCCTCTCCCCGGTGTGCAGGAAGACAGTGCATCACCTTCGCACCGTCCGCTGCTTTCTCCATCAGTAGCTCATTTACCGTAAACCCTGCAAAGGCCCGAAGCCTCGTTTCACGTTCACTCTCGGTCCCCATTGAAACCCAGGTGTCCGTATACACGACATCGGCTCCTGAAACAGCCTCTTCAGGCGATATACACAGCTCATACCTCGCTCCCGCGCGGTCTGCCAGTTCCTGGATCTCCTCTTTCGGCCCAAACCCTTCCGGGGATGCAACCGCCATCTCATAACCTGCCATCGGTGCTGCAAGAAGCAGAGAGTTGCAGACATTATTGCTGTCACCAATGTAGGCCACCCTGAGGCCTTCAGTTCTTCCAAACTCCTCCTGTATCGTCATGATGTCTGCAAGGATCTGGCAGGGATGCTCCCGGTCAGAGAGGCCGTTTATGACAGGAATGCCTGCATAGGCTGCCAGTTCAACTGCTGTCTCATGCCGATAGGAACGGAGCATGATGAGAGAAAGGTATCGCGAGAGGGTACGGGCAGTATCCCGCACCTCTTCCCCCCGGCCCAGCTGCATGTCATTGGGGTTCAGAAAAAGAGCATGCCCGCCCAGTTCAAACATCCCCACTTCAAAGGAGATGCGGGTACGGGTGGACGCCTTCTCAAAGATCATGCCCAGCGTGTGCTTCCGTGGCAGAGAATGATCTGTCCCTGCATTGCGCAGGGCTTTGAGGTGAATGCCTGTATCCACGATCCCGTGGAGTTCAGAACGGGAGAGGTCCCGGATGGAGAGGAGATCACGTTTCATCGAATGTCCCTCATATGGGCAATCCTCTTCTCAAGGACTCCCATCGTGCCGATATCATGCCGGTAGCGGACTGCGCCGCTCACCGACGCCGCGGCCTGCTCTGCCTGCATCTCAGCCTCTGCGAGGGTGTCGCCAATGCCGACAAAAGCAAGAGTCCGGGATGTCTGGGTATAATACTCACCGTCTTTGAAGGTGATATTTGCAAAGAAGAGCTTCGCTCCCCCATAGTTGCCAATGATAAGGGGCTGCCCTTCCTGCGGTGCGTCAGGATACCCTTCCGGGACCAGGTATTTGCAGACAGATGCCTGGTGTGCGAAGGTAACGTCCTCCGGTGTAAGCGTCCCTGCCGCCATTTTGACGAGAATGACTGCAAAGTCAGAGGTCAGAAGCGAAAGGAGGTTCATCGCCTCCGGGTCACCAAACCGCGCATTAAACTCAATCACCTTGGGTCCGTCCGCCGTATTCATGAACTGGCCATACAGGAAACCGACATACTGATGGCCTTCTGCATTCAGCGCAGCAATGACCTTCTCCATAATGGCAAATGCACGGGTTCTGTCTGCATCTGTGACGAACGGGAATGAGTGATCTTCCATGGAGTATGACCCCATACCGCCGGTGTTCGGACCGACATCTCCTTCATATGCCCGTTTGTGGTCCTGAACAAGAGGCATCGGCACCAGATGCGTGCCGTCTACGAATGCCATCAGGGTGAACTCTTCACCGATGAGCCGCTCCTCGAGTACCACATCCCCTCCAATCTCACGGATGTAGTCCTTTGCACCCACGGAGTCGACATGTTCACCCATTATTTTGACGCCTTTTCCACCGGTCAGGCCAATCGGCTTAATGGCAAGGTCCACATCATGTTCATCAATGTACCTGCATGCCTCCTCCGGGTTGTGGAATGCCTGATATCCCGGACATCCCTCAATCCCATGGTCGCGCATCAGATTCCGGCAGAACTCCTTGTCTGTCTCAAGCCGTGCGGCCTCCTTGCGGGGGCCGATGCAGGAGATGCCGCGTGCCGCAAGTTCATTAGCGAGGCCCGCCTCCAGTGGCGCCTCAGGACCTACAACCGCGTATTCAACACCGTTTGCCTCTGCATAGTCGGCAACACGGTGAATTTCCGTCTCTTTGCAGATGTACACATCTGCAGAAAGCGCAGCGATACCAGGGTTTTCCTTCCCCATTACAGAATAGATTTCAACATTGCTGCTGCGTGAAAGGGCATCAGCCAGTGCATGCTCCCTGCCCCCTCCACCCACAACAAGAATTTTCATATCCATTATTGCAGTGCAGACTGCTAAAAGGTTATTATTGACCAAGAAGGTCAGAGACACGGACGAGCGGAACCAGAGCCACGCCAACGTCAGCCAGACGGTCGGATGCACCCTGTTCGCGGTCCACAACGGTCACGACCGTCTCCACCACGGCACCGGCTTCCCGCAGTGCATTGATGCCATAGATAACACTTCCACCGGATGTTGTCACATCCTCCACCAGAAGCACATGCTTCCCGTTCACATCGCCGATAACGGTGCCGCCGACGCCATATCCTTTCTCACCTTTGCGGATGATTGCATAGGGTTTTCCGGACGCCAGGGATGCAGCCACCGCAATGGGCACCGCACCGACCGCAACTCCGGCGACGCAGTCAAATGTTCCCACATCAGAGATGGCACGGCCGATAGCCGCAAGGAGTGCCGGCTGGGTCGCTGCATCTTTAATGTTAATGTAATACGAACTCTGCTGCCCGGAGGCGAGGGTAAACTCACCAAACTGTATTGCCCCGTATTCAATCAGGCATTCTTTTACTGCATTATCTACCATGGTACGTCTTTCACTCCTATGAGATAGCCAATAATATTTGCTCCGCGATGGAGGAGGGGGGTCAGGATAAGAATCCAGATCAGGATGACCGGGGTGATGGTGGCAATGACCCATGCGTAATTAAAGAGCAGAAGCAGGGCAAACGCTCCAAAAACGAGATCATACTGGTCGGCAATCAGCCACTCCTCTCCACGGGTCTTATTGAGCCGCCGTTTGGCAAAACTCTTCACCATATCTCCCAGAAGCGCACCAGCTGCAAGGCAGACAACAACTGTTGGCGTCAGAACCGAGATGCCAAGATACGGCTCAGCCACCACCTGCAGCATACCGATGCATATTCCGGACAATACACCGCCAAAAAGGCCCCGCCAGGTCTTCCCGTCCCCCAGCATACGCCTTCCGTCACGCCAGTTTCTCCCGCCGTCGATTGGTCTTCCCCCGCCGAACACAGCAGCCGCTGAATTCGGAACATAAGCAGGAATCATAATCCAGAAGGCGAAGAGCAAAGAGAACAGAATGTCGTATATACTTATATAAATGCCTCCCCGGAAGTACAGAATATAAGACCGAAAGAAATCATTAAGGTATCGGATTTCTATTTAACATAGAAAAAACGGTATCAGTTCTTACTGAAATATGCGAGACCAAACGGATTTATTCCAGTTTAACCGAGAAAATTGTCGAAAAAACAATCCTTAATACTGACGGGATGAATAGTAGAGAACATTGGTTGATTTTAAATAGATGATAACTCCGTGTGATGTTCAATGGTGGCATTAAAACAAACAACAAGCCTGTGCCCAACATGTGGGGCAATCCTGGCGGCAGATGTAATCGAAGAGGATGGAAAGATTTACATCACGCGGGAATGCCCTGAACATGGGGTCAGTAAAGATCTCTACTGGTCCGATGCAGAGATGTACAAAAAATTTGATATCTTTGAGGGGATAGGACCGGGTATCGACAATCCACAGAAAAAAGAGGTGAACGGATGTCCGCTGGACTGCGGACTTTGCACCAACCATAAATCAGGGACTCTGCTCGCAAATATCGATCTGACAAACCGCTGCAACCTCGCCTGTGATTTCTGTTTTGCAAACGCCCATGCATGCGGCTACATCTATGAACCATCCTTTGATGAGGTGATCGGCATGATGCAGCTCTTACGGGACCAGAAACCGGTACCTGCACCGGCTGTGCAGTTCTCCGGGGGTGAGCCCACCATGCGGGACGATCTCTTTGCAATTGTTAAAAAAGCAAAACAGATGGGATTCAGTCAGGTGCAGATTGCCACCAACGGCATCAGGATAGCACAGGACGCACAGTATGCAAAAGGGCTGATGGAGGCAGGGGTTTGCACCCTCTATCTGCATTTTGACGGCGTCACCACAAAGACGAATCCACTGATAAAAATAAGCAAAAAAGCTATAGATAACTGCAGGAAAGCAAAGTTGGGCGTTGTTTTGGTACCGACTATCATTAACGGCAGAAATGATCATGAAGTCGGAGACATCATCCGGTTTGCCGCAGACAATGTTGATGTTGTCCGGGGGGTCAATTATCAGCCGGTGGCATTCACCGGTGCCGCATCGCCGGACAACGTGTCAAAAGAACGGGTGACCATCCCTGACCTCGCAGAAAGAATCGAGGAGCAGACAGGTGGAATAATCAAGAAGGATTATTTCTATCCGGTGCCCTGTGTCCTGCCATTTTCTGACCTGATTGAGACCTATACCGGTGAACCACAGGTAAGATTCACCACCCACCAGCACTGCGGGGCGGCAACCTATGGATTTGTCACAGAAGACGGAATTGTCCCGATAAATGATATGATTGATGTCGACGAATTCTTCATGGCTGTCAAACAGATGGGTGAGAAGCTGAACCATGGTGACGGGTCGCTGAACAAGTACAAGACCCTCGTCGAAGGCATCAATGACATGAGAGTCTCGCTCAAAAACAATAAGGTCAGCAGCAACACGGTATTCTGGAAGATTATCGCCCAGACGCTCGTCAAGCATGATTTTGAGGCATTGCGAAAGTTCCACTGGAATGCAATCTTTATCGGCACGATGCACTTCATGGACAGCTTCAATTACGACACAGACCGTGTCCAGCGCTGCTGTATCCATTATGCCACCCCGGACGGGACACTGATACCCTTCTGCACCTACAACAGCGGCCCGGTGTACAGGGAAGCGATCTGGCAGAAATATGCAAAGCCAATCGTTACAAAGGATGAAATTGTTGATCCTGACACCATCACCTGAAAAAATATAAAACAGTCATCACAACAGAACTTATAACCACTTTTTTCAAACACACGGACGACACGCATGATCTACATTGTTCCAAAACCAACCGACACACCGGATGACAACTCCACCGGAATGGTCATTCGCGCACTGGAAAGTCGCGATTACCCGTATGCACTGCTTGATCTGGACTCAATAGACCCCTTCTCACCGGATATCTCGGGAGAGACGGTATGGGTCTGCGGCATCAAACAGGACGGAGTCCAGTTTGAAGTCATCAGCGCTCTTGCGCTCGCAAACAGAATGGTGAATGCCCCGCATGCGATTGCAGTCTGTGCAAGCAAGGCACAGACCACCGCCCGCCTGCTGGCAGCAGGTGTCCCGACACCGGAGACCATATTTACCGGTTCAATAACCGAGGCAGAGCGGTTTCTCGCCCGCCATAAACAGGCAGTCTATAAACCTCTTTACGGATATGACGGGAATGGCATCTTTCCGTTCACTGATATCAGCGAACTGCCGGAAGGGCCATATTATCTCCAGGAATACGTACAAAATGACCGCGATTACCGGGTATTTGTCATCGGCGGTGTTGCTGTCGGTGCCATCGTCCGTGTCTCGGATACCTTTGCCCATAATATCCACCAGGGAGGGACGGGAACTGCTCTCATAGAATTGCCGGATGCGATGAAAGAGGTAGCAGGAGCTGCCGCCCGGGCAGTCGGAATTGACTACTGCGGTGTTGACCTGTTAGAACAGGGCACCGGCTATACTGTGCTTGAAGTCAACGGCACGCCAAACTGGCACTGCATGGAAGCGCCCATCCCCGAGCTTCTCGCAGAATATCTCATCGGAGAAGATCGAAAAAAATAACCGGTTAAGATAGGTAATCAATCTCTTTTTCCGTCCGCTGTGCAAGTTCACGCATGCGTGCAGCGATACGGTTCGGAGCTGAATGTTCATTGTCTTTCATGATCTCAGCAATCTCCTGACCAAGAATAAAGATTGCATGTTTATGCTCCATTTTGCTCTTGTGAACCTGGCTGGGATCAATCTTCAGGGCGTAATAATCTGAAAAATCATTTTCAGGATTTTCTTCCTCAAAACTGTCCTTAATTTCTGCCATTATCTTGTGAAGCCTGATTAACTCTTCCTTGTGCACTGTTTCTCACTCACCCGTCCGCTTGTTACTGTTCCCTCACAAAGAAACCATCTGAATTCAGATGGATTCTGCCACCAATCACGTACTATAGTGTATCTCCGTCACGTGCATTTAAGCTATTGGAGCAGGAAAAATAAGAAGAAAACAGGGATTATAACCAAATTAAACAACAAAAAACCCATTATTATGAGATTTTTATCAGTTTCATGGACACCGGCTTTTTAACAATCCCGAAAAAATCAGGTGCTGCAATATATTCCAGATCCGCAGAAAACGCATAGTCAACCATTCTCTGATCCACCATCCGGTCAATAATCAGGCCGTGCCCGTCAGGAGGCATGTGCGTCAGAAGGTCATCAACGAGATCTGCATCAGACTCTTTCAGAATATCCCTTTTTTCCGAGAGAATCCGGGCAGTGTGTTTCTCTTTCACCTCTGCCATATGCCATTCAAGGGATCCGGGCTGCTTCTGGATTCGTACCCCTTCCCGGTGTTTGCGTGCCCGCTCCTGTGTGCTTGTATCAATAAGGTCCATCCTGTGGTGCAGTTCAGGGATATCTACCTCCCCCTCTTTATTGATGATATATTCAACCGGAATCTTGTTGCGCAGGGGTTTGATGATCTCTTTTCTGGTCATATCCTCCACTGACCGGCCCCGCGGACTGATGGCAACGAAATCTATCTCAGCCACCTGCACCAGCTCACTGAGAATCAGATCACCGCCCCGGTCACCATCAACAAATGCCGTTGCCGTCTTCCGGTTGCAGAGACGGATAATGGTTTCCGGAATATTGGTGCCTTCAACTGCAATCGCATTCTTTATCCCATATTTCAGGAGATTAATGACATCAGCCCGCCCCTCAACTACAATAATGGCATCGGAATCCTGCACATTGGGACCGGCAGGCAGTTTCTCCTCCCCGAGTTCCACAATCTTCTCTATCCGCGATGATTCCCGGACGGAGTCCATGATGGCATTCGTATCAATCGACCCTTCATCAAACGATTCAATCAGGAGTTCCCGCGCACGGCTGATGATCTGCTGGCGTTTTGTGACCCTGATATCTTCGATACGGTCGACCTTTACCCGTGCAATACAGGGCCCCACCCGGTCAATGGTCTCCAGGGATGCTGCGAGAATAGCAGTCTCTGCCTTGTCAAGAGATGAGGCCATATGTACATCGCCTTTCGTTTCGCCTTTGACACTCGCTATCTGGACGTCTATCCGCCCCATCCTGCCGGTACGCTGAAGTTCACGGAGATCAAGCTCCTCCCCCAACAGCCCTTCTGTCTGGCCAAAAATGGCACCGACGACATCAGACTTTTGTACCACCCCCTCTGCTTCTATTTTCAGGTGTATGAGATACTTTGTGGTATCCTGTGAATGCATTGAATAATCCTCCAAATAATAATGATGCCATGCCGCTGTACTCTGGCGGTACTGACTGCCACAGCATATCTGTAATTACTGCCCGCCGCTATATAAATGAATTGAAATCAGGTGCAGCGTATTCGACCCTTGTTCGGAAAAAACGGTATTTCCGGCTGATTTTTACAGATGAGAAGGACTTCACACCGGAGAGGGGGGCTGTCATTTTTCCACAGGGTTATCACATGGTGTGATCACGACTTTTCAAAGTGCTCTCTGCTCAATCCTTGCTCAATTGTGCGAGTATCGCACCAGTAATTTTCAAATCAGTCAGTCCCCGTTTATACCCTTCCATCCGCAAGCATATTCTTTCTGAAAAACCGCCGGGTACACGTCCGCTGCAACGGGATGGTGGGCTTTCCCTTCCTCCTTGTTCTGCATCAGATAAAGAACCGGGAAATGCAGGTACGTTTTCCAAAAATGGTGTCCTGAAGAATGATGCAACTCCGGTATTACGCACTCACGAAAACAGCATTATCCATTAAACGGGATGCCCATCATTAGGCTACCATTGTTTCCCGCATGTGGGGGCTCACAGGCATCAGTTACGTATCAGTTACAGCAGACTGTCAAGAGTCTTAACCAGCGCATCTTTGTCAATGCCTGTTATACAGACCCGTTTCACCGACGAGGTCTGTCCGCTGACGATGATTACAGACGACTTCGGAACGTCAAGAACAGATGAGACCAGCGCCACAATCGCTTTATTTGCCTTTCCTTCGACAGGCGGCGCACGGATGCTGCAACCAACAGCAGAACGCCATACATTTACTCCTGCAGGGAATTCCTCTCGCCTGGCACCGGCATGAACATCAAGCATGCAGTATACACAGCCATCCCCATTCTCTACGGCGCACGCTGCTGAGGTCATAAAAATCTCATATATAGTATAATATGGCCCGACAGTAACAAACATGGATCATCTGTGGCATGCGCCGTTCATCACCTGTTCTAAACCCATTGTCGGGCCGCCTGTTGCACACCTGGGTTGTCCCATGGATCATATCCAGAACTTTGCCAATCGATCACCCGGGGACCTATTGATGTGCGGTATCGGCATGTACTATTCTGCCCCAGTGCACTTATATCCTCTGCCAGGTACCCATAATCCGTCCGTCTGACTGAACTCATTGCGCAGGTAGGAGAGGTGGCCGCCTACACAGGTTATATAGGGAAATACTCCCTGCATTCCTTCATAGGGGGTCCACCCGGCGCGGGAATGGAGCAGATCCGAGGTGATTTTCACCGTCTCCTGCCGGGGATAGAGGGCGAGGTCAGCGGGAGTACCAGGCAGCAGTGTTGATATCGGGATGCCCAGCAGATGTGCGGGTGTGTAGACCACCTTCTCGAGAAGCGAGGAGAGGGCAATTCTGCCCCGGTAGACCTCTGCCAACAGGAGAGGCACCATCGTCTCCACACCCGGAATCCCGGACGGGACTTCAGAAAACGGCTGTGACTTCTCCTCTGCAGTGTGGGGTGCATGGTCAGATGCAATGACAGGGATAGCATCCCACATCTCCCAGAGCGCTTTGCGGGTTGCCTCATGCCGGACAGGCGGATTTACCTTGCAGCACCCCTCCGGAGCCGTGCCGTGCTCTTCTATGGAGAGGAAGAGGTGATGCGGCATCACTTCATAGGTTGCCGGCAGAGTACCCATAGCCGACTCTGCACTGAGGGGCGATGAGAGATGGCAGAAATGGGCAGATAAACCCGGCGGGAACCGTGCTGCCACCATCTCCATACACGCCGTTTCACCCGCCTCCGGCCGGAGCGCTGCATGCGCCGCAAGGGAGGTGTCATCCCCGGGAAGGACATCCTCACAATGAAGGGTGACAAGCGCACCCAGGCCGGCAATCACAGAGAATGCCTGCTCAAGCTCTTCAGTGGTGATGGCACTGCCATAGCTGGAGGCGGCAGCGAAGGTCTCCCCAAAGGCGAGGGCACCTGCCTCCCAGAGGCCGGTGATATCCGAATCTCCCGAAACATACCCGTTGATCCCAAACCGGCAGCAGGCATCCCGCGTGGCCTCTGCCACACGCCCGGTAAAGGCTTCTGCCCCTGTCAGGGGGGGAATAGTATTCGGCTGATCGACAACCGTTGTCACTCCCCCGGCAAGGGCACTCTGTGACCCGGAGACCCAGTCCTCCTTGTACCCTTGTTTATCACCGCCCCGCATATGCACGTGCATATCCACCGCACCGGGAAGGCAGAGCAGGCCGGTGCAGTCAATCGTCCGGTCGGCCCTGCGGGCAGCCCCCACATGGACAATCCTGCCACCCCCTATAGAAATATCTGCGACTCTCCCGTCCGGCAGAAGCGCCCCTTTCAGCACACACTCAGCATCAGAAGACATTGGTATACCATCTGATGTATTGCATAATGATTCTTCTTTATTCCCGGCCCCGTTCATTGCCCTTGTTCTGAGGGTCTTCGATGTTTCCGCTGACAACAAAAACAAACAAAAAACACAATAAAAAAACCAAACACAATACAAAACTCACCGGACATAACTGGAGGGATGCCCTGACACTTCTCCTGTCATCATCACCTGTCGAAGTGCTGTATGGAGGAAGTACCTCCTCCCCTGCTCATAGCAGCGACCGGAAAAACAGAGTATCACGAACGGATGATCCGAAAGGCCCGTCACCTGTTTGAATCAGAAGAGAGGCGGTGAATGATATCCCTCTGAAGTTAGGGGTTCTCTTCAAGGGCATGCAGAATATCCGCCTTCTCTGCATACCATACTTCTGCAAAATGGTGTGGGTAATACCGGAGTTTTGCCTCCCTGAGGCCGGGCACACCGAGGTCTGATTCACGGTTGATGAAGGCATATCCCCGGTGCTCCTCAAGATACCGTGCAGTCTCCTGATTTATTACCTTATAATTGCCCTCACAGTCAGGAAGCCCTTTCTCAAAGTGGATAAGTGCCATGTCATCATTCATCCCCTCATAGACGGAGAGCGCAGAAATCTTCCCGTCCACACGGATAAAAAGCCCTTCCAGACCAAGTTCTGCCAGATGCTCTATACAGAAGAGGACTGCGGTCTTCTCATGGGCGAGGATTTCATTCTCCTCACAATGTTTCCATTCGCACCACTTATCGAGAAAATCGATGACTTCAGGCATATTTTCACGGGTGAACGTCTCAACGGTAAACGAACATTTCCGGTTGAATTTATTGATATGCTGGCGAATCCCCACATAGCGTTTGCCAGGAAGATGGGCGAGATCGCCGGTGAGATAGATATAATCAAAGAAGTCCCGATCGGTGTGCAGGCGCAGACGGGGGAGTTCATGGAGTATCCAGTCGCGGGTGGGACGATCAAAGACATAGAACGGCCGATCCCCCCCCGTCTCAGCCGCAAGGCGCAGGAGGTCACGCAGGAGAGCGGGGTTCCGGGGCCCTATGGGTGCGTGAAAAAGGCGTTTTTCGTTAATGACTGCCGATATCAGTAATGTACCGTCCAGATAGGCATAGGAGTAATCCGAGTATGCCTGCCATGCGATCATCGTGGTAAAATTGTTCTCACTGTGTATCTGGGGAAATTTTGTGAATATTTCGCGAAAAAATGTTCCGTCTTTCATTTCGACCGGACGGAATGCATCAAGTGTGATCATTGGTTTTGTCTCCATTTTTTATTGGCAGCTTTTCATATTTCATGGGGAGATAGTCCTTCATCACCGTAAACCCGAGAGGTTCATAAAAGGCATGGGTGTCGGGTTCGGCGATGAGGGCAATCCAGGCAACACCCGCCTGCAGGCACGTCTCTGTGAGGAGTTGTACGATGCGCTTTCCGATGCCCTGTCCCCGACAGTCCGGGTCGACAACGACATCCTGAATATATCCATCGGAAACACCGTCTGAGAGGACACGCCCCATACCAACAGCCCGGTTATTCCCGTCGTGTGCAACGGCAACAGCAAAACTGCCGGTGAACAATGCAGGAATTACGGAGGCGGGATCCAGTTCAGTTTCCCACCACCCTGCACTGCGGTATAATGCGGCTATTTGTTCTGCATCCCATGCAGTCACGACTGACACTACTATCTCTTCGGTATTCATACGGGGCTCCTCCCTCTCCTGCTGACGGGTACACGTTCAGCAGACGGGTAAAAAAAGGGATGGATCAGCAGACCCGCGGTACGGGATCGCCGATGGGTGCCTCAATGAAGCGTTCCCCGCCAATCGAGGTCTCAAGAATTACCGAAGTGCCTTCTTTCACAACGCCGATGATGGCCGCATCTCTGCCCTGCGGGTGTGACCGGATGGCAGCGAGGATGGTCTCTGCATCGTCCGGTGCGACACCCATCACTACCTTGCCTTCGTTTGCCACATCAAGAGGGTTGATGCCAAGCAGTTCAGAGGCACTCTTCACACTGCGCCGGATGGGGAGGGATGCTTCTTTGATTCGCACCTGCACGCCGGACTTCTCTGCCATCTCATTGATGGCATTGGAGAAACCGCCGCGGGTCGGATCTTTCATCGCGTGAATGTCACCTGCGGCGAGGGCAGCCTCTACAAGCGGCCAGAGAGGGGCAACGTCTGACCGGATCTGCTCGCCAAGGTCAAAACCCTCACGGTGGGCCATAATTGCCATCCCGTGGTCGCCGATGGTGCCGCTGACAATGATAACGTCACCCGGCTGCAGGCCGCAGTCGCGCACCGGTTTCTCTGCCACACCAATGCCTGCGGTATTGATAGCAATGCCGTCAATTGCACCCCGTTCAAGCACTTTGGTATCTCCGGTCACAATGGCCGCACCGCACTCACCGAGGGCTTCGTCCATTGATGCGACTATTTTTTCGAGAGTTTCAATGTCAAACCCCTCTTCGATGATCATTGCACAGGAGAGGGCCACCGGCCGTGCACCCATCATTGCCAGATCATTTACTGTGCCTGACACGGCGATTCTTCCGATATCACCACCGGGAAAGAAGAGCGGCTTTACGACATGGCTGTCTGTGGTAAATACCAGATTCATATCTCCGAGAGGAATCACCGCGCCGTCATCGAGTGACTCCAGCCCGATACCACCTGCGTTATTATGGGTATATTTCGTTAACGTTTCACCCAGAAGTTCAGAAAAGACTGCGCCACCGGCGCCATGCATCATATTGACTTTCATTCGTCATCAACTTCTATCTCAATATTTGTGACGCATATTTCACGTCCTGCAACGATCTCCGGAAGTTTTCCGCATTCCGGGCAGACATACCGTTCATCGCCTTCATATCCGCATGGACATACGGTCTTCACCGCGATTTCCCGGTATTCAAGCACTGCACCCTGAAACAGTTCATCCTCTTCACAGAGGGCAGAAAACAGAAATTCGACCTGTTCGGGGTTGATCATACTCATCTCGCCAAAATCAGCTGAGATCTTCTTAATCCGGGTTGCGGCATTCTCGAGTGCGGCACGGCGTGCCGTTGCATAGATGTCATATGCAACCGTGTACTCGTGCATTATTCCTCCATTGCCGCATATACTTCTTCAAAAACTTTGAGCGTCTTCAGTGCCTCTTCCCTGCTCAGTTTCTGGATTGCAAATCCAACATGAACAAGGACATACTCACCGACTTCAACATCAACAAGGTCGAGGCGCACTTCCTGTTTCAGGTCGCCATAGTCAACAACGCCAATGTTGCCGTCTTTGATTTCGAGCACTTCAGCCGGTACTGCTATGCACATATGTTCTCCTCCTGAACAAACCGGTAGTGATAGGAAAAATGATTCATGAGCGCCGGGAAGGAGATTTGAACTCCTGAGGTGCGAACACCAGTGGCTTTCAAGGCCACCGCCTTTCCGGGCTAGACTATCCCGGCCCATATAGTAGTCAGTGTTCAGGGTTAAAAAATGGTGTTATTTGCGAATTCCTGCACATCCAATAAGACACAATGCAAAAATCAGCATCACAACGGGAAAAGGCGATTCTGTGGGCTCAGATTCAGGTATTACGTCTCCAAAATGTGTTGCGGCAGCCGGGTTTGCCGTGACCGACTCCGCATTTTCAACCGTGATGGTAACCGTCCCTTCATCACCGGCACGCACGGGTTCAGCCTTCAGGTAGAGCAGCCCCCCGGTTGAGGAGACAGAGAACTCCTCCGGCGCACTGCTGCCGCTCGCATCGACCCGTACCGGCGATCCTGTCCCGTCCGTGTGATAGACGCGCCAGTCAGTACCGGTGGACGTGGTAACGGTTACCGTGCCCGGCAGGGTGTCTGCAATAAAGTAGGCCGGCGCATCGCGGGACGCCACAGCAGAGGCAGAAACCGTCCGACCGGAGACTGTGCCGGTTGGTGTAGCTGTTGATGATACCGATGTGCCCTGCCCTTCAAGCGTGAAACTTACGCGGGTGATAAACCGGGCCTCATTATTCCTGAAGTCAGAGAACTTGACATAGTAGCGGCCTGGCCCGTCAACCCGCACTTTCTCAGAGAAGGAACCGTCTGCATCGGTCCGGATGTAGAGTGGACCGTATACGACCGTGCCACGGCTGTCCGTCACCTCGATCTGCAGCCCGGCGGACCCGACTTCAGGGGCGCGACCGTAAATGTCGAGCATATCTCCTGAACGCTGGGTAGAGGGAGACTGGATAGTGATTTCACCGGACCGGTCTATGACTTTGAATATCATTGTCCGGTCAGATCCTGAACTGAGAGGATAATCCATGATATCCTCAACAATTTCAAACTTGTATGTCCCCTCCTCCAGTGCGAGGGTCTGCAGCTGAATCGACCAGTTACCTCCCTGTTGTATCACAAGAGCCTGCGAGGTAAGTTCCCGCGACGTTGGCTGAACTTCATACAGCTGCATCCAGGTGCTGTATCCGGGAGGCAGAGTGCTTGTACCTTCAATGGTGACAATATCACCACGGTACACCTCATTCGGACACAAACATTTTATTTCATAGGCAGATACCACCCCCGTACAGAGCAGACAGAGGCCGAGCAGGCATGCCACCTTTTTCATATTCAGATGCCAAATCATTGTACACTTATGATATCAGACGCAATACAAAAACCTCTCGCATCCTGGACAGGTATGGACAGGTATCAGGATGAGGAGATTCCATGTCTTACCGTAATATTCCGCAGTGGTGGGTGCAGCTGGAACCAGTGCCTGATGTGCGGCTACCGGTTTGAACGCTCCCACATGAAAAACCCGGATGAACTCCTCGCAGACCTCAGAAGCCAGCTGCGCTGGGTGGCGGAGAATTACTCCCGGGACTCATATGCCATCGTGAAAATATTCACATCCGGCTCTTTTTTTGATCCGCAGGAAGTCCCTCCCGCATTCCGGGATGACGTAGCGGCGCTCTTTGCCGGCAAGGTGGTCATCGCAGAGACCCGTACGGAATATGTGGAGGAGGAATCGCTCATCTCCTTCCGGGAGGCACTGGAGGCAGGCGGGGACGCAGCACTCTATGTGGCAATGGGCCTTGAGACCACCAATGACTACATCAGGGAGAAGTGCATCCGCAAAGGACACACCTTTGAGGATTTCAAAGACGCAGCAGCGACTGCACGGCGGGCAGACGTTGGCGTAAAGACCTACCTGATGATGAAGCCGCCGTTTCTCACCGAACGGGAGGCCTTACATGATATGAAACAGTCCATCCGCGAGGTCATCCCTTACTCTGATATCATCTCCATGAACCTCTGCACCGTCCAGACCCGCACCGAAGTTGAGCAGTACTGGAAACAGGGCTCATACCGCCCACCCTACCTCTGGAGTGCCCTTGATGCGCTGCTCTCGACAGACGCGTATGTGCAGTGCGATCCGGTCGGCGGAGGGAAACGGCGGGGACCGCACAACTGCGGGGAATGCGACCGTGAGATTCTGGATGCCATCAACGAGTATGTCAGCACCGGAAACCAGATCCACCTGCGGCGTTGCGTGGACGCCGGGTGTTCCTGTGTAGACGAATGGCGATATGTACTGGAGAACGAAGAGCCCTGGTGCATGCCGCTGACAAAATAATCCGCTGGCAGCAGAACACAGGATGAGGAATCCCGGTACGGGATTTTAACCATAAAAAAAGATAATTTCCGGCTTTCCCTGAGGTCTGCCGGGACACTTCGCAGAAACGTAAATTATTGCCTGCCGGGGGAAAAGAAGGGAAAAAATCCTTCCCCATTACCGGGTTGCTTCCCCCCGAAATCCGGTCTGTTTTATTCCTGCAGATATTTTGCAAGCATTGGCAGGAATGTGCCGGCATCACTGACCACACCGATCGCCTGCATGGTCCCGCGGTCCATCAGTTTGGTAACCGATGCAGGGTTGATGTCCACACAGATGGTCTTCACATACGATGGCAGGCAGTTGCCGACGGCAACCGAATGGAGCAGCGTGCCGATCATGATGACCATGTCAAGGTCCTTCAGATATTCACGCATGCGGTCCTGTGCCACCATCACATCGGTGATGACATCGGGAAGGGGGCCATCGTCACGGATGGAGCCTGCGAGGACAAAGGGCACATCGTTTTTGATGCATTCATACATGATGCCCTTTTGAATCACCCCCTGCTCGACTGCATTACGGATGGACCCTGCACGAATCACCTCGCTGATGGCATAGATATGGTTTTTGTGCCCGCCGCGTGCCAGCGTCCCGGTATCAAGGTTCATGCCGAGTGAGGTCCCAAAGAGGTTGTACTCAATATCATGGGTGGCAAGGGCATTTCCCGCAAAGAGTACGTCCACATACCCACCACGGATTATTTCAGCGAGAGCCGGGGCAGCACGGGTATGGATGATTGCAGGCCCGCCGACGATGCCAATCTTTCCTCCGCGGGCTTTCAGGCTCTTCATCTCCTGTGCAATCTGTGAGATGACCGTCTCACTGGGCCGTTCGGAAGAGACCGTGCCATGCATAAACTCAAAGGTGCTGACCTCCCGTGGGCGTTCCGGCGGTTCAACACGGACACCGGTATCACCCATGACCACCTGGTCACCCTTCTGCAGTTTGGACATCGGTGTACAGATGGCCCGTTTCTCTGCAGGAATAACAACGATCAGGCAATCCATCTCGATTGCCTCCACATGCAGCCATTCACCCCCGTACTTCACCATGGTCGGGTGATTGGTCGTGGAATAGAATCCCTTGGGGACAACACGATTTGCTTCCGCTTCAGCAAGTGCAATATCCTCAACAACCGGAGGGCGTGCGCCAAGACGGTGGAGAACACTCAGGATCTCATTGAGCAGCGTTTCATCACCGGCACTGACCAGGAGACGTGCGAAGCTTTCATCCTGCTTTTTCTTCCCGATTTCAAAGACTGTGATCTCAAAATTGCCCCCCATCTCCATGATGGCGTCAAAGACCTTGGTCATGATCCCGGAATCGATGATGTGCCCTTTCAGTTCTATCTCCCGCGAATACTCCATACACTTACTATTGGTAATTCTCATGATAAAAATGACTTTATGCATGGTGTCAGCATGCAGGAGGGGCCAACATTACCGGGTGCGAAGTACCTGCTCTGCTTCCGCAATATCTTCCGGCGTGTTGACATTCACCGCGATACGGGGGGATTCGATAAGGACGGCAGTCTCCTCCTGCTCTTCGCCGTTTTTTGCACCATTCAGGATATTAATCCCGCATGGCACCGCATCGATCCCGTGTATCTGTTGTACATAGGCAGGGGCCGCACTATTCCTCCGACAGAGGACGGCAGGAACCCAGACAGAGCAGGCATCCGTGCCTGCCGTCCGGTAGGTATCCAGTACTGCCGCCACGACATCCGGAGTAAGACCCGGGATATCACTCACCGAGGTAAAGACCGGTTCTGTGATATCCAGCATCGCAATGCATTCCGTGATATCCTCCACATATCCTGCCCCCTCAGCCCGGAACGTGCTGATCCCGTGTGCCCGGCACCAGTTGCCCGTCTGTGGCACAGCAGACGAGAGAACGGCAACCGGCTCAATGCCTGCCGCACAAAAGGCATCGATAACATATTCAATCATGGGCCGGTCGCAGATCCGCACCAACGGCTTTTCCCCCATATTCAGGCGTGTGCCCCTGCCGCCAGCAACAATCAGGGCAAGCATGTATCAAGCGCCTCCAGGAGCAGGGTATTTTCATCACGCGTCCGCACCGCGATGCGCACATACTCAGGAAGGCCGAACGAGGCACAATCACGGATCAGGATGCCACGGGAGAGAAGCTGCTTTTTCAGATCTGATGCAGGAACAGGAGAACGGAAGAGAAGGAAGTTCACCGCGGACGGACAGACAGACAGATCGCGTGACTGCAGTTCATCCGCAAGGAAAGACCGTTCTGCAGTGATCCGTTCACGGGACGCTGTTAGCTGATCTGCATTATCGAGGGCAGCGTGGGCATAGCTCTCTGCATATGCATTCACACTCCAGGGGGGACGGATTGCCTCAATAGCCGTTACCAGTTCCGGACACCCCACACCCCAGCCAAACCGAATGCCCGGTACAGAAAATGCCTTTGTAAGGGAGCGGAGAACAAAGGCATGCTCAGAGCGAACACCGGTGACGCTTTCAGCCGGATCTGCGAGGTCAATAAACGCCTCATCGATAAAGAGCTGCGTACCTGCCTCCTCATGGGCATGAATCTTCTCCAGAACTATGCTCTTCTGCACCAGAATGCCGGTCGGATTATTGGGATTGCAGAAGAATTCTGCCACACATCCATCCTGCCTGTTTACAGGGATGCCACCGGCACATTCTACAGAAACCGCATATTCCCCAAAGGTATGAGGGGGAATACAGACAGAATCTCCCGGTTTCAGGGACGCAAGACAGAAGGAACGGATGATTTCCACGGATCCGTTTCCGACGCAGATTTCATCAGGACTGCGCCCCTCTATCCGCGCAATGTGCTCCTTCAGGTCGGCATACCGGTTGTCAGGATAGGAAGATACTAATATTCCATCGGGATTCCATGAAAAGGAGGGCGGAAAGGGGTTTAAATTTTCACTAAAATCCAGAATAACCGCATCAGTGCTGCCCGATACCAGATGGGTCCTTCCGCCATGCTCTGTTTTTCGAATCCGTCTGAATCTCACATATAATCGTCTATTTTACAAATAATTGAACATTTGGTCATATGTTGGACGCAGAGAGAGAACAGCGCCAATGCACAACAATTATATACTGTAATATTCTATGTTTAGATTGTCTGGAAAAAGTCTGTCACAAAGCACCTTTGCGTCAGACAATTGAATGACATAAAGCTGTCATATGTCAGACATTGGAGATTCACATGATGGAGCGCATCACGATTCGTTTACCCCCACAACAGGTTGCCATGCTTGAGAAACTTGTTGCTGCCGGGGAGTTTCCGACCGTATCTGAAGCGGTGAGATATGCGGTGCGGGAACTCATTGAAAAGAAAGCGAACCGTGTTCTGAGAGACAGCGAACAGATCTCGTTTGAGGTTTAGGAGAGATAACAATGGAGAGAAAACTGTATGCCAGGTATAACGATTATTACCCGGAGGGAATTATCGCGAGCGGCCTTCAGGATGTTGAGAGTCTGATGCAGTCCATTGATACCCATTCCTACACTGTTCCTCGCTCTTACGAGAAAATCTATCAGACCCAGGAGGTTTTGGATGCAGACTATTATTAAGGAAGCCCTGAAGAATGCTGAACAGGAAAAGCAGCTGACCCGCGGAGTCATTGGAGACGATGACTTTATCGGACAGCCCCGTATTGTCATTGTCGGATGCGGCGGTGCAGGAAACAACACCATCAACCGACTCTACCACATGAAAGTCAGTGGTGCAGAGACCATTGCTGTCAACACAGATAAACAGCACCTCGAGATGATCCAGGCCGACAAGCGCGTCCTTGTCGGAAAATCACTCACCAAAGGTCTTGGCGCCGGCGGATTCCCGGACGTCGGCAAGCGTGCAGCAGAGATGGCCCGCACCACCCTGGAAGGCCTTCTTGCAGATGCAGATCTCTGCTTTGTCACAGCAGGCATGGGGGGCGGAACAGGTACCGGTGTCGCACCGGTCGTCGCACAGATCGCAAAAGAACAGGGCGCCATCGTTGTCGGAATGGTGAGCTACCCCTTCCAGGTTGAGAAGGCACGCCTCCTCAGGGCAGAGGAGGGACTGGAGGCACTCGCAAACGCAGCAGACTCTGTCATCGTCCTTGACAACAACCGTCTCATGAACTTTGTGCCAAACCTGCCCCTCGGACAGGCATTCTCCGTCATGGACCAGCTCATTGCAGAGACCGTCAAAGGCATCTCGGAGACCATCACTGAACCATCCCTCATCAACATCGATTACGCAGATGTCCGTGCCATCATGAGCAAGGGCGGCGTTGCAGTCATGCTTGTTGGAGAGAGCAAACAGCAGAATAAGGCAGAAAGCGTCGTCCACGAGTGCCTGAACCACCCTCTCCTGGACATTGACTACCGGGGCGCAACCGGCAGCCTGATCCACATTACCGGCGGCAGTGACCTGACACTCTCGGATGCAGAAGAGATCGCCAGCTCACTTACCTACGAACTGGACGCGCATGCAGATGTCATCTGGGGCGCACGTGTGAAGAAAGAGTTTGAAGGCAGAGTACGTGTCATGGCCATCATGACCGGCGTGAAGAGCGCGCAGATCCTCGGCCAGAGCTATGACATTGCAAACTCAGCCTCAGCACCCATGACCCGTTCTGTCGGACGTGGAAACGTTTCCGGCCTGATGCGATCATCCGGGCGCCAGGTGGCCCACGAACAGACCAGCGGCGGACTGATCGATTTCATCCGTTAAGCCGGACTGTATTTCGTCCAACTCATCATTACCAGTCATTCGCCAAACCAACCACAAACAGATCATCCCCACCCCCACAAACAGATCGTCCCCGCACGATACAATAGGGGAAAACCCACCCTTCCTGCATACAGGGAGGGCGACCATTTTGTCTTTTTATCCATTTCATGACTGAATCTGCACCAATTTACGAAACATTAATATGCGGCAACTATGCAATATTAAAGAACTACAGTGAATCCTTCACTGGTTCTGAGAATGTCTGCCCCCCGGGACAGGCCGTACAGGAGTTGAACATCATGAACAGCCATATGAACAAAGTCGGTTCTCCGAATTTCGTAAGAACTCTTTTGAAATGGTTATCATCAGGAGATCATCCTGCACATCTGTATCTCATGAATCAACCGAAGATGAATTGTTGTGCCATAAATACACAAGGTAAGGTAGAGCATGTTGACCGAACTAATTGACAAAAGAAAGAATATGCTGACAGATTCTGAACAGCACAAAGACAAAAGAAATGAACTGAATGCTCTTGCAAGCACCTATGCACGTGAGCGGAACCAGCTCAACGCGCAGACGCGTGAATATGTTGACGAAGCACAGAAGCACAAAGAGCTTCGTGACGAGAACAACAAAGCAGTACAGTCCATCAAAGACGAGCGCAACCTCCTCAACGAGAAGGCAAATGCACTCTTTGAAGACATTGATGCATACAAGAAAGAGCACGGCGCCATCAATAACTCCCGCGGCATAAAGGAGCTGCAGAAGAGAATCGACAAGCTCGAGATGGACCAGCAGACCCGCGTCATGAATACCGACAAGGAGCGGGAACTCATCGATCAGATCAAACAGCTCAGACACCAGATCAAAGAGCAGGAAGAAGAGATCGAGCAGAACAAAGAGATCCACACCAAGCTCCAGGAAGCACGGGAATTCCGCCGGGCAGCATCAGAGCTTCACGCAACCGTCACCGAGAAGGCAGAGCTCGCCCAGAAGCACCACGATCTGATGGTCGAATGCTACCGGAATGCTGACAAGTCACGCGAGGCAGCAGACGAAGGACACCGGAAGTTTGTCGAGGCACAGGAGGCTGCAGACGCTGAGCACAACCAGTTTATTGCATGCCAGAAGGAACTCCGTGACTACGACAAGGTAATCGGCGGAATCCGCAAGAAAGGCAAGAAGACAAAGGTCAACAAAGAACAGAAAGCCGTCAGACAGGAAGCAGAACAGGTTTTCCAGCAGTTCAGGGCCGGAGAGAAACTTACCACAGACGACATTCTGCTTCTGCAGCGTGCAAGACTCATATAATCTTTTTTTATTCAGCCTTTCATCAGCCTTTTATAGAAGCGAATAGACTTCTAAGTACACATGTCAGGCGACCGGACGCTCATTCTCTGTGTTGACAGAGATAACGATATCGGCTTTAAGGCTGGGATCCCGAGTCCGGTAACAGGGCGGGACAACTGCCTGGATGCCGCCACCCGGCTCGGCCTGGAAGACCCGGAAGACTCCGACGTCAATGCTATTTTTCAGGGAATTAAACTCTACGATGAACGCCGTGAAAAGGGCGACGATGTCCGTATCGCAGTGATCGCAGGCGACCATTACAATTCAATTGACGGGGATCGCAAGATTGCAGAAGACCTGAGAAAAATCGTCTGGGAGATGGAAGTCACCGAGTGCATACTCGTCACAGACGGAGCCGAGGATGAATTTATCCTCCCCGTGATTCAGTCCCGGGTGTCAGTCACCAGCGTCCAGCGCGTGATTGTCAACCAGATGCCAAACCTTGAGGGCACCTATTACATCATCAAAAAGATCCTTGACGATCCAAAGCATGCACAGTCCATCCTGGTGCCCGTCGGGCTCGTGATGCTCATCTTTGCCCTGGGCAGTCTTTTCGGCAGTACAGAGGTGGCAATTTTTATTGTGGTCGGCGTGCTGGGCATCTTCCTGCTCTTTAAGGGACTGGGTATTGACGAATACTTCAGTTTAGCCCTTCACGGTCTGCGGGAGTCTTTTGTTGCCGGTCGAATCTCATTTGTCTGTTACATCGCCTCGATATTCATCGGCCTTCTGGGGATCATCATGGGACTTTCGAGTTTCCTCACATGGTATACTGCAGATGCCGGAGTGCTCTTTTATGTACTCTCCTTTGTCTACGGCGCCGTCGGCTATATCACTGCAGCCATCCTGATAGCCCTCCTGGGCAAGGTTATTGATGTGATACAGAATGAACCAAAGATGCTCCCCCGGGTGATCACATTGCCGTTCTTTGTGACTGGCCTCGGGCTCATCGCCTATGGCGCTTCAATCTATGTCATATCCCTCTCTGCGACAGTCAACTTCCCGATTGACGGGGTGGACGGGATACGCATCATGATGTTTACCACCATCGGCGGCCTGATACTGGCATTTGTCGGTGTCTACATCCAGAAGGTGCTGCAGAAAATAAAGAAGTACGCACCCGAAATAAAAGAGAAGAACGGGAAACGGTTTACCCGGAATTAATCCATTTTTTGGCAGCCAGGTATCCAGGACGGCACGTATTGCATCCATTCTGATTATTGCAATGAGCGAAAGCAATTTGGCCCGTCTCTGTTCCAAGTAGACAGGCAATTATGTATTGGGGGCTGAAAGGCAGGCGAAGGGTTTCCCCCTGCCGGACCCCCCTAACGATGACAGGTCGCAACAGGGGGGAGGCAGGCACCCCCCATTGATCTGGCATTAGTGCTCCAATTGACAAAAATGGGGTGAAATTCAGAATTATTTTGGAATGTCAAAAATGATATTTGAATTCCTCCCTTTTACCAAAGTCCCGGGTAATACCCGAAATTACCATTGCGCCCGTTTTTTCATGATGACGATTTTTAGCATAACTGACCCGCACCAATGAGCGGAGAGCCCCCAATTTTCACCCAAACAAACGCTCTGCCAAAATCTCCGGATGACATTTTTCTTCCGGTTCTGTCACAAAGAACCGGGGAGGGAGTGAGCCGACCCAATTAACGAACATCAGCAGGCAGTCCCACATCGTTCAGAGGTTGTCCTGAAATTACCGACCGGGAACAGCCAGGGACAGGCCCTCCACCACTGCCGGATACAACAAAGGAAATAATCAGCCATCCGCACAGGTCAGCTGATTATTGCACGCCCTTTGAGCCAAAATAGCCCATACCCTGAACTGTCCGCGTCATATTATAGCTCCGGTCCACCTGAGGAGAGATGAGCACGACCTCAGGAAGCTCGATCCCAAAGGTATGGGCAGGGAACCAGTATGACCCCTCCCCATAGTTCTGTGAGACACCGCTTACGAGAATCGTCGCATGATCCATATCAATCGTCTGGTACCGCGCATCCGGATATCCGGTGATAACACCCAGTTTCCGTTTCAGATCAGACTTCCCGAGAAGATGTACCAGGAGCACAATACCTTCGTCTATCGAGTAATTGAGGTCAATCACCGCATTTTCGTCATTCAGGTGAATGGTACAGTCCTCTACCGTGATGTAGCTGTACTGGTTCGGTGCCGCTGCTCCTGCCGGTATAATGAATGCGATGAGCATAAGGACGCAGAGAATGCCCGGCAAAAGTTTCATAGTACACAGTCTGTCAGGAGATGATGATAGCCTTTATGGTCATGGAAAAAAGAAGGAGAGGATCTACCGCTGCTGAGCGAGAAGGATCTCAATGCTTGAGACATTAGTCTGCCCGCTGTCAGTGTCGATGATCTCAGTGGATGTGATGATATCTTTTTTTGAGACATCCTCAAGAAACCGGTTTAACGCAATCTCTGCAGTATCAACAGCCCGCGATATGGCTTTCCCCCGTGCCTTTATCGAGACCTCCTCTGCACCATTGTTAAACTGGGTAATGACTGCCAGGACATAGTTCATCACTGGTTTGTTTCCGACGAATACTGTGTTATCCTTAATCATTTGCTGTTCACCTCATACATACTTCTTTGAGACGATGAGCTCTGCATTCAGCACAGAGGCACCAGCTGCACCCCGGATTGTGTTATGTCCCATTGCCACATACCGCAGGCCCTCACGCATTCTTCCGACAGAGACCGTCATCCCCCCGCCACGATTCCTGTCCAGCCGTGGTTGCGGCCGGTTGGGTTCGTCAGCATAATGAACGGACTCAGACGGAAGGTGAGGAAGCCCTGAGATGGGTGGAGTGTAAGCCCTGTAGGCTTCAATGACATCGGCCACCGGCGCTCTGGTATCTGCCCAGACAGCCATCGTATGCCCGTCAATGACCGGCACGCGGTGGCAGCTCGCAGACACCCTGAATGGTGCATTCTGAATTTCTGACCCATCGAATGACCCCATGATCTTCAGCGGCTCACGCTCCATCTTCTCTTCCTCTGAACCGATGTACGGGACAACATTGTCATAGATCTCCATCGCGGGAATTCCCTGGAATCCTGCACCGGAGATCGCCTGCATAGTTGCCACCGTGAGGTTCGAAAACCCAAACGGCATGAGCGGCGCAAGGGAGAGACAGAGCACAATTGTTGAACAGTTTGGATTTGCAACAATGAAGCCATCCCTACCTTTGTCACGCTGCACGTCAATAAGCCCGAGATGGTCGGGATTAACCTCAGGGACAACGAGAGGCACATCACGGTCCATCCGGTGAGAAGATGCATTACTGCAGACACCCACACCCGCAGCGGCAATATCTGTCTCAAGAGTGGTTGCAATATCTGCGGGAAGCGCAGAGAATACAATATCCAGGTCTGACACTGCCGACACCGTCGTCGGTTCCACAACAAGGCCCGCAATCTCTTCCGGGAACGGGACATCAAGACGCCAGTTAACGACATCCTCATACCGCTTTCCCGCACTGCGATCCGACGCAGTAAGAGTTGTGAGCCTGAACCACGGATGATTCGCAAGAAGCTGTACAAACCTCTGGCCAACGGCACCCGTAGCTCCGAGCACACCTACATTAATCATAGATATTTTATATTATAGCTGAATGGAGTATAAAAGGTTTGGTTTACTCCATGCGGATGGCTTCAGCCGGGCATTCATCCACACAGGATTCACAGTCAATACAAAGGTCTGCGTCAACAACGGCAATACCGTCCTGCATCTCAATCGCTGCTGCAGGGCAGATATCCACACATGTTTCACAGCCTGTACATTTTTCTTCGTCAACTATTGCTACCATAGGCAATCCTCTCTATCCTAATTATCAGAAAAGCAATAAAAAGAGTTCGATTGGATGCTAAGCATCAGAGATCAAGGACATCGTCCATCGAGTAGATTCCCGGGGATTTTCCGGATACAAACCGTGCCGCACGGATAACGCCATGGGCAAATACCGCACGATCATAGGCACGATGGGAAAGCTCAATAGTCTCGTTGTTTGCCGCAAAAAGAACAGTATGGTCGCCGACAATATCTCCGCCGCGAATGACGTGGACTCCGATCTCGTCCTTTCGCTCCGTCATTCCCTCTCTGCCGTACATGTACTCCGTCTTGCCGGTCTCCTCGCTGATGATCTCAAGTATGGTCCGCGCAGTACCGGACGGCGCATCCTTCTTATAGCGATGGTGGGCCTCAATGACCTCAGTGTCATAGTCACCGAGGCGCTGTGCTGCCTCACGGACGAGTTTCCAGAAGATGTTCATGCCGACACTGTAATTGCTGGAGATGACTGCAGGGACCGTGCCCTCAATGACCGCGTCTATTTTCGCGCGCTGTTCAGCGGAAAAACCCGTTGTGCCGACGACAAGGGCCACGCCTGCCCCGGCGCCCGCGATGATATTTTCAACCGCCGCATGCGCAATCGTGAAATCAATAAGGACGTCAGGTTTTACGTCCTGCAGAAAGCTACGAATTTCAGCGGACGGGACCACCGGTGAGCCCAGAAGGGTGCCGCCTTTGATGTCCACACCACCGACAAACGTCATATCGTCTTCCTCACTTACAAGATGTGCAATGGTGGTGCCCATGCGCCCAAGCGCCCCGCAGATGGCTACCTTAATCATAGCGGGACAACACCTCCCTCAGTTGTGCCTCTGCAGCATCCGTCATGCAGTCAAGCGGCAGGCGAAGCGGCCCTGCAGCCATGCCCCGCATTGCAGCTGCCTGCTTGACAGGGATGGGATTTGTGTCGATGAACATGGCACGCATCAGAGGAGAGAGTTCAAAATGCATCTCGCGTGCACCGGCATAGTCACCTGCACGGAACCGTTCGTAGAGAGCGACCATCCGCGCGGGTTCAATGTTTGCGGTGACGGCAATCGCGCCCGCACCACCCAGTGCGAGAACCGGCAGCGTCATTGCATCATCCCCGGAGAAGACCGAGAAGTCCTCGTCCCGCGTCTCTTCGATGATCTGTGAGATCTGGCCGATGTTGCCGCTCGCCTCTTTGACACCGACAATGCCCGGGTGTGCGGCAAGTTCGGTTATGAGGTCGGCAGGAAGGTTCTGGCCGGTGCGTGAGGGTACGTTGTAGATGATGACAGGGACGCCGACGTCTGCAAGTTTTGTATAGTGCTTAATTAGGCCGGACCGGTTCGGTTTGTTGTAATACGGAGAGAGAACAAGGACCGCGTCTGCACCCTGATCATATGCGGATTTGGTAAATCGCAGGGCTTCGGCGGTATTATTTGAACCAGTTCCGGCAACGACCGGCACCCTGCCATTGACGGCATCGATTGTCTCTCCAATGACAATCTCATGCTCTTCAAATGTCAGGGTTGCTGACTCACCGGTTGAACCACAGGGCACGACCCCGTGTACTCCGTTGTCAATCAGATACTCAATGTTTGCGCGAAGACCCGGAAGATTCAGGCCCGCATCAGAAGTATCCTCGAACGGAGTGATAAGTGCAGGATAAACACCCTCAAACATAAAAGAATTATATTTCTTTCCTTCTATTTACCTTTCTCGTGATGTAGCCTGCCACACGGTTTCTGACACGTTTGCTGTCGATAACTGAAACTTCAGAAACGGCAAGCTTGTTTTCGTCAAAGTCTCCGCTGAACCGGTTGCCGTGCTTTACGATCAATTCCTGGCTCAATGATTTAATGTAAGATGGTTTGATTCCCATTCATATACTCCACTATAAACTGGTATAACTAATGCAACCCGAGAGCATAATAATATTACGTGCGACATCTGCAGGAGTTTCGGCGATAATCCAGAGGATGACATCATTTCCAGCCATTTTCTGCCCATAGATTATATCCGGCACACCTTCCCTGCAGCAGGACTCCACCCCCCAGTCCATAGTAGCGGACCCAGGGGGGGATGTACCATATGCGCAGGCGTCCAGCGCGAGGTCGTCTGTTATGGACCGGAGTATCTCCGGCGTGCATCGCACCGATGCTGCTGACCGGAGGCAGCCTTCATGCCGGATGATGGTGAGAATCACCCGCGCCACCACCGGGTCTGCACCAAAGCGAATGACAGATGGGTTCTCCGTAATCCTGCTATCCTTGCTGCATACATCATTTTGTGCTGTGGCCCCCTGAATGGCATAGCCCATCCTGATGCCCTCTTTCGGGATCAGCTGTGAGTCTGCCCCTGCTGCGATGGCGGATGCCGCCTCCTGCAGGGCAGCCATTACCTCTTCCCGGGTCTGCATGGGATAGAAATTGACTGCAGAGGGTTTAAGGCTTGCAGGGAATGGATAGACATTTACCTCAGAACAGGGAATATACTGGAATGAATCGCGTCGCCCTCGACAGTGCAACAGCCATCGCAAGCCTCATCGTGCTGATTGCAGCTGTTATTGTACTGCCTGCTGTGCTCCCGGCATCCTATGCATATATCGCATCCATCATCCTCTTCATTGCCTGCATGAGCGCCGGCGGCTTTTATATCGGACAGAAAGCACTTTAAGCCTTTTTTCCCGATATTTTTTTGCAGTATTTATAATAGCTCAGCGGATGCGCGGTATTTTTACAGTATTTGTCCGGGTTCACACAGAGACCGTAGGTCCTGAGCGTGGCACACCCGGGCGGCGTGTACTCCGTCCCGCCGGACCCGGATATGTGCTCCACCTGGTACATCGTGCGTGATATGTCGAAGTCAGGCGCCCGCGCAAATACCTCAACTATCGCGGTCTCATCAAGCCCTATCGTGTGCATGAATGCTGTCAGGGTAAACCGCGCAGTATGGGGGATATTGGTGCCGTCGGTAACAGCAGCAATGATAGCCCGGATACAGGGCGGGAAGCAGCCCTCATCCACATCACCATACTGCTCAAGGATCTGCTCCTGATAGGCGCGTGAGACGTCTTCAGCATACGTCCGGAGACGAACCGCGATGGGGCCGGGGACAGAAAGCGGCAGCTGCAGGCGTATCACCTGACGGATCTTCTCCCGGAGGAGGACGGCATAATCGTCCGCTGTGCACCGCACCCGGCCGTTGGTGACGTCCCTGTTCACCAGGCGCCACCGGGGTTCGCGCATGCGGCTGACGAGGTCCACATACTGTTTGACACTCATGTCAGGCGCGGTGATGTCAAGGTCCACTGCTTTTGCAATATGTGCGACCACCTCCGGATCTTCTGCCTTCAGAAAGTACGCTGAGCGCTCCGCCTCATAGCGGGCGAGCTTGTCAAGCATCGACGGGTCGTCCATGCAGGACGCAAGCATTCGCGCAATGGCATATGCATAAATTTCGTCATCCGGGTTCTGGATTTCTGTGTTCGTTTCATCAAATGCAGGCGGACGCAGCGATTGCTTTACGCGTTCTGCTGCAAGCTTTATCAGGCTGTCCCCTTTCCCGGACTGAGAACGGATTAAAGAATCAATCGATATGCCGGAGCTCTGGACGTGTGCCTTTGCCCCTTTTAAAAATGGATATTTTGCAAGGTCTCTTGGTTCGAGCCTTCGCATCAATCTGCCTCAATGCGGGGGGCAAGGAGGAAATCAACATGCCCGTGACCGTCTGCAAAGTCAAAGGACACCCTGACGGGGTGGTCATTTCCAATCTGGACTTCCACCTCATCGGCCCGCGCCATCACTTTGCCCATATCACGGAGGTAGTCTAAGGAGAAGAGTGACCGGACGTCTGCTGGCTCAAGTGAGATGAGTTCGTCTCCGGCGCGCTCAAGCCGGATGTGATCCGAGTCCCCTTCTGCCTCCATGTAGAAGGTCCCGGTGGCGGTGTCGACACCCAGCGCAATCTTGTCAGAGACCACCGAGGCTGCCTTGATGCCGTCGTTTATTGCCGCACCGGAGATGCGGACCTTTGCCGGCAGTTCAATGGTCGGCGGCTGGGGGTCTTTCCGGATGGTATTGACATCAAGGAGGGTGACCGAGTACTGGTACCCGGAGAAGACCATCTCCATTTTGTGCCCGTCTTCCGGGAGTTCAAGGGACAATACGTCTCCTTTTCCCATCATGCCGATGATATTTTTCATCTTGGTGATATCGATGCCGAGTTCACTCTCCGTCGCAACGAAGGACGAAAATGCCTCCTGACTGAGGTCGAGTGAGATCATGGCTACATTGGCAGTGTCTACTGCGCGCGTCTTCAGTCCGTCTTCCCCGACGTGCATGCGGCACTCGGTGACGAGGGCTGCAATGACATCTATTGTCTCCCGGAAGGTATCTGTATCAATGGCTGCTTTTAACATTATTACCCCTTTACAAAGTCTATTATAAGTTATACCGGTATAATTTTTATTAATATGTAGGTTTTTGCGTGATAAAAACATCATGCAGAGGATTTTTGATTATGGGTTCACAGTGGGGACGAGACAGATTTTATCGACAGGCGCGTACGGAAGGCTACCGTTCCCGTGCGGCCTACAAGCTTCTTGACATACAAAAACGCTTTCAGGTCATCCGCGATGATGACAATGTTATCGACCTCGGGTGCGCCCCGGGGAGCTGGCTGCAGGTGCTGCGTGAGCTCACCGACGGACAGGTGATAGGGGTCGACTTAAACCCGGTCCCATCGATTGAGGGCGTGGTGACGCTCACCGGCGACTTCACCACCGAGTATATGCACGAGAAAATACGGTCACTGATCGGGGTCGCAAATGTCATCGTTTGTGATGCGGCACCGAAACTCTCCGGGAACAAGAGCTATGATCAGGCCCGTGCGGTCGGGCTCTCTGAAGAGGCGTGTGATTTTGCGCTGGACTTTTTGAAACCCGGCGGCAATTTTGTGGTAAAGACCTTCCAGGGCGACATGTTTCACCTGATCCTGGATAAAATGCGCGAGAATTTCTTTGGCGTGAAGGTCTACCGTTCGAAGGCGGCACGAAAAGGAAGCACTGAAGTATACATAATCGGAAAGAAATTTAAAGGGCATCGGAATGATTCTGAAGGATAATTATGGAAGACGTGTCACAAACCTGCGCATTTCGCTCACACCGAAATGCAATCTGAACTGTATGTACTGTCACGCAGAAGGCGAGGTGGCACCCAAATCCCTGATGTCAGCAGAGGATATCGGGGAGATTATGCGTGTTGCAAAGCTCTTTGAGATGCGCAGCATCAAATTCACCGGCGGAGAACCGCTGATGCGCGACGATCTGGTCGAGATTGTCTCGATGGTGCCGGACGGCATGGAGGCATCCATGACCACCAACGGCACGATTCTTGAGGATGTGGCACAGGACCTGAAGGACGCAGGGCTCTCCCGGGTGAATATCAGTCTGGATTCCCTGAAGCCGGAGCGCTACAAAGAGGTCGCCGGAAAGGACATGCTCTCCGATGTGCTGGCAGGGATTGACGCAGCGATTGCGGCGGGGCTGACACCCATCAAACTGAATGTGGTCTTAATGGAGGGCATCAATGACGATGAGATTCCGGACTTCATTCGGTTTACGGCAAGCCATGAGCACCTGATTCTACAGTTCATCGAGCTGATGGATGAGTTCAGGAACTGCCCCTACCACATGGAGCTGACCGGGCTTGAGGACGAGCTGCAGCGTACGGCAAAGACGGTAGTGACCCGGCGGATGCACCACCGGAAGAAGTACTGCCTCGAGGGCGCAGAGATTGAGATTGTCCGCCCGATGCATAACAGCGAATTTTGTGCCTTCTGCAACCGCCTGCGGGTGACCTCAGACGGATTTTTAAAGCCCTGCCTGATGCGAAACGACAATCATGTCGATATTCGCGGACTAAGAGGCGCAGAACTCGAAGAAGCGTTCAGAGAGGCAGTGCTGATTCGTGAGCCATACTGCCGCTAAGGTCAGCGAACTGCAGGATAGCTGACGGGGCCATGTTCCGGCACTGCTGACGCGTTGGTCCCTTCCAAATACTTATTTCCCGTGTGGCACCACCTGATACTATGCTTGAAACGAATGAATACATCCCTGTTCTTCAGAAACTCTACAACAAATCACTGATTCTCGAATCACCGCACGAGTTTGAGCCGGTATTCTGGTTTTACTTCAAGGATGCTGTTGCCCACCTTGACTTCACGCTCTGTATTCTTGGATATAATATCCAGTCCATGCGAAATGTCATGAATATGGAGTACATGAAGTGGCGTATCGATGAGGAGAAGAAAGACGGCCGTGACCGGTTCCCCGCCTTCATCAACTGGCTGAAGGCAAACCACCGGGAAAACTTTGATAAGCTGCCCACACTCTGGCGCGAGATCTATGACACCGACAGTGCGGCCTCCTACCGCTCCTTCCGGATTGCAATGGACCCGGCGGCGCTGAAGCCACTGCCCGCCCGGTTCTTCACCACCTGTATTGACGAGCTCTTTGACAAGGGATTTTTAAAGAGCCTCTACACAGATGCCTCTCTCGGGAAGTTGTATCAGGAGTTTCTGGCGGAATAGGCAGCTCAAAACGGGATTGAGGGGGTGCGTGAATGTGGATTCAGACGAGTCACAACCCCTGATCCCGACTCACATTTTTCTACAGCAGTTTTTCGTTTTTTTCCCAAAATTTCCCTCACATTTTTGAAAGCAAGGGAGGGGGAAAGTCCCCCTCCCTGCAGCCCACCCCCTAAAATATGACAAGTCGCTGGGGGGACGGACGAGCGTCCCCCCTTGCTCCCGGTTGTCAGGAAAAATCGAAATCAGGAAATCTGCAGAGCAGAACTGAAAAGAACAACTGTTTTTTCCGAAATTGCCACCCGAAAAAACTCAGGAACAGGAGGGATGTTCATCCATCCCTCCTGTGACCATCACACCTAGGGGGGAGAGTCGGCAGGGAGGGGGGTTTACCCCCCCTCCCGTGCTGTTCAGGATACAAATGCCATTTTGAACGCACATCGTTATAATCAAAGAAACAACCCCGTTTCAATTTGTTCCATTGCTCAACTCCGGCCCGGACGGACATAGCAGATAATCCGGACATCGTTCCATTCCGCCGCTCTCCAATGCAGGAGACTGAAAAAGGCAAGGGGGGGTGCCCCTCCCTGCCAGACCCTCCAAAAAGGAGGAGTCGCAAGGGAGATGGGCAGGCACCCCCCCCTTGCTCAGGGTCGTCAGGAATAATCAAGATCAGGAAATCTGCAGCCCAGCATCCGCACTAAAATCCACAATTAACACAATTATCCACCGCAAGATCTATGTACGTATAAGCAAATATCTACAATATGCCCCTCATTGACGGATTTGATGACGAATCAATCCTTTCCGTCGGCCATCTCGGCATTGTTGCCGGAGCCTACGATTCTCTTGGGATCGCGAATATAATCGATACCGCAATACCAAAGACCCGGAACCATAATCTCACCCATTCTCAGGTCGTGAAAGCTATGGTACTCAATGGTCTGGGATTCATCGAACGCCGCCTTTATCTGTTTCCGGAATTCTTTGACGATATCGCCGTTGAACGGCTTCTTGGGGAGGGAATTACCCGGGAACAGATAAACGACGATGTGCTCGGGAGAACACTGGATGCCATTGCAGAGTATGGTCCAACTGAATTATTCAATGAAATCGTTGCAAACTGCCTTCTTCGGACAGAATTTGGCTCGCATTGCGTTCACGTTGATACCACTAACTTCAGTGTCACCGGTGAATATGAATCCGATTTCAACACTGAAGAAATCCAGATTACCTATGGCCACCCGAAGGATGGCCGCTGGGATCTCAAACGGTTTGTCCTGGGCATGGCATCAAATCAGCACGGGGTGCCCCTTTTTCTTCAGACCTTTTCCGGGAATGAATCAGATAAAGAGACGCTCAGAATCATTATTGAAAAACTCCAGAGCAATCTGAAATCAGAAGAGAAAGTCTACCATGTGGCTGACGCTGCATTTTATACTGAAAAGAATCTTCAGAGCTTAGGCCGGCATATGTTCTGGATCAGCCGTGTGCCGGTTACCATCAAAGACGTAAAAGAACTGATAAAATCAGATTTTCAGTTTACACCGTGCGTTGATGAACGCTATTCCTATAGTGAATATTTCAGTGAATATGCCGGGATCAGACAGAAATGGGTCATGTATCATTCTGAACCAATGCATGAACAGCAGAATAAAACGTTTCAAAAGAATCTGGTAAAAGATCTGGAGAGAGCGAAAACATCTCTCCGAAAAGTCTGTGCACAGGAATTCGCTTGTGAACCGGACGCACGTATTGCAGCAGAGAAGTGGTTAGACAAACATCCAGAGTATCTGTTCAGCGAACTCGAAATTCTTACGGTTCAACGGAAAGAAGAGAAGAAACGGGGCCGGCCGAAGGCCGGTGAACCATTGGTTCATTCGTATAAGATTACTGCAGATATTGAATACGATGACAGCGTAGTCGAGCAGGAACGCCAAAATCTCGGGCGTTTCGTTCTGGCAACGAATGATACAGGGATGTCTGCGGATGAGTTGCTGGCAAACTACAAAGGACAGGGATCCGTTGAACGGGGATTTCGATTCCTGAAGGACAAATCATTCCGCGTTGCAGAGGTCTTTTTAAAGAAACCATCGCGTATTCAGGCATTAGCGATGATCATGGTACTGTGCCTGTTCATCTACTCGATGACTGAATTCCGGCTGAGAAGGGAGCTGGGACAGTCTGGTGAAACCGTCACCAGCCAGACAAAGAAGCAGACACAGAGACCGACAATGAAGTGGACCTTTTTCCTGTTTAGGAGGGTGAGGGAGTTTTCATTCGTCGAGGGAGAACGGAGAATAAAGCGGATTACGAATCTGAATGATGAATTGAAAAAGATATTACGGTTATTGGGTGGCGAGTACGAAAAATACTATTGTTGAAAGGAGACATGCGGAAAGTGAGCTGCAGAGCAGAACTGAAAAGAACAACTGTTTTTTCGAAATCGCCACGCGATAAAACTCAGGAACAGGAGGGATGTTCATCCATCCCTCCTGTGACCATCACACCCGGGGGAGGGGCGGCAGGGAGGGGGTTTACCCCCCTCCCTTGCTGTTCATGACACAAACAACCCTGCGATCTCAAATCGGGATGATCTCATAAACGAATAATGCCCCGAGTTTCAATTTGTTACCAAAATCCCCAGTTATACCATGCGTACAGAGGAGCAATTTATCCCGGAGTACGGGAGAGTAATTATTCAGGAGCATACGAGAGATGGATGTCGCACAGGTCTGTTCAGACCTTGTACAGATGAATACCGAAAACCCGCCCGGACGGACCGACGAGGCGGTGGAGTACGTCGCAGGCATACTTGAGGGTCTGGGATATCTCCCCCGCATTTCGAAAAATCCGGGCGGCCACTGGAATGTCTGTGCAGGCCCGCGCGATGCTGCCCTGCTCTTCTGCGGCCATCTGGATGTGGTGCCGGCAGGAGATGTGGGGTGGACGCACGACCCCTTCTCCGGTGCCATTGAGGACGGCTATGTCTGGGGCCGCGGCTCGACCGATATGAAGGGCGGGTGTGCGGCTATCTTAGCGGCGCTGGAGGCGGTGATTGATGGGCAGGGTGCATTGTCCACCCCTCATGAACAGATCCGATCCGGTGATCAGGGAATACCAGACAGATTGGATATACGCAGCCAGTCGGATAACCTGCCAGTGGCCGTTGCCTTTGTCTGTGACGAGGAGAATGGCCGGGTGGATGGTATTCAGCACCTGCTGCGGGAACACGAGATCATTCCGTGCGACTGTCTGGTGGCAGAACCGACGCCGTACCTGAACCCTTCCGTGGGCCAGAAGGGCCTCTGCCGGTTCCGGGCGACCTTTACGGGGACGCCGGGGCACGGATCCCTGTATCCGTTCTCCGGCGAGAATGCGATTGTGATGGCATCCGAATTTATCCATAGGATGATGACGGTGACAGAAAAGGAGTATGTGCCGGAGGCGATGATGAGGGAGCTTGTCACAAACTCCGAGGAGGCCATCTCTGCTGTCTTCCCGGACACGGACGTGGCCCGCCTTCTGACCCGCATCACCTGTAACCCGGGGAAAATCAGGGGCGGCGAGGGGACCAATATTGTAGCAGAGGAGTGCACGGTCGCCATGGACATGCGCCTGCCATGGGGCTGCACGCCGGAGGCGGTGCTTGCATCGGTCGAAAAAGACCCTGCCACGCCTGCCGTCTGCACGGAGAGCCTCGCCGCCCCGACCTGGACCCCTCCGAACTCAGCACTGGTGCGGCGCCTCTGCGATGCGATTGAAGGCACATATGACCAGCCGGCCCGGCCCATCCTGCAGTGGGCGGCAAGCGATGCCCGGTTCCTGCGGGCGGCCGGGTTCCGGGCGGCGGAGTACGGCCCGGGCGAGATCCACCTGCTGCATGCACAGGATGAGCGGGTGCAGGTAGAGCAGCTGGAAGAGGCTGTAAAGGTTTACTCATCCCTCATCCGTGCGTATGTATTGTCAACTACCCACGACTAAAGTCGTGGGTTTGCCCTTCCAATTCTCCTCTTTAAGGCGAGAGAAGCGGAGTGAAATATCCAGCTACATTCCCTTCATAATGTACAGGATATGTAATAGCCATGTGTGTTTTTTGATAATTTTTTGCATTTTCTTTTAAAAAATTATTCAATTCGGGTTCAGTGCACTCAAAAGAAGTTAAATCGGAATTTTGTTAAAGAACAGAAAAAACCAGATCTTCTATTGGAATTTTCATTTATAATCTGCGAATGATACTAATGTCTAATGCTGCTGCTTCACGAAGTATTCTTTTACCATCCGGAGTATCATATTTTGAGGGATTCCTGATATACCTGGAGAAATTTTTTGTATCCTGACCTTTCAGTTCAAGACGAGGTTCAATCGGTTTTGCCATACTATTATTCACTCTCCTGTGTTTTGAGTTCCGGCAGTTCCTGGTTGCCGTTACGTCATATAGTTACATGTGTGCATCATTTTACATCTGGCTAAGCTATCAATAGACATCATCATGTTTGCCAATATCAATCAGAAGAATTTTGTTTTTATCGTCATCTAAAAATTTAAAAACAAGTCTGTATTCGTAATTAATTCTTGCTGACCATAATCCGGATAATGTTCCTGATAATGAATGTGTTTTTAATTGTGGATGAAATGGATCTTCTTTTAGAAGGTTTAATTTTTGTTTCAGGCTACCAGTATGATTTTTATGTTTCCCTGTCCATTTCGTACAAGTTTTCTTAAATTGTTGATCCCAGAATAGTTCAGGCATAGTTATCCTAAAAGTTCGTCTATTGAACCTGAACAGACATCCCCGGATTCATAATTTGCTATTGCTTCTTCTGCCCTTTTTTTTAAAGCCATCCGTCTGGATTCTATTAACCTTTTTTCTATAACTGAAATTAGATATTCCTGATCTTCCAGAGAAAGGATTTCTATATTGTGTAGTACCTGTTGTATCTGAACTGATTCTGGAGCTATCAAATATCCTTATGAAGTGTCTTACATTTAAATTTTCTTGTTGCAGAGGTTGTCCATCCGGCACTGTCAGAAATTCCAGTGATTAGATTATTAGTGTGGAAAAATTAGCGGTAATCTCCTTGTTTTGAACGATATGATTTATTGATAATCAGTATGAAAATCCCGATACAGTGGAATTGTGTCATCGGATTTTCTTAAAACCTTTCTAAAACCATATTTTTCATAAAAGCCAACTGCTTTTGGTTTTGCATCAACCGTTAGGATTCTGCATCCACTTATTTCAGATATGTTTAAAGCCAGTTTGATAACCACTTTTAACATACTTTCTCCGATACCCCGTCCTTCATACTTCTGACTTGTAGCTAATCTTGCAATTTTTATCGCGGGATATCTTGTATGGATAAAGAATGGGGGCCTGTCGTCCTCTTCTACATGTTCGTGAAAGATATTATCGTTAACCAAAGTGAAATATCCGGCTACATTCCCTTCATAATGTACAGGATATGTAATAGCCATGTGTGTTTTTTGATAATTTTTTGCATTTTCTTTTAAAAAATCACTCAATTCGGGTTCAGTGCACTCAAAAGAAGTTAAATCGGAGTTTTGTTGAAGAACCAAAAAAGATAGTTCTTCTATTGGAATTTTCATTTATTATCTGCGGATGATACTAATGTCTAGTGCTACTGCTTCACGAAGTATCCTTCTACCATCCGGAGTATCATATTTTGAGGGATTCCTCATGTACCGAGAGAAATTTTTTGCATCCTGACCTTTCAGTTCAAGACCCAGTTCAATTGGTTTTGCCATAGTATTATTCACCCTCCTGTGTTTGAATTACGGCAGTTCCTGGTTGCCATTATTTAATAAAGATATATGTGTACATCAACGAATTAATGTATCCCAAATAGGATCAAGGGATAAGATACGTTCCGGAAATGAACAGGGATGCCCTATGCCATCAGTGAAAGAAAAGATGACGGAGATTATCCGTTCACAGCCAGAGGATTCATTATTTGATGAGATTCTGCGTGCATTACTATTCAGCCGTATGATTGAGTGAGGCCTGAATGATTCACTGCACGGAAGGGTAATTTCCGACGATGATCTTAAAACCCGGATCCAGTCCTGGAAGAAATAAACGGAAAAAATGAGAGCCGTAACACGACTTCATGAGAGTCAGAACGATGACATTTCTCAATAATTTCCATCCTATAGCGCCTTCACCGTACAATTTGGAGCACGGAGGAGCTCGTCCGTCCCCCTGCGACCTATCAGACCCGGGGGTGAGTCCGGCAGAGAGGGGGGCACCCCCTCTCTTGCCTCCAGGGCGAATACAACCATTTGGTGAGATCAAAGTAGACTTCTTCACCCCCAACAAAAAGCAGACCAGCCTAAACCCACCTAAAAGACCTGAACCACACGAATGAAATCACACCTACGAAAAAGAGGAACCCAATCCCTGTGTACTACAGAAGTGTACACAGGCGATCGCCTTTTCAATCCTTTGTCAGGTCCAGAGGTGTGAATTCATCATGTTCAAGAATATCATTCAATTCAGCATCCGGAACATGAAGCTCAATTGCCTCACGCATTCGCTCTTCCGTCTCTTCCCGGGTCGCTCCGGTAGCCACGCACCCCGGAAGGTCCGGAGAGTATGCAGAATAGTATCACCGGCATTTTCAATGATAACCAAAAAACGATTCATCACTCATTCCTTCCTTTACGTCCAGCCTGCTTTTAAGATACTGTTCACGTTCCCGGAGCCAGAGCATCTGCCGGATGTCCGCCAATGGTAATTCTGCCTGGCTTTACCTGATGTTCACCACATCTGAATCGACAATTTCACCGGTGTCAATGCCGACAGATGAATCCAGATATCATAAAAGAGGAGAAAAATCACTATTTTGTATTCATTTAATTGAGTCGTAATGCCGGATACGAATAATTAATCAGGGTTTTTTCGCTTTTCCATTATGCCTTCCACAACGGTGTCAAAATCTGTTTCAAGCCATTTTTTGCGGTTTTTCGTATAATCCCCTTTTCCATGGGAATAACTCTGGATGAACCGTACTGCATCTGCAGGTCCGAGATTTTTTACCAAAAGTTCGAATCCCAGTATTCTGACTTCATTCAGTGTTTTCGTTTCCATTTGTCTCCTCCATAAGCCACATCAAAGGATTGTTTGCTGCAATGGGAATAGTATCATCATTCATATTAATATGTCTGATAAGAGCATCATCTGTGGTCAGAAATTTTGCACCAACACCGGTGTGGGTGAATATCCTCAAAATTCTCCGTTGTTAAGAGCGGAAAACAACTGCAGCTCGCATAACATCTACCAAAACAAATGGGAGCAAAATTCCTTTTGACTGGTATATTCCATTCGGGACCCTTCGTATGACTTATGATCGGGGTAAAATTTCCCGTCATGTCATGTTCCGGACCAAAACCGGAGCAGAGAGGGGGGGCACCCCCTCTCTTGCCTCAAGGGGCGAATACGGAGTGCGTTGAGAACAAAGTAGACTACTTCACCCTCAACAAACAGACCCGCCCTAATCAACCAAAAAGACCTGAGCCACACGAATGAAATCGCACCTACGAAAAAAGAGTAACTCAATCCCCGTGTACTCAGAAAATTACGCAGGCAAACACCATTTCAGTCCTTTGTCAGGTCCATGGTGTGAATTCCTCATGTTGAAGATTATCATTTAATTCATCATCCAGCACATGAAGCTCGATTGACTCACGCATTCGCTCTTCCGTCTCTTCACGGGTCGCTCCGGTAGCAGCACATCCCGGAAGGTCCGGAGAATATGCGGAATAGGTGCCATCAGTCTTTTCAATGATAAACAGAAATCGATTCAAAAAACGCCGTAGGTGGTTACCCCCGTGTTCCGAGTCGACCGTATTTTTTATGCGCCTGTTCAATTGTTAAAATTTCGAGGACGCGGACTTCACCTTCTGCATCATGGATCGTATAGAAGGCGGTGAAAGATCTCCCGATATGGAGGCGGAAATACCGGTCGTCTCCCTGGATGATCAGTTGTTCTTTGTCGGCGCCGCTGCCCGGGTACGGGTCATCAGTGAGACGGAGCAGGTGATCTCTGACGATGGCCCGGCTCTTTTCAGGGAGATGACCATAGAAGTCCTGAGCATGTTTTTTGTCGAGAAGAAGCCGGTAGGTCACGGAGCAAACTCCATGAAGTCGCCCTCTGCCTCTATGGCAGCCATCTCTGCCATAAAGCGGCGCTCCTTTTCGTGCTCAATGATCTCATAAAGGAGTCCATCATATGTCTGCCCTGGTTTTTTCATATCCGAAAGGGAGGTCCAGACCGGTTCTGAGACGGGGATGCGTTTGGTGGCAGTCATGTTCCCATATTTGTTCATCAAATATTTATAGAATTGTACGAATGTGCATGATTGCACACATAGGAAGTATTGCCTATATTAAAGGTCGTTCGTTTTACAAATAGTGACCTATGTACCTGAAACTCCGACACTTTTCCTCTTAGATCACTTCCACCATTACCAAAGGAGCAAGGGGGGCGCCTGTCCGCCCCCATGCGGCTCATCCTCTTTTGGGAGGGTCCGGCAGGGAGGGCTTGCCCTCCCTTGCCTCCCGAGCAAACACAGAATGAGTTGAGATCAAAGTAGACTACGTTTTTCTCAACAACAAGACTCATCCCAGCCCCCCAGGAAAACCGGATTTAACACCTAAACTGCAGTTCCTGTTCCCGATCCACAAAGAGTTGTTGAGATATGAGTATACTACTTTATACTCAACAATCCGGCCAATATATGTTGGGTAAAAACCGGATATCTCCACCACCGGATCACTGCCAAACCACCACATGGCTGACGGAAGAACGGAAGACCAAAAACAGGATAGCAATTCCCCCATCACATTTCAGTGCAGAATTATTCTCCGTACTACACCCATAAATCATCCGTGTTTCATCCATTTTTTCCATTCCTGCCGCATGATAAACACCCGGAGCTGAAAGGACATCCACCTGCCCTTCCCGTGACCAGCCATATCTATATGGAAGGTCTGAAAGGATGAGTGAGAACCGCAGGACGGGAGATTTCCTTCTCCTGCTGTTTCATTCCCGGGCATCTGTTTCAGGAATTGCAGAGAAATCGGAGAATCTGTGGAGGAGACACACCATGAAACAGGAGAGACGCCCGCCCGTCACAGAACCTGCCATCCCCGAAAGCACCCCCCAAAGAATCCCCAAACCACCCAAAAAGCAGGAATCTACGCGGATGAAACCACCCATAGCTTAAATAATTTTTATACATATACCGTTATCAATGAACAGACAGATACTGCTTTTCGCAGCCATTCTTTCCGTCGTCCTTGTGCTGGCCTGTGCGGGGTGCTCAGAACTGCCGGTGGACGAACGCGGAGTTAGTTCAGGAGGGGGAAATGGGGGGACAAATACCGCACCACCAACACCAACGCCAAACTGGGTGCAGGAGGCGACACCCATCCGAACCGCCGCTCCGGTCGTGACTGCGTCCCCGACCCAGGCCAGCTCCGGATATGAACCACCGGTATATACCGAGATTTACTCCAACACCGTCTACCTGCTCTATGACGTGATTGCGCTGAACTATGATCTGAAAATTCCTGCGATGATCATTGATCTCGATATTAAGCCGGACATGTACACCAATTCGAAGAAGATATACAGCGATTTCGGTGACAAGGGCCTTATAACCATTAAAGAGTACTACCCGGACCCTAACGCCGACCTCATCGTCACCATCATCGACCGTGACACCGGCGACATCGTCGAAGAATATGACTTCGCGCAGTTCACCAGAGAAAACGAGAAGCACACCATCACGCTTCGGTACCCCGGGTCTTACCAGATTGAAGTCACCGGCAATAACGTGGATGTGGGCATCTCCATATCCGTCCCGGAAGCAAACATCGCGGATGGCGAAGAGCCATTCTCGCTGAGCTAACGAACGATTAGCGAAGATCAAAACTGCGAAAGGGAATGAGAAAGGGAAAGAGAGAGAGAGAAAGAAAGAGAAAGAGTAGCAATAAAAGCACAGAAGAGAGCAGAAGGGAGAGCACTGGAATCCGACCCACATCTGTTTTTCCGATCTCGTATTTGACCCATCATTTGACCCGGCCCTTTTTTCCAGAGCCCTGAGCATACCCGTATCGGTCCAATAGAGACGACGAAACAACAACAAATCAACAACGAAACAACAAACGGAGCAAGTGGCCCGCCTGCCCACCCCCCTGCAACCAGTCATCATTCAGAGGACACTTCACAGAGAGAGGAAAAGACCCCCTCTCACCCCCTCCCTTTCAACATCATCCATCATCCATCATCCCCGCGCTGTACCACGATCCAGCCCAAAGAAATACTCATTACACACCTCAAATCCCCCACAATATCGCAAAAGACATCAAAAATACATCAAAAACGTCACAAATATGCACAAGATTCCATCCCTCTCCGCCCATTTACACAAACAAATGCAAAGCCTTTATACCCAGAACCTCCTATCTATGTAAGCACCTCGCAAGGTAGAAGTGCGACACCGGTCCCGGTAGGGTAGTGGATATCCTAGAAGCCTGCGGAGCTTTTGACCCGGGTTCAAGTCCCGGCCGGGGCGTCGATTTTCGGGGATTTCCCCCGTTTTGTTTTTTAGATAATTTAGTATGTTACATTTCGTAGTTTTTTCGGATAGCGATTCATCTCCGTCACATCTATGTTGATGAAATAATCAATACTATAAAATCAAGTGAAATAAAAATCATCATTCAATTATCAAACCCACGCCCACAAATCCGGGTTCAAGACGTTTGCCCCTTGTTTTCGATTTCCCGTTCTCAGTTATCTGTTCCCGATTCACTCACCCCACCATACTGCCAGACAGGTGAAGAGAAGAATTGTCAGATGACTCTTCGAGACGTCAACCGCATGCGTGGGGCTGAAGTGAAAACAGGATTTCTTCAGAAAATCCTCCCCCTTTTTCATACCCGAATAGTTCCTGAAAAACCGGAAAAAACAGTAATTAACTCAATGAACGGTACCAAAACCCAGTGACGCAGGATCTACCCAAATGATCCTACTATAAAAGGTAAATGGAGAGATTTAGGGGGAAAACCAAAGCATTAAAGTAAATTTCAGGGAAACATTAAAGTAATAAATTTTCAATCAAAGGTCAGTCGCACATCATTCGCGAACAACCAGCAATACATTTATATATAAACCTGAGGACGAATGCAAAAAAAGACAATTGTTACTGTAATTCCTGCATACAATGAAGGCATTACCATCGGCAGTGTTGTATTGGGAAGCCTGAAATATTCCCGAGAGGTAATTGTCGTTGACGATGGGTCTGCTGATGACACCGCTGAGATTGCACGCCTTGCGGGTGCCACTGTCATTGAGCACATCAATAATCAGGGAAAGGCCCAGGCGATCAAAACCGGCTTCAAGGCAGCCCAGGATATGGGAGCCGAAGCAGTTGTCATGATTGACGCGGACGGCCAGCACAATCCGGATGAGATCCCTATCGTTGCTGCCCCTATCCTTTCTGATGAGGCAGACCTTGTCATCGGTTCACGCTTCATTGGCGAAGGAAATGATATTCCTGCCTACCGGCAGATTGGGCAGAAGACCCTCAATTATGCAACCAATGTGTCATCAGCGTCCGGCAATGGAAAGAGCAAAGGCACCGGAAATGGGAATGAGAATGGAAATAACACAGATGGCGTACCTGCACCTGATAGTCCATCTGCATCTGTGAATAAAACCTATAAAAGCACAGACTCCCAGTCCGGTTTCCGTGCATTAGGCCCGCGTGCACTCAGCAACTGTAAATTCACCTCGAACGGCTACAGCCTTGAGACAGACATGATCACCCACATGGTTTCCCATGGCATGAGAATCACAGAGGTTCCCATCTCTGTGCGATACGAAGTACCCCACAAACACAAGAAGAACCCGGTGAGCCATGGATTCGACATCATGTCCGATATTGTCGGTGTCATCGGATACAAGCGGCCACTTCTCTTCTTCGGGATTCCGGGGAGCATCCTGGCTCTCAGCGGGTGCGGAGTGGGCCTCTATATCTTCTCAGAATTATACCGCAACGGTACATTCCATTATACCATGGCCATTATCTCCGTTGCAGCACTCATTCTTGGCCTGATGCTGATTACATCAGGGCTGATTCTAAATTCGCTGGTGCAGATTATGAGAGGCTACTCCGGTGATGGAGGGAATATCTAAATGATTGCAATCATCCTTGGAACACGGCCTGAGATCATAAAAATGTCTCCGATCATCCGGGAATGTGACCGGCAAAACCTTGACTATTTCATTCTCCATACCGGGCAGCACTATTCGTATGAGATGGATCGGGCGTTTTTTGAAGATCTAAATCTCCCGGAGCCCAAGTATAACCTTGATGTAGGTTCCGGCACACATGGAGAACAGACAGCAAAAATTCTTACAGGTATTGAGAAAGTCCTCCTAACTGAAAAACCCGATGTGGTTCTCGTCCAAGGCGATACTAACACCGTTATGGCAGGAGCTCTTGCTGCATCAAAACTTCACATTAAGGTGGGACATGTTGAAGCAGGGCTGAGAAGTTTTGACCGGACAATGCCGGAAGAGACAAACCGGATTATAGCAGACCATATCTCAGATTATCTTTTTGCACCGACAGAGACATCACGCAATTATCTTCTGAAGGAAGGCATCCCCAATGAGAAGATATTTGTGACCGGCAACACGGTTGTTGATGCAGTCTACCAGAACCTTGAGATCTCCAGAGAGAAGTCAAATGTTCTGGAAGAAATGAACCTCGGGTCAGGAGAATATTTCCTCGTCACTGCACACCGTGCAGAGAATGTCGATGTGAAAGAACGCCTTCAGGGCATCATCAATGGCATCACCGCAATCGGAAAAGAATATTCGCTCCCGGTCGTCTTCCCGATGCACCCACGAACTGAGAAGATGATGAAGGAATTCAATATCTCCCCGGAAGGCATCACGATCACCAAACCGCTCGGATATCTGGAGTTCCTACAACTGGAAGCTCATGCAAAACTCATTCTGACAGACTCAGGCGGCCTCCAGGAAGAGGCATGCATTCTTGGTGTCCCCTGCGTAACCCTTCGTGACAACACAGAACGGCCCGAAACGGTTAATTTTGGGGCGAATGTGCTTGCTGGAACAGATGGAAATCAAATCATTACTTCTTCCCAGCAGATATTAGAAACATATGCAACATGGAATAACCCATATGGTGGAGGGAAATCCAGCGAATACATTATAATGTATTTGGATGGGGCGAATGTGCTTCCTGGAACGACTCAAAATATGATCGAAACTTCCCCCAAACATATGTTAGAACCAGACACAGCTTGGAATAACCCACATGGTGAGAAGAAATCCAGCGAATACCTTATTGAACACATGGATGACTAAAATGACCGTGAAGATATGCGTACTTGGCCTTGGATATATTGGCCTTCCAACAGCTCTCCTTTTTGCACAGCACCATAATGTCGTTGGCGTTGATGTAAATGAGAAAATTGTTCAGATTTTAAACAATGGTAAACTTCCTTTTGAAGAGGATGGGCTGAATGAACTTTTTGAGAAAGTGAAAGGTAATTTCCGTGCCGTTTCCGAGGTTGAAGAGGCGGATGTATTTCTCATTGCGGTACCCACACCTCTTGAAGAAGCACTCAAAATTGCAGACCTGAAATATGTCAGAAGTGCTGCAGAGATGATTGCATCACATTTAAAAGCAGGAAATATGGTCATTCTGGAATCAACCGTCTCACCCGGAGCAAGTGAGAATGTTGTTTTTCCTATTCTTTCACAATATGGGTTAAACCCAGGAGAATTTTCCTATGTCCATTGCCCGGAACGTGCGATACCAGGTAAAACACTTCATGAAATGATTCATAATGACAGGATTGTCGGAGCAAACAATCCAGAATCAGCAGCATTTGCAAAGGATATCTATGGATCATTTGTCGAAGGCAATCTCTATGAAACTACGGTTCGCACCGCTGAATTTGTTAAACTGATGGAGAATACCTACCGGGACGTCAGTATTGCCATCGCCAATGAATTTGCCCGAATGGGAGATGAATTTGGCATCAATATCTGGGAAGCGATATCACTTGCAAACCGTCATCCAAGAGTCAATATCCTCAAACCAGGACCCGGTGTTGGCGGACACTGCATTGCAATTGATCCGTGGTTTTTAACAGAGACGTCAACGAAAACCCGGATGGTTTCACTGGCACGCTCCATTAATGACAATATGCCAAACTATGTCCATAGTGTGGTTCGAAGTATTGTACACGGCGTACAGAAACCAGTCATTACCATACTTGGTGTGGCATATAAGGGAAATGTCGATGACTGGCGGGCAACTCCGGCATTAAAACTGATTCGACTGGCAGAGAATGAAGGATATACGGTCAGAATCTATGATCCGCATGTTACCACATTCCCATACCCGATAACCAGCTTAGAAGAAGCAACCAAAGACAGCGATTGCATCGTCCTTGTTACCGACCATGATCTCTTCAGAGATATCGACCCCTCATCTCTTCAGATGAGGAATAAAAATCTCTATGATACGAGAAATATTCTTGATACCGATACGTGGAAGGCAGCGGGATTTACCTGTAAAATCCTTGGTGATGGTTCAGAGAACGTATCTGACTACTAATTACTCATTTGTTTTTTGAATCAACTGAAAGGATACACAATACATGAAACAGGTCCTCATTATTTCACAGCATTTCCCACCGGAGAAGTCAGGGAATGCGTCACGCATATCCGATATGTCAACGCATCTGCATACGTTCGGTTCTGAAATTACCGTTCTTGCACCTCACCCAACATTTCCCACCGGTACCTTCGAGCGTGTCTGGAAGCCCTCATCCCATGAAGATGTGAATGGAGTGAATGCAGTTCACCTCTGGACCTGGCAGCCTACAGCAAAAGATCCGGGATTTGTCAGCAGAATGTTCTATTATCTCATATTTCCCGTTCATGCATCCTTATGGATTCTAACGCATTCTAGGAATTTTGATTTGATAATTACGTCATCTCCACCAATTTTTACCCACATTCCAGGGAGGGTTGCAAAGACGCTCTTTCATAAAGAATGGATTATGGACATCAGGGACCTCTGGATTGATGCTTCAGTCAGCCTGGGTTTTCTCAAAAAGGGAAGTATTGCAGAGAAGATGAGCCGTGCCTTTGAGAGAAGATGCCTGGAAAAAACAGACCAGATTACGGTTACAACATCTGAACTTGGAGAGAGAATTTCTTCTGACAATGCAATTCAAAATAAGATTGTCCGGATATCAAATGGTGTCAATACTGCATTTTTTAAGCCCTCCTCCCAGCCAAAGAAAAACCAGATTGTTTATGCCGGAAATATCGGATATGCGCAGGATCTTGAACTGGTCATTCGGGCAATGAAAATTATATCCGAAAAATACCCGTTGAAATTCATTATTGCAGGTGCAGGAGATATTAAAGAACATCTGGAAGATGTTGTAAAATCAGAGGGCCTAGAAGAGATTGTTCTATTCCCCGGAACCATTCCGCGGGAAGCAGTTCCTCAGCTGATAGCGGAATCCCTCATTGGAGTTGCACCTCTGAAAGACATTCCAACACTTGAGTATGCCGCCCCAACCAAGGTGTATGAGTATATGGCCTGTGGCACACCGTTTGTTGGATGCGGAAAGGGGGAGATCTCACGAATCGCCAACGGCTCCGGCGGCGGAATTATTGCCGATAATACTCCGGAAGCTATTGCCACCACAATCCTTGATCTGGTACATGACCCTGCAAAGAGGGAAACAATGGCCCGGTCCGGAAGGGAGTATGTGGTAAATAATTTTGACCGGGGTGCCATAGCAGCAAAACTCAACAAAATTATTGAGGCTGACAGATGAAGCAGTCGTGCAGTCTGATCATTGACGGGCTTTTGGATGAAGTCAAAAAGTGCCTGATTATCGATGGCGATACAGCATATATTGTAGATCCTGTTTACAGCATCGTTAGAAACCGTGTCAATGCTGAGGTTGCTAAGGCACTCATCCGGACAGGTGACCAGAAGACAGCAGCTATGATTATTTCCCATATCCTGAATGCACAGAACGCTGACGGATCATGGAATGAAATTCATGTCAATTATAACCAGCCATCTGCTCTTATCACTTCATTCATTGGTGAATCACTTCTTACAGCTCATTCGTTCTGTCCACAGGATGATGCGCTCGGGAAAGCACGGGATTACGTCCTTTCAAAAGAGCTGAAACCCGGATATTTTCTAAAATCAGATGTTTACAATGCAGATCACCTGAATGTTGATGCTTCATGCGGAGCATTTCTGGCAGAGTATGCCGAACTATTTTCAGATGGTGAATGTTTAGCGGCTGCCCGGCGTGCTGCCAAAAATGTATGTGACAGCCAGATAAATGGGTATTATCCCTATGCGACGGATAAAGGAAACTATCCGTACACGTTTGATATACCGTGCATCCACTACCAGGGAGTTACTATGTATTACCTGGCAAAAATCCAGGAAATCATTGATGAACCCTGGCTAAAGCAGAGTCTCCTTGATGCAGCAGAGTGGCTGGCAGAAGTGCAAAATCCCGATGGGAGTTTTGACTGGTCAAAGAGCGGGCTCATGTTTGCATACTACTTGGGAGGAGCGTCTGCGTTTGCATACTCTTCGTTTGATTACGTATCCCAATGGGATGCAAAATTTACCAAAAATGCCTCCCTCTCTCTTGAGGTAGTACCGTCAAATATCAGGGGCATCGTGCTGCGATGGGAAGATGGAAACTGGAAGAGTTTTATTCCTTCCATTCTCAGTACAATGCATACTGCAAACCTTGGCACCTATCCTTATTCCCATCGAATATTCAGGTATGGATACGGCATGTACCGACAGGCTGCGAGACGGAGATTTGACACGGAAGTGAATGACAGAGTGTTCTCCATTCTGTCCGGATTGCTTCATATCAATGCATCAACTGTGGAACCATTCAATAATTTTCCGGATATGTTCATGACTTCAGAGGTTCTGGACTGCCTCAGCTGGAGCACAATACGTGGTGACAAAAAATGAAACAAGTATTATTAGATCTCAATTCAGGGGCTATTTCAGTGGAAGATGTGCCTGTTCCTTCTCTCAAAAAAGGAGTTGTTGTAAAAAATCACTTTTCCCTGATATCTGCAGGTACAGAATCATCTCTTCTCTCTCTTGCAGATAAGTCAAAACTCGGGAAAGCAAGAGAACGGCCGGATTTGGCACAGAAGGTTATCAATAAGGCAAAGACGGATGGGGTGCTTTCAGCCTACCAGCAGGCAGTAAGCAGGCTTGCAAAACCAGAGGCTCTGGGATATAGCTGTGCAGGCATTGTAACAGATTCAAATGTCTCTGAATTTAGCGTTGGAGATAGAGTGGCGTGTGCAGGTGCAGGATATGCCAGCCATGCGGAATATGTGTCCATACCAAAGAATCTTACGATAAAAGTCCCTGACAACGTCAGCCTTGAAGATGCCGCATTTACTACCGTCGGGTCAATTGCCATGCAGGGTATCCGGAATGCCGAAGTTACCGTTGGGGAGAGAGTGGTTGTCATCGGTCTTGGCCTCGTCGGTCTGCTGAGTGTTCAGATAGCAAAGGCTGCGGGGTGTCGGGTTTTTGGCATTGATGTTGACCCGAAAAAGATCGCTCTCTCTCTCGAACTTGGTGCAGATATTGCATCCAATTATGACGGACTTGAAGAGAGAATGGCTTCATTTTCCCCGTTTGGTGCAGACAAAGTCATCATTACGGCTGCCACCTCCTCCAATGGACCGATAGAAGTTGCCGGTGATCTTGTCAGGGAGAAAGGTCGTGTTGTCGCTGTGGGTGCTGTCGGACTCAACATTCCAAGAGACAAATATTACGAAAAAGAAGCAGAATTTGTTATCTCAAAGTCATATGGCCCCGGGAGATATGACCGGTCTTATGAAGAAAAAGGCATTGATTATCCAATTATTGTCCGTTGGACTGAGAAGAGGAATATGGATTCTTTCCTCGAACTCATCTCAGAAGGAAAAATCAATCTTCAAAAAATTGTCACCCATGAATTTACAATTGAAGAGGCTACGGATGCATACGACCTCATCACATCCAGAAAAGAGCCATACCTGGGAATTCTCCTGAAATATAATCCGGATACTTCTGAGAACAATTCAACAGTAGTATACCTGAACCCTTCAAAATCAGATACACCATCACATGCAAACAAAAATACAAATCCAGATAAAATTCAAAATGAAAATTCAAATAAAAATACAACTACAAAAACGAATTCTCCAATAAAAACTATCGGCTGCATTGGTGCCGGCATTCAGGCGATGAGTGCCCTCTATCCAAATCTTGCAAAACTTCCCGTAGAATTCAGAGGTCTTGCCACATCCACTGGCCTGAGTGCCCAGTCCGCCGGAAAAAAGTTTGGGTTCTCGTACTGCACAACTGACTACAAAAAAATCCTGGAAGACAAGGAAATTGATGCAGTCATCATTGCAACAAGAAATGACCTCCATGCAAAGATGACAATCGAGGCCCTTGAAGCCGGGAAAGACGTCTTTGTGGAAAAACCCCTTGCAACAAATATGGAAGATCTGGAGGTAGTTGCTGAAGCCTGGAAGAATTCGGACAAAAACGTTCAGGTTGGCTTTAACCGCAGATACTCCTCCCTCACCGGGCAGCTCCGCGATTTCTTCAGGAACCGGAGTTCTCCCATGGTCATCCACTACCGGGTAAATACCGGACCAATTCCTGCTGACCTCTGGGTCAATGACGAGGAGCAGGGTGGCGGCATGCTCATCTCTGAGTGCTGCCATTTCATCGATTACATCCTCTGCCTGACTGTCGCAAAACCCATTGAAGTGTATGCAAAGTCTGTCGACCCCTCAACCGCCGGTTCAATAAACCGGTTCTCCAACCTCCAGATCGTGATCTCACTGGACGACGGTTCAATCGGCACAGTCACCTATACCACTCTCGGCGACAAGGCTTACTCAAAGGAGCAGGTCGAAGTCTTCTGCGACGGCATGGTCGGCGTCCTGACCGATTTCCGCGAACTGCGTCTGGTGAAGAACGGTAAGGAGACGAAGACAAAGAGATGGCTTTCCCAGGATAAGGGATTCCCTGAAGAACTTAACGTTTTTTTGAGAGGATTTGAGGACAATTTCCCTGACTCTGTGTCTTCGACATTATTGACATTAAAAGCACGAGAATCTATTGAAAAAAGATTGCCTGTTGCAATAAACGTGGATACAATAACAGATTAGGGGGCTTTGTTATGCTTGAAAAGGTCTACAAAAGATTTAGACAAAGTCCAGACGCACTACGAAAAGTGATGTATCTCATACCAATTGAGAGAAGATTGGGTGGATTATCATTTTCCCGAAGACTCAGATCAATTAAAGAAACGGATAAATTGCCCAAAGAAGAATTGTTGAAAATTCAGGAACGTGAATTAGCGAAGTTACTCAATTACGCAGTTAAAAATATCCCATACTATAAGAATATTGAACTGGATTCCTCCAAGGATGCATTCTCGAATCTTTTAAAATTTCCGATAATTGATAAAGAAACAATCCAAAAATGCCCGGATCTGTTTATTAACAAAAATATACCTATAAGCAAAAGATATTCAGTAACCACTGGTGGGACAAGTGGTAATACCTTACAGTTTTACCTGGATAATTCAACCTATGGGGAGGAATGGGCATTTATTGTCTCAATGTGGGGCAGGGTTAACTATACCCCCGGTGATCGTATTGCTGCTTTTCGAGGGGTAGAGTTCAATCATATAACAAAAGATAAATTTTGGCAACTGAATCCACTCTACAATGCTCTTGAATTTTCTCCATTCCATATGTCAGAAAAAAATCTGCCCCACTATTTATCTGCCATGAAAAAGTGGCATCCGTCCTTTATTCATGGATACCCTTCTGCGGTGAATCTTCTCGCACACTATCTGGATACTAACCAGAAATCAGACATATCAAAAATTAATGCTGTCCTAGCGGGTTCAGAAAATATTTATCCAGGTCAGATTGAATTTATCGAAAAAGCCCTGAATACAAGATTTTTTTCATGGTATGGCCAAAGTGAAAAAGTGATCCTCGCCGGAGAGTGCGAACATTCACATATTTATCATATTTTTCCCCAGTATGGGTATACAGAGATCATCGATGACAATGGAGAAATAATCTCCTGGGAGAATGTTGGCAAAAGGGGGGAATTAGTCGGAACCGGATTTTTAAACAATGTAATGCCTTTTATCAGATATAAGACCGGAGACTTTGCAACCATCGCCGGATGGGGCTGTAAAGATTGTGGTCGAGATTATCCCCTTATAAAAGATGTCCGTGGCAGATGGACTCAAGAGATGATCGTAAGTAAAAATGGGGCACAAATATCAATGACCGCGTTAAACATGCACTCAGATGCTTTCCAAAATGTAAGACTTTTCCAATTCTATCAGGAGAAAAAAGGTGAGGTTGTCCTGCATATCATAAGAAAAGATACTTACACAGATAATGACTCCCAAAACATCTTACAAGCCCTCCACCAAAAGATGGGGGAAGACGTTCAGGTGCAGTTACAGTTTGTTGATGAAATCCCCAGAACAAAAAGTGGGAAATATAAATTTTTAATTCAGAAATTATCGAATGGCAATAAGGATGACAAATCTTTATGGAACTGTTCTGGAATAATTAAATGAACGACAAGAATAATGTAAAGATCTCATTGGTTGGACCTTATCCTCTACCTTATGGAGGCGTTTCTGTTCATATACAAAGATTAAAGGACCAACTTGAGGAAAATGGATTCAGGTGCGTGGTTTATGATCTCGATGCAAAAAATGTATCATTAAATGATAGTGTTGTCAAAATAAAGTTTCCATTATTGTGGATTTTAAAATATTCAATTTTTGCAAAAGAAGACATCATCCATTTTCATTACTCCGACTGGAGGGCCAGAATTCTTTTTGGATTAATGACTTTATTGGGAAAAAAAATTGTCATAACCATACATGGTGAAAGTATGAATGAATCTATAAAAAATTCAGGATACTTAAAAAAAAAATTGATCACATATTCCCTTAAACATACTTCTTATATTATCGCAGTTAACCCGAAAATTAAAGAATGTGCTTTATCACTGGGTGTGGACCCAGAATTTATTGATGTAATCCCTGCATTTATTCCCCCTGTTATTCAAGAAAAAGAAATTAAAGAGATCCCACAAGAAATATGGGAATTTATTGAGCAGCATACACCCATTATCTCAGCAAATGCATATAAAATTACTTTTTTCAAAGGTCAAGACCTTTATGGCATTGATATGTGCATAGATTTATGCGCAAATTTGAAACAGAATTACCCAAATATTGGTTTTGTATTTTGTCTTCCAACAATTGGGGATAATAATTATTATGAAATTCTAAAAAACAGGATTATATCTAAGGGTATAGAAAATAACTTTCTGTTCATCACTGAAAAATATAATTTCTATCCAATACTTATGAAAAGTCAAATATTTGTTCGACCAACAAATACTGATGGAGATTCTGTTTCAATCCGTGAAGCCCTACACTTTGACATTCCTGTTGTCACGAGTGATGTTATTAATCGACCCACAGGTGCAATTATATTTATCAATAGAGATATTGACGATTTAACGGAAAAAATTTTGAATACATTGGAACAATTAAATGATTTCAAGTCACATATAATCCAATCTCAAAGTGAAGATAATTCTGCCAAAATAATTGAAATTTATCAATTTATTTCTGGAGAAAAAAGATGAAGGATACAACTAATTGGAATAATTTTCTTTCACGTAATAAAATTCCAAAAAATCCAGAAAGTAAATCCTACATGGTAATAACATCAGGTTTTGATCTCAACAGACTTGGATTTCTCTCAAATTTTTTAGAAATACTCTCTGAAATCACAACAAAAAATGTAGAGGTTGTTACAACAATTTCTCCAAATCCTCAAAAATTTAAAAATCGTTACAATGTTAAATTCACCGAAATCCACACAAATCAATCAAACACAAAATTTAATAATATGGCAATCTGCAATTTTTTGAGAATTATTCGCTACTTAAAGACCCAATTTAACATAACATTTTATTTATTAAGAACAAAAGACTATGACACTTACATTTTTTTTCTTGCCCAATCATTGACTGTGCCAATTATTGTACTCAGATTATTAGGAAAAAAAGTAATACTCATTCTTGGCGCTTCTGATTCCAAAATGGGTCAATCAAAAAATGATTGCTTATTAAGTATTCTAGGATTTATCGATCAAGTAAACTTTTTTTTCGCAAATAGCCTCATAATATACTCTCAAAACCTAATCAAAGAATGGAATCTCGAAAATTACCAAAAAAAAATTGTTATTGCCCACCGACACTTTCTTGATTTAAATCTCTTCACTATCACCTCCCCCCCCATGTCCAAAAGGGCCCCTATCATCGGATACATTGGTCGTTTTAGTCCAGAAAAAGGTATCCAGCACTTTACCCAAGCCCTTCCAGCCATTCTCAGCAATAACCAGGATATTCGCGTGTTCATCTGTGGGGACGGACAATTGGAAAAAACAATCGAAACATACCTGCAAGAAGAAGATCTCACTGATCGTGTTGAACTCCTTGCTTGGATACCCCATGATGAACTCCCACAATACCTAAATCAATTGCGCCTTCTCGTCCTCCCATCCCACACAGAAGGCCTCCCCAATATCATGCTTGAAGCCATGGCATGTGGAACGCCAGTGCTCGCGACACCAGTTGGAGCGATACCGGATGTTATAATTGATGGGAAGACCGGATTTATTATGTCGAATAATTCTCCGGAGTGCATTGCAAAAAATGTAATGCGAGTGCTTAATTCTCTGGACTTGGAGCAGATTGCAGAAAATGGAAGGCAGTTTGTGCAAACGAATTTTACGTTTGATCGTGAGGTTGCCCGGTGGAAGGAAGTTCTTGAATAGATCTATTTGGGGCCAAAGGCAGGAGCTAATATAATCATTGAACAATAATGTATGTACAAGTATTCTACACATGAATAATTCAGATTACAATGGTATCTAAATGTGTTATTAGTATTTCGAACAGTAATTAAAATATAGGAGCGATGGTAATAATATATAGAATATTTGAGCTAGTTCTGGATACTCACTTGGTGATATCAAATTTAGTTATAGATCCGTATACAGTAATGGTACATAGTCTATGAAAATGATAAATATTAATAAGAAAATAATTTATTTATTATGTATATTATTATTTATATATGTTTCCGACATATCCATTATCCTAAATATCCCATATCTACACTCTATTTTTGGATTTTGCTTCTTACTTATCCTGCCCGGTCTCTTAATTCTTCCTTTGATAAATATTCATAATATCAGTTTTTTTGAAAATTGTCTTTTAATTATTGGGATTAGTGTAAGTTTCATTTACATTTATGGGCTTTTTATTAATCAATTGTCACTATTTATTGGATATAAAGAACCTTTATCAACAATATCTCTCCTAATAACTTTTAATATTGCCTATGTTATTTTAATAATTTTGGGCCGTAACAATTCCCATTATACTGTAAATGCTATTATATCAGTTCAATTTTCCAAAATCGAAAAATTGGCCCTTACTTTCATTTTGACTCTACCTGCTGCAATTATTGTATCAATGCATATATCAAATGTCTATGAAACCAATTTATTTCTTATTGCAACATTATTGGCAATACCTGTTTATCTATTGTTTCTAACTTTTTATAGAGAGAATATAAATGAGAATATATTTCCATTATCTGTTCTATCAATATCGTTTTCTCTCTTATCAATTCTCATGCTTCGCTTTCAATATATTTGGGGTGCTGATGTTCACATTGAGTATGGGCAATTTTTCTTAACTACTTTTGATAATCTCAATTGGATATATTTAGGACTCAATTTGGGTACTGCTTTGTCCATTACTTTACTTCCAGCAATTATTAGTTCTGTTTGTAAAGTTGAAAATCTGGAGATGTTATTTAAATTTATATTTGTTTTCATTTGTTCTTTTACTTCATTGGCAGTATATTACACGTTAAAAGAGTACTTTGCCCCTTTTTTGGCTTTTTTTGCCTCCCTCTATTTTATTTTACAAACAGCCTTTTTACAGACAGCAGGATCACCTCGAACAAGTATTGCAATCTTTTTTTGTACATTGGTATTTTATGTCGCAATTAATGGTCGCATAAAGGAAAAATCTAAGGTTATATTATTATTACTTTTTGTTGCGTCGATTATCTTCTCTCATTATTCGACAGCATATATATTCTTGTTTATTTTAATATTTTTGACAATTGTTAAAAATAACAAATATTTTACTAATAACCCACCTAATCATTTCAGTTATAATTTAATATTATTTTATATTGTCTTGCTTATAGCATGGACATTTCTTCTATTAGGAGGAGGATCATTAATTTCTGGAATTGATTCAGTGGGGTCCTCAATTATGGAATTATTATTTAACGTTCAACCGGAAACGGTTGAAACTCTAACTGAAAAAGAACTTTTGTTAAATCCAAAATTAGAATATGGCTATCTAACATTTTTCAACTACTTTTTTTATATTGGCAGTATTATTTGTATTGGATTAGGTGTGTGTTTTAGTATATTATTACAAATACAAGAAAAACATAAATTTGTTAAAACCAAAGTTGGTTCTCTAAAAGATGTGATTCCAAAAATTGGAATTGAGTATACTACTTGTGCTGTTGCATGTGTTTTAATATTAATCGCATTTATAACCATGCCATCAATAAACCAGGCATATGACGGTAGTAGGATTTTTTCTTTGACAGCAATTTTTTTATCCCCATTTTTAGTAATTGGTGTAATTAGTATCACAAGATGTATAACACGTATATTTCTTCCATATATTATACCTATCAAAGTAGAAAAAATATCAAAATGTCTATTATTATTTTTAATAATTGGTTTCTATCTTTTCTCTTTGGGTCTGCCATATCAAATTTTTGGAATACACCAATATATGTTAAGTCAAGAGTCAACGACGTATATGAAGGGAAATATAAATACAAATGAAAAGTTTGCTGCATTATGGTTAAAGGACAAGTATGAACAAAATACTAATGTTATAAGGCCTAGATCTGGTACAAAAGAATTAATAAGTGCAGGTAGATTTGACTATAAATTAATAACATACCCTAAATATGAAAAATCCTATGTATATTTTGGAAACTATGAGACAATAGAAGGTAATTATGGCGCATATATTAAGGAAAATTACATAAAAAGACCAAATAAAATATTTACAAATAAATATGCCAACATATTCTATATTTAATTTGATATTGTGTCACAAAAATGTATCATATTTTATCTAAAATCTTTTGGACTCGTGAATACCAAGTGTAATTACTAATTAAATCACTTTTTGCATTATCACCAATCCTAATTCGCTCAGTTTCATTTTCATATAAATACAATAATGCATTTTCCCATGAATCTATATCTTCAGGATCACATAGAATAGCATTCCTTCCATGATCCAATACTTCCTTCAATACAGGGATATCTGAACATATAATTGCTTTTCCTGAGGCCATATACTCAAACACTTTCAACGGAGACATCCATTTTACTGTATTTCCACCACCTGCAACTGAAACCTTGTTTTGATAGGGTGCTAAAAGAATATCACAACCAAGTCTATATTTTTCAGCTTCGAAAGATGGTTTATATCCTTGAAAAATAAGATTATTTGAAGGCTTAATAAGCTGCATACAGGAATTAATATCATCATCTGTACCTCCAATTATATGAAAATCTGCCCAAGGACACCGCTTTGCTAGTTGTTCAATTACCTCAATACCTCGCCCAGGATATAAATGCCCTACATATCCAACCTGCAACTTTTTACCTTTGTTAGGAAATGTAACGGGCAATATGGTATTTGGTATGGAATCAGCTCCATCAGGGGCAACAAATATTTTATCTTCGAGGAAGGGATATTGCTCTATATAATAATTCTTTAGCGCATAAGTAATAACAACAAATTTCTTGAGGGTCGAGCTTTTGATAAGTTTTTTAATCATTCTCACATAAATAAAGTTACCAACTGGTGCATGAGATTCAAAAATGGTTTGATATTTCATCAATGAAATAAAAAAACAACCTGCAAGATCTCTCCCATAAACAAGATCTGGTTTAAACTGTTTCGCATTTTGTGCTGCCTGAAATCCAAATACTAAATTTTTGCCCTTAATTGGAAGTAATGGTATATAGACAATCTCAAAACACCTCTCCACACCATAAAAAGAAAAGACATCCACAATCCCTAGCTCACACTCCTTATACCTATCTGGCACCAAGAGAAATACCTCATGCCCATTCTGAGCAAACGCCTGGCACATCTTCATTACATGGATACTATTTGCTGTGCGGGATGGGATAATTGAAGTTGCAATATATACTATTTTCATCATTAGATGCCTAATTATCATTTAAAGGATTTTCTATTAAATTTGCAGCCAGCCCAATCAGCACAAGAAACGCATCCCCATGATCTTTTCTTCGCTTCATATGCTCCTCACAAAGTGCATCTAAATCCAACCATGGTACAACTTTATTCTCTTTTAAATAATCAAGAGCAGCCATAAGTGTTTCATGATAATCATCCCTTTTGCGGAACATTTCGTCATAATCCAGATAGTTTGCATTTAGCGATGACCTAATCCTAAGCCATGGTAATCTCCGCTGAATTTGCATGCGGATAATATGGTTTCCTCGTTTGATTACAGGACACACCCCATGGCTCCAATTGGATCCATAATTCGATTTTCCCGGCAAAGAAAATAGTTCTGGAAATTTTAGGTTGAGCATATCGAGGTAAAGCTTCTGCCCTTTACGCACTTCGCGTGGTGCAGAGAGCCAGTAGCCCGCCCATTCAGCATCTACAAAAGGAGCAATCACCTGAATTCCATTCATCTCCTTCTTAAACACAGCACCCCAGCCCTCCCACCTCTTTACGGGAAGATTAATTGGTGCGGTACAAGTGGTGCAATGCAATCCAAGAAGTAGCGCGTCTTCATAATAATTTTTTGAATTTATATCAGGAACTGGTAAAACATCTTGGAAAGAAAAACCAGACTGACAGAGAAAACAATTTTTAACCCGTCGTTCCTTTTTTGAAAATGCAGATATTTGGATTTCAGGATCCATTGATAAATCTGATAGATGACCACCATTTATTGCATCGCCAATAAAACCACTCCATATTGTATCATCTTTATTAGAGATATTCCGACAAATAGCATTGAACATCCCATCGGGTACGGAAGTCCAAGGGGATTTTGCTACAGATTCCTTGATAGCCTCCCAAGTAAAGTCAATTGTCCTTAAGTCAATTGCATAATTTTTAACACCTGCTGATTCAGCAACCATTTTTCCTAAATCATAGTCCAATTGGCCCGGTACACCAAAAGTAACGGTCATTATCTGATTAGCGTCAACACGTTCCAGCAAAGCACCTAAAATTGTCCGGCTATCCCAACCACCACTGAGGGGGATGACATGGTGCCCGGATGAGGACTGATCTACAAGGTTATCAAACAATAAATCAAATTTTTTTGCAGCTTCGTGGGGTGAATATGTCTTACCAGCAATATCTGGAGTAATACATTCAGAAAGCCATGTAGGAAATTCATTTGGAGGGAGATAGCCACACCAAAGATATTTGTTAATTTGATCAAGATTTGTGTTCATTCATTACCTCTTTTAATAATAATTCTACTTATGGAACCATTACCTAATATTTAAATTGGCTAAAACAAAGGTATTTGCGCAGCCCCAAATTTCATTTAATATTAACACAATTTTCAATTAATGTCACTAAATAACTGGATATTTCACTACATCTTTATAAAATAACTCATTATTGACAAGTAATATACATTAGAAAGTGATACAACAGATTTATTGTGATCAATTCTATTAACTTCTACTATTTTATCAATTTCACAAACTAAATATTGCTTCATAATTTTCATAAAATCAACCGTTTTGGATCAGATAGACATTATTTATCAATTTTTTTATCTTAGGTCTTTTCCTAAGTTTCAAAATTGGAACAAATTTATCAACAACATCATTCATTTCTTCAAGACTAATGCTTCTTGTCTCTACATTCAGTAGATTGTTTTTTATATTACTCAGATGACTCACAAATATTTTCATAGATAAAGAAATATGATTAAAATATGAAATATTATACTGAATTAGAGGAATTTTATCTATTTCATCCATAATTAACTGATAAGAAAATGGCCCAGAAATGTTAGAGATGTATGGTTCTAATTTTGCCACATTTTTATCAAAATGTTCATCAATATTAAATTTATCATCTATAACAGAATGAATTACATCAACAACTTCTTTCACATTGTCAGTTTCAAAACTAACTAAATCCGGTAATGCTTCTCCAAATCTATATTCAGGGATGGGTTTATAGGTTATTGGCAATTTACCAAGAAAAAATGCTTCAATTCCTGTTGTACAACTTGTATGTATTACAACATCAGATTTTTTTATCCAATAACCTACTGATTTAGATCTATCTACTACAACATTTGGAAAATCTTCTGCAAATATTTTCCAAACATTTCCATTTTCACTTGGGTGAGGTCGTACAATAATATTAGAATTTGAAAATTCAGAACTTAATTCTTCAATTAATGTTTTATATTCAGAAAAAAGTGCTTTTTTATATTTCACCTGATCTAATCTTAAATCCATTTCTTCTTGAGAATTAATCATATTGTGAATTTTCATTATTTCAATCCAGCCATTTTCCCCCTTATTATGGTTATATTCGGCATGTTTTGTGTTAATTAATATTGTTGACTTTTCAGTTTTTTGAGGATTTTCATAAAGGGAGATTGGAGATCTAAGTAGATCAATTCTTGGATGACCGGTATTCACTACTTTTGTATTCGCTGAATATTCTTCTACAACTTTAGAAACTAATTCTTTCTGGTGTTTTCCCCAACAAAAATATGAATCCACTTCATTAATAGTGTCGAACCTAAGTCTTCCGTCCATATATCTTTGGTCACTGGATTGAACTAGACCTTCTTCATCATGTACAACAATAATATGACCTTGTGATTTAAATTTAGCAAATATCTTTTGCATAGGGGATGTTGAATTCATATAAAAATATACGCCAGTAGGCATTATTTTTAATAAATTATTCATTGATTTATTTCCAATAATTACAGCATACCCACGATTAACTGCTTCAAGAGCAAGAAGCATTTTGGCCTCAAATTCTCTAGATTTAGTTTCAATAGGCAAATACAGGTATTTACGTTTCTTCATTTAAAACTCCTTGAAATAATTATATGATTGAGTTAATCACATTAATTTCTTATTTATTTTATAGATGTCTGGATTTTTAAGGATATATAAACTATCTGATTTAAGGTACAAGAATTAGACACATAAATTAAAATCACTCAACCTCTTTTAATAACTCAAAGATCTCTTTTTTATCCAAATATCCTGTGTTATTTGAAGAATAAACCTTATCTTCAACCTTAGAAAAAGAACCATCATCAGCAACACCATTTCCATAATTTTTTGAATAACTGAACTGGGGCAAAACGACATATATCTCATTATTTTCGTATACATATTTTAATTCATCAGCAGAAAATAATTCTTCATCCATTTTTTCTCCATCCCTGTCTCCAACTACCTTAATTTTTATTTCATCAGCGTTGTAACCATATTTTGGAGCGAAATATTCAATCATTGACTCAGCCAAGTCACAGATTTTAACTGACTTCATTTTTTTAACAAAAATTTCTCTGCCCATACATATTATAGCTGAATGAAGAATAAAATCCACTGCTTCCGGAATTGTCATCATAAACCGGGTCATATTCGGATTTGTAACAGTTACAGGATCGCCTCTTTTTATCTGTTCATGAAAAATTGGAACAACAGAACCACGTGAATTCATTACATTTCCAAACCTGACACAGGATAATTTCGTGCGTTTCGATCCACGGTAATGATTGGACGATATGGTAAGCTTTTCAGCAAGTTGTTTGGTAGTTCCCATTACATTTAAAGGATTGACCGCCTTGTCTGTGCTGATCAGAATGAATTTATCAACATTCTGGTTTAGAGCAGCCCTAATTACATTTTGAGTACCGATAACATTTGTTTTAACAGCTTCAAATGGATTGTACTCACAAATTGGCACATGCTTCATTGCTGCTGCATGAAATACAATATCCACACCTTCCATTGCCATTTCAAGTCGGTTTTCATCACCTATATCGCCATAGAGTGGCCGAACGATCTGCTGCTGAGAATCAATTTGTGATGTAAGATTAAACAAGGCGGTTTCATCATTATCGAGAACACGTAATACAGAAGGACCTAATAAAGAAAGTTTCCTTACAATCTCACTCCCTATACTCCCTGCCCCTCCGGTGACCAGAATTGTTTTATCTCTATAGTAATCTGAAACCATTACATCGCCTCATAAAATTCTTTAATATTGGCAACTACAAAATCAATATCGTCCCGTGAAATCCCTGGATAGAAAGGCAGACTTATGATATCATCAGATATCTCTTGCGTCACAGGCAATGTACTTGAATTTTTCATTTTTTTCTGATAAAAGTCTGTCTGATGAACCGGTGAAAAGTATATTTTTGACATGATGCCTTTTCTCTCAAGGTGTTTTATCAGAGCGTCCCTGTTTTTTACCCGGATTGAAAACAACTGATAGACATGATAGTAATCCTCAGGGAGTCTTGGAATAACACAATCAGGCACTTCAGCCTCCAACTGCTGTATATAGTATGCAGCATCAGCACGTCGCATCCCGATAATATCTTCTACCTTGTTTAGTTGAGATATTCCCAATGCAGCTGTAATATTTGACAACCTGAAGTTATACCCAAGAGAGATATAGTCCATTACCGCGGTTGTTGAAAAATAATCTGAAGTTTCCAGGCGACCATGCGAATGGATGAGTTTCATTTTTTCATATACATCTCGTGAATCGGTCACGATCGCACCTCCTTCTCCTGTTGTTATGATTTTATTCTGGCAAAAACTCATCATCGCTGAATCGCCGAAGGTTCCAACTTTCTTGCCACCGACAGAAGCTCCAAAGGCTTCTGCAGCGTCCTCGATGAGGATCAGATTATGGTCCTCAGCGATTTCCCGCAGCTCCTGAATTCTACAGGGGCACCCCCCATAATGAACCGGCATAATAGCTTTTGTTCTGGGAGTGATACGTTCGATCACATCTTCAGGGTCTAACCCATAGGTTGTTTCTTCGATGTCTGCAAAGACTGGTTTTGCTCCGACGAATTGAGGTGCGTTTGCAGTTGCGATGAAGGTGAACGAGGGTACAATTACCTCATCACCTGTGGATATTCCGTGGGCAATGAGGGCGGCGTGGAGTGCTGAGGTTCCGGAATTGAACGTGAGACAGTATTTTGTTCCATTATAATTTGCGATATCTTCTTCAAATTTAGAAACATTTGCTCCAACTGCCCAGTTCATTCCTGAGCGAATTGTTTCACTAACCGCACTGACGTCTTCTTCGTCCCAGTACATTTTAAAGAGAGGTATTTTCCATGTCATATATCAATCAGTAACTTCAGAGTCAAGATTTTTGTTATCCGATTCAATCATTTTAATTATTCGGGCAGGCACGCCATATGCAATCACATTATCAGGAATATCTTGATTTACAAAACTAAAAGCCCCAATGATTGAATTTTCTCCAATGGTGACACCAGGCATCACTACAGAGTGGGTCCCGATTTTGCAATTTTTCTTCAAGACAATCCGACCTGTTTTATTGTCAATTGTGGAAAGTGAATATATTGAGCAATGTGAACCTATCTGGACATTATCTTCAATATCTACACCATATTGTGCATTAACATATGTAAATGCTCCAATGTCAGTCATATGGCCGAGTTTCAGTTTTTCTGTGTGTTGAACTATCCAATTGTACTTAGTAGGTTTTCCATCTTCAATTATTGGATATTCCCAATTTTTAAATCTCATTCTTTATCTCCGTTTCTGCAATAATTGATTGTTTATCGTTACTGAATTCAGGATGTTCGTAATTTTTTTACCAGAGCAACCATCACCATAGGGATTTATTTTCAAATTGACCTTGTATATAAATGATTGATCATTTAATACATATTTTATTGCCGATACTATTGAATTCCGGTTGTATTCAGCCTCTACAATATTATCCCCTCTCTCTCTTCCCTCTTGTCGAGACCCAATATTAATTACAGGAAGTCCAAACGAAGGGGCTTCGATGATGCCACTGCTTGAATTTCCAATTAAAACAGATGAATGCTGCATTAAACTGAGGTAATCCTTGTGTGAGATGCTTTTGTATGTCTGGATAAAGGGTAGATGCTCATATTCTTTGATCACATCGATCATCCCTCTCCCTCCTGCATCAGCATTTGGATATATGATGACCGTCTGGTATTGAAATACTGATACTGCCTCCAATGTCTCTCTCATTTGTTCTGGGGCTTGATCGGTTTCAAGTGTTACAGGATGCTGAACGACAAGTAGTACCTTATCCGAAAAATTCAGATGGTATTTTTTCTCAATTTCTTCAGGCTGCAGTAGTGGTTCATGGAGAATTTGATCCAGACCCGGGGCACCGACAACAAATATTTGTGACGGGTCCTCTCCCATATGGTGAATTCGCTGTGCACTTTCTTCAGTGGCAGGGAAATGAATCTGGGATAATTTCGTTATTGCATGTCGTGCAAGGTCATCAACAGTGGACGTGACCTCTCCCCCATGTATATGGGCAACGGGAATGCTCAGGTATGCTCCGACAATAGCTCCACCAAGCATCTCTCCTCTATCCCCGAGAACAAGAATAATATCCGGTTTAATTTTTTGAATAAGTGGTGTGAGATGCTGAATAAATTTTCCAATAAATTGGACCATAGATTCTTTCGTATCGGCATCATACCGAACATCGACAATATGATAATTGAATCCATCTTTTTTTATTTCATCAACTGTCGTCCCGAATTCATCCATCAGATGCATGCCGGTGACAGCAATATCAAGGGAAAGAGACTCATGATTATGAATTTGATGTAAAACCGACCGCATCAGACCATAATCTGCCCGAGTACCGCTAATATATAGTATTTTACGTTTCATTCAATCATATCCCATGTAATCACTTGATCTTTTCGAATCAAAATCCTTGTCTTCTTTTGCACGATTGAATCAACATACTTTGGTTCAATTCCGGTTCCAGGTCTTTTTATTGTCAAATCCTCCTCGGTCAGAATATCTCCTTCTTTTAGATCCCGTTTTGCGACGATACTTCTCCGGGAAACCGTTTTTATTGATTTTTCCTCATCATTTGGACCCTTTATCCCGTTACCAAGGGCATGTTCCACATCCCGTATCGCCTTCACCATCATGGTAAGTTCTTGAGGATCAAGAGAGGCTTTATGATCTGGGCCGGGGAGAGTCTTGTCAAGAGTAAAATGTTTCTCAATGACACATGCACCCTTGGCAACAGCTGCAATAGGAACTGTGATCCCCTCCGTGTGATCGGAGTATCCGACCTGGATCTGAAATGCACAGCGCAATGTATCCATTGCACGCAGATTCACAGATTTCACTGGGGCAGGATAACTGGTGGTGCAGTGAAGAAGAATGATTTCTTCTGCACCATATTTCTTAAGATAGTTTACCGATTCCTCAACTTCACCAAGTGTGGCCATTCCTGTTGACAAAATAATGGGTATGGACTTTTGTGCAATTTTTTTTAGGAGTGGGAAGTTTGTAATCTCTCCAGAAGGTATCTTGAATGCAGGCACACCTATCTCATCCAGGAGATCAACACTCTCTTCGTCAAATGGAGTAGACAAAAAGAGAATACCTGCATTCTTTGCATATTCCGAGAGATCCCAGAAATCAGCTTCAGAAAGTTCAAGTTTCTTTATCATCTCATATTGGGATTCACTTGTTCCTGTTCTCATTTTCTGGTATTCTGCCTTCTCAGCAGTGGGGGTGACAATGTTTTCGGCTTTAAATGTCTGGAATTTAACTGCATCAGCACCCGCTTCAAATGCGGCATCGATGAGTTTTTTTGCCAAAGCGACATCTCCGTTATGGTTGACACCTGCCTCAGCGATAATGAAACAGGGATTTTGTGGTCCAATTATATTGTTTTCAATTTTTATTTGTTGTTGCATTGTCATTTCTCCTGAAAATAAAATTAGGATAATTTACTTATTAATTAAAACTTCTGCAATAGTAAAGTCTAGTGGTGTGTCAATATCTATGCTTCTTTCTGGGGGCATACAATAGGGAATTACTTTGTTTCCAATAAAACCAGTTAACCTCCTAATTGATTCAGGACTAGAAACATAGATTGCGCCATTCGGCATAAATACTCTTGGAAGATCCTGTCTTCGTTTATTATCATATTTTTCATTAAAAAGGGGTTGAAGATACTCCCCATTGAATGTAAAGCACCAAAAGGGAGAGTGATCCGGTTCACAGACACTTATAACCGAATCACACTCGTTATCCAGGAATAATTTTATTGCCGCATCGATATCTTCTGTGTTTCGTAATGGTGATGTCGGTTGTAGCAGAACGACAATTTGGGTCTGAATATTTTTCTTTTCTAAATATTCAATTGCATGCAATATTGCATCCACACTTTTTGAGGTATCTTCGGATAGGGCAGTCGGGCGTTCAATCACCTCTGAGCCAAATGTTTTTGAGATTTCACCGATTTCAGGATCTTCAGTGGAGACAAAAACATGATCCAAATATTTTGATTTTAAAGATTCTTCTATTGTATATGCGATTAAAGGTTTATCTCCCAACATTTTGATATTTTTTTGTGGAATGCCCTTGCTCCCTCCACGGGCAGGGATTATTGCAATAATTGATTTAACCATGAATAGAGTATCCTTCTGGATATGAAAAACTATCTCTGAATTTTCTAATGTCTGTCTTAAAATAAGAATGACTCTTTCCATATTTTATTTGTGTGACGAAATCTTGGTAAAAAATATTGACAATACTTCAAATTTCTGACCACTAAATTCCACCATCTTTTGTCGCGTTAAAAACTACAACCTTAGGAAGTGGATGCCTACCCACCCCCTGCGAATTATCACATATTGTAATGCTCAATTATTTTTCATTCGCATTTCCCTGTTTTGTGTAGAGATTATAATATTCTCCATGCGTTTTAATCAATTCTTCGTGGCTTCCGCTTTCACAAATCTGACCATCTTTCATAACATAGATAACATCAGCATTCTGAACTGTCGATAAACGGTGGGCAATAGTAATTACAGTCATATTCTTTGAGATGCGATCAACTGCCTCCATTACACGTTGTTCAGATCTATTATCAAGTGCACTTGTTGCTTCATCAAGAAGCAGGATTTCAGGTTTCCTCAGCATTATTCTTGCAATTGCAATTCTCTGGCGCTGACCTCCGGAAAGTTTTATTCCCTGATCACCAATAATTGTATCATAACCATCAGTGGTAGCTAAAATAAAATCATGTGCATCCGCAAGTTTTGCTGCCACAATTATATCATCATCATTACAATCAAGACCAAACCGGATATTTTCTTTAATTGTATCATGGTAAACAAATGTTTCCTGTCCCAGATATCCAAGTGTTTTCAAATAATCAGAATGGTTAAATTCATTGAGATTTGTCCCGTCAATAAGGATATCACCGGATGTTGGTTTGTATAATAATGCCAGAAGATTGGCAATAGTGGTTTTGCCTGCACCGGAATTGCCCACAATAGCGACTCGTGTATTTTTTCGGATATCAAAAGACAGATTTTTAATTGTTTTATCCAAACCACCACTATACTTAAAGGTAACATTTTTGAAAGTAATCAACTTCTGAAACTGGAAAACTTTTTTAGGAATATTCTTTTTATCAATATTTCTTTCATATTCATTTGTTTCATCTTTCAGAACACTGTAAACAGCTTCAATCGCAGGAAGTTGCTGCATTATAGCACCATATTGTGTCTGGCAGCCATTTAAGGCAGGTATCATTCTGTAAAGTGCGAGTAAAAATGTACCAAATATCCCAATATACTGAAGAAAATTTCCATCAGTATAAAAATACAGACCTATAGCACCAAGCCCTATTATCATAAATAATATAAAATTATTGATAATGCTTGGAATGCGTTGAAGAACCTGAACTCTTGTGTAACTATTAAGAAGTTTTTTAACAGCAACTTCATATTTAACTGTCCAAAAATCTACAGAATCGGTAATAAATATTGATTTTATACCAGATATAAATTCATTATATACGACAGATTTTGTTTTTGCTGCCGTATTCAGAATTGAACCATGTTTGTAAATCCTTACAAAAATAGTATTCTTTACAAAAAACACAAATATGATTCCCAGAATAAGCACAATAATACTGATCTCAAAAGACAATATGAAAATAAAAGAAAGGTAAAACAAACATAAGAATAAATTTTGAAGAAATGCAATGAAATATCTTACAGCGGTTCCTGTTTGATCTACTGCCACTTGTCCAATATAAAGTAAATCTCCCTGTTTATGCTTGGCAAAATATTCATATGGCTGATTTTTTATGGTATTAAATACTGAGCGATCGGTAGTGTCCCTAACTTTAGAATATGTAATACTTCCAAGATATGCTACAATAATCTCGAAAAATGCCATAATAATAGTAATAACTGCAAGGAAAATCCCGGATGCAACAAATGGATTGATATTTCCAGGAAGGACAAACTGGAATAGGGTGTCAAAAATGGACTGATTAACATTTACATCAAGTCCATAATTAATAATTGGATATATGAGGGCTACTCTGAATACATCCAAAGCACTGAATAAAATCAGGCTCATAAGATAAACGCTTAATAATTTCTTGTATGGCTTAAAGAAATAATAAAGCATCTTAAATGAATTTTTAAAATTGGCCACTAAAATTACACACTCCCATAATGCATATTATAAAAATAGAATCCTAAATTTTGTTTTTTAAAACTCATAAACAATTCCTATTTTGTATCCGGTTTATATAATTTAAAATACAGGTTTCTATATTCGTTTTTGCATTCCATCCAAGTAATTTTGCAGCTTTTTTTGCATCTGAACAAGTATCATTCACAGAACCCTTCTGCGTTTCAATGGATCTGACAAGAGGTTCACTTCCAAGCTCAGCAAAACACATGCCTTTTACAATGCCAACATAACCTGAACCGATAACTAAAATTTTCATATTAATTCACACCACTGATTTCTGTTTGGATTCTTCAAAAAAGATACATTTCTTTTTCACCATAATCCACAGAATCAGATTGTACGGTAAAGAACCTTCTTTTCAAGGATCTCAATATTTTTAAGAAATCCTCTCACATCAATAATTACTGGATCTGAATCCATAGAATCCAAAAAATTATCCATTCCAATCTTGATAAACTCGTCATGAGCAACGGTTAGAATAATGCAATCTGCTCTGATCTTATGGCTGTCGACCGGAATTGCTCCAAAATGCTCGATTGCAGAGGCACTGATTAATGGATCATACCCATACACCTCAACTCCCCACTCCTTGAGTTCCTGAATCATATCTTCAACAGGACTTTCTCTGATATCAGCGACATTTTCCTTATAGGTAAGACCCATTATGAGGACTTTTGCATTTTTAACGACTTTTCCGGCTTCAATCATCCCTTTAATCGCCATATCTGCCACATGCTTAGGCATGGAGTCGTTGATCGCACGGCCTGCGAGAATCACCTGTGGGTGGTAGCCGAGCTCCTGCGCCTTGTAGACAAGGTAGTAGGGATCAACAGGGATGCAGTGACCGCCGACAAGGCCGGGCCGGTACTGATGGAAGTTCCATTTCGTGCCTGCAGCCTTGATGACTTCCTGTGTGTCAATACCCATCTTGTGGAAGATCAGGGCGAGTTCATTCATCAGGGCGATGTTCAGGTCACGCTGGATGTTCTCTATGACCTTCGCCGCTTCGGCGGTTTTAATGTCAGGTGCACGGTAGACAGTAGTGACAAGGCTGTAGAGTTCAGAAAGTATGTCGCCGGATTCTGCATCCATCCCGGCAACGATCTTAGTGATCTTAGCAAGTTCATGAGCCTCATCACCAGGATTAATCCGCTCAGGGGAGTAGCCGACCTTGAAGTCTTTTCCACATATGAGACCAGATTCTTTCTCAAGGGTCGGGATGACAATCTCTTCGGTAGCCCCGGGATAGACGGTTGACTCAAGGACAACGATTGCACCGGGCTTTAGGTTCTGACCAACGGTTGTGGCAGCAGATCTCACATAGGAGAGATCCGGCTCCTTTGTTTTCATTACGGGTGTTGGAACACAGATGGCAACGAAATCTGCTTCCCGTATCTGAGCCGGGTCTGATGTAACAATGAGTGGTGTTGTGGTCGCTGCTGCAATCTCCTTCGCTTTGGCTTCGACAATTTCATAACCGATTGTTCGTATTTTTTCTGCAAATGCTTCTGCAAGTGGCAGACCCACATAGCCAAGGCCCACCACGCAGGCCGTCATCTCTGTTACTGGTTTTACTGATTTTTGTACCATGCGATTGTCTCCTCGAGTCCCTGTTTCATTGTATATTCAGGTTCGTAACCAAATGCTGAGCTTGCAGCGGAGATATCCGCAAGTGAATCCCGAACATCGCCGGGCCGTGACGCTTCGTATACCGGTTCAATCTCAATATCGAGTATTTCCATTATTGTTGTGGCAAGTTCATTCAGTGAGATACGGTCACCGCAGGCGACATTAAAGACACCACATTCATCACTTTCCATCGCCTTCACATTCGCCTGAATGACATTTTTGATATACGTAAAGTCGCGCGTCTGCTCACCATCCCCATAGATAACCGGGGCTTCTCCGGCAAGAAGACGGTTAACAAATTTTGGAATAACTGCAGCATACGTGGAAGCAGGGTCCTGACGCGGGCCAAACACATTGAAGTAGCGCAGACAAACCGTCTGGATATCATAGAGACGGGAAAATACAGAGCAATAATATTCACCGGTGATTTTTGTCACCGCATACGGAGACATGGGATTTGGTATCATGCCTTCGTGTTTGGGAAGGGTCGGTGTGTCGCCATACACCGATGAGGACGATGCATAGACAACCTTCCTGACACCACACTCTTTTGCTGCGACGAGCACATTCAGGGTGCCGTCAATTCCTGCCTGGTTTGTCGCAATTGGGTCTGCAATAGAACGGGGAACAGAAGGGATTGCCCCCTGATGAAAGATGCCGTCTTTATTTCTGAACACATCCAAAAGAAGATCCAGATCAGTGATACTTCCTTCAACAAAGGTGACATTTTCTAAATCAACAAGACCATTCAGATTCTTTCTTCGTCCGGTTGATAAATCATCAATTATTGTAACGTCATGGTTTACTGACAATGCTTCAGTGAGATTCGAGCCAATAAAGCCAGAACCCCCTGTGACCACGTAATGCATATTCTAATAAATTTGCGTTATTAATAAGAATAGTTATCGAATTGATCTCAATTGTCTTTTAGATATCCCACCAGACAATTAAGGATTAAACTCTCCAATACTTATTATAAGAGAGATTCAACCCCAAATTTTTACCCACAATCCTCCATACACAGATGTTTGACAATTAATCATTGCATATATAGTTACTTGAAGTATAATTTGTAGTATGCGTATAAAAATAATTGGATACAATATAGGAGGACTAACAAAACCATTTATTCGACGGATCTTTTCACTAAATTTTTGATTAATTCGTTAGCTCATCACATACTAAATGGAAATTAAAGAGAATTTCTAAAAACCCCACCCAACCAGAAGTACTTTATACACCTCTTTCGATCACTAATTGATGAGTAATTTCACTAATTTTGCAATTAGGTATGAATACGAGCGTATTGCTGAATTGGGTGATAAGCTAGGAGAAGTTGAGAAATTGATCGACTGGGAAGCGTTCCGCCCCTTCCTTACAGGTCTCAATTCGAATAACACCGAAAAGGGTGGTCGCCCTAATCTTGACGAAATTCTGATGTTAAAGATGCTTATTCTGCAACAATGGCATGGTTTGTCGGATCCCAGTACTTGACTAAAAATGGCCTGGAATTCAATTGTGAATGTGACATTATTTCCTTCAAATCTGAATTTAAGAAATTAACGACAGCAAAAGAAATGATCTATATACTCTGCGGGCGTCCGATATGGCCAAACATCATCACGCCCGCACTACAGTACACTCCCTAAAGTCAAAAGAATGTTCTGATCCTGCTGTCAACGCCCTGAATCATAATCTCAATATTCCAATAAACGTAAAATTGAGCCAAAAGACTCTTTTCAGACTATCATTGGAATGGCAGTGAATCGTATATCAATTCATTCAATTGGGAACTTTGTTCAGAAAGGACCGTGTGAGACATCTATCAAATATCATTTGGCCAAACTTGATCTGCCAACTCTGGAGAGCGCTAATTCTCAGATTCTCATGAATCCTGCGGATTCCATTCTGAAGAAGGGTAAAAAATACCAGTTTGCAATTGATTTGACAAACGATCCATATTATGGGAACATCGACGATACAAAAGCAGATTACATTATCCGCAGCAAAATGAAGAAATCCACGACATATTTCTATTCGTATGTATCCCTGTACACCATCCGGAAAGGAGAACGACTTACAGTAGCTGTGTTCCCAGTGAAAAAAGGCGTCAAGATGGTCGAATATGTCAGGAAATGTATGGAGACCGTCCAACAACTGGATATAAATGTCGAGGTCCTTTGCTTGGACAGGGGATTTTATTCGAAGGAAGTATTTGCATTTCTTCAGGGCGAAGGGATTTCACACATTGTGCCAGTGAAGAAACACAGCATAGAAATGAAGACACTCCTTAAAGGAAAAATGGCTAGATTTGCCCAATATACAAATAAAGGCAAGGTTTAACCCCTAGAAATGGATATTGCTATAGATGTCCAGTATCAGCAGGGAAAGATGGATGAGTATGGAAATCCCAACTTGGGATATGTTGTTCATGGCTTGAACTGGACGAAAAGGAGGATCTACAATACCTACAAAATGAGGTTTGCAATTGAAGCCTCCTATCGCATCAGAAACAGCGTGAAATGTAAAACATCGTCCAAAAATATGACGATTCGGTATCTGTATGCGATAATTTCTCTGCTGCTCAAGAATATCTGGATCATTTTGCAGCGGATCTACTTTTCTCCCGTAAAGAGAGGGCCGAGAACGGTTGAAGAAGATATGTTCCGGTGTGATCAGTTTCGTATGCTGGTCTGGGAGGGTATCAGGAAGGTGTTGAGACCGGTCCCGAAATTCCTGTATTAATGGCGTCTGTTTGAAATTTTAAGGAGGGGAACCGTATTTCGAATTTTCTATTGGAGTTCTGTTAGAGAAGTACTGAATCCAAATACAAGCACATCCAAACCATTTATAGTCCAAACAAGGCAAAAAGGCCAAATCGTAATTCCACGATCTGTCAGGGAAACATTTCTTCCGGGAGAAAAGGTCGCAATACTCGCATATAATGACAGAATTGAACTCAGACCTCTCGGAACATTGGATTAGGCACTCTCATGTGCATATACATCTGAAAAGACCCTAAAATAAGACTAGTTGTCAAAAGAAGAAGATGGGGCATGGAAAAATTTGTAAAGGGCGATGTACTTGTCGTCCCGTTCCCTTTTTAAGACCTCTCTGATTCTAAGAAAAGACCGGTTCTTGTAGTTGCAACTCCGGGAGGTGATGATAATATCCTCTGCCAGATAACGAGTAAAAACCGGCATGACAGATATTCGATAAACCTTACCGACCAGGATTTTAAAATGTGGCAGATTACGGGTGGACAGTTGTGTTCGTCCCAACAGAATTTTTACCGCTGATGCATCACTCATATTATACCGGGCCGGGAAAGTAACACCGGAAAAGATGAAAGACGTTGAAGATATGCTTGTCCACATTATTACTGAATAATACAAATCAAAAGCAAGGAGAGATGCTCCGGTGGGGGATAGCGGACAGTCTACGCTCTTACATAACGGGCTACTGTTGAAACCAAACAGAAAAGAGAACCATTTATCTATTTTTGTTCTGACTGACCATCAAAAAAGACTACGGAAATTAAACCGAGATTCACTCCCTCTCAAAATCATCATCAAACCGTACAATATCATCCTCACCCACATATTCCCCATTCTGCACCTCAATCACCTCCAGAGGGAGGAGTCCCGGGTTTTCCAGCCGGTGCCGGACGCCGGCGGGGACGAAGGTGCTCTCACCTGGCCGGACAAAGAATTCGTTCCCGTTGTTTGCCACAAGGGCCGTTCCCTTGACAACCACCCAGTGCTCGCTCCGGTGGTGATGGAGCTGCAGACTGATGCGGCGGCCCGGCGTGACAGTTATCCGTTTGATCTGAAATGTATCCCCCCGCTGAAGAACGCTGTATGTCCCCCATGGCCGGTGGACGGTTGTGTGGAGCTCGCAACGTTCATCCCCCCGCTTCCTGAGAAGGTCTGAGATTTCCCCGACTCTCTGCGACTCGGACCGGGGACAGACGAGAAGAGCATCCGGAGAGTCGATGATTGCAAGATCGTTGATACCAATGGTTGCAACAAGCCGGTCTGAAATAATCAGGTTATCATGGCTCTCAATGCCAAGATATTCGCCACGAACGGCATTCCCATCCTCCCCCCTGGAGTGGACAGCATAGAGCGCTCCAAAACTTCCGACATCACTCCAGGGAACAGAGAGGGGGACCACCGCAGCCTTGTCAGTCTTCTCCATGATGCCATAATCAACCGAGATCTTCGGGGTCTGTTCAAATGCCCCTTCCTTTGGAAGGGTGAACGCTTCAGCAACCTCAGGAGCATGTTTTTTACATTCAGTCATGAACAGGGATGCAGAAAACAGAAACATCCCGGCATTCCACAGGTATCCGTCACGCAGATAGGATTCTGCCGTTTGCAGATCCGGCTTTTCAACAAAGGCGTCTACGGCAAAACCCCCATCGAGGCAGGCACCCGGACGGATATAGCCATAGCCGGTGTGGGGAGAGTCCGGTGTAATGCCAAAGGTGACCAGATACTTCTCTGCAAGTTTTTCTGCTGCCAGAAATGCCGCTTTGTATGAATCATCAGGGTTGATGAGCTGGTCTGATGACATGATGGCAACCCGTGCATCCGTATCCTCCTTCAGAATAGACGTAATGCCATAGGTAATGGCAGGGAGGGTGTTTTTCCCCTGCGGTTCAGAAAGAATCCGGCAGGGGGTATGCATCTCTTCGAGCTGATCTGCCACGAGAAACCGGTGCAGCTTATTGGTTACGATTGTTATTTCATCCGGTTCTGAAAAAAGAAGAGCCCGCTTCACCGATTTCTGAAAGAGAGAATCAGCATCAATCAGGGGAATAAACTGTTTCGGATAGCAGGCACGACTCAGAGGAAAGAGCCGGGTGCCGGAACCGCCTGCAAGGATGAGGGTTTTCATAGGAATTCAGAGTTCTATAGAATGAGATTAGATCTCTATCGTACCACCACTGCCAGAATCATCAGCCATCTTGCCCGGTACCATCACCAGGGAAACCAGCACCAGAGCAGGCATAACAAACATTTTCATGGTTTTTTCAGTTTTCCTTCCTGCCGGCGATCGGCATTCTTCATCCCACCGTTAAGAAATGCAGGAACTCCATCCCTGCAAAATCCAGATGTCCACCCCATTCAGGAGGGATTCAGTGACACCCTCCCACGCGATTAGCACCGCCTATTTATTTCGTGCACATTAACGCTATGCGAGGCTCATTTTCCATGCGATGCCGCATTCAATAGCGCACAGCGGATTCTGTGAGGCAGCAGAATTCCAATCAAAACGGACAATAAATGGATAATTATCGCAAATGCAGATATCTGAAGTTCATCACAGCTATTGGGGATTTTGAGGAACAAAACAGGTATTTAGATACATATATGCGATTTTTCTGTGGAGAACAGGGGTTTTAGCATGGGATAAGAATAAATTCGTCTTTTTGACACCTTTAATAAAATGGCTTTTCGCAGAATGGTCCCGGTAAATATCTCGGGTATTCGTTATTGGATTGGTGGAATCATAGTACCAACAGGCTTTTGTTACATACAAATCCGGTTGTGTGGAAGAGAATGCAGGAAACACGGTTGTCTGCAATGGACAGGGATGTGATATATCAACCTTTACCAGTCAGGATCCATGCAGGTGCATGGCGAACACAAATGTAAAAAACAAAGAGACCATTCCATTGCAGCGTCATCGGACGGACAGCTGCTCCTGTGAAAAAATAAATGAACTCAAAATTCAGAACTCATACGAAAAACAAACCGGCAAAAAACGAAAAATACATCAGAATAAAATCACACCATTAAATACCGCACCAGAAAAAACACAGGCACCTATCTGCGGGAATAATCCTTATGAGCCCGTTCAATCGTCCTGATTTTCTCGATTTTTACGACCATTTCATCTGTAACAATAATATAAAACACCGTAAACGATCTGCTGACATGAAGACGGTACACCGCAGGAGGATGGTTATAATCGAGTTTTTCCTTATTTCCTCCTGGAAATGGATCATCTTTTAGCTCCATTATTTTATCAACAATGATGCGCCGGGATTTGGGGGGCAGATCTTTGAGAAATTTTTCTGCTTTTTTTTCAATAACAATCGTAAACACGCTTTCCCGCACCCCCTGTAAAGTTACTCCCCGTTCATGATTTCTTCCGGATCAAAGGCGACAAATTCTCCGGCACTATCAATTTCAGTGATCATCTTCCATTCCCGGTAGTCCCGTTCACGCCGGACCATCTGGGAGAGCAGGTCGTCATAACTCTGTCCGGCATCTTTCAGGTCATGGAGGCCCCTCCAGGTAGGCTCCTTCACGGGAATGCGTTTGATGGTATTTCCTCCGGTTTCACTCGTGCTGGAAGACATACCTTTGTATTGATACGCAGTCCATTTATATTTGTGCATGTGTGCCACAATGTGCATTTGTACCATGCTAGGCATACTGACATTCTCTACGAATGAATCTATTCAACAGACCAGAGTTTCACCACTTATCTGCAGGAAATGTGAGAAAAAGACACTCAATCCTCTCACAAATCACTTTGCCCACCTCTGCCAAAAGCATCGTAAGATCATTCAGGTCATAACAGAACACCGTACCATCCAAATCACGACGGCGGGAGAACGTCCGTGCCGCAATGCAGAAGTACTGCCTGCGTGCCAGGACAGATGAGGTGCTTTCGCCTGAAGGTCTTCATATATCCATTTTCCGTCCACGCCATCCTGCCACTTGCATTCACAGAAAAGAATTTTGTACGGACATTCGCTAAAGACAAACAATATCCATCTCTTCTCCACGGTGCCACCAGTTTCCCTATCCGGGTGCAGACAAACGGTAGCAGGGCATCATGCTGGTTGAAGAGTGCAAAGAGATCCATCACAAATGTACCGATACCCGCCTGCCACCGTCCGGGATACTGCCCCGTACTCTCCCACCGGAAAGCCCGTTTCCGGTCCTCATCACAATAGGTATCTATCATAAGAACGGAACATTCATCAGAAAAGCAGCAACAAAGGGCAGGACCTATTTTGGAACAGGAGAACATAATTACATGATTGTTGTGGGGATTGATCCGGGGGTGGCACGGGTCGGCTACGGGGTGCTCGACAAAACCGGCCGATTCCCGACTCCGCTGACCTACGGCTGCATTGAAACAAAGAGCAGCCAGAGCCAGTCACAGCGCCTGCGGGAGATATACGAGAGAATTTCACAGATTCTCGACGAGTACAGCCCTGCATGCGTCGCGGTGGAGCAGCTCTTTTTCTCCCGGAACACCACCTCTGCCATGCAGGTGAGTGAAGCACGAGGCGTCCTCCTCCTCGCCGCCGTTCAGCGGGACATTGAGATTGCGGAGTACACGCCCAACCAGATCAAGCAGGCGGTCACCGGGTCCGGGCGTGCCGACAAACAACAGGTGCAGGAGATGATGAAGAGGCTCCTCCGCCTGCAGGAGATTCCCCGGCCGGATGATGCTGCAGACGGTCTGGCAGTCGCTCTCTGCCACATGAATATGATGCGATAATATGATAGCACACCTCTCAGGAATGCTGGCATCCACCGGAGACCGGTGGGTAGTGATAGACGTCGGCGGTATCGGCTACCGGGTGCAGGTCACCCAGCCTGCACTGCAAAGTATCAAAGAGACTGAAGGCCTGGTCCGGGTGCATACCCACATGGCCGTCCGTGACGATGACATTCAGCTCTACGGGTTCCTTCACCAGAGTGAACTGGAACTCTTCCGTATTCTCATCAGCGTCTCCGGGATTGGCCCCCAGATTGCGATGAACATCCTCTCCCAGATCTCGTTTGAGGATTTCGCGATTGCCATTCTCAGTGACGACGAGAAAGTGCTCACGCGCATTCCGGGAATCGGGCAGAAGAGTGCGAAGCGCCTTATCCTGGAGCTCAAGGACAAGATGAAGAAGCACGCCGGGACCATCACCGGCAATAAACGGTCCGCAGAAGAGGGGGATGCGGTGAGTGCACTCATCTCACTCGGGTTTTCCCCGCGGGAGGCACAGGAGGCAATCGATGCATCCCTGCCCATCCATGACCCGACCGTGCAGAACCTAATCCGTGCGGCCCTAGCCCGCCTCCGGGAGCACTGATATCAATGAAAGAGAATTTCGTACAGGAGAGACTCCCTTCCCCCGCACTCCTTACCGAAGAAGCGGACGACGCCACCATCCGGCCTGCACACTTCGAGGAGTTTGTCGGTCAGGCACAAATCAAAGAGACGCTCGCCATCGCCATCGCGGCGGCAAAGAGACGGGGCGAGACCATTGACCACATCCTCTTCTCCGGCCCGCCCGGCCTCGGGAAGACGACGCTCGCCCAGATTGTCGCCCGGGAGATGGGGGTGTCCATCCGGAGCACCACCGGCCCGGTCCTGGACAAGCCCGGTGACCTTGCCGCCCAGCTGACCGCACTCTCCCGGGGAGACGTACTCTTCATTGATGAAATTCACCGGTTGAACCCGGTTGTCGAGGAGATACTCTATCCGGCAATGGAGGACTCCTGCATTGACGTGATGATCGGCGATGGGCCCGGAGCACGGTCGGTGCAGCTTCCATTGGAGGAGTTCACCCTGATTGGTGCGACGACAAAGGTCGGGCTTCTGGGCTCTCCGTTGCGTGACCGCTTCGGCTTTGTATTCCGCCTCACCCTCTACGAGGTAGCCGATCTCGTGAAGATTGTGCTCAGGAGCGCTGCCATCATGCAGACGCCGATCACCCGGGACGGTGCAACAGAAATCGCAAAGCGCAGCCGCGGCACGCCCCGGATAGCCAATCGTCTGCTCCGGAGGGTGCGTGATTTCGCACTGGTCCGGGAGGACGGCACCATTGACACGGAAACAGCAGACCGTGCGCTGAACATGCTTGGAATCGACCCACTGGGCCTTGACAATATCGACCGGCGGATTCTCTCGGTGATTGCCCATGACTTCGGTGGCGGCCCGGTGGGAGTCAAGACGATTGCGATCGCGATCGGTGAGGAGATAAGGACGGTTGAAGAGGTGTATGAGCCGTATCTGATTCAGATCGGGTTTATTAAGCGGACACCGCAGGGGAGGGAGATTACTGAGGCGGGGAGGGGGCATGTTGCGGTTGGGTGCCTGTGATTGAATTTGTAGCAAACAGCAATATTTGAGTGAACATTCTATCTGAGATGCCTTCCCAACTGCAAACGTTTCGTTAAACTAGATCCAATTCATCATTTCACTCATGAAGCGGCTGGAATAACTCATGCTCACTTTGAGTGGCACAAGTGAGATAATGGTTTTCTTCACCATATTTATGACAATGTTCATAAACCGAGCCATACTTTGGCTCATTTGAATGAAAACAACTTCTAATCTAAACGGATTATTATCAATACATTGACCTCCTGAATATACCTGAACGATTCAATTGCATAACAATTATAAAAAAATATCTTTAAAGATAGTTTAATGCTACAGTATACGCAATTGACCCCTCAGGAATTGCTCGATATCGAATTAATTACCAGAATAACACAATTAAGTTATAGAGTACAATACGTATAGTCCCCCGTCACTGCATCATTTCTCTTCAACATCCCAGTTACATCAATAATGATAGGCCTCCCATTGCAGATCGAAAACATACTATTCAATGTAAGCGATGCAAACACATCATGTGGGGAGTTGATGATGATACAATCCATAGAACCGTCAATATCATGAAGTGAGATAATAGGCTGTGCACCAAACCGCTCAATCTCCCCAGACCGAAGGAGTGGGTCATATCCATAAACATCCACATCGAATTCCTTTAATTCACGGATCATCTCTGCAACCGGGCTCTCCCGAGTGTCGGGAACATTCTCTTTATATGTAAGGCCCATGATAAGAACCTTCGAGTCTCGGATCACTTTACCAGCACGGTTAATCTCTTTGATCGCCAGATCAGCAACGTGCTTTGGTATGGAGTCGTTGATCGCACGACCTGCCAGGATCACCTGTGGGTGGTAGCCGAGTTCCTGAGCCTTATAGACAAGATAGTAGGGGTCGACCGGAATGCAATGCCCACCGACGAGGCCGGGACGGTACTGGTGGAAGTTCCATTTCGTCCCTGCAGCCTTGATGACTTCCCGTGTGTCAATGCCCATCTTATGAAAGACAAGGGCAAGTTCATTCATCAGAGCGATGTTTAGATCACGCTGGATGTTCTCTATGACCTTCGCCGCCTCAGCGGTTCTGATGTCTGGAGCACGGTAGACAGTAGTGACAAGGCTATAGATTTCAGAAAGTGTGTCGCCGGACTCTGCATCCATCCCCGCAACGATCTTGGTGATCTTCGCGAGTTCATGGGCATCATCACCCGGGTTGATCCGCTCAGGGGAATAGCCAACCTTGAAGTCCTTTCCACATATAAGACCAGATTCCTGTTCGAGAATAGGCATTACGATATCTTCCGTGACACCTGGATAAACAGTTGACTCAAGAACAACGATTGCACCAAGTTTCAGGTTCTGACCAACAATGGTGGCAGCGGATTTAACATAGGAAAGATCAGGCTCCTTTGTCTTCATGACCGGTGTTGGGACACAGATAGCAACGAAATCTGCTTGTCGTAACAGCGCCGGGTCTGATGTAACAATCAGCGGTGTTGTGCTCGTTGCTGCGATCTCCTTCGCTTTTGCTTCGACAATTTCATACCCGATTGTCCGTATTTTTTCTGCAAAAGCTTTTGCAAGCGGCAGGCCCACATATCCAAGGCCCACCACACAGGCGGTCATCTCTGTTACTGGTTTTTGTACCATTGTATTGTCTCCTCAAGTCCCTGTTTCATTGTATATTCCGGTTCGTAGCCAAAGGCTGAGCGTGCAGCAGATATATCTGCGAGTGAATCACGGACATCACCAGGACGTGACGCTTCATACACCGGTTCAATCCCAATATCAAGTATTTCCATTATTGTTGTGGCAAGTTTATTCAGTGAGATACGGTCACCACAGGCGATATTAAAGACACCGGATGCGTCACTTTCCATAGCCTTCACATTTGCCTGAATGACATTTTTGATATACGTAAAATCGCGGGTCTGCTCACCGTCCCCATAGATAACCGGGGCCTCTCCGGCAAGAAGACGGTTCACAAATTTTGGAATCACTGCAGAATACGTGGAAGCAGGGTCCTGACGTGGGCCAAACACATTGAAGTAGCGCAGGCAGACAGTCTGAAGATCATAGAGACGAGAAAACACAGAGCAATAATACTCACCGGTGATTTTTGTCACCGCGTACGGGGACATGGGATTTGGTATCATGCCTTCGTGTTTGGGAAGGGTAGGTGTATCACCATACACCGAAGAAGACGATGCATAGACAACCTTCCTGACACCGCACTCTTTGGCTGCGACTAGCACATTCAGTGTGCCATCAATTCCTGCCTTGTTTGTCGCAATGGGGTCTGCAACTGAACGGGGGACGGAAGGGATTGCCCCCTGATGAAAGATGCCGTCTTTATTATGGAACGCATCCATAAGAAGGTCCAAATCAGTGATACTTCCTTCAACAAAGGTGACATTCTCTAAATCAACAAGACCGTCCAGATTCTCTCTCCGACCGGTCGATAAATTATCAATTATCGTAACGTCATGATTTACTGACAATGCTTCAGTGAGATTCGAGCCGATAAACCCCGAACCCCCTGTGACCACGTAATGCATGTCTATAAAAATTAACGTTTAAATAAGAATAGTTATCGACCCTGATCTAATAACTCATAAATATTATAATGTAAATCATAAATTTAGGAACTGCTCCTTGGGTTCATGTAACTGAAAAAGATAGTTTATAAAGAAAGACTCAATTGTAACGATTTAGAAAATATCAAATAAATTATTGAAGAAAAAATAATAATAATAATAATAGGCAGAAATTTGTCGAAAGGTCATCTGAATAATTAGTAATTTATATCATACTAGTCATTTTTACCATCGAATGATTTAAACATCCAGAACATTTCACGATCCACTATAATGTACGTATTGTGCATTTAGTGATAGCAAACTTCAATGACAAAATTGATCAGGGACAAACCGGAAGCAACAGAATCACAAAAATAATTTCTGGCTCATCATCAGAAAAACTATACCCAATGACAAAATACTCATTTGTATTTCAGCCGAATTCACTTAACATAGAAAGGAGCGGAGAATTACAAGGGTATTGTAAATGTATTACTATTTATATCAAACAGAATCCAAAATAGATTTAAACCGCTCTTTGGCAATTTCAACGCTGAAATCCTTTTCAGCCCGAATACGAGCATTCCTTCCGAGTCTATACTGAAGATCCCGGTCCTCAAGGATTTTTGTAATTCCTTCTGCCAAACATTCTGGATTATCTGTATCAACTACGAATCCACATTCATATTTTTTGAAATACCATGAAACAAATGAATCAGGGGGGGCATGTACAAGTATTGGCCTGCCCGTTGCTAAATACTCGCCAATTTTACCCGGTGCAGAGGTTCTGATTACATCTGCGTATGCCGATGAAAATGCCAGTGGGAGAAAGAGAATATCCGCTTTTTGTTGCAGGGAGGGCATCGTACTGACAGGTTGATGCCCATGGTTAACCACCGGCCCACATATTTTATTTGCGTTTAATTTTATTGGAGACTGGGTTGTGTAAATATGCAAGTTCAATCCAGGTATATTCAAGAGCTCAATTGCCTGAATTAAATTCCGGAATGCATCATAATGTGCCTCATATATGGCACCCGTGTATACAATCCCGACATTTAATTCATTGGCTCCTGAAAAGGTTCCTCCATTATCTAAATTATATTTCAAGAGATCACATGGATTGTGGATGACAATCGATTTTGTCCCATAACGAGCATTATATTCATCTTGCATGAATTCATTTGGAACAATTATTCCAGCCGCCTCGTTGAGCATGAGCATTTCATACTTCTCTGCAAAGGCTTGTTGTATGGGGCACAAATATTGGGAATAATAATCAAAAGCATATACGAAGAATGGGATGCCTATTTTTTTGCTGGCAAGATAGGCTGCTGGTAAATCAAACAGATTGCCTGTACATGAAACGATAAAAAAACATTTTTCGCGTTGCGCAATTTTAATAATTTGTTTGCTGCGGAATCTCAATATTCTGTTTAAGACAGACTCTGATTTTAAAATAGAGGCGCTCTTTATTAAACCTCTCATGATCTGAAAATCAGGCTGAAGATAATAATATTTTGCGCCGAGAGGAGAAGAGTAGTTGCCCTGTAATTTATATTTATAATAATTTTTTTGTGTTATCAGGCAATAGTCCTGACTATCCAATTCACGCAGGAGAAGGTCAAGTACCATTGACTGTCCTGAATGTGCAGGAGGAAGAGATGCTGAAACCAAAGCAAATTTTTTCATTTTCAGTGATAATTCTGAATCACATGATAACCGAGTACAATCTTCACAACAGTATCACTTACGTTCTCAAAAAGATATTCTGGTGGCACTGCCCATTGGCTCATGTTTTCAAAAATACATGCAACACATCTCATAATATCTTCTGATTCTGCTCCACTCAGAATATTGCTGCCACATTCAAGCGTTTCCGGCCTCTCTGTTACGTCCCGTAGCGTTACATTGGGAACATTAAAAATGCAGCATTCCTCCTGTACTGTCCCGCTGTCACTGAGGACACATCTCGCATTTTGTTCGAGGAAAATAAAGTCAAAAAAACCGAATGGGGCATGGAATTGAATACCGGGATGATCGTTTTCAATCCCAAAACGGTGCATCTTATCTTTTGTTCTGGGATGAAGACTACAGACAATTGGCATCTGATATTCTTGGTATATTGATTGTAAACCATGCATCAACGCACGGAGACGTTCTTCAATATCTACATTTTCTGCCCGGTGAAGGGTTACAAGGAAGTATTCCCTCTTTTTCAGTCCAAGGCGCTGAATAATATCTGAACGTTCGATGGTATCTTGATAATACCCAATCACTTCATAGATGGGATTTCCAGTTGCAAAGATCCGTTTACTGACAATTCCTTCCTGGATGAGGTTGGCACGACTTCGTTCGGTATAGGGAAGGAGTATATCACTGGAATGATCTATTATACGCCGATTGACTTCCTCAGGTACACGATCGTCATAGCACCGGTTTCCTGCTTCCATATGAAAAACCGGGACCCCAAGTCGTTTGGCAACGATTGTACATAAACTGCTGTTTGTATCTCCGAGGATGAGCACACGATCAGGTTTCTCGGAAAGCATGATCTCTTCACATCCAGTTAAGATTTTGCCGACCTGATCTCCGAAGCTTTTACCCTGTACTCCGAGGAAATAATCTGGTTGTCTGAGGTTTAGGTCTTCAAAAAATATGTCATTTAAATTTGGGTCGTAATTCTGTCCGGTATGAATTACGATATGGTCACATAGTTTATCGAGTTTGGGAATGATTCTGCTCAGGCGTATTATTTCTGGTCTCGTGCCGAGGATTGTCATCACTTTCATCGAAGCAATTCCCCTTCTGAAGAGTTCTGATCTTCGAGCAACAGGCCATATTTTTTCAATAGTTCTCTGGTTTCTTCCTTTGTCATGAGACTGTCGGCAGAGCTATACTCATTTATGATAGATTTTGTCGATTCCATATCATCATTGATTTCAGGAAGGATAGAACAAATTACGTAATAATTTCCTCTCTCTATGGTTCTGTGTGCTTCTTCTTCTGAGACAAGGGACTCATGAATTTTCTCTCCAGGCCGTATGCCTGTTATGACCGTTTTGATTGGACGATCTCCTATAAGGACATTAGCGAGATCCGTGACTTTGCAGGATGGAATCCGTGGGATATAGGTTTCACCTTTTCTTCCATAGCGTACAGCCTCGAAGATTGTATCAACAGCCTGATCGAGACTCAGGAGAAACCTTGTCATGTCACTTGTTGTGATGGTCACAGGTCCGCCATTGCGAATCTGTTCATGAAACAAGGGGACGACTGATCCTCGTGATGCGAGGACATTGCCATATCGGACGCAGATAAAACGAGTATCCGGACAGTCAAGATTGCCATGTATAAAAATACGCTCCTGAATCGCTTTTGTCATTCCCATGACATTCACAGGTTTGCATGCTTTGTCTGTGGAGATGCCCACTACGGTTTCAATAGGCAGATTATGTTCCCTGATTGCACGGATAATATTTTCTGGACCCGTAATATTGGTTTTTACCGCTTCAAAAGGAAAATATTCGCATGAAGGCACCTGTTTCAGTGCTGCGGTGTTAAATACTACATCCACCCCACGCAATGCATCGCATACACTGTGAAAATCACGGATATCCCCAATACAAAACTCCAGACACCGCCTGAAGTTGTTGTAGATCACCTCATCAGTGACAGCGTTGCGATTCATATATTCTACCCGCAATGCATGCTGTTTTGCCTCATCTCTTGAAAATACAATGATTTTTTTGACATTTCCAATTTCTCCTGAGAGTAATCTTCGGATCAATATCTTTCCGAGGGATCCTGTACCGCCAGTTATTAGTATTGTTTTATCTGTCAGCATGGTTTCTCTTCATTGATGATATGGAGTTGGATCTTCATGAATCTGTTCAATCATTTTAGGCCACGATGGAATGCCAATATTTGTATATTGCCTGAATCTGTTGCCATTCAGACTCCGATCACAGATAACTGTATCATTCGGTAATAAGGTGATTTTAAGACCGAATATCTCATTAATCAGCGTCAGAAGATCATATTTGCTAATCGGGTCTGATGCAACATGCCAGACGCCATGCATTTCCGGATGATCCAATATAATCGTCTCAATAATTTTTGCCAGAGCTGTTGTTGTAAAACCACTAAATATTGCTTTAGTATAACCAGATACTGTTTTTCCCTGCTGATTCAGGAACCACTCAAGCAAACCATGGGACGTTTCAAGTTCACGTCCGATGATCGAAGTTCGCAGAGTGAGACACCCGGGATAGTCAACCTCACCAAGATATTTTGTTTTTCCATAAAGATCCTCCGCATCAGATGGATCATTTTCAGTATAATTTCCCATCTTCCCGGAAAATACACAGTCGGTACTCATATGGATAAGACGAACATTCGATTCATGGCAGATTTTTGCGAGTTGATGAGGGAAGAGAGAATTTATATTAATACTTGAGATTGGATCCTGAGCTGCCTGCAGTTGCTTAACAACGCCGATGCAGTTAATCACGACGTTGGGTTTGAAAACATCAATTGAGTCTCTAATTTTCTGTAGATCATCTGCCCTAATATCTCCCAGTAAGGACATTTGACCTAGAATGGAGTGGTTCAGATAAGCAGATCCAGATTTCCTGACAGTCCCCTGAACATCATATTTTTTCGAAAATATCTGCATCAGTTTATGGCCCAACATACCTGTCGCACCTAAAATCAGAATCTTCATATCACACACTCTTCTATTGTCTCACACTCAGTCTTATAAGATTTTTTATTTTTTCACTCATTATTTCACTGTCAAATTCATTTTTAATAAGAGAAATATTCTCTGAACGAAACTGATCCACCACTCCGTTTCGATTATCAAAAATATTTATAATCCTATCTGCAAGGATGTCGGGATTATTTAATGGAACGATAAAGCCATTTTTACCATCTTCAACCCATTCATGGATCTGTGGAATATCCCCCATAATCACTGGACATCCGCAGGCCATTGCCTCTAACATAGTGTTTGGAAGTGAGTCATTGGATGAGAGAGAGACCGTAACATCTGATGACGCATAGTACGCAGGCATTTCCTGATGAGATATGCTTTCGATTAAATGATAATGCTCTTTAAGGCCGAAATTATGAATCATCCGTTTAATTTCCGGATCGATTGATCCATTTGGGAACAGGACAATAATGTGGGTATCAGGATGACTGGATACTATCTGTTGTGATGCTCTGATAAGAGTCTCCAGATGAAGATAATCTGCCGTCCCCCTTGGCCAAAAAATGATCTTCCCCGCTTTAAGATTGAGTTTTTTTCTCATGTCAATTTTAGTGTACGATTTGAAAACATTGAGATCAATACCCGGATATCTGATGATATGAATTGCTCCGTGATCTTTTCCATATCCAAGACAGGCATTATACGCCGAGAGTGAGTTCACGGTGATCGCCTTTGCACGCTGTACACCGTATACTACAATTTGTTTCTTTAACAATCTTTCAATCCCAGTCCATTTCGCCCACCATAGGACATCTCCATTCCAGAATGTAACAATGATGGGAATGGAGCGAGGCAAAAGATATGCTAAATAGCAGGGGTAAAGCAGCGTCTGTAAAAATATAATATCTGGTTTAATTGTCTCTGTTGCTGCCTTCAGAATTTGGTAGTCTTTGATGAAGTGAATTATTTCCCTGAAAAATTTGAATGGATATTTACAGTAATCAATAATTTTCGCAGTTTTAAAGTAAAAGGCGAATGTTTTCCGAACGTCCTGATTAGAAGTATGGTCATTTGTCTTTACATTCTCTTTAATTATTTCAGGGTTTCTAATTTTTTCAAGTGCTTTTGACAGGAGAATATTATTTGCACCAGGGAAATCATAATTGTGAGTCGAAACGACTGTTACCTGAAATCTCGAATCCTTCACAAAGATCTCAATTCGTCTTTTCGCATGGATTGAAAATCCCCATGCCATAAAAATAACTTTTATGGGGCAATTATTGTTATGAGCGGGAACATTTTGGGAATCACTCATACTCTTTTGCTCCAGTTATTATAATGAATGAGGTACATCAAGAACTTCCCTGCACCAAAGTTCAATTATCATCAATAGCCAGACACCAGCCCATCCGTTCTTGCCTTTCAGGAAGTCATTTTTAATCCGTCTAACTTCCTCTGCATCAAAAAATCCACGCATATTAATCGAGGATTCAGAGAGAGTGTCTTCCATAACATCTCTCAAGGGCCCTTTAAGCCATGCTTCAAATGGCATCCCAAATCCTCTTTTTTGCTGAAGATCGATGTCCTCAGGAAGGAGATCCCGACCGGCGTCTATAAGAATCTTTTTTGCACCTGTTTCTCGATAATTTCTGTTCTTACAATTTTTTAATTCTAAAATATTTTTGCGAAGTTTTGTTTCATCAGGGAGAGAAAGGACCAAGTTGACGAGGGTTGGATCCAGAAAAGGAACTCGCACTTCCAGTGAATGTGCCATGGATACAGCATCTATATCCCGGAGAAGCTGGTTCTGTGTGTACCCCCTCAGGCAAAGAGTTGTAACTCTGTTAATTGGACTGAATTCCTGCATATCATCCATTACCACAATATCATTTGCCCGCTCTTCACCGATCCTTGTGTGGTCTTTCATTGAAGGAGATAATATTTTTGGTATTTCATGAGCATTGAAAATCTGATAACAGTGTGCATATCGGGAAAGGAATCCTCCATGCATTCTCAGGTAATCAAGGATTTTACCCGTATTTCCTTGAATAAATATATTGAAGCATTTTTTTTGGGAAAATTGGCCGAGAGTCGTTTTTATAGCAGACAGATATGGGTGTTCATTCTCCATCTCCCATGCCTTTGCCATAGTTATGAACCAAGGGTACCCCGCAAATAGTTCATCTCCGCCGGTACCAGAAACTGCAACAGTAACCCCTTTGCTCGCTGCAAGAGAGACGAAATAAGAGTTCACTCCATCAACTGATGGCTGATCAAGAGATGCTGCAATATGGAATATCTTTTCTCTGACGTCTTTTCCTGTGACCACGACACGGGTATGATCGGTACCAATGTATTGGGCGATACGCTCTGCATCATCGGTTTCATCTATCTGTGCTCCTTCCTCTTCAAACCCGACCGAAAATGTTTTCAATTTTTTTCCGCCGATTTTTGTCATCAGAGCAACAATGAGGGAAGAATCAATACCTCCACTCAGGAATGCTCCGATTGGAACATCACCCACTAATTGGAGACGGACACTTTCTTCCAATTTTTTTCGGACTTCCTTAACTAACTCTTCATAGGATTTTTCTTTACAAATCTTTACTCGATTGCTTTTAATTTGCCAGTACTGTTCAATTCTCCTCTCACCCCTTTCTATAATGAGGCGATGACCCGGAAGGAGCATTTTGACACCAGTTACAGCAGTCAGTGGCTGAGGGATCGATCCCATCGTGAGCAGAAGCCGCAATGCTTCAGGATCAAATTTCCTTTCAATCAGTCCACTCGCCAGCATTGTCTTCATTTCAGAGGCGAAAACAAAAGAGGAACCAGTATCGGCATAAAGAAGAGGTTTTATTCCAAGATGATCTCTAGCAAGAAGAATTTTCTCTTTACCAGGACCGTTTCTCTTGTCATAGATCGCAAGGGCAAACATACCCCTCATCCGAAGGAGAAAATCATCTCCATAATACTCATACATACTGAGAACGACTTCTGTATCTGATTCCGATTTGAACGAATATCCTTTATTTTGTAAGAGATTTTTTTCTTCTCTGAAATTATACATCTCACCATTATAGACGATCCAAATTGTCGATGCATCATTAGACATTGGTTGATGACCTGACCGGGAGGTGTCAATAATTGAGAGACGTGTCATGCCAAATTTCAGATAAACATCCTCAAAAACGCCGTAATCGTTGGGTCCCCTGTGATGCATGGAATTTACCATTTTTTTCAAATCAGTTGTATTATGAAAACCCAAAATCCCACAAATTCCACACATCTTCTGACTGCTCCTTTCAGACCGAATTTCTTCTCAGATCCGTTTTTGGGCGCGCGCCTCTATCCCATTCCCAGCGATTTCGGTATGAATATTTAGCAGATCACACTCAGTTAATATCAATTTAATATCATCTTCACTTCTTAGGTGCTTATAATAATCAGTTAGGGTATCATGAGTATCCAATAATGCCCATTCAAATTGCAGTTTTTCACTCAGTTGTGGGTAGGAATCATGATAATCAACAACTGGTGATAGCTTTAAGAAAACAGAACGAACCATATTTATAGGTTTTATTGAATGATATTTCCAGAGAATCCTATGGATTGGCCAGATACATTTTGTAATCATTGTAACAATATCAAGTGATATTTCAGAGGGAAATTTGAGGCATAAAGCTCGGATTATTCTCCTGAATAGAGGTTGTGGGTATTCTAAGGAATAATGATCAATAATAAGTTGCCCACCAGGTCTAACATAAGAACATAATTTTTTAATTGTTTCTTCTGGATTGGGGGTGTGTTGTATTACTCCAATACACATTACAATATCAAAGGTTTCTACATCGAAAGGTAAGTGGAGGATATTTGCTTGGCAAACGCTGTAATCCGGATATTGAGAACAATTGTCATAATTTGCTTCAACTGCTGAGGATAGATCCAAAGCGGTTACATTCGCCCTCTCTGAAAGTAATATCTCAGTAAATCTACCCGCTCCGCAACCCGCTTCTAAAATATTCTTACCTATGAGATGCTCAAAAGATCCCCCCATCAAACGCCTTAATCTATCTCTGCTTATTGAAAGATTATTTATTGAATCGAGTTGTGTCTTTCTAAAAGCATTCCATTGAAGGCCAAATGACGATGAATAATTGTCATCTGTCACAAATCGTGGAATATTCCTTACAATAGGATATTTACATCCTTCAGGGCATTGATATTCATTATTATATGTATATTTCAGCGGCAATTTGTGTTTCGGGCAGAAATATTGAGTTTTTTCCATGTAATTCATTACTTTTTTCTGTAATTGTAATCAGCTTACATCTTTTTCGTGGCGACTACCAAAATATATTGATCGAACTCATTTGGTAATTTATGAGGTTTATGCACCAGATCTCTCCAAGGACCATACGTGTTAAAGCTCACTTCATAGTTCTCTTGCTTCAGAACCGTTAATATTTGGGAAAATTTGTCGACATTTGAATAATTAAGATGGCATTCAATGATAATATTTTCAATCATATGCATTTTATTCTGAATGTGTGGAATAACATCAAATTCTGCTCCCTCAATGTCAATTTTTAATAGGTCTATTGGACGGGCAATATACTGAGATAGATCTATAGTTTTAACAATCGCTGTTTTATCATCCTCAGCTTCACCATCTAATAACCTGCCACCATCTGCACCTTCACAAAGAAAACTCATTTCCCCATTTGCTGTCCAAACAGCAGCTTCTATTGCATTGATATCAGAGTCACAATTTTTCTCTAAATTTTCCATTAATGTCCGATATACGATTGGGTCTGGTTCAAAACAAGTAATAATTGCATTTGGATAATCTTTTTTATAATTCAGAACACTGATTCCAATATTAGCTCCACAATCAACTATGACTGGATTATCCTTCTTTGTTTGAAAGTTATTCCACTTTTATTACTAATATTTCAATAGATGAAGCAAGCGACGGGCCATCCATATAATGGATATTCCATCCCATAATATGAACATCTCCTTGCCTGAAACGTTCAGAATGCTTCAGTTTTCTTAATTTGTACATTATTAAAAGATTTTGGAGCGGCCTGAGTGTTGAGGACATATTATTGTAATCCATTATTCTTGTTCCCCTTGTCACAATGCATATTCATTTTCATATCTGATGGCCCGACCTCAGGGTAATTTGCCTGAAACCAATGTGGCTCCCGTTTGTATGCGTTATGTTGGGTTGTATATATGTTTGTTTATTACACCATTATTTTTCAAACATATTCAGTAGTATGACGAAAGTTCTGTAAATAGAATATGCCCGATACCCAATATTGATTGGAACAAGAATGTACAGGTCAATAATACCATATGAGTTATTAGAAGATAATTTACCGACAATGATAAGGGGATGAGGAGAGCCTGTCCATCCAATACCCAAAGGGCATTGCTTAATCATTTTCATGCCCTATGATCTTCTGTGTTCCCGGCCCAAAGTTTCGCCCGCCTTATGGGTATTGATCCAATCCGACGGCATAGCTTGATCAGTTTTATCTCCACAATTATTCTGACCACCATCGGCTTTGTGGCCACCATGTATTTTGCCCATATCCTAGGAAAGACTTCATACGGAATTTATGCCCTTTTTCTTGCATATTTCGGAATTTTTAACCTTATTGGAGACGGCGGATTCGGTGGTGCAGCGGTAAAACGGATATCGGAAGAAAAAGAACCTGATGAATACTTTTCCGCATTCATTGTTCTAAGAATTATTCTCTTAGTGGTTTCGGCAGCGGTCGTGTTTGTGATGCAACCTCTGCTTGTGGATCTTCTTGGCACGTCGGGAATGATTTACTGGTTGATTTTTGCCCTTGTCGCCGGAGTATTACATGGGATTACCACAAACGGGGTGTATGGCACTGGCATGGTGGGTATAAATCAGACCAGCTGTATCATCAACGATGTTACCCGCGTCATCTTCCAGGTATGTGCCGTATTTTTCGGCTTCGGTGTGGCAGGACTTGCGGGGGGATTTACCGCAGGAATATTTGTAAGCGGGCTGACTTGCCTGCCATTCCTCAGACTCCATCTTACCCGATTCAAAATCACGCATATACAAAACCTTCTCGCATTCTCATTCTGGATATTCCTTTCAGGAAGTGGCGTCATCATATTCTCATACGCCGACACCATCCTTATTGGCCACTTCTTGACGCCCGCAGATGTCGGTATTTACCGGATTGCCTTTCAGTTCACCGCTGCCGCCACCTTTACGACATTTGCTCTCCGAACCACCCTGTACCCAAAGATCAGCCGGTGGCATGCGGAAGGCTCCCTCAACCTTATCACCCCCACCCTTGCCCGCTCCTTCACCTACTCCCTCATCCTCGCCGTCCCGGTCGCTGTTGGCGGCTGGATACTTGGCGACCGTCTCCTCTACTTTTTTTATGGCGCAGGCTTTGCCGAAGGGGCAACAGTCCTCGCCATCCTCCTCCTCGTACAGATCGTCAATGTATTCATGTTCCTTCAGACGATGTGCCTCAATGCCATCAATCGACCCCGCCAATCATTCTATGCCACCGGAACCGCAGCGGTCGTGAATATCGCTCTTGACCTTGCCCTCATCCCCCTCATTGGGATTGAAGGAGCAGCGATTGCCACACTGGTAACGATGCTTGTCAACGCCACAATCGCCCATCACTACCTCTCACAGCAGGTTTCGGTCCGCATTGAGCGCGGCCCTACTTTTCACATCCTCCTCGCGGCAGGGGCGATGGCCGTTGTGATTCTTCTGTTCAGGCTTCTCATACCTCTCTCCAGTATCTTCCTTGTCCTGGCTGCCGTTGCCATGGGGGGGGTCGTCTACGGTCTTGTACTCATGAAGACCGACCATGGCATTCATGACGAGATCCATGACCTTGTGGTGCAGCTCGGGATCCCATTGCCAAAATGGCTTTGAGTCCCTTCTCATTAACATTAATGGCAGACAATTTCTTTGAGAAAACCATTATATCCCGTTATAATCCATTCATATTCTGATAAATTTCCCGAATCTCCTGTACAACATTTCCCCATGAATACCGTGATGAAAACGCAGTAATTTCAGAAACATCCCAATCCCTTTCTAGAGAATTAGCAATTGCTGCAGCAAGACATTCCGGATCGCGTGGGGAACATAACAATCCATTTTTGTCGGGCAAAATTAGCTCCTCACTTCCCCCATTACATGTCCCTACAACAGGTTTCCCGCAGGCCATCGCTTCTATCTGTACAATCCCAAAACTCTCCATCAGACTTGGCAACACAAACACATCACAGGCATTCATCCAGAGTGGGATCTCCTCGTGCGGCTTACCACCCGCGAGAAATACCGACTCTTCCATACGGGTCGCTTCTATCTGCTCCTCCAGTGCTGACTGCAAAAAACCTGAACCAACAATGACACAGAACATATCAGCGCGCTGTTTGCTCAGGCGCTCCATCGCTTCGATGAGATATCTGTGCCCCTTCACGTCAACAAGATTCCCAACGGTCAGTATGATTTTTTTATCCCGGGGAAGACCCAGTATTTTCCTGCACTCATCCCTGTCCCGTGGATAAAAGAGATCGTCTGAGAACCCGTTTGGGATCACAGTAACCGGGGTGGTGATGCGAATTTTCTCCAGACAGGTCTGGTTTTTTTTGCTTACCGTAATGATTCGGTCAATACTATTGAGAGCAATTTCTACACGTCGTTGCCAGATCTGGTCACGGAAAGGGAGTTCATAGACATCATAGCCATGTGCCGTCACAACGCAGGGAACATGATATTTCTTCTTCAGTAACTGCGCAATTTTGGCAGAAGGCCAAACGAAGTGGGCGTGAACAAGGTCAAATGTAATCATCTCCTTTTCTATCAGAGTTTGAACTGCAGAGGCACGAGTGTCAAAATAAATACGACTAAGATTCAGCTTCCGGTAAGCGGGCCACGGGATATACAAGGAACGCGGATAAAAAACACGGACATTGTCGTAGGTGTAATTATGGCAGAGTTTGTCATCCGGGAAACGACCCGCAGAGAAGAGAACAGGAGTGATGACAATAACCTCCTTAAAATTCTGTTTCAGCGCATCAACCTGATTTTTTACAAAAACACCACCGAAATATGAACCATCCTCATTCGGATAATTCGGCGTGATGACAAGAAGCCTTTTATTGGTGAAATCGCCGGCATCCACTGTATTTCCATCAGGTTCTGATATTCCGCTCATCATAATCTCAGCCAACAATTCCACAAAATTTCTGCAATCGAATCCCCGCACATCACCCATCAATCACATGCCGATTCTTATCCCCTCTCCCAATCCCCTTATACACAAACCCTTCCGCAATCCATGCATCCGGCTCCGCAACATTCCGTCCGTCCACCAGCACCGGGTGGCTGCATCCGCAGTGTGCCTTCACTTCTGCCGGGACCAGGGTCCGGTATTCCTTATGACCCGCAAATATGACAACCGCATCGGCTCCCTGCAGGACCGCATCAAGGTCACGGGTGATGTTCGCACCCTCCGGCACATCCGGTGCCGTCTCCGGGTCAACCCACGGGTCGTGGATGCGAACCCCGGCACCTGCCGCAACGGCCGCCTGATAGAACGGTTCAGCTGGTGTGTTCCGGGCATCGTCCGAGTCATTGAGAAACGCCCAGCCCAAAAGCGCAATCTGTGCGCCGCGGATATCCTTCCCCACGCGGGCCAGCGCATCCTTTGTCAGGGTCAGCATATGCGCAGGCATAAAATCATTAATCCCGCGGGCCAGCACAAAGAGCGACTCCCGCCCCTCGGGGTAATCAAGCGGTTCTGCTGCCACGACCGAGACACCCCGCTCGAGATGATAGGTATCTTTTGTGAGACAGTGACCGCCGACGCCCGCACCGGGCCAGAGGATGGCCCGGGTGATCCCCTCGCCCTTCAGGGAGTCAACACCCGTCCGGACATCATAGACATTGATGCCCATTGCCTCACAATAAAGCGCAAGCTCGTTCACCGCAGCAATCTGGAGGTCACGGAAGGTGTTCTCCGCCGTCTTCGTCACCTCTGCTGCGGTCGCACTCATCGGGATGAGCTTAGCCTTCGTTAAAACCGGCCCGTAGAGTTCACAGGCGCGCCGGGTACATACCTCATCAATCCCACCGACAATGCGGTCATGCTCCCGGATATTCTGCAAAAGCCTTCCGACCATCACGCGCTCCGGGGCATGGGCGAGGCCGAAGTCCTCACCTGCGACGAGCCCCGACTCCTCCTCCAGAATTGCGCGGGCCATCCCCGTCGTGGTGCCGGGGGTAATGGTGGACTCCAGCACCACCAGCGTGCCGGGGGTCAGATAACGGCCCACATTCCGGATGCCGTCGGTGAGCGGGGTGAAATCAGGAATCAGGTCTTTGGGATTCTTAAACGGTGTCTGGATGGCAAGCGTCACCGCGTCGCATTCTGCAATCTTCGAGAAGTCTGCGGTGCACACAAACTTGTTTTCGGAAACGACCTTTGCAATCAGGTCCTCAAGGCCCGGCTCCTCGCCTTTCAGGGGGCTTTCTCCTGCATTCAGCATCGTAATCTTATACCCCGAACTCGACGAGTCGCGCTGGAAGCCGTACACCTGAATGAATTCCGGTGCATCCGCAAAGAGCATGGCTGCAGGAATCCCCACATACCCCATGCCGATGACACCGATGGTCCTGATGGGCCCGCGCTCCCGGAAGAGCTGCTGCAGCTTCTCACTCATAGCCGCATCGCCCCGGTAATTTCCTCACATATGCGAACATTCTCCACACCCTGCTCCGGGGTGACGGGGAAAGCCTTCCCCGTCCGTGCGCACTCGATAAAGGTCAGCAATTCGGTCCGGAGAGGCTCGACCTTGCCCACCATCACCTTCTCGGTGATATTCTCCTGCACATAGCGTTCGGCCTCCTGATGGTAATGCTCCGGCTTCCGGTAGACATACACCTCCTGGCTCATGAAGTCGCCTTCGATGGTGAAGTCCTCCTCCTCAATCCGGATGAGCCTGATCTTCTTTGATGCCTTGCGTGAGGCGGAGAGATAAACCGGCGTCTGGCCGAAATCAAAGAGGGCCCCGCAGACATCAAACGACCCGCAGGCATTCACCGTGTATTCACTGTCAAAGAGGGCATTGAAGACGATGTCGATGTCGTGGATCATCAGGTCCTCTACTACCGATGACCCCGTCACGCGGGCAGATGCCGGGTTGTGCCGGTTTATTTCCACGTAGAGAGGGTCTCTTGCGATACGCTTAATTTCAGGGATAATCGGGTTGAACCGTTCGATATGCCCGACACCCACCACACAGCCGTCCGGAATGCTCTCTAAAAGCTCGGCGCCTTCTGCTGCGGTGAGGCATATCGGCTTTTCAACCAGCATATGCACCTCTGCTGCAAGCACCTCCTTTGCCGTATTGCAGTGGTACGGCGTCGGCACACAGAGGCTCACCGCATCCACTGAGCGGAGGAGCTCTTCCATCGACTCCGCATAATTCACATTATTCTGTTCCGCCACACTGCGTGCCACCGCAGTATCCAGATCATACACCCAGACCGAGTCTGCGGCCTTCAGCTCAGAATAGACACGGACATGGTTTCTGCCCATGATTCCCGTTCCGATTACACCGACATCCATCTCTTACCACTCCGCCCCGTTTATTGTCTCAACAATATAGGCACACTGCTCTTCAGTCACGCCCGGATGCACCGGCAGGCTCAGCACCCGTCCGGATGCATCATCTGAAACGGGACACCGCACATTTGGATCACCTGCATAGAGCGGCTGGCGGTGCACCGGCATCGGGTAGTGCACGGCAGAGCCTATGTCCTTCTCCCGCAGGAAGGCCATCAGCGTCTCACGATCGGTGGGGAAGGCATCTGTCACCTCGGTTACATACTGATGGAAGACATGCGTGCACCCGGTGCGGATGACAGGCGTCTTCAGCCCGAACGCATCCAGATGCTTCGTATAATACGCGGCGTTCGCCTGCCTTTTACGGTTCATTGCATCCAGCTTTCTGAGCTGCACCCGGCCGATGGCAGCACCGATGGAGGTCATCCGGTAGTTATAGCCCAGTTCGGTGTGAAGGTACTTGTCACTCTGGCCGTGGTTTGCAATCCTCCGGCACCGGTCTGCAAGAGCAATGTCATTCGTGGTCACCAGCCCGCCTTCTCCGGTCGTCATATTCTTGGTCGGGTAGAACGAGAAGCACCCGGCAGCACCGAACCCGCCGACCTTCTTTCCCTTATACATCGCTCCGTGCGCCTGGGCGCAGTCCTCCACCAGGTGGACACCGGCATCTGCACAGATCTCAGCAACCGGTTCCACCGCAAACGGCTGGCCAAAGAGATGAACACCGATTACCGCCTTTGTCTTTGCATTCAGGTGCTCGGTGACCTCTTCGGGGTCGATGGTGTAGCAGTCTTCGTCCACGTCGGCCATCACCGGTTTTGCTCCGCACATGCTCACACTCGTCGCAGTTGCAATGAAGGTGAAGGCAGGGACAATAACCTCATCGCCGGGCCCGATGCCAAGGGCCAGCAGGACCGCATGCAGTGCCGCCGTCCCGGAGTTCATGCCGACCGCAGAATCCACCCCGCAGTATCCGGCAAACTCCTCTTCAAACAGCGCCACCTCAGGCCCCGTCGCAAGCATGCCGGTGCGCATCACCGCGGCAACGGCCTCGATCTCATCCTCACCCACTGCGGGTTTTGCGACCGGAATCATTGCCGGGCCCCCGCGGGCAGGTCACGCAGCCGTGCCGGTGTCCCGACGGCAAGCATCCGGGGCGGCACATCGTGCGTCACTACCGCACCCGCTGCGACAAGGGCTCCCTCGCCGATCACGACACCCGGAAGAATCGTGGCGTTCGCACCGATGGAGGCACCTTTCCGAATCACCGGCCCCTTCAGGTTATCCCCGCCATGCGGCGGGTAAGGGTCATTGGTGAGCACCGCATTCGGGCCGATAAAGACGTCATCTTCGATGACGACCCCGGTCGGGATGTAGACAAGGCTCTGGAGACTCACATTGTTCCCGATAATGGTATTTCCCTCGATGATGGTGTTCGTCCCGACGGAGACGCCATCACCAATGGTTGTCTTCTCCCGGATCATCACGTTGTGTCCGGTTGAGAAGTTGTTCCCGACCACCACATCGGCATACAGAATCGTCCCCGACCGGATAACCCCGTTCGCACCGATGGTCGTCCCCGGAAACTCCTCTTTCCCCAAATACTCACGTGACGGAAAGCCAAGCACGACCCCGTCTGCGATTACGACATTTTTTCCGACCACATTTTTTCCGTATATTATGATACCACCACCATGTCAGTCAACACCCGGTATTTTGTATACAAGTATCTGATGATGATATAAATAACAGATGATTATCGGGGGGCATACCCTGCACAGACGATCCGACCGATGCATTGCGTTCGCATAACCGGTCGCTTTCACCCGAGAGGGTTTGATTTATCAGAAGAGCAGAAAAACGGGGGCCGTTTTCAGGGCAGACGGCTCATTCTGCGGTGCCGCGGGACCACGCAATCGTTTCTGAAAGGCCGTCTCTGAGGCTGCATGCAGCAATCTTCCCGATGGTCGCCTCAAGCCTTGCCGTATCCGCAAGGGAGCGGTGGATGTCCCCCTCCCGTGGCGCGTCATACGTAATATCACAGGAGTTCCCTGTGGACTCCATAATCACTGCCGCAAGTTCGTTCAGGGATGTCTCCTGCCCCCCGGCAACATTCAGGATACCGCAATACTCAAATGCCATCACCCGCATATTCGCCCGGACCACATCACCCACATAGATGAAGTCCCGCGTCTGCGTTCCGTCGCCATAGATTGTGATGGGCTCTCCGGCACCGATACGGTTAATAAAGATTGATATCACGCCGGAATACGGCGATGAGGGATCCTGCCGCGGACCGTAGACATTGAAGTAACGCAGACAGGCCGTCTCCAGCCCGTAGAGATCAGTGAAGAGGCATGCATAATATTCGTCCATCAGCTTCTGTGCTGCATACGGGGACTGCGGCCGGGGCGGTTCTGTTTCTTTCAGGGGGAGATTCGGGTTGTCACCATAATTTGCGGCAGACGAGGCGAGCACCACCTTCCGGACGCCCGCATCCCGTGCGGCAACAAGCACATTCAGGGTGCCGTCCACATTGACCGCATTTGACCCTACCGGATCGGCCACCGACTTCGGCACCGAAGCGATGGCTGCCTCGTGAAAGACACCATCTGCACCGGCACATGCCTGCCGCACAAAGGAGAGATCCGTGATGCTGCCGTCACAGACCGTCACCTGATCAAGGTCCTTTGCCCACCGGAGATTCTCCTGCTTCCCGGTGGAGAAGTCATCCACAATCACAACTGTATGGCCTTCCTGTGCCAGCGCCTCTGCCAGATGGGAGCCAATAAAGCCGGCCCCGCCGGTGACAACATACCGCATATAAAATTTCTATATCATTCATCCTTAGAATAGGTGCCGAAACACCCCCACACGGTGAAGAACCGCCCCTTTAATCCGGAAGAAATCAAATATGGTTCTTACCATGTCCAGAGTAGTCCGTATCCAAGAGGACGCCATCGATATCGCCCTCTCCTACGGCCCCACCATATCAGAGGGCATCCGTGCGATGGAGACACGCCTGAAACAGTCCAAACGGAACCGGTTCGATATCGAGGCGGTCCGTATAGCCATCCGTGAAGAGCTGGAGTCGTTCGGCAGGTATTAACGGAGGATATCGGCTCAGGCCGGTATGGAAAAACCCTGAAATAGGCCACCATTAGCCGTAAAGGAACACAGACAGAATAGTAACATAATGTTACATAGACACATACATCAATAGTTACATTCAGTAACACCCGATCCCATGCACCAAAAATCCCCAGAACACGCCATTGTCTGCCCGCTCTTTGCCGAGTGGAAACTCACGGACGCGGCCCGTGAATTCGGTGCAACGCTGGGCATCCCGGACATCACCCCCGCCACACGGATACCCCTGCACCCCTCTCTCACCGGTGACCCCACAGCACACCGGACGGACACCCGGTACCTCCCTTTCACCATCACCGGATGGCACCGCACCCGCCGGGGCTGCCGGTTCGTCTTCGGGATAAACGCCGAAACAGCATATCACCCGGCCACAGGCACTCCGTCTTCTCCGCCCATACCACAGACCCCGGTGCACCTTCCCGTCACCCCACCCGAAGGATATTTCACCACCCTTCGGAGAATGCACCGGCACGGCCTTCCCCTCACACAATCCGAATCCCTCATTGCAGGGGCTCTCGCAGCAGTCTTCGACAGACGGCCGGCACAGAAAAAACACCGCTGCCGCCCGCTTCTCCTCACCACCGATGCAACCCGTATCGCTCTCCCTGAGGGAGAGATATATGACCTCCCGCTCGGCCGCCGTCTCAGTCCGGAAGAGGCCGCCTCAGAAGGGGTTCTCAGGCAGTCCCACACCGCGTACCGGATAGCCCGTGGCTATGAATGCACCGAAACCTGCCACTCCGCAGCACCGGAGACCTTCCTGACAGCAGACCTCCACCTCGGGCACAGGAATGCCATCAGCTATTACTGCCGGCCGTTCCTCCCGGACGACACCGCTGCGATGGACCGCATCCTCACCGCCAACTGGAACCATACCGTCAGCCCGAACGACCGGGTCATCTTCGCAGGCGACTTCACCTACAAGGCAGACCGGGAGACGACAGCGGGATACCGGTCACGGCTCAACGGCAGCGTCACCTGGATAGAGGGAAACCATGACACCTGCCTCGAAGGCACCGGTCCGTCCCACACGTTCACTGCAGACGGCAGGGAGTTTCTCGTGATCCACAACCCGAAACATGCCCCTGCCGGATACCGGGGCTGGGTGATACACGGCCACACGCACAACGCCCGCCTCGGGAAATATCCTTTCATCAGTTTCACCACCAAAACCGTCAACATCTCAACCGATGTCACCGGTTACCGCCCCGTTCCCCTGACAGAAGTGCTCGCCCTCATCAACGCAGGAGAGGCAACGGGCCGTACCGCACCCATTCTCACCCGGGAAATCCCGGCCGCAACAGATATCACGCCTGTGGCTCCATCCTCATAGTATGACTGAGGCCCCCCGCTTCCTGAGCGAGACTGAGAGCTATGCACTTCTGAGAGAGTACGGCATTCCCGTTCCCCGGTACGCGGTCGTCTGTTCCGCAGAAGAGGCAGTCGCGGCAGCAGAGAGCGTCGGCTATCCCTGTGTGGCGAAGGTCATCTCCCCCGCCATCACGCACAAGTCAGATGCCGGCGGGGTGCAGACGAATATCAATACCGCTGAAGAGCTGACCGCAGCGATTGCCGGCATCCGGACAAATATCCGCGAACGGGCACCGGATGCATCAATCACCGGTTTTGTCATTGAAGAGCAGGCACCGGCGGGCCTCGAACTCTATATCGGCGGGAAACGAGACCCGGCATTCGGACCGGTCATAACCTTCGGCACCGGGGGCACCCTCGTCGAACTGGAGCACGACATCACCATGCGGGTCGCGCCCGTCTCACAGGAGGAGGCGGCAGGGATGATCCACTCCATCCGCCACTACCCGCAGATTGCAGGCTACCGCGGCACCGCCCCCCTTGATGAGGCGGCGCTCAACGATGTTATCCAAAAGGCATCGACCCTCCTCATCAGCCGTCCGGAGGTGGCAGAACTTGACATCAACCCCCTTATTCTCACCGAAGACGGCCTCTGTGCGGTGGACGCCCGGGTCCTCATCCGGCCGCCCGCCCCCACTCAGACCGCATCCCACCCCCCGCTCCCGGATGATCTCTTTCGGGTCTCACGTATCGCGCTGGTCGGCGCCTCGGCAAACCCTGAGAAAATAGGCTACGCGGTCCTCAGGAACCTGCTCTCATTCCACGGCACCGTCTACCCGGTGAATCCGAAAGGCGGCGAAATCTTCGGCAAGACCGTCTACCACACGCTTGCAGACGTTCCCGAACGGCCGGACGCAGTCATCATCACCGTCCCCAACACCATCGTCCCGCAGGTGATGCGTGAGGCAGGCATTCGCGGCATCCCGCTTGCCGTGATCATCACCTCCGGCTTCCGGGAGGCAGGAACAGAGGGGGCCATCCTCGAACAGGAGGTCGAGGCGATTGCACAGGAATACGGCATCCGCTATACCGGCCCCAACTGCCTCGGCCTGCAGGTGCCCCGCCTCTCCCTGAATGCCACCTTTGACCCAAAATCACCCAAAACCGGCCATACTGCATTCATCTCACAGAGCGGCGCAATTATCACGACCCTTGTTGACTGGAGCCTGTCGCGTGACATCGGGTTTTCGGCCGTATACTCGGTCGGCAACCAGACCAATATCGACTTCGTCGACTACATCCGGCTTGCGGCAGCAGACGACTACACCCGCACCATCGTCCTCTACATCGAAGAGATCCGCGACGGCAGGCGTTTCTTTGAAGAGGCAGCGAAGGTTACCTCAAAAAAACCGGTCATCGCCATCAAGGCGGGCCGGTCTGCCGTGGGCCAGAAGGCGGCGGCCTCCCACACCGGCTCCCTTGCGGGGAGTTATGCGGTCTACGAAGCCGCCTTCCGGCAGGCAGGCATTATCACCGCACAGAACCTCTCGAATGCCTTCAGCCTCGCGATGCTCCTTGGTTCAGAAGGGTATCCGAAAGGAAAACGGGGAGTGGTCATCTCCAGTGCCGGCGGATTCTGCGTTCTCGCATCGGATTATGCAGAGCAGCATGGCATCCGGATGGTTCCCCTCTCAGACACCCTGCTCGCAGAGATGAACTCCTTCATGCCGGAAGGATGGAGCCGACAGAACCCCGTTGATATGGTCGGGGACGCCGGAGTTCACCGCTTCGCGCTCTCATTCGACGCCCTCATCCGCCATCAGGATGAATGGGACATCGCTTTTGTGATATCGGTGCCGACCGCAATCATCGACCCCGTCCACCTTGCAACCGAGATGGCACGGTTCTCCCGCCACACCGACAAGATGGTCGTCGGATGCCTGCTTGGGGGGGAGAGCATGACAGCAGGCGTGCGAGTCCTCCGGGAGGCCGGCATCCCGAACTTTGAGGAGCTCGAAGATGCCTTCCGGGCTGCAGGTGCTGCCGTGCGGCGGGAAGAGGAGCTGAATTCAGAGAAAAATGCTCTTCGCTGAATTAAACGGGTACACAACCAGTCCCCCTATTATTTCACCCGTTCTCATGCAGTCGTTCCGAAGAAGAGAAAATCACAAAAATTACCTGAAATATCAGATGAATACCGGTATTCACCTCTAATATCGGTAAAATCCTATTCCAGACACTTTCGGATGAAACATTCCCCACAACCGGCAGAATTATTATTATTTTCCGCCAAGGCTCATATGAAGACTATGCCGTTCATTTACTATGGTCAGGGTGTGTCCGGGTATTATGAGGACTTTCTCGAGCGCCTGATGTCCCATCTTGCTCTCGAGGGAACAGAGGTAACCAGTGAGTCACGCCAGGAGGAATCGGCACGGATGGGTGTCCGCCGGACGGGGGAGGAAGGCATGCTTGAGGTCAGGGTCGACGGAGAAAATGTCAAAGTCACCTACACCGTCACCCGTGAGAAGCGTGAGGTAAAACGGGGGATGATGGGCGCCATTGCCGGAGCGGGCCTCGGTGGCATCCTCGGCAGCGTCCTTAACCGCGACGGGGAAGGCATCGGTGATGCCGTCAGCGGCGCCCTCGGGGGTGCGGCCGCCGGCGGGGCATATGAGGCATATTATGGATATGAGGACTCCCGTCAGGACAGGACTGCATTCGCCGCCCTTCTTGCAGAGAAGGTCAAAGAGGTGGAGGATGAACTCCAGTATATCATAGAGGGGCAGGAGGAGGCAAAAGAGGCGCTCCGTGAACGCAGCCGTGAGAGAAAGGCTCAGGAGCAGGAGAAGGAAGAGGAGATGAGGACATCCCTTGAGGATGCCTACGGAGATCTCCTTGCCCTGCAGGAAGAGGTGGACATCCTCGAAGAAGAGGGGCGGAATGTCGGGAAGGCAAGGAGCAGGGCAGAACGTGCGGAGAAACTCTACCTGGAGGCGGAAGAGGCATGTGATGCAGGGGATTATACAAAATCCCGGACAAAACTGAAGGCCGCAGCCTCGATGATCGAGAGTGCGCAGACGATGCTCAGTGAGGAATGATCCCCTCTTTTGGGGGGGAGTCGCGATTCCGTGTGGGTTGAAAAATCTGCACCGGAATGAACGCACCATCTACGGGATCATCGAACCGAAGGGATCATATGTTATTCAGAGTTCTTCATGAAAACCCGTAATTTTACATCAATTCCATTTTCAGCACTATATTGGAGAAAAGGGGCGCCAGCCCATTCCCCTGCGGCCCATCACATGATGGGAGAGTCTGGCAGGGAGGGGGCACCCCCTCCCCTGCCTTTTCATTCAGGATACAAATCAACCACATGAAACAGTGGTGACCGCCTGTTCCATGCAGTGAGAGCGATATTATTTGTTTCACAATGACCGCGATATTCACACGCCAAATGTGGAGAGGAGTTTTCGGTTTTCATGCACCTTCCGTTCTGACAGATTTCCGACACTATGGGGAAAGATTGTCATCAGACGAAACCCATCTCCTGTCAACAACGATCACTCATTGCTCAGATGATCTTCCGAGCGCCTGAGGAATTCACGGACAACAGAGAGATATTCATCCGTCTTCTCAATATGGTGCATATGCGAGGCATCCTCGAATATTATCAGTTCCGAGCCGGGCAGCATGCTCAGATAATAGGCAGTCGACTCCGGTGTTGCCTCATCATATCGCCCGCAGGTAAAGAGCACAGGCACAGAGATTTCATGAAGATTCGGACTCTGGTCAAAGTCCTTCAGTGTCCCCGCCATCGTGAACTCACTCGGGCCCCACATATACGTATAGACGCCGACACCCATCTTTTCAAACGTCCGGTTCATGGAGTCGGGCCATTCCTCAAGACGGCAGAGATGCAGGAGATAGTACGTCATCATTGCATCCTGATATTCCGGTGAACTGAAATTTCCGGTCTCTTCGCATGCGAGGATGGTGGTTCTCTCTTTTTCCGGCAGTTCTGTAAGATACTGCCGCTGATCTGCTTCCCACCGTTTAACAGAGAGGCAGGGCGCTGAAAAGATGAGGCTTGTGACCCCGGCAGGTTTTCTTGTAATCATATATTCAGAAACAAGCGTCGTTCCCCACGACTGCCCGAGAATATGAACCTCTCCGGGAGACAGCGCTGCCCGCACCTGCTCGAGTTCATCAACGAACCGCCCGATTGTCCAGAGGGAGGGATCATCAGGACACGGTGAATTTCCGCAGCCAAGCTGGTCATAGAATATCACCGGCCGCTCATTTGCCAGCGCTTCAAGAGGCTCCAGATAATCGTGCGGTGCTCCGGGACCTCCGTGGACAACAATTAACGGAATACCGGGCCGGTCTGCTCCTGCAATCCGGTACCATACCTTACCGCCGGTAACGGTGACGGTACCCTCCTGCACCTGAGGAGATGCAGATGAAGACGCTCCTGATGCTTTTCCGGACTGAGCCGTGCATCCCGAAAAAACAACGAATAATGAGAGGATAATACATACCACAAGAGATCCGGGCAGATGATCAGGGAATCGGGGAGCCATAAAATGAGATTCTTTTTTTCAGATGAAATATCTGCCGAAAGGGTGGAGAACAGAATGGGGATGGTTTCGAAAATCGTCTTCAGCAGTGATTGGTATCACCGGTCCAAAATGCAGAACGTCAGCCGGATGATCAGATTTCCGTTCAAAAATCCCTGAGTCTTCTCAGAAAAACCCTGATTCATTCACACTCCACAAAAGAGAGGTGCCCGCCTATCCCCTCACGGCCTCCGCCACCGCCTCTGCTGCCGCATCCCGGAATGCCCGCGAGACATTCCCCGGCCCGAGTTTGATGCCGCCGAAGATGCGGGAGACAACGATGAGATGGGACGAAAACTCCTCCCGCTGCAGCATCTGCAACAGCACCTGCCCCGGCCGCCCTACCTCACCGTCACTCCCGAAGAGTTCCTGACAACCCGAGGGAGACGTTAACCGGGCGGCATAACAGTGGTGAGCAGCCTTGCGGTAGACCTTCCGGTGCTGCTCACGAACCTCCTGCACATCCTCAACAGATGAGACCGCATAGAGATGGGCGTAAAACCGGGACATTTTCACCACCAGCAGTGCTGCCCCCTTCTCCTCCCACATCCTACCGCCCGCCCTGCACGGCACGCAGCGTGCGCATGCGGTTGACTGCCATCAGGAGCTCCAGCGAACGGAATGCTGCATAATCCCCCCGTTTTCGTGAGGAGAGCACATCAAGCCCCTGCTCTTCGATATCCTGCATCACCCGCGCCGCCACCTCTGCTGCAGTGGCTGACCCGTTCATATACCGGACCGCATACCAGATGGCGTCCCCGATGGCACGGGTCTGGCTCTCTGACACGATCTGTTCAACGAGGGTGCAGTCAATATCAGTCGTCCCGAAGGAAATCATCCCTTTGCCGCGTGCCTGAATCCGCACAGCCCGCTTTCCTTTGGCAGGCGAGAACGAACGGGCGTCAGGGATCCGCTCCTGCCAACGCGGAAACGGCTGATCGGTCTCGCAGGCCCGGCCGGTCGGGTATGCTGCCGCGACTTCCCGTGCCTTGTCCGTGACCAGATACGGGCGGTAGGCATCCATACAGATGACCGTATCCGCCACATCGAGGTAGTCCCCCGACCCGCCGATGACAATCGCCGAGGAGACACCACATTCCGTGAAGAGCTCACGCACCCGGTCGATATAGGGGGTGATGGGCTCATGCTCCTTTGCGATTAATGCCTGCATCCTCCGGTCGCGGATCATGAAGTTCGTGGCGCTGGTATCCTCATCGATACAGAAGAGGCGGGCGCCGGCTTCGAGCGCCTCCATGATATTGGCCGCCTGCGACGTGCTCCCGCTTGCGTCCGCTGAAGAGAAGGAACGCGTATCTCTTCCGCCGGGAATACCGGTGATGAAAGGCGAGATATCCACCGCCTCCACCCGCCTGCCGTCTTCGGCGCGAATCTTCACTGCCGCCGGGTCGCTCACCACATACTCACGCCCGTCACCGGGGATGTGGGTATACACCCCGGCCGTAAGGGCGGCAAGCAGGGTGGACTTGCCGTGGTATCCGCCCCCGACGATAAGAGTCACACCGGCAGGAATGCCCATCCCGGTCAGTGCTCCCGCATTCGGCACATCCATCTCCACACGGAGGGCAGAGGGTGCTGCAAACGGCACCACATCTGCGCCCTTCATCGGCCGGTCAGAGGCCCCGCTCTGCCGCGGCAGCACGGCACCATCGGCAACAAATGCGACAAGACCCCGCTCTCTCAGTGCACCACGGAGCACATCAGCATCCTCTGCAACCCCGACATGATGATACAGCTGAGATAAATCATGCGCACGAGCAGACAGAGACGCCGCGACTATCGCCGGCAGACGCTCAAAGAAGATCTCTTCAGCCTCCCGCCCGGCAATCCTGCGCCCATAGGCAGGCAGACCCACAACACAGCGCCCTTCTATCCCGGAATCATCAATACAGACTGAGGTCCGTTCCAGGATCTCCTGCCCCGGCTTATCCATTGCGATAAGGCCACTCTTCCCGCTGCCAGACATCCCCCTGCGTCTTTCTGCCGCCGCACAGAAGGCGCGGGTGAGATAATCGCAGAGCCCCCGGCGGCGCGGGGTGGTATGCCACAGATCGCGGGCAAACCCGGCCGCTTCAGGGTCAACCAGAACCCGCACCCGTGAAGGTGAGGCAAACGGGTCTTTCTGGACATGGTCGATACTGAGGAGAAACGTATCGAACCGGTATTGCCCCCTGATATCACCATAGTGCCCGTAGCCCTTCCCGTCTATGCGGCGAAGAATCTGCCGGAGGGTCTCTGCAGGCTGAATCGCGGTCATACAAAAAAGATTCTGCGGGAGGGACAATAAGCGCTCCCGTTGCCGGTATCAGCGAGCCATCACATGAACGGCTTCCGGGTGAAACGAGACCCGGACAGGATCACCCGGCTTCACCTTCACCCGCTCGGCAAACCGCCAGCCGACGACCAGCTCCAGCGGAATGCCGCAGTCGACCATCACATGATGCTTCGGACCGACAAGGGTGATTCCGGTGACCGTGCCATGAAGATGGTTTCGTATCCTGTCCGTATGCCCCGCAAACCGTTCCTTCATGTGCAGGTGCATGTCCTCGGTGCGGATACACCAGGTGACCAGTGCACCCTCAGGCAGTGGAGTCTCTCCATAGACCTCTGTGGTACCGGACCGTATCACCGCAGTCCCGGCGTCATTCCTTTCAATCTCACCCTCAAAGACATTGTCAAACCCGACAAACCGGGCGACATCGCCACTCACCGGAAGGGTGAAAATTTCCTTAGGAGTCCCCGACTGCACAATTCGTCCGTTCATCATCACCCCGATACGGTCCCCCATCCGCTGGCCCTGCACCATATCGTGAGTGTTCATGATGATCGTCGTGTTGTAGGTGTCACGGGTATAGCGGATTATCTCCTCAATTTTTTCCGTGGTGACAGGATCAATATTGGACGTCGGTTCGTCAAGAAGAATGATTTCGGGCCGGGTCACCATCGTACGGGCAAAGGCAACACGCTGTTTCTCCCCGCCGGAGAGGCTGCGGGCAACCCGCTTTTCGTAGCCCTCAAGCCCCACCTCCCGAAGGGTCTGTGACACCCGCTCGTGCAGATCCCCGGAGGATATTTTCCGGAACCGGAGCCCGTATGCCACATTCTCAAAGACCGTCCCCTGGAATATGGCCGGGTTCTGAAAGACCATGCCGATTTTTTTCCGTATCTCCTGGTGACGGGAGTCGCCATGAGAATAGAGCGACTCATCCCTGATTGTTACATCCCCGGATGTCGGCACTTCAAGCATGTCGATAATCCGCAGGAGGGTTGATTTGCCCTGCCCGGAGGGGCCGATGATGACATAGATTTCCCCCTCGGATACCTCGAGCTCAACGCCCCGCAGTACCTGAGTAGCGCCGAAATCCTTCTTCAGGTCCTCAATAGTAATCATTGGTCAGTTCCCCCTCCGGATGGATGTCATGACAAAGTTCACAATCAGGGCGATAAAGAGCAGAATGATGCCCAGTGCCATGGAAAGTTCAATATTTCCCATCGAGGTTTCGAGGGATATGGCGGTCGTGAGAATGCGGGTAAACCCCTTGATATTCCCACCAATCATGATTGCCGCACCGACTTCCGAGATGGCCCGCCCAAACGCCATTGCAATCGCTGCATATATCACAAACCGGACTTCACGGAGAATCGAGACCAGAAACTGAAGATAATCCGCACCCAGCGATATGATGGTGTCTTTTACAATCGGGTCAAGGGATGTCACAGCAGAGTAAGTCAGCCCCACAAGAATCGGGATGACGAGAATGACCTGCCCGATGATCATGCCGCCGGGGGTAAAGAGCAGACCCAGAAATCCCAGAGGACCCTGGCGGGAGAGCATGAGAAATACCAGCAGCCCGATGAGGACCGTCGGCAGGGCATAGAGCGTATGAACGAGATTAACAAGGCTCGTTTTCCCCCTGAAGTCATGAAATGCAAGATACAGCGCAATAGGTATTGATATGGCAGATGCAATCAGTGTCGCTGAAAAGGTGATGTATATGCTCCTGAATGCAATCTCATAAACTTCAGGATTCAGGGTCACAATGAGAGTGACCGCCGTAAAAAATCCATCAATAATCTCACTCAAGAATACGCACCTGCTGTTTCATTCATGCGTACAAGAAGTTAAAGAATTCGAAAAAAGGTTAGGCAGGGATGGGATCCTCTGCTTCAGCCTGGGTGATGCCCATGACTTCCCAGTTTCCACGTGATTCAAAGAAGAGCGGCTGGCCGTAGATGTCAACACCAAAGGTGCCGATGAACTCCTGTGTCTCCGGGGTGATCAGGTAGTTGATCCATGTACGTGCCATCTCGCTGTTCACATAGTCATACTTCTCCGGGTTGATCATCATTGCACTGTAGACATTCAGGAGGGAATCTCCTTTGTCGACAAGAGGCACGAGGTCAAGGTCGGTCTGGTAGGAGAGGTAGGTTCCGGAGTCGGAGAGAGTGTATGCCAGCTTCTCATTTGCATGAGTAAGGGTTGCACCCATTCCCTGGCCGCCTTCGACATACCAGTCGCCGGAGCCTTCAACATCTGCGGTATAATTATACCCTGCAAGGGCCCAGAGGGACTTTTCCTTGGAGTGGGTGCCTGAGTTGTCACCGCGTGAGATGAAGACGACCTCCGGGTTGGTCTGTGCAGTCTCGTAAATGGTTGACAGTGCATCCTCTGCTGTCATGCCGGTAATGCCTGCGGGGTCTGACCCGGGTCCTACAATAATGAAGTAATTGTAGGCGATGCCACGGCGGTTGATACCATATCCGTCATCCATGAACGTGTTTTCGCGGGCACGGTCATGAACCATCAGGACATCAACATCTCCGCGCTGTCCGTACTCAAGTGCCTTGCCGGTACCGGCTGCAATGATCTGCAGGGTAACGTCGTGGTCTTTTTCAAACCGCTCTTTCAGGGCTTCAAGAAGGCCGGTGTTGTCCAGGCTTGTTGTTGTTGCAATCCTGAGCAGTTCGGGGTTTGCCACAGGTGACGTCCCTTCCGGTGCAGCGGTGGCTGCCGGAGTGGGAGTTGCTGTCTCAGTGCCGGAATCTGTTCCCGTGCACCCACACACAAAGGTTACACTGAGAAGAACAAGTAAAACCAATACAATTTTTTTTGCATCCATGTTAACCAGAATTAGATTAACCAAATCCTCATATAAAGATTGTTAAAAAGAAAAGATATTATGGAACATATGAGTACTAGAGATTTTTCAGCGCCACAATATCCGCCACACCCGTGAGTTTCCAGATATTTGAGCGCTCTTCTTCCAGAATTGACTCAATCGGATCTGATGGATCGTGACCCAGTGCCGCAAGGATATTATGGGAGAGCTGATGCTCACGAATGAGGTCTAAAAACATCTTCCGCACTTTCTTTTTCGTGATGGCGTCCTCTTCCTGCACAAGGCGTCCCTGCATGGTTACAAAGGTATAACAGGACATATCTGCAGAGTAGCGTTCCACCTCAACCGAAACATACGGGCTCTTTCTGAAAAGATCGTTTTTTCTGCCGTATTTCGTTGAGAGGAAATAAAGAAAACTCCCGTCAAACACGTACATAAACGGTGCAATATAGGGGTATTTCTCTCCCTGAAAAGCAATTCTTGAGACATATCCCTCACGAATAAGTTCGTCATATTCCTCTTTTTTCATCTGCGGAATCTTGATGATCTCCATCTCACACCTCACACGGTATACTCCGGATTTTTGCACTCATACTAATAAAAGACTTGTATTTAAACCGGAGGAATCTGAATACCTAATTCTGCCCCCGGCGCCACCCACATAATACATATCTGTCTCCCGGTTAAATTACATGCAATCAACCATTTCAGGGAGACGGGCATGAACCAGGTTTACATCATCGGGCACAAGAAACCAGATACAGACAGTATATGCAGCGCTCTTGCGTATGCGGCATACCTGAACAGAAAAGAACCCGGAAAGTATATTGCGGCGCGCTGCGGGCCGGTCAATCCGGAGACTGCCTTTGCGCTGAAGACATTCGGCTGCGACGCCCCCGAGTACGTCGAGAGCGTCGTCCCGAGTGTCTCTGATATGCCGTTTACCTATACCATGAGTGCCCCTGCTGATCTCCCTACCATCGATATCGCAGACCTTATGACCACCCATGATGTCCGTAACTATCCGCTCACCGATGATGAGGGCCGGTTCCTGGGTATTCTCAGTGAGTATGGTCTGGCGCGCACCTATGTCACCCGCCAGAAGATAGAACAGCTCTCATTTGCCCCGATAACACTGGAGAATCTCAGCAGAATCCTAAACGGCACCATCGTTGTCCCCTCGGACGACCTCATCGAGGGGAAGGTATACACCGCAATCGATGCCCTCCACGTCACCCTCTCGCGGCTGACAAAAAATGACATGGCAATTGTGGGTGACAACGAACCCGTCCAGCTTGCACTTATCGGAGCAGGCATCGCTGCCCTCATCGTTGCTGACAACGCACCAGTGGGCGAAAGGGTCATCCGCGATGCAAGAGAACGGGGGGTTGCCGTCCTTTCGACAAGCCTCGATGCCTTTGGTGTCGGAAAGATGATCAACCTCTCACTCCCCGCCCGAAATATCATGGCCACCGACTGCCCGGTGATCACACGGGACACGACCATCGAGTACGCCAAACATCTGGTGTCAGAATCGCGGTATCGTACTGCCTGTATCGTGGGTGAGGACAACCGCTATCTCGGTATGCTCTCACGAAACACCTTCCTGCAGGAGGTGGCAAAACAGCTGATTCTCCTCGACCACAATGAGTATGCACAGGCTGTTGACGGTGTCGAAACGGCAGAGATTCTTGAAATCATCGATCATCACCGGATAGGCGCCATCACCACCCTCAGGCCGATACGGTTCTTCAATGATCCGGTCGGCTCGACATGCACCATAATCGCCGGGAAATACATGGAATCGGGCACTGACCCCGACCCCCGGACAGCAGGCATTCTCCTCTCAGGCATCCTCTCGGACACCCTTGTTCTGCGCCTCTCAACAACCACCGAACAGGACCGTACGGCAGTCAGATACCTTGCAGAGCTGACCAATACCGATGTTGAGGAGTACGGCACCGAACTTATTCGCAAAGGGATGGACTTCGGTGATGCCTCGCTGCGTGACCTGCTGACAGCCGACATGAAGGCGTATGAGCTCTTCGGCAAATCCATTGCCATCTCCCAGGTGATGGTGCCGACCTATGAATTTGCAGAGACACACAGAACAGAGATCCGCAAAGAGGCAGATATCATCCGGTCCGCGCAGAATCTGGACATTTTCGTGGCGCTTTTTACCAGTGTATTTGAAGACGGAAGTATAATCTTCACATCAGCCCCTGCTGCCGTTCTCGAGAGTCTGGAGCTTGCAGACGGCCCGGTCACGATGAAGGGAGTGATGTCACGCAAGAATGACTTCATCCCGTATCTCGGAAATCTGCTGAAGAACAGCTGAGTTTCCAGCCCCGGAACCTCTTTTTTTCCACTGCCGTGTCTGCCACTTAGTATTATGGTACAGTCCGGAAATGTTTCTCTTCGCTCGAAAAAAAGATAAAAAAAGAGTGAAAGCCGGATTCAGCAATAATCCATAGGATTATTCATCCGGCCGGCGCAGAAGGAGAACGGCTGCGAGAACCAGTCCGGCAAGAACCGGCAGGAATCCTGCAGGGACCGGAGTGGAGACAGGAGTCGCGGCGTTCATCTGTGCGACCACATTTACTGTATCGCCCGGAAGCAGGTTTATCGTCGTCGTCCAGTCATTATAGCCATTTAGACGTATCAGAACCTGATACTGCCCCGCCTTCATCGGCAATGTCACCGGTGTGATGCCTTTTACAGCATTATTGATGTAGACGTCTGCACCCGATGGTGCTGATGATAATGAGAGGATTCCCTCTGCATCGGGGTCTGTTCCCGGGGTCTGGGTCGGACAGGGAGTAGCGGTCTCCACCGGGGTGACCGGAACACCCGGCATAGGGAGGGAATAGAGATACAGTTTGCCATCAGATGAGGCCACCGCAAAGATACCTCCAGAGGGTGAAAGGGAGACGCCGTTTACCGTTGCAGAGGCGGACACCTCTGTAACCATCTTTCCCTCTGCGTCATAGATGGCGGTGATACTGTCCCCGCGTCCCAATGCAACGTATACCCCCTGCAATGTGGCGGAGACAGCATTGACCTGAGATGTGAGCCGTATCTGTGTCACGATTTTACCCGTATCATCAAAGACATAGGCATAGGCATCATTGCCTGCTGCAATCAGGTATCTCCCGTCCGGAGAGAGGTCAAGCCCAAACACCTGTCCGTTGATCTGGTAGTTCCAGACCTTCTGGCCTGCACTGTCCACCACGGTCACCAGGAAATTTCTGGTCCCGGCCCCGATCAGACTGCCGTCGGCGGTGACAGATACGGAGAGAACAGCCGAGTTCAAACTATATGACCAGTCCTCCGAACCCGTATTTGTGTAGCGGTAGACCTTTGCATCGGCACAGCCCACCGCGATCACTGACCCGTCTGCTGAGATATCCACATCACTGATTTTGCCCTTGAACCGTTTGGACCAGAGCAGCGTCCCTTGATTGTCATAGACAAGGAGGTCCCCGATATCCGTTCCTGCAACAACATATTCGGCACCCTGCGAAACGGCCACACCCCAGACAGGAGAGTCGGTTTCAGCCGTCCAGAGATGCTCTCCTTCAATCGTGAGGAGGTACACTTTCCCGTTGTAGGTCCCGCCTGCCACATATGCGGCATCAGGGGAGATGTCGCAGTCATACATATTTGTCGGCTGGGAATAGACCCATTCTTCCGTTGCAGCAGGCGTTTGTGCCCCTGCACTGCCTGCCAGTGACGCACATCCTATGATGGCAATGAGCAGGATCATCATTACCCGGGCATGCCTCAAAGCAGGCATCCACGCATCAAACAGTTTCATTCCATTCACCACCTGATACTTCAGCGTATCATATACCTGAGGCTTCGTGATACGACTATTTAAGACTGTGACATCAGAGATCCACTATGCAATCCTCAAACGCCCCGATTCCTCTGAAAGAAGGCATTCTCCCACCATTTTCCGAATGATTTTTCGTGTGCGTTCCGGATCATCCCCACAGACAGTAATCACCGCATCTGACGATGAAGGACCTTCATCCAGCAGATAACGCAGGATTTGCCCCCGGATCTGCCGGTCGGAACCAACAAACGAGGCCTGCACCGTGTAGCTATGGCTCCTTCGGTTCGGATTTTCCACCGCCTGTTTCAGCATGGCGCCATAGTCCATCAGTGCATAATACCATTCCCGGGGATTGATCCAGTCAAGAGTCTGCCTGACAAGCGGCCGGATTTGGTCGTCATGCACCTTCCCCTCTGCCGGGAAGAAGAAATGAATAAAGACCCGCCGGATATTGGTTTCGATAAAGACGACCGGTGCATTATACGCAAATGCGGCGATGGATGCGGCAGTGGCGGGCCCGATGCCCGGAAGGGTGACAAGCTCCTCCGGCGTCTCGGGGAGCCTGCCCCCAAACCGGTCCATCACCTGCCGGGCGGCGTCCCGCAGCATCTTTGCCCTTCGGTTATATCCCATCCCCTGCCAGACACGCAGCACCTCCTCAAGCGGTGCTGCTGCAAGTGCGGCAAAATCAGGGAATGCTGCCATGAACTCCGGATATTTTGTCGCGACCCGTGCCACCTGTGTCTGCTGGAGCATCACCTCTGAGACGAAGATGGCATAGGGGTCTGCCGTCTCCCGCCATGCCATCTCCCTGCGATGCGTCCGGTAATACTGCCAGATTAACTCCCGGAACTGCGACGCAGCGTCCGGGGAGAGAAGCGTATACGCAGAATCAGCGGTAAACGGTGTGGCAGTATGGACAAAAAAAGGGGAGGACAAATGGGATTTGGGGTTAGCCATGATGATAATGCGATAAAGGCTCAATCGTGATTGAATCCTTCTTCAGGCTGCGGATTGCCTGGGCTGCCGCATTGGCCGCCTGAATAGTGGTGATATACGGAATATTGTAGTCAAGCGCCGCCCTCATGATACGGACATGGTCCTGCCGGGAGTATTTTCCGGCGGGTGCGTTGATAATAAGCCGCAGTTCTCCCCTGCGCATCACATCAATGACATTGGGTGAGCCTTCCTGCACCTTTCTCACGAGGCTTGCAGGAATACCCTGGGACTCGAGGAATGCAACCGTCCCTTCGGTTCCGAAGATCTTCAGGCCCAGTTCGTGCAGGTTCTGTGCTGCGGGGAGGATCCCCTCCTTGTTTTCCGTGCCGACCGAGATGAAGACGTTGCCTTCCAGCGGCAGTTCATTGTCCGCTGAGAGGCAGGCCTTGTAGTAGGCACGGCCGAAGTCGTAATCAATGCCCATCACTTCACCCGTTGATTTCATCTCCGGGCCAAGAACAATGTCAACACCGGGGAGCTTGTTGAAGGGCAGCAGCACCTCTTTTACGGCAACATGGGACATGACCGGCTCGGTATACCCCATATCAGCCAGTTTCTTGCCGAGCATCACCTTTGCGGCAATCTTTGCAAGCGGCAGACCGGTTGCCTTCGAGACAAAGGGAACCGTCCGGCTGGCCCGCGGATTGGCCTCAAGGATATACACCACCTCATCTTTCACCGCAAACTGGATGTTGATGAGCCCGACCACGCCAATGCCCACGGCAAGATTTCGGGTATGCTCCCGCACCGTCTCAATCACGTTCGCGGTAAGAGACTGGGGCGGAATCACGCAGGCAGAGTCACCGGAGTGCACACCGGCCTCTTCGATGTGCTCCATGATGCCTCCGATAAGGACATCTGTCCCGTCGCAGACCGCGTCCACATCGATCTCGATTGCATTCTGGAGGAATGAGTCGAGGAGTACCGGATGCTTCCGGCTGACCCGCACCGCCTCACGGATATAGGTCTGCAGCTCAATCTCATCGTGGACAAGCTCCATTGCACGCCCGCCAAGCACATAGGACGGCCGCACCAGAAGCGGAAATCCGATCTTCCGGGCGATGGCGAAGGCCTCCTCCTCGGAGTAGGCAGAACCATTCGCAGGTGACGGGATACTGAGTTCTTCCAAAAGCTCGCTGAACCGCTCCCGGTCCTCTGCCATGTCCATCGCATCCGGGGCAGTGCCGAATATTTTGGTCTTCAGGTTTCCGGACTGCACCGCCCGCTCCAGCGGCAGGGCAAGGTTGACAGAGTTCTGGCCGCCGAACTGGACCATCACACCGGCATAATTGTCGGACTTCAGGATGTTGGTGACATCCTCAAGTGTCATCGGCTCAAAGAAGAGCCGGTCGGAGGTGTCATAGTCAGTCGAGACGGTCTCAGGGTTGTTGTTGACAATATGCACCTCGACGCCTTCCTCACGGAGGGCCATCACCGCATGCACCGTGCAGTAGTCAAACTCAATACCCTGCCCGATACGGATGGGGCCGGACCCGAGGATGAGGACTTTCTCTTTTTCATCGGGGACAATCTCGTTCTCATCTTCCCAGGTTGAGTAGAAGTAGGGTGTGGTCGCCGGAAACTCGGCGGCGCAGGTATCGACCATCTTATAGGTAGGCATACCGCCCACATCCCCCACCGTCTCTTCGGAGAGGCCGGAGAGGGTCGCAATCTCTTCTGAGGAGAAGCCGGCCCGGCGGGCTGCCCGGATGGTTTCATTCGAGGGGTTGCCTGCCGCAAGCGTCTGCTCCATCAGCACGATATTGCGCATCTTCTCCAGGAAAAAGGGTGCGATAAAGGTCAGGTTCGCCACTTCAGCGACGGAGAATCCAACCCTGAACGCATCAAAGATGCACCCGAACCGTTCATCGGTCGGGTTTGCAAGAAGCATACGGATCTCCGATTCAGAGGTATGGGAATGGATATCGGTATCCAGAGACCGCATCGCCTTTTTAAACGCCTCTTCCAGCGTACGGCCGATGGCCATCACTTCACCGGTTGACTTCATCGCTGTGGTGAGTGTCCGGTCTGCATTCGGGAATTTATCGAATGGCCACCGCGGCACCTTCACAACCACATAGTCAATCGCAGGTTCAAAGGATGCGGGGGTGCATCCGGTGACCGTGTTCGTGATCTCGTCTAAGTTCAGGCCGATGGCAACCTTTGCCGCCACACGGGCAATCGGGTATCCGGTCGCCTTGGATGCCAGTGCTGAAGACCGTGACACACGCGGGTTGACCTCGATAACCCGGTAGTCACCGTCCTTGTACGCGAGCTGGACATTACAGCCGCCCTGCACGTCAAGTGCCCGGATGATCTTTATGGATGCCGTCCGCAGCTTCTGGAACTCATCGTCTCTCAGGGTCAGGATAGGTGCAACGACCACACTCTCGCCGGTGTGGATGCCCATCGCATCGACATTCTCCATGCCACAGATGATGATGCAGGTATCAGCAGCGTCGCGCATCACCTCAAACTCGATTTCCTTCCAGCCGATGACACTCTCTTCAATGAGCACCTGGTGGATACGGGAGCGCTGCAGACCCATCTCCACAATCCGTTTCAGGTCTTCTGCCGTGTAGGCCACACCGCCGCCGGCACCACCAAGGGTGTAGGCAGGTCGGATGATGGCGGGAAGACCGACAGTCTCGAGCGCCTGATCCAGCTGGGACATATCCCTGAGGATCATGCTCCGGGGGACAGGTTCACCGATGCAGTTCATCAGGTCACGGAACTGTTCCCGGTCTTCACCGCGGTAGATGGCTTCCAGTGGGGTGCCGAGGATCTCCACACCCTCAAGAGCGCCCATCTCAGCCAGTTCTGCCGTCATATTGAGGCCGGTCTGGCCGCCCATCCCGGAGAGAATGCCATCCGGCTTCTCCTTCTGGATGATCTTTGCAATGATCTCCGAGCGGATTGGCTCCACATAGATGACATCCGCCATCTCCGGGTCGGTCTGAATGGTTGCGGGATTGGAGTTGACAAGCACAACCTCTACTCCTTCCTCACGGAGTGCACGGCATGCCTGCGACCCGGAGAAGTCAAACTCTGCGGCCTGTCCTATCTGAATCGGACCCGAGCCTATCAGGAGCACTTTCTTGATTTCTGGTCTCAGCGGCATCAGGGAATCCTCCGGTACATCATATCAAATATCAGTTCCTCGGTATCATAGGGGCCTGCGTGGGCCTCCGGGTGGAACTGGACCGTGAACAGGTCCAGATCTTCGCAGAAGAATCCCTCGAGGGTCCCGTCATTGACATTGGAGAACAGCAGTTCACAGCCTTCCGGAAGGGAATCGCCATCCACCGCAAACCCATGATTCTGGGTTGTGATGAAAATTCTGCCGTCGCGGTAACGAACCGGCTGGTTTGACCCGCGGTGTCCGAACTTCATCTTGTAGGTCATCCCTCCGAGTGCGAGGGCCGTTACCTGATTGCCCATACAGATCCCAAAGATCGGGATCTTTCCGATAAAGTATTGGATCGTCTTTATTGCATCCACAGCACGCATCGGGTCACCGGGGCCGTTTGTGATAAAGAGGGCCTGGGGTTTTATTGCCTCAATGACATCAGGGCGGGTGTTATGGGGGAAGACATACAGGTCAGCACCGCGCCTCTTCAGGCTTGCAAGGATATTGCTCTTCACGCCAAGATCCAGGACTGCGATACGCTTCCCGGCCCCTTCGATGCGGAAGGGCTCCCTGCAGGAGACCTGTGGAATGAGATCAATCTCTGTGAGCGGCCGCTGGTTTCGTGCACATTCGATGGCGTATTCACCATTGTCGTCCCCGACAATCAGTGCCGCACCCAGTGTGCCGTTTAACCGTGTTGCAATGGTCAGTTTCCGTGTGTCGATACCGGAAATACCCAGAAGACCATTATCCGAAAAATAATCACCCAGGGATGGCGTGGCTGCCGGGGATTTGCACAATTCCCGCACCACACATCCGAGGGCATGAACTTTACTACTCTGGAAATTATCAGGGTGCACCCCGTAATTCCCAATGAGCGGATAGGTAAACATCAGAATCTGACCCTTATAACTCGGGTCGGACAGTGCCTCCATATAGCCGCCCATCTGAGTGGTAAATACTAATTCACCGGCAGAGGAACCTTCAACGCCGAATCCCTCGCCGATATAATATTCACCGTTTTCAAGACCCAGAACCGCCTTCATTGAATAACCATATGTATTGAGGGGGATTCCCTATTAAAAACTCGTAAGAATCCATGGAAATCACAGATGATATCATCATAAAACATGGGTGGAACAGGATTTTTGACAGAAGAGCAGGGTGAACATCAAATAACCGGTTCATTTGCGCAGAAATTAAGAAGGCCAAAGAATATACATTTACGGCAATGGCAGAGACAACTGAAATTGAGATCATCGGATTTTCCGACAGTGCATGCGGCCCGTTTCCCTGTGATGAAACCCGCACCTGCGAACTCACCGAATGTGCCCCTTCAGAAAACCTGGTGAAGGCATTTGCAGCCCTGAAGACCGAGCTTCAGGCACGCTATCCGGATGTCACCCTGAAACTGACTCTTCTGGATGATGAAGTTCCCGCATATGTGGTAAAAATTGTCGAGGAGCATCAGCCGCCCCTTCCAATCATTCTGATAAACGGCACTCTTGCACCGGTCGGCCGGATTTCACTGCCCCTCATTACTGAACAGTTAGAACGCCTCACCCGCTAAAATCGCCTGCGGGAACAAATCCCATCTTTTTTGCCCTGAATGGGAGAACAACTGCCGCACGGCACCCACACATATTCGGCATCGTTTCCTTTCAGTATCACCCCATCAGAAAGACAATCCTTCCTTCAAAAGCTTCAGGCATCGCCGCTGCGCGCAATGGCATTCCGGATTGACAAGTGAGATGCACCGGAGATAAAACCACCATATCTCACCGGTATACACATGAGAGTGTCCTCCAAATCCCGGAGGCAAAGAACCACACCGGGGGTCACCACCCCCTGAACCGGCGAATTGTTTATTACTTACCAGCAGGAGTATAGTCCATGCCACCCAGGAAAAAATACCGGAGTCCTGATGTAACCCCGAGAGCGAAGAGGACGGTTCATGGCATCAGCCAGGACATGAAACGGAAACGCGAAATGTACCGCCATCACCCGTATGACCACCTGCACCCTCACCCTGCCCATCACCCATGGGAGCACCCCAACCTTCCGCCGGACCACGACCCACATACCCTTCTCCACGAGGAGGAACTTGGCCCCCACACCAATCAGCCCGGCCCGATCCGGTTTGCCACCAAAATTACCCAGACAGGACGCAGAGATCTGAGATCAGAAGAGCACAAACCGGTAGAGAGACAATGAGGCGCGATACCTGCCCGACCAGGGCCTGAGATAAGGAAAAAGAGAGTATTTTATTTTTTCTTCATGACAGCGCCGCGGTCTGCCTGACATACCGCTGCCGCATACCGGCTGAGAACACCGGAGAGGTTCTTTTCAGGAATAACCAGGGATTTTCTGCGTTCGTCGAGCACGTCCGGCAGAACGTCCAGGTCAATCCGGTTTTGGAAGAGGTCAATCGTGATGCTGTCACCCTCCTCCACCAGTGCAATAGGGCCGCCCACCGCTGCCTCCGGGGCGACATGCCCAAAGCATGGCCCCCGTGTCCCGCCGGAGAACCGGCCGTCTGTAATCAGGACAACACGGGTGAGCCCGCGTCCCATGATGGCTGAAGTGGGAGAGAGCATCTCCGGCATGCCGGGCGCACCTGCAGGACCCTCATACCGGATGACAATGACATCGCCTTCCACGATGCTGCCGGAGAGAATGGCCTTCATTGCCGCATCCTCGGAGTCAAAGACACGGGCCGGGCCGGTGTGCTGCCACATCTCATCACAGACACCTGCTGCTTTTATCACCGCACCGTCGGGTGCAAGGGTTCCTCTGACGATCTTCAGCCCCCCGGTGGCATGCACAGGGTCAGAGAGCGGCCGGATGATGGTGTGGTCTCCTGCCGGTGTGGCTGCCGCGAATGCTGCGACACAGGCGCCGGACACGGTCAGCGCATCCTCAAGGAGGGGGCCAAGTTCGTGCATCACGGCAGGAATACCGCCTGCATAATAGAGTGTCTCCATTGAGTGGGGACCGGAGGGCTGCATGTAGCAGATGTGCGGCACGGCGGCGCTTATTTCATTGAAGTCATCCAGCGTGAGGGGCACACCTGCCTCCTCTGCCACCGCCATCAGGTGCAGGACGGTATTCGTTGAACCACCCAGCGCCATATCCACCCGGATTGCATTGCGCATGCTCTCTTTTGTGATGATGTCACGCGGCGTGGTCCATTCCCGGACCAGGCCGACGACCCGTTCTCCGCTCATCCGGGCAATCGCCAGTTTCTCCGCATGCACCGCCGGTGTCGCAGCACACCGCGGGAGAGACATGCCGAGGGCTTCGGTCATGCAGGCCATCGTATTTGCGGTATAGAGGCCCTGACAGCTGCCGCAGCCGGGCATCGCACACTTCTCGAGGGCGATGAGTTCGGCTTCGTCCATGGTCCCTGCGGCTACTTTTCCGACGCCTTCAAAGACGTCGATGAGCGAGAGTTCCTTTCCGCCGCATTTTCCGCCGAGCATCGGGCCGCCGGTCACCACAATCGCCGGAATATTGCACCGGGCAGCAGCCATCAGCATACCGGGGACAATCTTGTCGCAGGTGCAGATGCAGACCAGCCCGTCAAACCTGTGGGCCTGAATCATGAGTTCGACAGAGTCAGCAATCGTCTCACGGGACGGGAGGGAATAGCGCATCCCCTCATGGCCCATCGCAATGCCGTCGCAGATGCCGATGGTGTTGAACTCAAAGGGAACACCGCCACCTGCGGCCACACCCTCACGGACACGTTCTGCCACCTGCCGGAGACCAACGTGACCCGGCACAACGGTATTCCATGAATTGGCAATCCCGATGAACGGCTTGTTCAGCTCGTCGTCTGTTATCCCGAGAGCCCGCAGAAGAGACCGGTTCGGTGCACGGACATACCCTTGTTTCACTTCATCGCTGCGCATGAATACTCGTATATTGATGAACGTGAAGCAATAAAAATGAGATGTGCACGACCGATCTGGTTCATATATCTGGTGCAGCGGTCGCATGCACACACTTCGTGCACGGATCATGGAAAAAGGGACAATGAAACACGAAACGGGAGTATGTATTGCAGCAGCAGACATTGGGGCGACCCATGTGAGGAGTGCGGTCTTTGCTGATGATTTTGCCGGTGAGGGAGAATGTCTTGTCTGCCGGAAGGAAGCGCTCTGCCGGGACGGGGCGGACGGGACAGCGGTGACGGCACAGGTCATCCGGATGATCAACGCTGTCTGTGATGAGGCAGGCTGCCGGCCGGATGCGATCGGCATCAGCACGGCAGGCCCGCTTTCGGCAGGAAAGGGGAGCATCCACAAGAGCCCGAATATGCCGTATTCCGACATCCCGCTGAAAGAACCGCTGGAAGCGGCCTTTGCCTGCCCGGTCGCTATTCTCAACGATGCATCGGCAGGTGCCTACCATGCATACCGGAGCGGTGCCGGGATGAACTGCCAGAACCTCGTCTACCTGACCGTCTCCACCGGCATCGGCTGCGGCATCATCTCCGGCGGCCGCCTCGTCGAGGGGGCGAATGGCAATGCCGGGGAGATTGGCCATTTCTGTGTGGACACGGTCTATAACCTGCCCTGCGGATGCGGGGGGCAGGGCCACTGGGAGGCCTATGCTTCGGGGAGCGGCATCCCCCGGTTCTTCCGGGCGTGGTGCGGCAGGCATGATTTCGGACAGGCCCCGGCTGCAGGGCCGGACGTCACCGCCGAAACACTCTGTGCGGCGGCCCGTGCGGGTGACCCGGACATCACCGCATTCTTCCGGGAACTTGCCGTGATTAACGGACGCGGCCTCTCCACCATTATTGCTGCTTATGCCCCGGAGATGATCATTGTCGGAGGGCCGGTTGCGACCGAAAACCCGGATCTCATCTTTGAACCGGCACTCCGGCACATCGATTCGTATCTTCCCCGTCCCGAAATTACGCTCAGCAGGGCTGATGGCATGGCTCCGCTTATTGGAGCGGCGGTTTTTGCAGAGGAGAGATTAAGAATTCAGCAGTGTCTTTGAGGAATCATCCCTGAAACCGGAAGGGCGAATCCATCTCCCGGCATTCGTCATTAGGGTTCTGGTTCGCTGAAAAACGCCACTTCTGCAATCCCCCATTCTCCCGGGTACATTCCAGAGTGAATGAAACGGGCCGGATGACCTTATATCAACGTGATGAAACACATTCCTAAAAATGGAGCAATAGCGTGTGTTTTTCTTTTCTTCACTGTAACAGCAAATATTTCCTAAAGAGCGTGATCGCCTTTCGTGTCCCCTCCCTCGCCCGTTCACTGTCCTGGTAGCCCATGGTGACGGTCATTTGCCCCCGGAACGTGCTGGTGATGAAACAGGTGCAGGGCATGTAGCACCCGGGGTAGCAGACATAGGCATCGGTGAGCCCCTCCATATCCGGGAGGGAAACAGGTCCCGGATTCGAGACAAAGATATCCGCGAAACCGGATCTCTGAAGGGCTGCCATTTCCTCCGCCATCCGGTGAATCTGTCTGCCTTCCGGGTCGCAGGCCATGTCCATGAAGACCTGTTCACTGATGCCGATGGCTTTTTTCTTCAGGAGCTTCGTCTCCCTGATGACACGGGGAAGAATCTCTTCCATTCCTTCTCCGGCCCTGCGGTCGAGAGTGATGCAGACATTGGCAGCCTGGTTGCTCATCACCCGGGACCCGTCGTTTTTGTACCGGCGCAGGTTAACAGGGAAGAAGACGTTAATTGGCCCCATGTGGCCTGTGAGGTCACTCATGGAGAGAAAGTAGGCCGCGATTACCGCATCATTGATGCTGCCCCCGAACGCCTTTACACGGGTCCGGATTGTCTCCATGACCGGGGAGCTGATACATTCCCGGTGAAAATCAGAAGGCTCACGGGACGTGCCGAATGGATCCGGCCACATAGGGTTTATCACGTTCATGTCCGGAGATTCCGGTGTTCCCTGCAGTTCGATACTCCGGGTCCAGAGCGTGTCACGTGCCGGAATTTCCCCTTGTGCGGGACGGATGCTGCCGGGTGTCTGGTATTCCTGCAGCAGCTGGGACATGAGCGTGTGCAGACCGAACGCATCGGCGGCAGCATGAGCGAGGTTGATGACAATCACATCACCCGACGGTCTTCGCAGCAGCCGTACGCGAAACTGCAGCGGCCCGTACGGATCAACCGGCCCGATGACATGGGAATGATAATTATCAGGGCATTCCTCCACCCGCACCGGAGGGATTCGGACATCATCAACCAACTCCCAGACTGCCGGGCCGTTCCCCCGGACAAGCCGGCTGTGAAGAACAGGATGGGCCATAAGACACGCCAGGGACGCCTGCTCCAGAGCGTCAGGAGCAAGGCTTTGGTCAAACTCCATCACCCCACACAGGGTGGCATCCCCCATGAGCCGGATGGAATCGGTGAAAAGGTCAAGGGACGAGGCATCACGGGTGTACATTCCCAAATGTGGAATCTCAGGACTGATAAATTACATTCTGAAGACCTACATTAAAACAACAGTACAGTGCCCTGTGGGACGATAGGATGCCTGACCGGCCGGGCCCGTGGACCGGGAATACCCGGCCGCACCAAAAGATCCTGTTTATCTCTTTTGCGGGCTTCATCACCATACGATGAAATTAAATTCCATACTATGTGCGGGGATCCTCCTCCTCGCCGTGCTGATCTGCGGGTGTACAACCACTCCTCAGGAGAGTAGCGCTGCTGTAGAGAACCCCGACCTGATCGGGAACTGGACCGGTACGATGACCGGCTACGAATATGGAGAAGGCTACACCAACTATGCCGGTGCACTCATGACTCTCTCAATCACCGAACAGCAGGACCGGATATTTTCGGGAGAGATCTCCTTCACGAACCAGAGTGGATATCCCATCTGGGAACCCCTCACATGTGCCGGGGTCCTCGGCCCTGACAGCAGGACGCTGACCCTGGTCGAGGAGGGGGGAGGCCATTCCTCCGGCTCCCTGATCGCTCCGGACGAGATTGAGGTCGTTTACCTGGATGCAGGAGAGCCCTTCAGCATCGCAATCAATTCACTGAAACGGAGTTAAGAGAGAGAGGCTCCCCCTTTTTTCTTTTTCATACAACGGGAGCGGCCCCGTTCCGGGACCATAATCAGGAGAGATTAAAGACAACGTAACTATTTTTTATGAACATCACCGCACTGTTATAAAACAGATCTATTTTTATTAGATCGGACTTTCCGCTCTATTCAGGCCCGGATGACACTTCCTCCGGTGAGGTACGGCCCTGCCATTTCCGACCCCTTATCTCCACCCGGCACCAACCATTTTCTCACCATGCAGAGCACAGAGATGGAGACAATGCTGGCCTATGTCGAGACATTCTTCAGGCAGTCAGGGGCCCATGATCTTGACCACGTCCTCCGCGTCACCCGCCTCTGCGAGGAGATAGGGAAGGCCGAGGGTGCGGATATGCGGGTCCTCATCCCGGCCGCCCTCTTCCACGATATTGCCCGTCCCATTGAGGAGGAGACCGGCATCCCCCACGAGGAGGAGGGGGCACGAATAGCAGAAGATTATCTCAGGAAGGCGGGTTACGACGCGGAACGCATCGCAAAAATCGTCCATGCGATACACACCCACCGCTTCAGCACCGGCCCCGAACCAGAGACACTTGAAGCACGAATCCTCTCTGACGCCGACAAACTCGACGCCATGGGGGCGGTGGGAATCGCACGGACGTTTATGCAGGCAGGCGAGCACGGGGGCGGCATCGGGGACGCCGTGAGCCACATCCATGAAAAACTGCTGAAGCTTCGGCGACTGATGTACACGGACGCCGCAGTGGAGATTGCTAAACGGAGGCATGCTCTCTTAGAGCGGTTTATTGATAGTCTGGAGGACGAGACTGGGTCCGGCAGAACACCGATGGTGTGACCTCCTGTGCAGTCGGGCAGAGATGCGTCATCTCCCCGGACCTGACGAAGAGGCAGGATATCTTCGCCCCGAGGATCGTCCCGTACTTCTTTTTATGTATCGGGCGCGTCAGCTTCTCCACGCCGGGGCATCATGAAGAAACTACTCCGTATCAATGCATCTGGATACAATTTTCCAGTCATGTGCTTCCCTGAAGGTCATCTCATTCATCTTTTTTATCAGATTGCACAATTCCCCTGTGTCTGTAGCATATTCCATTTCCGTTATGACTGCCGAAAGATGACGAATAATCTGTGAATACCTCTCTGATTTTCGGAAATATTCTCTCTGAACCCGTATTGCACTCACTGCCGCTCCGAACGCAGGTATTGTGATAGAGAGAAAAGCGATGAACAGCGGGACTCCGATATCAAATAATTTTTGCCCATGGCCGATACCGAGTGCATGGGCAATTGCAAGAATCATGGTACAGATAAACAGAATCAGTGCGAAATTTGCTAACACATTATATCTGAATCTGGCAACATCCGCCTTTTTTTCATAAAAATTCAGTCTTTTCCTGATCCAGGCTGATATGATAAATTCCCTGATGGATTCAAGGGGGACTTCCCTGTTGCAGGATATCATCCTGCCTGAAGAGACCATGGTTTCAAACGCCATGACCATCCAGTCGTTCGGCGTCCTCACCGGGGTCATGAAAGGTGCAGTATCTGTTGTCTGACAGGAAATGCAGATAATCCGGGTATAGAATGCTGTCCTGATCCTTTCAGCAAGGAAGGTGTAATCTATTGATTTCAGGTGGAAATCGCCGACCTTTGCAGCTTCCATTAAGATAATGATTACTCCGATAAATGCAACTTCAATCCAGATCAGGCCGGGATTTTCCGGGAAAAAAAGAGTCTGCATGGTAATGGTAAAAATTGCCAGCGCTGACAACAGTGCGATCGTCACTCCTTTGAGCGCATAGAGGAAATTGTATCTGGTCTCTAACGTTCTGACCTTGATGTAATGTGACAGGAGAGATTCATAGGAGAATGTTATTGCACCCTCTTCAAAACCTGCAGCCCGAAGATCATGTTCCAGATTTTTTATATACCGTTCTTTTTCAGCGATAAATTTTGCAGGCTTTACGTTTTTGCTGTTGTAGAAGTTAATCTGTGCATATGAATTGAATATGTTATCATTCGAAGGCAGTTCCGTTATTCTGCCGGTTTTGGAATCAATTGAAACGACGGACCTCCCATAGCGTTTTGCAAGGGAATATGCGTTTTTACCATCGTTTCCTGCTGTTTCAGGTCCTGTTCCGATAATGATTACAAGACTGCTGTACTCAGTGATTGCCATTGATACCGGATCATACCCAAACGTCTTGAATTCAGGAGATATCTCACAGATTTCATACGGAGTGTCTTCAAACAGTGGTTCTGTTAAAATCCCTGCATCGTATTTCAGCCTGAAAAACAGCAATTCTGGAGGAGAGTTTTCTTTCCAGAAATTGCAGGATAAAATCGTTTTTACAATATCTTCTTCAGTTCCGTACGTAACGGGCAGAATGAACCGGAATGTATGGGGTGTTTTCGTAAAAATGGACTTCATCCGGGAAAGGGTGGTATCCAGGGAATGAACGGATATATCGGTAATCAACCCATCCCCTTCAATAAACAGTCCGATATTTACCGTAACCGGGAGGGCACCCGGCATGGTTACATCGATTTTACTATCACAGGGGATTGGGTCAGCATTGTCTGTCTCAGGCGATCTGCACAGATCCAAAATCATGGTTTCACCGGAGGATTCATTTTTAGCCACTCATGATGTCTGATTCCAGGGAGCGATGCAACATGAATGCCATTAGGGGAGATAATGGTTAACCGGTATATGAATCCTCGGCTCTTTGGTATTTTGTGTGGGTGGAGAGAACAATTCCCACTTTTCTTACTGAACCATTTACGTTCATACCCTTCGGTGGAAAGGGAACCAGACCCCCAAAAGGGGATTTTGCGTTATCCGAACACGTTCGGCATGCATACCATCTGCACAGCCGGAACACCGCGTTGAATGGAAGAATTGCAGAACTCTTCATGGTATGGTTCTCCGGGAAGAAACAGGACCGGTTCACTCTTATGATGGATGGTCTGATCATCCCATGATCCGGAAAATGCCTGTTTCCACCGTCGCAGATTATTGGAAGAGTATGATACCGGACCAGACTGCCGCCGGATATGATGTGAATGCAGTGAAGGTATGTGACGGTTCCCTGACGTATCAGCCGACAAAAGCGGGGTGATGTTTTTTAAAAGGGTACGGATACATCCGGCTGATGCTGAACGGGAACTTCGAAGATCATATTTCGTAACAGTTCAGGCATGAGAATGTGAATTGAAAGTGGCCTCTCTCCTTCCTGTTTCGCCCGGATATGTGCCAAAACAGGGGTGGAGGCCACCCTGTTTCAGGTTGCAGCTGCCGTTTCCGGCCCGGACTGCTCAGCCCAGCTCCGGCTTCCCGTCGGCCCACGCCTCAACGGTGGCCCGGATAGCATCATCCGCGTAGGATGAGATGCGGACCCTGGTGCGGGAGAGCGTGACAAAGTAGGTCTCCCCCGAGGGGTCGTGGCACTTCAGCCTGCAGGAGAAGGTGTCCTTTGCGGTGTCGCGGGACTGGGTGCCCCCGATTGCCGCGGCAAGGTCGTCGTCTGCCATCACATGAGCGGCAGCGGTGCCGAATGCAGTGACGGACGCCACTTTGACGGAGACGTCGCCGATGGTGTCGGCCTCAAGGTTTTCATAGACAAACTTCACATCATACGTTTCTTTGGACCGGATAACCGGGTCCATGGTCACGCCCTGTTCGACATACGCAGTGCAGCCGAAGGGATTGGTGTCGATGATGTCCTGCACGAGGGCATCGAAGGTGGTGATGTCGGCGATGGGGATGGTCAGGTCCCGCACCGCACTCCTGGTGTTGGTGGTCTGGATAAAGTCAGCCATGGTATGGCACTCCTGCCAGCCGGTTCCCGGGATGCGACTGACATATACAACTATTACTTTGGGTAATATTAACGTGCCTTAACATTGGGTCACATCCAAAAATCATCGATGGCATGAACGAAAACGGCGGATGATTTGACCAGAAAAATGTACGGGACGGACCACCGGACTCCCGGACATACGGTTCAGACCCCCATCCGCATCCGGGACGAATACTATCTGCAAAGTTAAATTTGCACCAGATATTTGATTTTAAAAGAGAGCATGTGAGAGAAGAACAGAATTCAAACAAAACGGGAGAGCAGCAACAGCCTCCTCCGATCCGTACCCCGGATGAATCTATCGGGCAAACATTACTACAAGTAATATTTATCTGCATTCACCGCAGAGTCTATGCACAGATTATCAGGAGATGCTGAACGAAAATGAAGGATGATGTAACCGCCCAAATCATCGAGACGCACCGCGATGTGAAGTGGATCTGCCGGACGCTCGAAGAGATGAAAGAGACGGATGCAGACTTCGAAGGCCGCATCCGGAACCTCGAAGGGTGGCGGGCCGAAAAGGCCGGGGCAGAGAAGCGGACCGGCGGTATTGTTGCGGGTGTGAGCGGGATTGTCGGGGCACTTGCGGCGTGGGCGGTGCAGTGGCTGGGGATGGGGTGAATTACCTTCTAAGTCCACGGATAAGGCTGAATTACGATTCAATCCGCATATATCGCAGAATAATTTTCAAATTTCTTTTGCGGCTTTTTTTTGGAAGGATGTATTTTCATCATCTCCAGAATACCGGAAGTCGTGGAAAAAAAGCATCGGAACGGCCGATTTCCCAAATTCACCTATAGCACCGGACCTGAATACCCATTTTATCAAGCGGATAAACCACGTATTTCACAACCCACTCAACCACATCCTCATCATCAACCAGCCAGACGATCATTTCAGGTTCGGTATCATCATCTGTTTGCATGATTTTTTGAAACAAAAGTTTTGGATCGGTTTTTTCTGAGGAATTATCAAAGATGAGAACTTCATCGGCAATCACAATCATTTCTGGCAAAAAAGCGACGGAACGTCCATATCTTCCCCGGATTTTCTCTTCCGGCACATCATGGCCACCCTCTCTAAACCGGGATTGAACGCGGGCAACATTGATATCAGCGTCTTTTGTCGTAACGTATGTCAGATGAATCCGATAGCCTTCTTCCTTTGCGTATTTCAAAATATTCAGGCGGCTTTCATGAGAGAACACCGTTTCCCATGCAAAGGATTTTCCTGCTGAGATCATTTCTTCAAGCCGTCTTTCGGTCTCTTCCCGTGCCCGGATTGACTTTTCCAGACCAGCGGGCATAATTTTAATTTCGGGATCTTCACGTAAACAATAATCCGGGCTTAAATAGTCTAAAGAGCCATCTGAGAGAAATGGGGCCATTATTGTGGATTTACCGGATCCATTTGGCCCGGCAAAAAGAAATAACTCTTTCATCGGTTTTATCTGCCGCGAGCTTTACTATATGTCCGACGAGCAACTTTCTCTAATATTATGTCTGTAGCTTTAAATGAGGGAATAAAACCGTTTTCACTCCACTTTGTCCCGTTTAAGATTCTTTGACACTCAGGGGACATTCTGCGCATAATCTGACATTTTTCGGATTCCCGAATAGGCAGACAGGTCAATTTGTACTCAATTCCCGGTATTCCGGCATGGAGATATTTTGTCCCGGTCTCCTGAATACCTGCAGAGACGTATCTATCAGTTTTTTTGTTATCCTGTCGCTCTGAGTATTTCTTTCCGGGTGATGGAGTGGAACGCATAATGGTAACCCTGATAAACGAACAATCATGCTCTTAGATACTATTTATTTCTAATCCGTATTCCTGATTCGGGCAGAAAGTCAGAGAATTCACCCAATTCTTCATTTTCATCCCCCGCCCACTAAACCGCTATTATCAGTCACTCCGACTCCCTTTTCATGCCACAACACTTCCTCATGGATAACCAGACACTCTTCAAAGACCCCGGTGTCTTTGAATTCGACTACACACCCGATACCATCAGTTACCGTGACATGCAGCTCCGGGAGCTTGCTACGCATCTCAGGCCCGCCCTGCGGGGAGGTCACCCCGTGAACACCATCCTCCATGGCCCGCCGGGGACCGGGAAGACCACCTGCGTCCGCGAGATCTTCACCGAGATTGAGGAGATCACCTCCCATGTCGTCACCGTCTTCGTCAACTGCGAGAGCGTCCGGACGCCGTTTCGTGTCTTTGCCACCATCTTCAGGAGACTCTTCGGGCATCAGCCGTCGCTCTCCGGCATCCCGACGGAGCGGCTCACTGACCCCATTGCGTCTGAGCTCATCAAACGAAAAGCAGTCCTCATCGTCTGCCTGGACGACGCCAATTATCTGGGCAGCAACGGTCATCCCGGTGAGATCCTTCGCTACCTGCTCCGGATGCATGAAGCCTATCCGGGAGTGAAAATCGGTGTCGTCTCGACAGTAAACACCCGGACAGACTACCACCTCGCGCTCCTCGACCCGTCGACACGGTCTGTCTATCAGCCCTATCTGATCTCCTGTCCGCCCTATGGAGCAGAAGAAGTGCGTGGCATCCTGCATGACCGCGTGCAGGCGGGCCTCTATGAAGGAGTAGTCCCGTCCGGGATGCTGGACCTTATCACCGCCCTCACAATAGAGGAGGGGGATCTCCGGGTGGGCATCAGCCTCCTGAGACTGGCGGCGGCCGCGGCCGAACAGGCTGCACGGACTGTTGTACAGGAGCAAGATGTCAGAAACTCGTTTCAGGCCGCACATGGAGCACATCTCATCCAGCTCGTCGAGGCCCTGAAGCCGGATGAACAGCGGCTGCTCTCCCATATTGCGGAGATGAAGCAGAAGGATGCTGACGTGCCGGTCACTTCCGGAACACTGTATGCGTCCTTCAAAGAGACAACAAAGGTCTCCTATACCGTCTTCCACACCCGGCTGACCAGACTCGCAGACCTCCGGCTCATCGAGCTGATTCGCCCGTCCGTGCGGGGGAATACACGGGAGGTGGTGCTCCGGGGTGACCCGGAGATGATGATGGAGATGTGCCGGACGGAAAAATGCGGATTGGTCTGATTCACCCATTTGACCGCCCGTCCCCGGGCATCACACCACCCCCTCACCCTTGTTCCACTCCCGGATCATCCGGGCATAACACCCTTCACAGATGCTCGCCCGCTGCTCTCGTGAATGATACACCGCCGCTCCTTCTCCGCAGATAGTACAGTGTCCGAGCGAGACCGACGACCGGTGAAATGACGTATGATCCAGGATGCCGGGGAGGGGCGGGGTGGTCCCCGGACCTTTCGTTCCCTGCACATTTGTATCCCCTGTGAAACCGTTGTGATCCGGTTTGCATTGTGTTTTTTGCATATCCTCGCCGGAATGCTCAATTGGCCGCCCCGGCAATGACTCCGGCGGAATCTTTGCATCTCTGTCAGGATCATATACACTCCCGCGCCCAACGGCAGAGGCAGCCGGGTCGCCGGGTGTTACGGGCAATCCATACAAAGTTCCCATACTCTCTGTACGCCTCTCTTCTCTCGTACTCTCTCTGCTAAAAAGAGGAGTATCAGGCCCGCCGTTTTTCGTTGCACCGTCTTCGGGTTTTTGGTGGAAAGCAGGTGAAAGAATGCGGCTGTGATCGGTACCGTCCGTATCATTTCCCCCATCACTGCCATCATCACCACCTGTATCATCCTCCGGGCGGTCATCATCGTCCCCCTCCCCAAGCCAGACATCCGCCTGTTCGGACCATCCCCGGTAATGGACAAGATCGAAGGAGAAGTAGTGCTCCCGGCGGCGGCACTCCACCCCGCAGATCTCTTCAGCCACCGTTGCGTCGATGAGGCTGACTGCAGGGCACTTGTCAAGGAGACCAAGGTATGTTGTCCGGCTGTTCGAGTAGCCGTGGAGGAGACGGTAGGTCTGATAATAGGAGAGGCCGAGCGTGTCCTGCAGCTGCCGGATAGTGAAGACACGCAGGTCCATCCGGGTGATCGTCGCAAGGGCTGAGGATTCGTTTCGGGTCAGTTTCGTCTCCTGCCCGCCGACATTGCCGTTGATGGCGATAAAGAGCTGTCTGGCATAGACGAAGTCGGCATGGGTGGCGATGATTGTCCCGTCGTCTGTCTTCTCCCGCTGGAGGAAGTTCAGCACCGCATGGCATTTGATGAGGTCGAAGAGCATCGCGGGGTTGCGCCGGTTGTGGGCCGCTGAAAAGTTGATGCGGCAGGCAAACGGGATACAGACATGCCGGACGGCCTGCTTCAGTATCTTCCATATCTCCCGGCAGACCGGGACGTCCGGGTCCCCGGCTGCAGAAGGCACCCTGCCTGCCTCAACCTTTTTCAGGTGGGCAAGGACGGCCTGGTCCTGCACACTGGAGTCGTCGATCCATACCGTGAGCATCCGGTTCATTACCTGGTCGTCGCCAACCGCCTCCACCTTGGCAAGCCACCAGACGCACCGTTCAGGAATGGTGCATACCTTAAGCTGCCTGTCGCGGGTGAGCGTCCGGTGGACCACCGGCTCCTGAAAATTCGCGGTCGCCGATTTCAGGAGCTCCTGCATGTCATCCGAGAGGGAGATGTCATCAAAGAGGATGACCGTCCCCGGCAGCAGATCATCATAGTAAAAGAGGGCCTTATTTGAGACAGTGCCCTTCAGCCGGTATGCCTCGGGCAGGAGGCGGAGCATCGCGTTGCAGGCGTGGGTCTTGCCCTTGCCGGAATTGCCGGAGATAGCGACGTGCAGGCCCGCGGTGTTTTCCACGGACTGCGAGGCGACCGACATCGCGAGGCACTCAGCGACCGTCCGGTCGCCGACATGGTCCCGGTGGAAGACATCAAGGAGGAAGGCGAGCGGGTCACCGTGTTCGAGGATCTCTGTGGCCCGTTTCCGGTGCTCCTGCTGCTCAGGTGTGGTGTCCGGCAGAGAAGGAGCGGGGGAGAGATCCTCCAATGGCTCCTCCTCATCGTTGGACGGCTCTGTCCCGGGTGTCTGTCTTCCGGCGGCCCGTTCCGGCTCATACTGTGCCCGGAGCTCCTGCCACCGCTGCGTTCCGCCGCCGCAGGAGTCGTGATGGCATCCGGCGAAGACGGCGCCGTTTGCGAACTGGATGGCAAACGCCCCGTCCCGGTGTGCGGTGGAGAACGGGCATGCGGCAAGCGAGAAGAGCGTGCCTCCCTGCCAGGGCCGTTCGGTACGGACGGCGAGGTGGTGTGTGTCGAGCCAGCGACGAAGGTCAAACGATCCCCGCCGCCTGCCCTGCTCTGCTGCGGGGGCGGACCGGGGAATGGAACCGGCCAGTTCCCGGAGGCGCTCATCCGGCACGACCTCCGGTGCATCCGGGGCGGAGAGGATGCGGGCCTTCCGGTGGGGCCGTTCTCCGGTATTGTCCCCCTTGCGGGCCGTCGTCCCGTAGCATTTCCAGATGCGGCCCGCGTTGAAGTTCGCCGTGTCGCAGTGGACCGTTTCGTCTGAGAAGACGGCATCGAGGACTGCAAGGCACCCCTTCACCAGCCGGGTGGCCTCACCGTCGTTCGGGAGGTCGATGCGGTAGAGGAGGTGCGCCCCGTTGCCGGAGTCGGCGAGTATCGGTGCCGGGAAACCCCGTCCGGTGAGCCATGCGGCCACCGCTTTGGCCCGTTTCAGGGCGGCGGCATGCTCCGCATCGGTCGCCGAGACCCCGCTCGGCCGGACCGGGTCGAGGTCGATGGGGAGCCACCGGCGGCGGCAGATGTCGGCATCGGCGGTCGTGGCGTCACTCCGGGAGAGGCGCTGCTTCACGCGGTTGGCCCGGCGGGAGAGCAGTGCCGGGTTCACCTCGTTTACGGTGACATAGATGCCCTGCACGCCGGGGTACGTGTCCATCGCGTTCGCCCGCCCGGCGAGTGCGTCAAAATCGGTGAAGTAGCCGCTGTGGACGCCACCGTCACCAAGGGCACGGAGTTCGACGACCGCACCGTCCAAAAAGAGGAGGGATAGCCCCTCCCGGATCTCCTCTGTACCTGCGTTCACAGGAAACCACCTGCCAGTGCCGGGTGTACCGGGAAGAGGGGGGCAGAGGCTGCCTCGCCACGGGTGACCTGCCGGAAACAGGCAAACGGGATGCTGTACAGCCCTCCCCGTGTGGCGGCAATGACGGCCCGGCCGGAGGCGTGGACAGTGATGTGCCCGTCGATGACCGTCGAAACGAACACGGCGCCGTCGGGATTGTTCACCTCCTCCGTCCGGGTAAGGGGGACACTCTGCCCGTTGAATAACAGGGTGTGGATGTCATCCCGTGTGAGGGAGTAGGTCTCCTCAGCGAGGTGGAGAGCGAGTGTTCCGCCCCTCACGAGGGAGAGCGTGCCGGGCTCAGTCTGCATCCGCACCACCCGGATTGCGGTTCTGTTCCCGGCCCTGATCTCTGCCCTGCTTTGGCGTTTTTGTCAGCGTAATCGCATAGACGTGCTGCCCGGTCCGTTTGATCGCAATCTCGGAGATCTCCCCGCCATGTGCGTGAATTTCTGACGAAAGCGTCTGCGGGATGAGATAGAGCGGAACCGGCCCGGTCTTGATGGCGGCCCGTTCATTCATCGTTGATTTTATACCATCAGCCGCTAATTGTTCTCTGGCAGTTCCGGACATTTCACTGTTGGCGCAGGGTTTTGTGGTGGGGCTGCCCTTTCTCTGTTTCGTGTCTATCGGCGGCATGCCTGTGCCCCCCTGTCTGGCAGCATCTGCCGGGTTTTGTTCTTTTCTTCTGCGATTCGATTCTCACGGACGAGCGCAGCGGGCCGGTCCGGGATGGAGTTGAGAACTTCTCGTTCTGTTTTTTTCATGGAGATTTGCTCCTGTGCGACAGATTTTCCTGTGCACAGAAACTGATAGAACGGCTGATGGGATATAGAAGAACCCTGCGGGTTGGAAGTAAGGAATGTGGATGGCACGTGAAAAGAAAGGCACATGTTGTAAAGTCTCTCCTTGGTGAGGGGGGATTTCACAGGGGTAAATTATGGGCAGGAAATCAGATTGGTTAATAATCAGATTGAGAAATTGAAATGTATTTTTGGATTCCCTGCCAAGGAGATAAATATAAATTATTGGGGATTAATTCAGCGGAATTACTATACGAATGTATGGCATTAAGAGTTTCAGCGTCACCTCGTTCTACCTTTAAAAAAGGATAAATTGAGTTGCCATTACTCACTTGAATAAACTATTCCACCAATATATTTTTTATGAAGTGATTAGTCTCATCGAATGCTTTGGGGAGTGCTCTATTTACCAAAGAATCTGACAAATACAGAGTATTATTGCTTGCATGGGGAATTGCCCACATCGCAGGATACACTACAAATTTGGCAGATTTTTTGGGTGAATTAATTGAGATCCATTCTTGTTCAGGTTGAAATTGAATTTCAGGATGATCATCATCAAACAAACGCTTAAGTGGGGCGATAATCTCATATTGTCTCTCGATACTCAATGGTTTTGGCAGATCACCATATCTACCCCAGTTAAGGAGAGCAAGTGCGGCAAATCGATCCAATTTATCATGAACTCTCTGGTTCCAGTAGTGTTTGAGACACGTGTGACACGCTGTAGTACAAGGGTTTTCTTTATCACAATTCAAAACAGCCTCAACATTCTCAAGTAACGGAACGATCATTTTCCGAAGGCCAGTTGCATATCCTGCTCCACTTGACAGACTATCATATATGTAAATATCAACAAAAGTTGTATATTCCGTTCCATGAATTCTGTGACCACCTTTGATGTCATTGAAATCAACATCCAGAGTACGACTTGCAGCAAGTAAAAATGCCTCGGAAAGTGTTGTTGCAGCGTTTGAAATCCACATTCCACGGGGATTCGTGTTAATTTGAGATTTATCCAACTCAAACTCAAAGACAATCATATCTGTTGCAAAGGTGTGACCAAGATACAGATTTATTGGATTATGGGAACACTTGTTCGAAGTCACACCTGGGATTGCGTATGGTCGACCAATATCCTCCAACATTTTTGATCCGGAACCTTCCCCAGTAAGTTGTTCTGTAACCTCTGCAGCACCACACTTCTGACACACATTAAATCCACGTCCTTTCACACCTTTGTTAATGATCCTAATCTTATCGGAACGAACTGCTGCCATTATGTGCCGACACCCGATATCCTTCATGTCTCTACGGTCGGGTGTTGCAAAGTAGCATGGCTCCTCTGCATATGACTGTTCAAATTCCGCATGTGCTTCAGGAATTTTCCTTCCATTTACAGGAGCAAAGCCCCACGGTCGGAGCAGCTTCTGTTTCCTGTTTTCAGAGACAGGTTTTCCACAGAATGGACAGACTCCATCCATCGGAAAGTCTGTATCAGTCCAGCCACAATACGGATCAGGACATAGATACAAATCCGACAGATAATTTGGATCCTCAAAATATGGTTGTGCCTGATTTTCACGCTTGTTTCCTTTTCGAAACTTTGAGTGGAAACTGTAAATTCCACCAACTTTGTAGGTTTCTTTATTCACAACGAGAATTTTTCCCGGGGCATACTCACTAATCGCAATGTCAAGTGAACGATCTGGTCTTTGGAGAATCTTACTTCCAGATCTGTTCTCAATAAAGAATCCTACAACATCTTGTGGGAAAGAGTAGGTTGGTAAGATTCCCTCAAAACTCAAATGATCAAGAAGACTGGTTTTGTGTCCTTTTTCAACCTGTGCCTCATGCAGTTCACGGTTTTTGAGCACATCATCCCGGATTCTCTGTAATTCAGGGGTAAGCCCTTTTACAAATTTTTGATAATAACCGGCATCCATTTTTTCAGTGGAGAAAATGCTTGCCTCAAGTTCCGGTTTGAATCGGAATGTATTCAGAAACTTTATGAAATTATCATAGTAGTTATCAAAGAATGATAATACCGGATATTCATACAGGTCTGTCCCATTTTCACTCAAAAATTCACTTAAGATGAGCAGATTTACATGACGCTGAAGTAGTGTGAAATTATCTACATCTATCCATGGACTACTGGCATCTCCTGAAATAATTTTATCGGGATGAGTGAAGTACCACCCATCATGGGGGCCATTCTGAGCATAGGTTACAATGGTCGAAATTGATGTTCCACGCCTTCCTGCACGTCCAGCTCTCTGTTGATAGTTCTCCCGCATTGGGGGAACATTTCGAAGGCTGATGGCGGTCAAAGAACCGATATCAATACCCACTTCCATCGTGGTTGTACAGCTCAGTACATCAACCGGGTAATCATCGTCAAACAGAAGATTCTGGAACCGCATCTCGTAACTTTCCGTCGTAGACCAGATGTCATTCTGTTGATCTTTATAGGAAAGTTGTGCCGTGTGTTCTTCAGTGTTAATGGTACGAATCGATTTCCCAGAACCTTCTGTGATTGCGTCAAGAACAGGATCTCTCCAGAACTTATAGCGTTCAATATCCTCCTCACTCATGTAATAGACATCAGAGGACCCACAATCAGCACATTTCCCAAACAGAGTATATGGGAAAATATTAGAACACGTTCTACAACGGTACCAGTTATGATTGTCCCTGAATTTTAACGCAATTTTATCCAGGACAAGGAAATAGCTGCCATTTTCCTCACCTCTTCCACGACGAAGGAACGTTTTGAACAATTTAAGCAGGATCCACTTGATCTGTTCTGGAGTATATTTTTCCTCCAGAACATTCTTGAATCTGGATGGAATTTTATATTGGTCTTTTTCTTCTACACCAAATCGACCATACTTACGAAGGGCAATATTGAACCGAATTTGATCAGAAATCTTGGTTCCAATAGCATATGAGTTTGTACAATGATACTGAGCCCATGCAGCAAAAAGGGCAATAAACTCCTCTTCGGACATCTCAATATCATGTTCCTCAAATGATTCAAGACATTCTTCAATATCATCCTTGTAACAAGGTTCCATCCAACCCAGTCCAAGATCCGTCAAAGACATGAAAGATGAGCAGAGATTTTTCAGGAGCTGTTCTGAAAACAGTCCGGGTATGTCATCGAAATCTTTTACTATCCGACCATATTTTAATGATTGATTACGCTTTTCTGCTTTTTTGATAGCAACTTTAATAATTTCCAGATCTTCTTTAAAGCGAGCCTTGTCTCCCCCATAGAACAGGCGTAAATGATTGTGAGATGCGATCTCCAAAAATGCCGGATAGAGCATATCAAGTGTCACAATATTCCCCGTATCTTCAGCCCATTCCTGCAAATGGATAGCCGCCAGAACCATGACCGCTCTTGCAGCATAAGCATCTGCTGCCCGGGTCATATCTTTGGCCAGTACAGCAGCTCTTTGCCTGCTGTCAGAGAATACTAGAACTTTTCTCCCGCCATTTGGTTGTTGTTTGAGTTTTTCTTCATCGAATATGGTAGGTGGCTGTACAGACAATTGTGATGAGACAATGTTGTAAAACGGCTCATTTCCTTTCGTAGAAAAATCTGAAAACGAGTAATACATCAGCCTTTTTTTGCATTTGGGACATTTACTAAATGTGAACTGATCTGGCTTGCCTTTTACCGGATTAAGAGAATAACAAACCTGTAGGAATTCATCATCTCCAGCATGAATGTTGGTAAAATGGATGAACCCGGTTTTTGTATCAAGCCACCCACCTCGTATCTTTTCATTTCCCATATCCGCAGACCAATTCTTCGGGACGATGTAAAGATGTACTTCCTTCAATTCATCTCCAAATACCTCACCCGGAGTATGCCATAGATATTTTTTCTCCCAAGAATTTTGTGCATTTCCCGCTGAATCTTCTGCGTTATGCAAGTATCCTTTGATGAACAGGGCTCCACACCTTCTATCGTTGATTAACTCATAGATTTTCCCACCACAGTAAGGACAGGTGTCCCGTCCATTGTCTGAGTAGATCTTCCCAAGTGTGATGCCGTCACCGGTGTGTTTTTCAGAACAGTTCGGATTTGTACAGGCGTACAACCCCTGTAGGCCACGGAAAAACATGTGAAGTCGTGCAGGGAAAAGAACCTGCCCGTCTTTTTTGGCAAGTGGTAGGAGCGAGAGAAGAACCTGTGTTGCGGGAAGTGCAGTATCATTATCATCATTTGGGAAAACAATCCCTGCAAGTTCATTGATCTCGGTAGCGTTTCCAGCGGTTTGATTTATTATCCGTTGAACTGAACCATATTTTGGCAATGTTTCAAACAACCATGCCTCCAGTTCTTTGATTGTATCATAAGGAGGTCTGGTTCCGTCAAGTAACCGGAAGAATTTGTGGACTGCCGATATCTTTGTCGTATCATCAAGTTGGAAATCATCCAGAGGGAAGTCACGAATCTGTTTTGCGGAGATATCAACCGGATTTGGTGAACTATACTCTTTGTTTTCTCCAACAATTATTGAGAATGTATCCTCCTCGCATGAAGTAATCTCCCTTAGAAACTGTTTAAGTTCGATTTTGCTGTCCTCATCATCAACAGGAATACTTGCACTGGTGAGGATAAACCGGACTTTATCACGTGTAATTCCCAACTTGTACATTAACCGACGAATGAGAAGGGCAACCTCTCCCCCCGCAGAACCATGATACATATGTGCTTCATCAATGACTAACAGAAGTTTGTTATCGGGAGACTCGTTTAACCAATCGCGGGTATTCGACCAGAATGGCTGTTCAATCTGCCGAATCAGCATATACTGAAGCATCGAATAATTTGTGACTAGAATGTCAGGACAATTATCCTGCATCTCTTTACGTGTGATTAATTCCGCATCACGTAAAGTTGTTATATGGACGCCGTCATTCAGATGTGTAATATAGGTTTCCAGATCATATTTTGATGGATATTTCCCAAGTGATTTGAGTTCTTTAATTAACTCAGGACTACGATGGATCAGATCATATTCCAGTGTTTTTGCCAGCTTTTCATCCTTTTTTTTCTTAGGCTGACCCGGATAAGGCGTTCTACCAGTATACATCCCAAACTGGGGAGCCCGGCTGTTCAGATCACCGGCATATTCAGTAAAAAGTGTGTAAAATTGTCCATCGTAATCCCCAATCATCTTCCGCAACCGGCCTATCTGATCCGCGACCAGTGCATTCATGGGATAAAGTAATAACGCCCGAACACCTCGTTTATTCCAAGAATCAGGACGGATTTTTGCTTCAGCTGCAAGGTTTGCAACAAGGGGCCACATGAAGCACTCAGTCTTTCCAGAACCGGTACCTGTCGTTACAAGGATGTCATTTCCATGATAAAAATCTTCAAGCGCTTTTACTTGGTGACTATAAGGAGTCTTGAAAACACCTAAGTTTTTGTCACCCATCTGGCAAAGGAAATCCTTGATATTTTCCGGGATATCAGCATCAACCAGTCCATTTTTTCGTAACTGATATGTCTGATTTGATTCAATGTAGGGATCCTTGTAGATAGAATTTTTTTCATTCAAAAGGTCTTTAGATGCACTTAAAAGAAGATCACTCTCACCAAAGTATTGTGCCTGAATGTAGTCCTTCAGTTTTTCAACAAGTTCACGGTGTGTATTTTGGACACTGTATTCAGCCATTTAGTATCACCTTAATGTTCAGATTTTCCAGAATCTTCGTAATGATTGGGAGAAAAACCGGTGATGTAATAAATTCAGTTCTGTCCAAAATGTTACGAACTGGCCATGCAATCATGTAGAATAGCATTCCTTCTCTCCCTGGAAGAAAAGAGTTCAATTTGATTTTGATTGCGTCATCATAGGTTGTTATTCTTGCATGTTCCGGATTATGACTCAGATACCTAAGGCCATACATGAATCTGCGAACATCTTGCGTCTTGATGATATGATCCGGAAATGCAAGTGCGTATATCTCTCCGTTTTCGTGTTTAGCAAGTCCGTAATCAAAAATATTATTTCGATACACAGTTCGTTCCCAAGGATGTTGGAGCGATTGTTCCCATGATTCGGAAAAGACCCGCCCCGATAATGGATCAAAATACCTTCGGACATCAGATATGGCGGAGTTCAGTGTGAATTTCCCCTCAGCAAATCTCGTGTACTCAAGGACGGTATCTTTTGCATCAATATGCGGTATCAAAAAGAGTTCTTCAAGAGAATACGCATTATGTTCAGAAGTACTATCGACATACCATCCAAGACCATGCATTTCCCCATCTTTTCCAAATGATGTCCCACGTAGCAAATATAAATTTTCAGCAACTTTTGCGTATTTGTCAGGAGGTAACTGAATCGTATTTTCAGGCCCAGACACTAGAAATCCAGAAAATTCCAGTCTTTCCTGAATTAACTTTATTGGTTGAATATCTGGTTTATTCTTAGGAAAAAACCATTTTTTTACGTCCGGATAGAGATCTAAATATGTGGAAAGGATGAGATTGCATTTTCTGGTCACGTGATGTTTTGTGTAACGTGTATCTTCTGCATCACATACCTCACCTTCAACCTCAATACTTCGATCTAGGACTGTCGTTTTCGTCCACTCTGAAATGGCGGAGTAAAGTATTCGGGAAATAAAGGCAATCTCATCTTCACAGGAAAAACGGGATATTCCCATCCCTTGCGCCATAATTTCATAGGGATATTGCCCCATGGAATTATTCTCCTCCAAGAAGTTTCTCTACGATCTCTTTGAGGTCATCTCTACTAAGACATTCTAATCTTTGATTCAGTTCATCCGTAGTTCCCTTTAATTTGCAGAAAGATCCAAGCTCCAGAATCAGTGCAGCATCTTCATTATCCTTGTCATCCGTTGCAACCGCAGATAATATTGCAGTTCTAGTCAGATTATATCCGTTCGTTGTATTTGTTCCAGATGAAAGCTTAACAATTCTTTGATACAGTTCCTTTACTTCCTCCGAAGTTCTTTCAGCAGGTGTCGCTTTGGCACAGTTAGCGGGGTCCAAGAAATCTCTTGTAATAGAGCTAATCACATCTTCAGAATTGATGAGGGCCATGTATCCCAGTACACTTGAAGGAAGTATCCGCATGTTTTCAGTGAAATCAAGTGAGAACATGAGATATTTTTCGGGATTTTCATCATGAATATCCCTTGCAAGATGCGTATAACAGTATTCGTCAATGGACCCAATGGCATTTTGAAGAAGAACAACATTGCCGCAGGTATTTTTCACAGCATTTAGTAATGATGAATAGTCGTTGTAACCAGTAGGGACTGATATAATCTCAGGAGTTTGTGAGCAGAGGGTAACTGAGATGGCTTCAGCTATGGGATTTGCATTACACCCCGTAAGGAGAAGTGGGGTTCTCGTCAGATATGCTCCTGCGATGAATTCAGCAAGGATATTTGCATATTCGATCTCAACCCCAACGTTCGATAGATTGTCACTCAGATAACCAACCAATCCTCCAATCTCAGTAATTTCAAACGGATCTGATCCATATTCTTTTGATGGTTGAACAAACAGACCTGAATTTGATGAGGAGACAACACTTATATTTTCAGGCACTCCGGATGGTAGAATACCTTTGAATAATGCCAGATCTCCCAGGAATTTCCCAGGATTCTGTTGAATATCACTGGTTTTAAGTTCGCAATAAGTCTTTAACTGCTCATTTATTGCTTCTAAATCTCGTTTATCCTGCTCAAGTTTAGATAATTCTTCCCAAATGCGTTGTTTATCAGAAATTTCATTCTGCAACTGTTCCTTGGAGACCTCCGATAAAGCTATTTCATCTTGAAGTTTGTCAAATTCCTCACGAAGAGACTGAAGATTATTTAGGATGGCATTCTTTTGATTAGCTCTAAACTGTTCACCCTCTTTTATGATGGCCTGTAGATGTTCTTCTTTAAAGGCGGCAATTTCCTCAACAATAATCTTTTTTTGAGCTGTTTCAAATTCTTTAAGCTTCTGTTCGATCTGGGATTTTAATTCAGCTCTTTCTCGCTCGCCTTCAGATTCGACAATTTTCTTGAGTGATTTTAATGCTTCAGTTTCAGCGGTTTTCTCCGCAGTTTTTGCGAGAATCTCCCCATTAAGGCCATCGATAATACTTTTTAGATAATCTATTTCGTTCCCCAAAGCCTTTTTTTGCTCAAGCAATCCTTGATTGACTTCATGTTGCATTTTGGCAACATATTCTTCATTGATCTTTGGGACATGTGCAATAACCCCTCTTACAAATTCCTCAACTTTATCGTCTGTGTTGAGATACGAGTTTATGATCTCTGTTTGCAATTCAAGCCGTTGCTCATTCTCTGGTGATTCTGTCAAAATGGGTTGTAATTTTAAATTTGATAGGGCTTCGGTGATTATTTTATTTACTAGTTTTTTCTCATCTTCTGAATAGTTCAGGCGAGTGGCAATATGGTAAAAATATCTTGCAAAACGGGCTGAATCAGTATGGAGGGATAAAGAATCCAACTTATCATTTTGACTCATTTTCATCTTGGTGTAGATGAGCCTTCGAGTCAGGTCTACGGAATTCTCAGAAAATAAATCTTTATATTTCGGATCGAACGAATCAATAACATCAGTTCTTTTGATATTATATCGATTCAATGACTTTTTATCAGTTACAAAGAGCAACTGATTATATCGTAGACAGGATGTCGCTTTATTTATTTCAACGCATAAGTAATCTTCTTCATTGTAATCGTAGACTACAAGGAGGTTGTCTGAAAACGTATCCGGAACAACAATCCCATTTTCCAATACACGTGCAAACTCATCATCAGAACCCACCAATAACCTCAGATGGTCTGGTGATTCCGGAGTTTTCAAGAAGATGAGTTCATAATAAGTGTATTTGAAATTAATTTTTTTATGAAGGACTGAATAAGGGGCTGCGTCGTACCCCTCAGAATTATCATCTTCTTTCCACACCCAGAGTCCAACATTGTCATGCTCAGACTGGACCGGGGTTTTCTCCAGATTAACTGGTATGAGCATGGTTCCCTCATCTGGATTAGTATAAATTTTTCCAATGGAATTTACTCTGTTTTTATTCCAGTCTGCTGTAGAAATATCTGCAATCCTTAAGACTTTGATGTCATCGTCACTAAACTTCACCGGAATACCAATGCAGCAATGTAAATTGGAATATTTTTTTGAATTAGTCATTATTTTTCAACTCTTCAGGTGAATTCAGAAATAAGATTGTCATATGCGTGTTGTGGGATTTTCCCATATTGTAGCGCTTGGCGAAGATAGCCACTGACTTTAGGATAATTTCCAAGATTACTCAGAATATATTTAGTATTCACGGGCGTTGGTATAAACGTGCCCCCCAACAGAACAAGTTTCTTATGGATCTCCTCGTCGTTATTTACTGAGGCATTTATTACTTTTGAAATGTGTTTTGGAATGGCTACCTGATAGACTATATCCATTCCATGGCGTACACAAATACGGTCTCCTTTAGAAAGGTCAAAAAATTCAAGAATAGACATTTTATTCCAGTGAATGTTTTTCAGTTGTCTTTCAGAATAGTGGTAAATGTTACACTTGCTGTCCGATTTAAAAGATAAGTATGGCTTCTCTTTGAGGAGGAAAAGGTCACCATTTTCAAGTGTTTTTTTCTCGTATTCCAATGTTATTTCCGGGGCAAAATATTGAGATATCTCTTCAGTATATTCACATGTGAGGTGTGATTCATATTGTCCAGAAGACGATGTTATGTGCATGGAACCCTTGACAGAGGAGGACAGTAACCATCCAGCATTAATTCGATATTTTGGAATAGGTAGACAAGATTGTGTATCTGTTTCCTGATAATAATCCGATTCATCAGATCTTTGCGCAAGACTGACGACTGTTGTTGGTCTACTATAAACTTGCCTGTTTCCAAACTGCACATGTGGAGGCCAAATCGGAATTAAAGGAGGATGCCACTCAATAAGTTCAACTCTCATTAAATTTGCAAATTCATGGGCATTTTCGGTGACTTTAGTAAACTGCACTCGGTAGATCATCCATTTAGATTCATATCCAATGGTCCTACCTTCGAGTTTTCCTGCAAACTCATATTCGAGAAAATCGTTATAACTATCCGGAATTTCAGTAGCTGTTGCAAAATAATAGTATTTGTCTGTGGTAATTTCTCCATAATCGGATATACCCCTAGCATAATCTTTTCTATATGCAAACAATGCACCAGATTCCGGAAGTCCTGCTAAATCTTCATCCCAGATATTTATTATATCATCACTGACTGAACATTCACTATATTTGAGTGAATAATTGTCATATATCCACATCAGCCGAATGAAAGTGGTTTCTCTTGGAATTACCTGATTAATAAGGAGTTTATTTTCTTTTAGTTCCGCATGGTTTGGATTGATGATTTGTATTACAAGATGTTCATTTTTAGCAGCTACAACGACCTCCTCATCCAATGGAGGAAAACCAAGAAAAAGTCCAAAGGTCTCCCCACTCTTCGAAATATAGATCCGCTTTGAACGTTGACCAGATTTACGCAACTCCTGTTGTTGCTGGTATTGTTCTGCATATTTACTATCTGAATAGTTGGGACAATCATGAGTATTTGGATTGTTTGGTGTATGTCGAAAATAGATCCTCTTCAATGTGTTTATGAATATAACTGGCTCCCTACACTCAGGACAAATTAACTGGCTATTTTGGAGATTTTGAATGTATCGCGAATCTTCAGGGTCTTTAGCATAGATTAGTTCTTCAGATCCAAAATGTCCCTTCCTTATTGCATAATCCACATAAACACCCCTTAAATAATGATATATTTCTTTAACCAAGATATATATACTGAATTAATTCTTAATTGCCAACTTACCCACCCATATTAAATTGAGAATTAACCTTTCGATCAAAAAATAATGAATATATATTTATTTTCAATGAATGTGCTTCCCAGCAGGAAACTGATATTCCAATCAACTCTAACCTATTCAGAAGCCAGAACTGATCTCACATTTGACGGATCAGAATGAGCACATTTTGTTCCAGATGGAACATATTTGAACCAATTGATAAGAGAGAATGCCCGTCCCGGTCCTTCCCGACTTCACGCCATACGACCGGGGAGTATGCATATTGAGAAATAAATGATGGGGCATTAACGACCCATTGCCGGGAGGTGGACATGAGGTGATGCACTACTGACCGCTCGTGGCATAATGCCGAATCATGCTCGGGAGAACGATTCCCAATACCCGCTTTGCTTCTTATTTCACAACGCATGGCAGCGCAAATCACGCACCCGTAATATGCATCCTACCCTCAGACCCATCCCTATAAAGCGTCGCGACCTCCCCAATCACAACAACCGCAGGAGGCTTCACACCCGCTTCCCGTGCAGTCTCGGCAATCCTGTCAAGAGGAGCACACGTCACCCGCTGGTCGGGCCGCAGGCCGCGTTCGATGATCGCCACCGGTTTATCGGGGTTCATGCCGCCTGCGACAAGGGCCTCGGCAATCTTCGGGAGGTTTTTCACGCCCATCAGGATGACAATGGTCCCGGTTGTCTGCGCAAGCCACTGCCAGTTCAGGGCAGACTCCTCTTTCGTGGGATCTTCATGGCCGGTGAGAATAGTGACCTGACTCGCCCATTTCCGGTGGGTGACAGGAATGCCCACGCACTCGGGGACGGCGATGGCACTCGTGATGCCGGGCACCACCTCAACCGGAATGCCGTGCTCCCGCATCGTCTCCATCTCCTCACCGCCGCGTCCGAAGAGAAAGGAGTCTCCCCCTTTCAGGCGGACGACACGGAGCCCTTTTTTCGCATACTTCACCATCAGGGCTTCAATCTCTTCCTGTTCGAGCGTATGGTCAGAGCCGTATTTTCCGACATCAATACATTCAGCCGTCTTTGGCAGCGAGGCAATCACCTCAGCACCGGGGAGCTGATCATAGAGGATGACATCAGCCGAATCGAGCACCTCGCGTGCCCGGATGGTCATCATGCCCAGCCCACCCGGACCGGACCCGATAAGATACACTGTTCCGTTCATGATTGTTCCGTTCCTGATAGTCCCAGGGTCTGCCGGGCCTCCTCAATCAGGTCCCAGCTAATATGTTTGAGTTTTCTGCCGATGAGCCGGCCTTCCTCCACCGAATCGCCGTTGTCCTCAACCCGTTCATAGCGGCTGCCGTCAAGGGAGAGCACTTCAGCAATCAGAAATCCGTCATGGCAGTATACGCCCTGCGGAGTAAAGCACCCGCCGCCAATCTCCTCCATCACCGCCCGTTCAATCTCCGTATCCTTCCGGGTCTGCGGATGATCAACACACGACAGCTGTTCAGTGAGTGCCGAATCATCCCGGCATACCACTGCAATGGTGCCCTGATTGGGTGCGGGCACAAACCACTGCGGGAGAAGCTGCGTCCCGGGAAGGTCCATATCTAGCCGCTGCATCCCGGCCTCTGCGAGGACAATCGCATCATACTGGCCTTCGTGCAGTTTCCGCAGGCGGGTATCCACATTGCCGCGGAGTTCGCGAATTTCGACATCCAGACTGCTTCTCATGAGCTGTGCACGCCTGCGGGTGGACGACGTCCCCACGACACGGATATCCTCGATGTCGCACTCGTGGACGAGGAAGTCTGCCGGGGAGTCCCGTTCCAGCACTGCCACGGTGCAGAGCCCCTCCGGCCGAAAGGCCGGGATGTCCTTCATGCTGTGAACCGCAAAGTCGATCTCGCCTGCAAGGATGGCATCATCCAGCGCCCGGACAAAGATGCCCTGACCCCCTACCTGATGCATCGGGACGTGGGTCAGTGCGTCGCCGACGGTCTTTATCTCGGTGACCGCCGTCTCAATGCCCCGTTCTGCAAGCTGCCCGCAGACGCGGTCCGTCTGCGCCATCGCGAGGCGTGACCCCCGGGTGCCGGCCTTCAGAGGCATGCGCTATAGGCCCCGGCAATCGTCGCCACATCGTCGTCGGTGTGCGCCGCAGAGAGGAAATTCGTCTCAAACTGCGACGGCGGCAGGAAGATGCCCCGCTTCCGCATCGCATTCCAGAAGACGGAGAATGCCGCTGTGTCGCTCTCCTTTGCCTCGCGGTAGTCACGGGGCGGCGTATTCCGGAAGAAGAGTTTGAACATCGAACCCAGATTCACAAACCCGCCTGCCTGTGCGGAAGGAATGGACTCACCGATGGCGCGTGCGTTCTCCGCGAGCGTGGAATAGATATCCCGGTTGTCACGCAGATGCTGCAGGCAGGCAATCCCTGCGGACAGGGAGAGCGGATTCCCCGAGAAGGTGCCTGCCTGATAGACAGGCCCTGCCGGTGCGGTCAGCTGCATTATGTCGCGCCGGCCGGAAAAACACCCGATGGGAAGCCCCCCGCCGATGATTTTGCCGAAGGTCGTCAGGTCGGGCGTAATCCCGTACTTCACCTGCGCCCCGCCGATGCCCAGCCGGTAGCCGGTGATGACCTCATCAAAAATAAGGAGCACATCATGCTCCTCTGTGATTTTGCGCACCTCTGCAAGGTAGCCGTCATCCGGGAGCACCGGGCCCACATTGCCAAGCACCGGTTCGAGGATGAATGCCGCCACATTCTCATTATTATCCAGAAGCTCCGAGAGTGCTTCGGTGTTGTTGTAGGGCACCTGCAGCGTGTGGCGCACCACATCGGGAATCACTCCTGCGGAGTCAGGAACGCCCATCGTGGTCGCACCGGACCCCGCCTTGATGAGCACACCATCATGGGCCCCGTGGAACCCTCCCTCGATTTTGATGATGTCCTCACGCCCGGTAAACCCACGGGCGAGGCGAATCGCCGCCATCGTGGCCTCCGAACCGCTGGAGACAAACCGGACCATATCAACCGACGGGTGATCGGCGATGATCATCCGGGCAAGTGTCAGCTCCTTCTCCGCGGGGGTACCGTAGAGCCAGCCGCCTTCGGTGCAGGCGCAGATCGCCTCACGCACCGTTGGGTGGGCATGGCCGAGGATCAGGGGGCCGTAGCCGAGACAGCAGTCGATCAGTTCCTCGCCGTCCTCGGTTACGAGGCGCGAACCGGCAGCACTGCGGGTATAGAAGGGATAGGGTTTGATGGCACGCACCGGACTGGAGACGCCGCCGGGCATCAGGGTCTGTGCCTCGGTAAAGAGCTCTTCACTCCTCATTTCAGCCACCCCGCTGCATCCTGCGCAAAGTAGGTGATGATAAGATCCGCACCAGCCCGCTTGATAGCGAGAAGACTCTCCAGTGCGACCGCCTTCTCATCGATCCAGCCGTTTGCTGCGGCCGCTTTTATCATCGCATACTCGCCGCTCACCTGATAGGCTGCGACCGGCAGGCCGAGGGAGGCAACCGACTGCAGAATGTCCAGATACATCCCGGCCGGTTTGACCATCAGGATATCCGCACCCTCCTTAAGATCCATCTTCGACTCAAGGAGCGCCTCACGCGGGTTGGCCGGGCTCATCTGGTAGGTCGTCCGGTCCCCGAACGAGAAGCCGGAGTCGGCCGCATCACGGAACGGACCATAGAGGGAGCTCGCAAATTTGGTGGAATACGACATAATGGCCGTATCCTCATAGCCTTCGCAGTCAAGCTCCTCACGGATCGCCATCACCATGCCGTCAAGCATGCAGGACGGGGCGACGATATCCGCACCGGCTTCCGCGTGCGACACCGCAATCTGCGCCATCAGTTCAAGGGACGGGTCGTTCAGGAGGTCGGGCCCGCAGGAGGTCTCCCCGACAATCCCGCAGTGCCCGTGGTCCGTATATTCACAGGCGCAGACATCGGTTATCACGACCAGGTCAGGCACCGCCACTTTCATTGCGCGGACCGCCTCCTGAATAACACCATCGGGGTTGTATGCCTCAGTTCCTCCGGCATCCTTTCGTGCAGGAATGCCGAAGAGAATCACCGCCCGGATTCCCGCTGCGGCAATCGTTTGCGCCACCTCTCCCGCCATCGAAAGGGGATAGCGGTACTGCCCCGGCATGGAGGCGATCTCAACAGGCGCTGAAGCGGTCTCGTCAATAAAGATGGGGGCCACCAGATCATCGGTTCTCAGAACAGTCTCCTGAAACAGAGGCTGAATCTTCCTTTTTCTCAGTCTTCGCAATCGTCTTTCCGGAAACATTCGTCATCTCCTGCAGTTACTGCGTGCACCAGGGCCTGTGCATATTCAATTTCACCGCTCTCAGCACACCGCCTCACAGAAAAGGTAACGTCATTGAGAAGTTTTTTGACAAGCACCCGTGACAGGTCATCAAGGATCTCTTCAGCCGGTGCACCCGATGACCGGAGGCGTGCAGCCGCTTTGTCGCGTTCCCGGCACCGGATCATCTCTGCCCAGGAATGGAGATGGGCGAGAAGGTCACCGGCCCCGGCCCGGTTGAGGAGCGTCACAAACTGTACCAGCTCAGCATCCAGGAATGCATGCGCCTCTTCGGCCTCCTCTTTCCGGTTGTTCATATTCTTCTCACTCACCGTACGGAGATCATCGATGGTGAAGAGATAGACGCCATCGATATCTCCGACCGATTCCTCCACATCCCGCGGCTGTGCAATATCAATGATAACAAGCGGTTTTTTGCCTTCGTCAAGCGGCCACACACGGCCCCGCATCGCATCACAGACTGCTTCATAGCGGATGACGGGGTGGGGAGCTGCCGTGCAGGAAATAATGACATCGGCAAGAGCGGCATACCGGAAGAGTTCATCCAGATGGACGGCCTTTCCCCCCACCAGCTGTGCCAGCTCCTCCGCACGGGCAAAGGTCCGGTTGGTGACATAGATCGCGGTCAGATCTTTTTCCGCGAGCGCCTGGGTCACCAGCGTGCCCATCTCACCGCCGCCCACCACCAGAATATGGCGGCCGTCAAGGCTTCCCAGGAGGTCCTCTGCCAGCTCTACCGCCGCTGAACCGATGGAAACCGCCCCCTTGTTGATATTCGTACGCCTGCGCACCTCGATGCCGACATGCACCGCCTTGGTGATGCACCGCTCCACAAGCTGGCTGGATGCGCTGTGCTCACGGGAGAGTGCCAGCGCCGTTTTCAGCTGCCCGAGTATCTGGTCTTCCCCCACGACCATGGAGTCAATGCCGGCAGAGAGCCGGAGGAGATGGCGCAGTGCATCCTCTCCTTCCAGCGTCCGGAACCCATCCCGCCCCTGTTCGCGAAGAAATGCCTCTGCCATACAGGCATCCCCTTCTACCAGAAACTCGATCCGGTTGCATGTCTGGAGGAGAAGCGCCCCTTTAAACCATTCTTTCGCTTCTGCAAGGAATGCCGCCTCGTCTGAAAAGCGGAATGCCTCCAGTTCTGCGATATCGCTTCCGTGATGGCTGATGCCTGCGATGGCGACCGATGGGATGAGTCCGTTCTTCATAGATATTTCCTGAGGGCCTGCTCTTTGGCCTGCTCTGCACCGTGGGAGAGGGCATCCCACATCGCGGGGTCGTCAAGGACTGCATTGAGAATCCGTGAACGGACACGCTGGTCGGGGACCCGCTGTTTCAGGTCTTCCCGCAGCGCCTCCTGCAGCCGCACCATACCGTCGATGTTACCGCAGTGCTCTTCAATGCAGAAGCGGAGATGGCGTGCAACAGCCGGGCTGCGTCCATGGGTGGAGATCCCGATGCAGTAGGTATCCCCCCGCACAACAGACGGGATGATAACATCGCCCCCCTCCCCTCCCGCATCATTCACATGCGCACCGCACCGGCGCGCAAGGAAACCGATTCTCTGGTTCATCTCCGCGCGTTCCAGGGCGGTAATTACCAGAAAACTGCCGGTGAGCAGGGATGCAATCTCATCATCATGCATTTCAGCCAGATCACACTCAACCGTCTCAGCAGCAATCTCTGCAAAATCCGGGTGAAATGAACGACTGAGGACCACCACGTGCGCCTCATGGGCAAAATAACGCGCCTTCCGGGCGCCGACAGCGCCGCCGCCCGCAATCACAACCTTTGCACCCCTGAGGTCCATCATCAGTGGTATCATGCCTGAATAGGATAGATGCTGCACGCATTTAACGGTATCACCTTTCATTCCATTCGTATGCCTGAGAAAAGGAACATCCGGGGATTTTGATCCGAGTGGCAATATATTGTAAGTAAATATAATTCGCACAAAACAGGCACCTTTCCAAAAACAAAGGGTGCAGAAACGCAATTCGATACCATTATATTCTCCGGGAGAGTATATTGTAGAGCACTGAGATGCGCCAGCATCACAGGGTGAATTGCGCCGATAGTGTAGTGGTTATCACTAGGCGTTGCCAACGCCTAAACCCGGGTTCGAGTCCCGGTCGGCGCACTCGTTTTTACAGCATTCATTCATCAGAGCTGAAAGTTTCATTCTCATAAGGTATTTCACATAAGAGAGAGTCGCCTCCCTTTCACACCCGTGAGAACAATATCTCTGCCCGGTACTGCCGGAACAAAAGAATATCAAAAATGATTCAACGGTTTCTTTCCAGCCACACAGAGCAGCGGTTGTCAAAAAGAGATATTTTGCCTATTACAGCGATCGCTCATCCGCGCCGGGACATCAGGAACAGCACGCCCGCACCAAAAACGGCGCCTGCCACAGGAAACGGTGCCCGTGTCGGTTCAGTAGTCCCCACACCCGTATTGGCCTGTGCAAAATGAAGATTGCCCAACACACGGGTATCCGAGGAGTCTATTTCAAGTGCTTTTTCTGAAACCGCAATCTCCTTTTCGTACTCACCCATCTGCCCGTAGGCAGTACCCTGGATGATATACGACTCGATCATTTCCGGATTCAGCATAATTGCCTTGTCTGCCGCTTCAACCGCCTCTGCATAGCGCCCAAGGTTCAGGAGCGCATCGGCGGTGACCACCCATGCGTCCGCCTGATTCGGGTTCAGTGTGGTTGCCACTTCTGCTGCAGTGAGTGCACCGGTGTAGTTACCCTGCGCCGAACTGATCCCCGCCTTTGTTACCCAGGCGAGCGTGAAATTGCCGTCGATTGCCAGCGCGGCATCGATATGCTGCATCGCAGCAGTGTAATTCCCGGCTCCGGCCTCATCCACTGCCAGATTGTAGAGATCGATCTTCTCAACGGCAATCGTATCTACAGCAACATCTTCAGCGCACACAGCAGGAATACCTGCCGCGATGAGAAGTGCTGCTACGAAAAGGATACCTGCATTTTTTCTTCCTGTCATCCATTCAGAGGTTTATTTCCGGATCTATAATCAGTTGCGGTAACCCCCATCTGATTCCCTGTTGTATTGATCCCATTATGCCATTTCACCTCCCACATACTGGTGTGAAAATACTCTTTGGAGTCGGAAATACGATGATGGGGGATGACGGCATCGGCCCACTGGTGGCACGGCGCATAACAGGCTGCCCCGGCTGGCACGCGGCAGACTGCGGAACAGCGCCGGAAAACTTCACCGGCGTGGTCAGGAAGATGCAGCCCCGCCTCCTCGTGATAGTCGATGCCGCCGACATGCAGCTTTCCCCCGGAGAGTTCCGGAGAATCCCCCATGATTCCATCGGGCAGGCAGGGTTTGACACCCATTCCCTCCCCCTCACTCACATCATGCAATACCTGCAGGACGATGTGCCGGAGATCATCCTCATCGGCATCCAGCCGGGCCCCCCCGTATTCCATGAAGGGATATCAGCACCGGTCCGGCGCGCAGGAGAGGAAGTCGCAGATATGCTCTGCCGCGGTGAAGAGAGACAGATACCTGAATATATCACGGCACCCCCGGATACCGGTTCCGGGAACTAAAGGAGAGAAACCGCCATGATACGATGCCCGCGATGCAACAGCACAGAGATTTACCCGGTGGCAGGAGGATATGGCGGATACCATTACCGCTGCAAAAAATGCGGCTATTCCGGCGCACTCGTGGTTGAGTATGATGATGACGCCGCACCCGAAGAAGAGCGCGAACTGCAGAAAGAGTACCGTGAGGAGGTGCGTGAATACGACAGGAGACGCCGCCCCTTTCTCTGGGCAGTCATCATCCTCATCATCATCGCTGTTGTTTTTTTCCTGTTATACCGGTAGACCCCGGGCCATCTCCTTAGAAGACGCCGAACATCTTGAGCGCACTCAGGAGCAGCAGACCGACGAACAGCCACTCGAGACTGCGCGCAGATATGCTGTGCGAGAGGCTGACGCCGACAAAGGACGCAGGGATTGACGTCACTACAAGAATGACCCACTGGTGGAGGTCGACATATCCCAGTGACGGTGCGGGAATACCGGTTACCCCCCACCCGAATATGATATACGCAAGCACACCCCCTGCGGAGGCAAAAATAAGAAATGCCGTCGATGTCCCGACCGCACGGTGAATCTCATATCCTGAGACAAGGGTCAGAAAGAGCACAATCAGATATCCGCCGCCAATCCCGAGAAGCCCGGAGAGAAACCCGAAGAGGGCACCTGCAAAGACAGACAGCCAGACAGCGGTGTCACGTTCATTATCCGCGTGATATGTCGGTTTCAGCGCCATCTTCACGGCCGCACCGAGGAGCAGGGCACCAAAGAGATACCTGAGCCAGTCGCCGTGCACCGATGTGGCCACATAGGCCCCGGCGATGGCCGCAAAAAAGCCGGGGACACACATCTGTTTTACCGCATCCCATGCAACAGCCCCCTTGCGGGAATGGCCGGAGGCAGTGGCAATCGCAGTTGGAAGAACAACCGCAAGACTTGTTGCAAAGGCCACCCGGGTAGCAAGCGTGGGGTCTGTCCCCAGCAGATCTGCCAGAACCCAGTACTGCACCGGGACCATCACAAAACCCCCGCCGACGCCAAGGATGCCTGCCCCCAGTCCGGCCAGGGTCCCCGTCAGCCCGAGAATCAGCACTGTCTGCAGAAAAATATCCATACTCTCTCCCGATGCCTCCGGTATGCTGCACCAGTTCCGCTTACTCTCCAGAAACGAGCTGAACGCATAAAAAAGAACCGATAGGAGTAACCGGGGTTACTCAACAATCAGGTTTTCCGAGTAGCGGTCCGTATCTGCCACCATGAAGGCATCGCTCATGTGCAGGCACGACACCGGGCATGCATCATTGCACTGGGAACAAAAGATGCACTGAGTGACAAAGATGCGCACCGTCTTTGTCTCCGGGATGAATTCAATCGCGTGCGCCGGGCAGACCCGGATACAGAGTTTGCACCCGATACAGGCATCCCGGTCATAGGTTATTTTCCCCCGATAGTTCTCCGGGACGGCAACCGGAGGGTTGATGGTTGCCTCACCCGCGGAGACCTTTGCCAGGTAGCCGGTGATGCTTTTGGGGAGATAGCGCGCCGGGAATAGATTGGTCGCCGGTTTCTTCAGGAACTGGCGGAGCACCTCAGGGAATGCGGGCAGAAGGCTCATGCGACGACCCCCATGCCGAGCACGGCATCAAGCACGAGGAGAATCATGCCGGCAAACCCGATGAGAGTGATATATCCCCAGTAGAAGGTCACGAGGTGATTGATACGGAACCGGGCCATGCCCACCCGTATCAGACTCACCGAGAAGAATACCACCAACAGCACCTTCACCGCAAAGAACACCAGATCCGCGATGATACCGGCTGCACCTGCGAGGGGAACGAACCAGGTGATGTTCCACGGGAGGAACAGCACCACGGCAAGCGTCGCCATGGCAACCGTCTTGACCGCTCCGGAAAGGGTAAAGAGGGCGAGGTTTCTGCCGGAATACTCCACCAGAAGACCGCCACAGAGTTCCGTCTCCGCCTCAGGCGTATCACAGGGCACCCGTGAGAGTTCTGCAGGCGTCACCCAGGTGATGGCAATCATGAGCAGGAGCATCCCGATGATGCCCGGAATGCCCACCACACTCCAGACCGGAGTCTGGGCGAGGGTGACAAGGGAGAAGGGGTCGGCCACGCCTGCTGCATTCAGGCGCCATGCCATCGCGATGACAGCGATCGCAAGCGGCAATTCATAGGCGATCATCGTCACCATCTCACGCTGGGACCCAACCGTTGCATACGGGGAACCGGACGCAAGACCGCCGGCGACCATCGCAAGGCCGGGCACGGTGAGCAGATAAAGCACGAGGATGACATCACCCCACCCGCCGAGGACCGGCATCAGGTTGCCGACAGGGAGGTAGAGGAGAATGGTAATTGAAGCAGCAAGCGCGATGATCGGTGCAGCGTTAAATACCGATTTCACCGCATTTTTGGGGATGATATTGTCCTTGCAGAGCAGTTTTGCAATATCAATAAACGGCTGGTGCAGGGGCGGCCCGTAGCGTGCCTGCATCCGCGCCGCACACTTCCGGTCAACGCCCTGCAGAACCAGACCAAAGAGAAGACCATATACCGTGATGCCGATGCATCCGAGGACAGCGGCTGTGAGCATTGCAATCATGCCTGCAGCCTCCGGGTCTTTTCTACCGAGAGACGATGCAGTGCCTCTCCTGTCATCACATCGGGCCTGCCGTCACGGATAACCGAGACACGGTCGGTGCACGACATGCACGGGTCAATGGAGGCAACAATGATGGGAATATCTGCAATCTGTTCGCCCTGCAGGATCTTCAGCCACGACATCTGGTTCGAATACGTGGATGCCTTCACCTTCCATGCTTCAGGCGCCTCCGACCGGTTCATCCGGACGTAGTGGAAGCACTCGCCACGGGGCGCCTCCACCCGTCCGATGGCCTCACCCTCTGCCTTTTTGCAGGTGGCAAGAATCTTTGCGTACTTCGTCTCCCAGAGGACCGGCCCTGCGGGCATCTGGTCCATGCATTCACGGACAATACGGATTGACTCCACCACCTCGAAGAGGCGGACCACAATCCGGTCATACACATCGCCGTGAATCCCGTCACTATACACATCCGGGAGAACAGGAGTCACCCCGACATCGCCATAAGCCGCATAGGGGGAGTCGGCACGCACATCCAGCTTCAGGCCGGATGCACGGGCGGTCGGCCCCACCGTGCAGAGTTCAAGCGCATCGGTTTCTGTCAGGACTCCGGTGCTCATGCACCGCAGTTTGATTGAGGTGTCCTCTAAAAAGAGGGTCACCAGTTTGCCGACAAGCCCTTCATAGGTATCAAGCGCCTGCCGGATACGGGGAAACTGGTCATCGGTGAAGTCACGCCTGACACCGCCCACCTGGACGATGCCATAGTTCACCCGGTTGCCGGTCAGGTACTCGATGACGTCCATCGCCTCTTCCCTGACCCGCCATGCAAGGTGGAAGAGGGTGTCGAACCCGAGTTCGTGGGCGGCAACACCGGCCCAGAGCAGGTGAGACTGGATACGTTCGAATTCTGCGATGATGGTCCGGACGTAATGCGCCCGTTCCGGCACCTCAATCTCTGCGATCTGCTCCACTGCACGCGAAAAGGCGAGCGTATGGGAGACGCCGCAGATACCGCAGATGCGGTCACAGAGATGCGTGATCTGGACCGGGTTCCGGCGCATGCCCATCCATTCAATCGCACGGTGCGTCTTGCCGGGGGCAAAGTCCACACCCTTGATGACCTCACCCTGGATATCAAAGGTGAAGAGAATCGGCTCCTTGAGAGCGGGGTGTATCGGGCCGATGGGGATGTTGTATACGGGTTTATTCGCCATTCGTGTTCACCTCCGGCGTACCGGCATCAGGTGTATCAGGAGCATCCGGTGCGGGTGAGGCATCATCTGCTGCAGGAGCCGCCTTTTCCGCGGCGGTCTTCTCCCCGTCAGGAGCCTCAGATTTCTTCACCTTCTTCTCCTTTGGTTTCACCGGCGGTGCGGGACGATCTTCCGGCCTGCCGGAGGCATACAGTGATTTCACCAGATCTTCTGTTATGCCGGTTTCATCCTTTCTCCACGGGTAGACACCTTTGGGGAAATCGGCCGGGAGGAAGAGACCGCGGGGGTCAGGAATGCCTGCGACGGTCACCCCAAGCATCTCCTGCTTTTCGCGCTCGGTATAGACCGCACCCGGAATCAGGTGGGAAATGGTCGGGACGACGAGGTTCTTTTTCGGGACCGGGACAGAGATCGTGATATTGACCTCTGCGCCGGGCATCCCATGGAAGACCTGCATATGGTAGAGCAGTTCAACAGCGTCACCGGTATCAATACCTGACGCCACTGAGAAGTGCGGATAGTCGATATCAATGACCGCCTGAATCGTTGCAGGAAGACCGTCCGGTGTTGTCCGCAGCCAGATACTCGCCACGGGGGTCTTCTTCAGGCCTTCTGACCATTCTTTTGTCCGGACATCACTGATGCTCTTCGGACCGGTTTTTTGTAGTTGTTCAGCGACTTGTTCCGCTGAAAGTGCCTGTCGTGTCATTGTTTCTCCTCCTCCAGGCGTTCGAGTTTAGCAATCGCCTTCACAACCCCGTCGATGATCGCTTCCGGCCGCGGCGCACAGCCAGGCACATAGACATCCACCGGGATGACATCGCCCACCGGGCCGTCCAGATTATAGGAGTCAAAGAAGACACCGCCGGACTGGCCGCATGCACCGATGCACATCACAACCTTGGGGTTTGGCATCTGGGCATACACCCTGCGCAGGCGGTCTGCCATATCGTGAACCACGGGCCCGGTGACCAGCAGCACATCTGCGTGCCGGGGCGACCCGACGAGTTTTATTCCAAATCGTTCAGGGTCGTACCGGGGCGTTAACGCCGCCACAATTTCGATGTCACATCCGTTGCATGACCCTGAGTTGAAATGGAATACCCAGAGAGACCGGTTGAATGATGGTGACAGCCGCATCTTAGATCACCCCGATAAAGAGAAAGAGCAGGGCAAATGTGCCTAAAAACCAGAGCACATAGTCCGTGAGGCAGCCGGTGTGCAGGGGAACAACCCGTGCATAATAGCCCTTCATCGCCTCAGTGAACCCCCAGTAGAGGTTTGAACCGCCGATATGCGTTTCCTCAGGTGAGGGTTCGTCGTTGCCGGAGAGGTAGGGCTTGCCGGATTCGCCGTCTCCCGGCAGATCCGGTTCCCCGCGCCTCCCAATCAGCCATGCAAGGAGCAGGGCTACCGCAAACGCGATGACCCAGGCAATGGGGTTCCATGCCCCAAATCCGGTGACTAATGTATCTGCTATCATTATAGACCTCCGAAAACGGTTGCCACATACGCACCCTGATCAATGAGTGCATCTGCGGCTGGTGCAATCACTGCCGATACAATCTGTTCCGGGAAGATGCCCATGAGAATCGTCAGGAGTGCAAGTGCACCCATTGCTACAAGCATCGGCAGGGGCACTTCCCCTGCGTCTGCATGCCGCGGTTGTGCGGGCCCCATGAATATTGCATGGAAGACCTTCACGAACGAGGCAAGAGTCAGGATGGAGACGACCATCGCAATGACTGCAATCACCGGGCTGAACGCAAAGACAGACTCATAGATCATCAGTTTGGAGGCAAAGCCGTTGAACGGCGGAATGCCGGCAATCGCAAGGGCGCCGATGATGAAGAAGAGCATCGTCCACTTCATTGAATGGCCGAGCCCGCCCAGTTTGTTGAGATTCCTCGTGCCCGTCTGCAGGAATATCGCCCCTGCCGTCAGGAACAGGAGGCCCTTATACATCGCATGGTTGACGATGTGGAAGATGCCGCCCTCCATTGCCGTCCGGCCAAAGGCGTCCATTGCAGCAGCGTCTCCGAGGACGACGAGACCGACGCCCACACCAAGAAGCATGTAGCCGGACTGCGATACCGCATGATACGCCATCAGCCGTTTCACATCCTTCTGCGGTATGGCCATCGTGACGCCGACAAACATCGAGAGCACACCCAGGATGATGACGGCCCAGCCGACGGTGACATAGCTGAGCGTGAGTCCATAAACGCTGAAGAGGATACGGAAAAGCCCGTAAAGACCCGCCTGACTTGCAACCACTAAAAATGCGGTCACGGCGCCGGGAGCCATCGAGTAGGCATCCGGTGTCCAGAAATGCAGCGGGACAGCGCCCGCCTTCAGTGCAAGGCCTGCCACAAAGAGGGCGAGTGCGACCTTGTCGAGCATCGTGTAGTCCATCCGTGATGCGATGACCGCCATATTCAGGGAGTCATACTGCCCGTAGAGAAGGGCAATCGCATAGAGGACCATCAGGCCCGCGAGGGTTGAGAGGAACCCGTATTTCAGACCCGCCTCGACCGAGACGCCCTTGTCAATCCGGTATGCGACAAGAGCCGCACCCGCAAGGGAGTTGATCTCAAGGAATACAAAGAAGTTGAAGAGATCGCCGGTGGCAACCATGCCGAGGATACCCACCAGAAGGAGGAGCATCAGGGCATAATAGCCGTCCTTTCCGGAAGAGCGGCGTTCGCTTGCCACCGAGTAGAGACAGGTGACAAGGCCCACAAAGGCAGCGAAGACCGCCATGAAGGCGCTCATCGCATCTACCGTGAAGACGATGCGAATCGGGATGCCGCCGGAGTCTGCGGGGAGAGCATCCGCAGGGGACGCCGCACCGAAGGTATAGACCACCGGCCCGCCGGAAAGAACCGTCCATGCAAGGAGGGCGGCAATCACAAAGGTGATGAGCGCCACACCAAGGACCCAGCCATTGCGTCCGGTATCGCCCAGCCTGCCCACGAGCGGCAGGGCAAAGGCGCCGAGCATCGGCACTGCGATAAGGAGTGCCGGGGCGTTTGCGATGATGAAGTCCATCATTCTTTGAGCCTCCGCATTTCGGTTACATCACGCGTGCCGTATTTCTTGTAAATGACCATAACAAACGAGAGCAGGAGTGCCGTTGTCGCAATGCCGATGACGATATTTGTCAGTGTCATCGCCTGAACAGTCGGCATCACCATCGCGGTCGACGGGGCGTTGGTAAATATCGGCGCCACACCGCCGGAGATATAGCCGGTTGCGACCAGAAGCAGATTTACGCCCGCCTCCACCAAAGCAAGGCCCATCACCATCTTAATCAGGTCTTTTTTCGTGACAATGATCACCAGACCGATTATCACCAGAATTCCCGCACAGAAGAACGGAACATTCTCGATCATTCTGCATCACCTTTCATGCCGCCAAGCATTGCAAGGAGAAGAAGGCCCATCGCGCCGAGAACTTCAATTCCTACGGCAATGTTCAGGACCGGTATGATTCCGCCGGTATTGAGGTCACCAGGATTGATTCCAAAGGCGACCGGTGTCCCAAACAGCGTCCCTGCGTCAAGCAGCCAGTTGCCGAAGAAGGCAAGCCCTGCGGTGAGCGCCAGAAGGGCTGTTCCGATGAAGAGGAGCAGCCCAAGGGTCTCACTGTTCTTCAGGACCTTTTTGGAGATGGATGCACGCACTTCAGCGCGTGAATAGGCCACCATCAACAGGACGACGGCTGTGGCAATGACCGCACCACCCTGGAATCCGCCGCCGGGAGTCAGGTGTCCGTGGACCACGATATAAAAACCGAATACCAGAATAAACGGCATCAGGATATTCGCCCCTGAACGGACGAGATTACTCATATTCATATTCATCCTCCTTTTTGCCCAGGCGGCGGAAAACAAGACCCGCACCCAGCACTACGGTGAAAAGTACCGTCGCTTCACCGAGGGTATCAAATCCACGGTAGTCGAAGACCACACCGGTCACAATATTGTTGCTTCCGGTCTCTTCCTGCCCGTGGAGAAGCATGTAGTCATCCATATCTGTATAAGCGGGCTCCCCGAAGGAGAGGCCGGGCCCTGCCAGAAGAAAGGCAGCAGCACAGACAACAAGAATAACAGCCCGAAGTGCGTTCTTCATTCAGACGAACCCCCGTCTTTTTTATCAGTGCCGCGGATGGCAATCACAAAGATTGCAGTCGTAAGTCCGGCACCGATACCCGCCTCGGCGATTGCCACATCAGGGGCCTGCAGCATCATAAACTCTAAGGAGAGCAGGAAACTGAAGGCGCCAAACGAGATGGCAGCCGAGATCAGGTCATCCATATACCAGACCATGCAGGCCGAGATGACAAGTCCTGCCAGAAGCAGGATGTGTATGGCAAGTTCAATCATCAGTTTTTACCTCCTTCATCCGGTCCACCACTGAAGGGTCGGGACGAATACCCGACCGGTATGCTGCACGGCCGATGGCGTGGGCGCCAAGTGCATTGGTGAAGGCCAGAGCTGCGAGGGCCAGCACGGTATGGAGCACAAACACGGCGTACTGCATATCCCCGGTCGCCAGATAGGCACCGGCCTCGGTAATAATCACGGCAAGACAGATGAAAATCGCACCAAGGGTCGTCATCTTCGTCTCTGCATGCAGGCGTGTATACACGTCAGGGAACCGCAGAATACCCACGACCCCAAGACCGCTGACGAAAAGCCCGATACCGAGACATATGAACACCAGAATATCGGCTACCATTAAAGGTCACCCCCGATATACTTGGCAAGCCAGAGGGTCCCTACAAAGGAGAAGAGGGCATAGACAATGGCCACATCGACATAGACGGTCTCATTGAACGCAACACCAAAAACAATGATGCCGCAGACCGTGATCGTGTTCACCGCATCCAGCGCCACCACGCGGTCCGGTGCGGTCGGCCCCAGCCAGAGGCGCACCATGGCCCCGAGGACAAAAAGGAGAAGCAGACCCAGCACAATAACCCAGATATCGGTCATTCCGCAATCCTCCGGACCCATTCATGGATCTTAAAAAATGAGAAGATCTCTGCTGCGTCAGCGGTCTTTTTCTTCACAATCTCCTGGGGGACCGAGAGCATGTGAATATAGAAGTTCCCGGTTTTTTCGTCGGTCTCAAGAGTCAGGGTACCCGGTGTCAGGGTAATAGAGCTTGCAAAAAGAAGCTGACCGAAACCGGTCTTCAGACCGGGATTGACTTTCACAATGCCGGGATTGATATTCCCGGTAATTATCCGTATTGCCACATCGATGTTTGCCCGGATAATCTCCAGGAAGAAGGGAATACAGAGATACAGACCCAGCAGCACCCACCTTACGGGGTGCGCCATACGATAGTCATCACCCGGACAGAACCATTTCGCAGATGCCGCAGAAACGACAAGCGCAATGATAACGCCGGTGACTATCTCAAATGCTGACCAGAGCCCGATGTCACCAGAACCGGCCGTCAGCACCAGATACGTGCATAACGCACAAATAAACGTCAAAAGATACCGAATCATTCAGAACCTACACTCCCGGGCACCGTCACCCAGTATTGAGAGGGGAAGAAAGACCGCCACATCCCCAGGACAGAGAACTGTTCATAAAAAATTTCCAGATTACCACATGGATTCGCAGTACAGTTTGCAATCAGGTATGATTAACTCTTTTGAAACTGGTATGACATGCAGTGCAGATACCAGCCATTTTTTTAGCACACAGAAGAAACATTTGAGGAATGCGCCTATCATATCTTGGCAAAAATCATCTTCACTGGTGTGACACCTGCGGTACACCTGTACTGGGTAAAAAATGCAGCTGTGACACACCGACCCGGGAGGTGGCGCTCACCCCTCCAGGCGACATCAGGCCGGCGTTTGATGACGACATCACCCACATCAATCAGGTATACCGTGACCATTTTGGTGCAGACCTGATACCCGAAGGGCATGTCGCTATTCTCAACAAAGTACCGGATATTGACCGGATGGAAGAGATCATCATGGGCGGCGCCGTCGTTGGCGCCATCCGCTTTTATCCGGATGAGGAGCGGTGGGAGGCCATGCCCCGCCCTGCCGCTGCTCTCTACATGACTCCCGCCATGCGGTATGTCGTGGTTGACCCGGGTGCGGAAACCTCTATCCGGACCAAAGGGGCGTCTGTCCTCGCACCCGGTCTCATCAGCATCGAAGAGCACGTCGAAGCAGGTGACGAGGTATTCATCATGATACCGGACGGGCGCTGCATCGGTGTCGGCAGGGCGAAGGTCTCTGCTGAAGAGGCACAGACGATGGAACGCGGCACCATCGCACGGACACGCAAGATTAAACCGGTCGCCTGTGTCCCGGCGGAGAAGACATGGGAAGACACACTCACCGCCAATGAGCGGATCCTCGCCGGTATCGAGGATGAGGCAGTCACCTTTGTCCGGCGTACGATGGAGACGAATCCTCTGCCGGCAAATGTGTCCTACTCCGGCGGAAAAGACAGCCTTGCAACACTTCTGGTCGTCATGAAGGCCGCAGGGAAGCTCCCCCTCCTCTTTGCCGATACCGGTCTTGAATTCAGGGAAACCTACGAGAACGTGCAGAAGGTGGCAGACCACTATGGCCTTGAGGTCCTTCGGACAGAGACCGCTTCACGCTTCTGGGAGGTAATGGAACGCGAGGGGCCGCCAGCAGTCGATGCACGGTGGTGCTGCAAAGTCTGCAAACTCCAGCCCATAAAGGAGCTTATTGAAGAGACATGGGGAGAATGCCTCTCATTTATCGGGCAGCGGAAATACGAGTCCTATAAACGGATGAAGAGCCCGCGTGTCTGGAGGAGCCACAATATTCCATCGCAGCTTTCCGCATCACCCATTCAGCACTGGACGGCACTGCATGTCTGGCTCTATATCTTCCGCGAGAATGCGCCGTATAATATCCTGTATTCACGCAGAATAGACCGTATCGGGTGCTTTATGTGCCCGTCATCCGACTGGGCGACCTTCCGCCTCATCATGCAGGATTACCCGGAGGAATGGCAGCGGTGGGAAGACGCACTGAATCAATACAAAGAAGAGCATGACCTTCCAGATATCTGGGTGGAGAAGGCTCTCTGGCGCAAGCGGGGAGACAACGAGGATGACGACGAAAGTAGCTATACTTGATTACGGAGTAGGGAACCTCCGGAGTGTAAGCCGCGGGATGGAAAAGGCCGGGGCCACACCGGTAATTACAAAGGATATCGCTCTCATGACGGAATGTGACGGTGTTGTCCTCCCCGGAGTGGGCGCCTTTTCCGAAGGGATGGAAAAGCTGGGGATTCTTCGTGAAGCACTCTGCCAGTATGCCCAGGACCGGCCGGTCTTAGGCATATGCCTCGGGATGCAGATGCTTCTTGAACGCAGCACGGAATTCGGCCTGCATGAAGGGCTGGGGCTCGTCCCCGGAGAGGTCCTCCCCTTTGAGAAGACCCCTGGCATGAAAATTCCCCACATGGGATGGAATACCATCCACATTGAACAGCCCTCCCCTCTTTTTGACGGCATCCCGGAGGAGAGCTACGTCTATTTTGTTCACTCATTCTACGCAAAGACCGGCCCCGAGCACACCCTCACCACCACAGACTATATCTGCAGGTTTGCATCCTCAATCTGGAACGGGAATGTCTATGGTGTTCAGTTTCACCCGGAGAAGAGCGGCGACACCGGGCTTGCCATCCTGAAAAATTTCATTGGCCTGCTCTGATTACCTTCGGCCGCCTTTTCAGTGCCGGCCCCCTTTTTCCTTCTCAGGAGGAGGGAAGTTTCGGGGGAACGGCGGCGTCCTGGTTGCACCGGCATTTTCATTTGATAAGAAAATGGTTCAAATCCGATTTTAGTTCTAACTCTTCATCCACCCAACACACCTCCCGTACAGGACGCATCACATTGGGGGGCTGTCGGGGGGAGCCCCTGACTGTGGGAAAGAGAGAAAACCCATCAATAACAACAGAAACTCCCTCTCCCGCACGGCCAAGGCCGTGCTCCTCCTCACCCCTCAAGGCGGGAGGCAGTTCAGGGGATGGAGCGGTGTACGGGTTGCACGAGGAGCACCATTTGAAAATAAAACGGGTTCAACGCTGATTTATAATTCTACCTCTTTTTATCCACCCAACGCACCATCTCGTACAGGGCTCATCACAATGGGGGGCTCTCAGGGGAGCCCCCTGACTCTGGGAAAATCTATTCAACTCACCAACAACAACAGAAACCCCCTCTCCCGCACGGCCAAGACCGTGCTCCTCCTCCCCCTCAGGGGGAGGCAGTTCAAGGGATGGGTGTTGTACGGATTGCACCAGGAGCACCAGTAAAAATAGAACGGGTTCAATGCTGATTTTTAATTCTCACTCATTATCCATTCATCGCACCATCCCGTACCGGGCTCATCACAATGGGGGGGCTCCCAGGGGAACCCCCTGACTGTGGGAAAATCTATTCAACTCACCAACAACAACAGAAACCCCCTCTCCCGCACGGCCTAGGCCGTGCTCCTCCTCCCCCCTCAGGGGGAAGGCGGTTCAAGGGATGGGTGTTGTACGGATTGCACCAGGAGCACCAGTAAAAATAGAACGGATTCAATGCTGATTTTTAATACTCACTCTTTATCCATTCAACGCACCATCCCGTACAGGACTCATCACAATGATGGGCTGTCGGGGGGAATCCCCTGACTTTGGGAAATCTATCCAACTCACCAACAACAACAGAAAACCCTCTCCCCTTGCGCAATGTGCAGGAAAAACACGATCACTGAACCTCCGCAAAACGATGCAAAAAAAGGAAAAATAAGGAACGATCACTGTCTGCGGTACATCGCCATCAGTTCAAGGAGGAGCATGAGGAAAATGACCACAAACCCGCCGGTGAAAAAGGTCACCGCAAGGATATTCGGTGCAATCTGCGGGGGCGTATACCCCTTTGCCATCTGTGCCGCCACGGGGGCCGGGACCGGTGCCGGAGTGGAGACAGAACCGTCTTTTTGCGCATTTGCCCCTGCTTCCGCCTCTTCTGCAGAGAATGTTGTCACCAGTGCCCGTGCATCATCGGAAGCGATTCCCGCCCCTGATATCTGCCCGTCGCCGGACAGGAAGGTGAATGTCGGCGCCAGCGCAAGCAGCACGAGCGTCGCACAGATTATCAGGGCAAACAGAGACGTATATTTCAGCAGCAAATCCCGGAGATTTGCCTTTCCGGGAGACATGATGACGACCTGCTGGCGCACACCATAGACCTTTACCACCCGGCCTTTCTCACTGTAGCGGGTGCGCACAATATCAACAAGCCCCGCATCCAGCAGGTTTTCGATCTGGTATTTCAGGGTCGTTATCGGCTGGCCGAGACGTTCAGACAACTCCGAGAGCGTGAGCTCATCTTCGGAAAGAGCAGACAGGAGATCACTTGCCGTCTCACTGGCCATGGCCTTTCCGATCTTCTTTGCCCGTTCATCGCCGGGCTCAAGGACAAGCACACCCTCTTCGGTCATTCCAGCTGCTCAACAATCATTTGGCGCCCGACGGCAAGTGCCTCATCAAGGCCCTCTGCCGAGGCACCGCTTCCCTGTGCAAGAGATGGTTTCCCACCTCCTTTTCCACCAAGTATGCCGCATACCTGGCGCACAATTTCACCGGCGTTTATTCTTTCGACACCGGATGCGACGACAATATGGACCCGATCCCCGGCAGTGCCTGCGAGAAGGGCAACGCCTCCTTCATTTGCATACGCGGTTGCCATCGAGACAACTTCTTTGGGTGAGGCGCTAACCGCATGAATCGTGACATTCACACCCGCAATCTCTTCCACCGGAATACTGGCCATCTCCAGTTCGGCGATCTTCTTCTGCAGGCGCTCGATGTCCTTCCTCTGCTCCTTCCACTCGGTGAAGAACCGGTCAACCGATGAGGGGAGATTCTCACGCTGAACACTCAGGGTCGCAACCGATGCATCCACCAGCCCTTCCAGCCACTGGTTGTAGGCAACAGCAGCCATACCTGCAGAGAACTCAAGGCGTTCAATACCATCCTGCACATGCTCCAGACGCATAATCCGTATGGATCCAATCTGGCCGGTGCTGATGCAGTGGGTGCCGGCACAGGCCTGCACATCGCCTGCCACACGGACAATACGAATGCGGGCACCCGGCGGCACACCGCCCTGGTACAGATCAAACCCGTATTTCTGCTCCGCTGTGGTCCGGTCCTCCCATCCGATGTGGACCGGAATGTCGTTTAACACCAGCCGGTTTGCGGCATCCTCGATACGCTGGAGTTCCTTTTCGCTGACGTGACGGAAATGCCGGATGTCAAGGCGTGAACTCTCGACTCCTTTCTGGGCGCCGGCCTGATGGATATGCGGGCCAAGCACCTCTTTAGCGGCATGCAGCAGGACATGGGTTGCGGTGTGGTGCCGCATCATCGTCTTCCGGCGTTCCTCATCAACAGCGCCCTTGACATGCTCTCCGCGTTTGAGGGATTCACCGGTGATATGATGCAAGATGACATCCCCGATCTTTACCACGTGGTCAACCTTGCTGATACCCTCTTCCGAGACAATTTTACCGACATCTGCCGGCTGGCCACCACCCTCCGGGTAGAAGAGCGTCTGGTCAAGCACCAGATACTCATCAAACTGATCAAGCACGATTGCATCAAAATCGGTCGCCTGCGGGAGATCATAATACAGCATCTTCGTGGCAGGCATCGCCTCCACTCTCTCCCGGATTGCCGCATACGGATCTTCCGCATTCCCGGAATCCTCAGATTCCGAATGCACATCGGCTATCAGGGAATAGAAATTATCCGGCAGGTCCACGCCTGCGCCTTCCTGATCTGCGATTTCACGCACAATCTCGGGCGGGATGCCATGGGAGTCATAGAGCGTAATCAGTTCATCAAGAGGAATGGGCAGGTCCTTATCTTTATAGAATTTCGCGGCCTTCTGGACGATTCTGCCGCCGCGCTCCATCGTGACGGCATATTTCTCCTCCTCATTTTTGATGATCTCCCGCACAACACTGATCTCCTGTTCAAAGGAGCTGAGGCCGATGGTCTGCATCTGGTATTCAATGAGGTCAGCGAGGTTTTCCTCCATGCCAATCTCATTCATCATCCGCAGGGTCCGCCTGAGCACCAGACGGGCGAGGTAGCCTTCCTGTGCATTGGACGGCACAATACAGTCGCCGAGCATAAAGGCAAGACAGCGGGTGTGGTCGGCAATCGCATAGATACGCTCAATGGGAGCAATCATATCCTGCAGTTTCTGGTACGGCACACCGATATTCTCTGCCACTGTTTTGCGCATCTCATAGAGATTGGAGCCGGTGATATCCATGAGCCCTGCATACTTAGCATTCAGCGCGAGAATACGGGTAAACTCAGGGTTTTTAAGGAGATAGGTCAGTTTTGATGACTCTATCAGACGGCTGATAAGTTCGGGGAAGACGGCGTCATACACCGTAGGACTGCCCTGCGATGCCCAGACCATACGCTCCAGACCATATCCGGTGTCAACAATCCTGAGGTCCATCGGATAATACGGGACGCCCTCCATGTCAACCGGCTGCCTGCCATTGTCACGCTTCGTCATGCTCATAAAGACAAGGGTGGCCACTTCAAGCCCGCCGATCAGCACTTCCACACTGGGGCCGGCATTGCCGCCGCCGATCCACGGGTGCTCCTTGTAGGTCACCCGGGTCAGGTCAGCCCCGACCGATGCGAGAAACCGATCACAGAGGCTGACGGTCTCATCCTTCCAGTAGATCTCATTTTCGTCCGTGTTGAACGCGTGATGCGCCATCATCTCAAAGGTGGTCAGATGGCGGCCTGAGCGTCCCACCGAATCAAGATCATTGAGCCTGATACAGGGCTGGGATATCGTCAGGGGATTTGCAGGCGGAGGGACCTCACCATTGGTCACAAACGGCTGAAAATCGGCAATGGATGCGATTGTCAGATATATATCATCACGCCAGCGGGCTGCAACCGGATAGCGACCGATTCTGGTATGCCCGTTCTGTTCAAAAAAGCTCAGATATGCTTCACGCATCTCGTCGATGGTATGAGGAGAGAAGACAGGGTTGTCGATGAATGAATAAGGTTCACACGGTGCATCGCCACAGTATTCACGCTCAGGGTCCCGTGTCCAGAACGCTGAACCGCAGGCCTTGCATATTTTCCTGACCAGGCCGTTCTCTCTGAAATATTCAAGCTGATATTCTTCCTCGAGCATGGGTAATCACTGTAACCTGATTATAATAATCACCACGGGATGTCATATAGTGTTTGTTTCTCCCGGTTTTCAGATCAGATCCTGGTACCATTCGTCACGCAGTGCAATCGTTCCCAGCGCTTTTGCCGTCCTGAACGCAAGAATATGCCAGCACTGCAACCCCCGGTATGTGAAATCGCCACAGGTGCAGAAATCCTCATCCACCACATAGGTGTCAGTGGTGCCAATCACTACACAAAAGTCCCGGTACTGTATTACCCGTCCGTTTTTTGCAGCCAAAACCGCCTTCTCACCTTTGGCGCCATAGAGGCGGCAGACCTCTGCTGTCACCTCTTCTGCGTCACTGCCGCCCATCAGTCTGCACCATTACAGGAATATCCTCAAGGAAAGTCCACCCCATCCGTTCTGCAAGCATCCGCATCCCCGGCGCTTCGGTAGCATAATGGGTGGATTCAATGAGAGATATCCCCGACGAACGCAGGACACTGTGTTTCAGTTCAGCCGAGAGGAAGGCCTCTGCCCCCCGTGCCTCTGCCTCACAGATGAGGTCGGTGGAGAATCCGGAGCCTCCGGCAACCGCAAGACGGCAGGGCACATGTACATCCCCGTACACCCGGAGAGGTGCACCCAAAAGGTCGGCCACTTCATCAAGGGAATGGACGAGGGTACCGATGACACCCAGTGAAAGAGGCTCGACTCCGGTGAGATGGAGTACGTCCGCCAGTGCATCATTGATGCCGCCCGGTGCATGGTCAAAGTTGGTGTGCATGACATACACATTCAGCCCTCCGGCAAGGGCCGTCCGGATGATCTGCCCGGACTCTCCACCTATACGGGTGAGGGGACTCCATATGGGGGTGTGATGCACGACAAGCATATCGGCCCCCTCTGCGACCGCTGCCCTGACCACCGGGAGTGTCGCATCAAGAGCACAGCACACCAAATTCACCTCATCATGCCCTTCAATAATACGGCCGATTCTTCCACCATCGAACTCCTCTGCAAGCTCCGGCGGTGCAATCTCTTCAAGCATTGCAATAAAATCAGCAATCTGCATAGCGAATACGTAGAGAAACGACCAGGAATAAAGGTATGGATCGGGCGGTGAGAGAGAGGCAGATAAAATGATCAGGCAAATTGTAAAATTACTGCAAGTAATAAATGCAAGCATTAATTATGCACCATATCATATAATGATGCATGGAAAAAACCATTGACCTCATCAACACCCGCATTCGCGATGGCAATGCCCGGGCAGTCAGGGCAGACCAGATGCCGGACATCGTTGATGAACTGGGTGTGGAGGGCGCACTCAGGGAAGTAGACGTGGTGACAACCGGCACATTTGGCGCCATGTGCTCCTCCGGTGCATTCTTTAATTTCGGCCATTCAGACCCCCCGATCCGGATGGAGAAGGTGTGGATGAACGAAGTGGAGGCATATGCAGGCATCGCGGCAGTGGACGCATACCTTGGTGCCACACAGAAATCAGAGACACAGGGCATCTCATACGGCGGCGCCCATGTACTCGAAGACCTCGTCGCAGGAAATGCAGTCCGATTACGGGCGCAGTCAAAGGGAACGGACTGTTATCCCCGGAAGACACTGGAGATTGAACTGACCATTGAAGATATGAACCAGGCCACCATGGTCAATCCACGCAACTCATATCAGTCATATGTGGCGGCCTCAAACACCACTGACCGGACTCTCTATACCTATATGGGCACCCTGCTCCCCAATGCAGGAAATATCTCCTACTCCGGTGCAGGATGCCTCTCCCCCATCCCCAATGACCCCAACCTGCGCATCATCGGCAGCGGCGTCCCGATATTTCTCTGCGGCGCCGAGGGCATGATCATCGGGGAGGGCACCCAGGCATCTCCCGGCAATGGTTTCGGCACTCTCATGACGACAGGAAATATGAATGACATGTCAACCAATTTCCTCCGGGCCGCCACATTCAAGGGATATAACAGCACGCTGTATGTCGGCCTCGGGGTCCCGATACCGGTGCTCGATGAAGAGGTGGTGCGCCGGACAGCTGTCCGAGATGAAGACCTGAAGACCTCCATCGCTGATTACGGCGTCCCAAACAGGAACCGGCCAACGCTGCGTGAAGTCACCTATGCCGAACTGAAGAGCGGCCATGTAGAGCTGGACGGAGAGGAGGTGAAGACGTCATCTCTCTCTTCGTACAAAAAAGCGCTTGAAGTCGCAGATGAGCTGAAGTCGTGGGTCGAGAGCGGAAAAATGCAGCTTGCCCTCCCCACCCGCAGGATGAACACGGAGAAAACATCACACCCGATGCGCGACCGGGCACGTACACCACAGGTCCGCGACATCATGAACACCAGTCTCGTCACCATCAGTGAAGACGAGAGCATCCAGACCGCGGCAAAACGGCTGCTCAGGGGAGAGACCAATCACCTGCCGGTGCTTGACAATGCAAACCGGCTGGTGGGCATTGTCACCACCTTCGACATCTCCAAGGCCGTGGCATCCAGTGGGAAAGGAGAAAAGGTGTGCGACATCATGACGAAACGGGTGGTATATACATCCCCGACAGAGGCAGTAGATGTCGCCACCCATAAGCTGGAGCGTAACAATATCAGTGCTCTGCCGGTTGTAGACGAAAACGGCAAACTGGTCGGAATTCTTTCGGCAATAGATCTGGGGAAACTCTTTGAACGGGGGTGGAAGCGATGAAACTCCTGGTCACATTCTCCCGGAAAGGCGTCAAACAGCCCCTCATAGCACAGACCGTGAAAGACACCGGTGTGCTCATCAATGTCGAACGGGCATTTATCGAGTCAAACGAGGGTGAACTCTTAATCGACATCCCTGACAAGGAAACCAAGATCATCACTGATGCGATGGAGAAGGCAGGCGCCCGCGTGAAACAGATGGAGGATTCGGTCATCAGGGACGAGTCCGAATGTGTGAACTGCGGCGCTTGTATCAGTGTCTGCCCACAGGATGTGCTCTCCTTTAATGAGACCTGGACGCTTTGCATTGACAGCTCCAAGTGTGTCCTCTGTGGCAAATGTGTGGATGCCTGCCCCCACCAGGCACTCTCACTCCTCCCATGATCCGTGAGCATTTCCAGTACCGGACAACCATCACCACCATCCTCGCAGAAGAGGAGGCACATATCGAAGCAGCCAAAACTGCAATGGTGGACGCCCGGAGTGAACTGGAGCGTGAAATACTCCGGGATCCTTTTTTTGGGTCAACGTATGAGCCGTACCCGACAAACGTGTCCTCTCCGGCGGCACGGCGGATGACTGCTGCATCAGAACCTGCAGGAGTCGGTCCGATGGCCGCCGTCGCAGGAACGATTGCATGGTACGGCGTGGAAGCAATGCAGGATGCGGGTGCTGCCTTTGCCGTGATCGATAACGGGGGCGACATCGCCCTCATTGCAGACCGTAATGTCACCATCGGCATTCATGCAGGCACCTCCCCCTTCTCCGGGAAACTTGCCTTTCGCGTTCCGCCGCAGGATGCCATCCTTGGCATCTGCACCTCTTCTGCGACGGTAGGGCCGTCGGTCTCATTTGGAACAGCCGATGCCGTGACCGTATTCTCCCGGAATGTGTCACTGGCAGATGCCTGGGCGACGTCCCTGTGCAACGACTTCACCGAATGCTCAGATGATTTCTTTCAGGCGCGTGACCTCACAGGGGTCTGCGGCATCTGCGTTATCGCAGGGGACACGTTCTGCCGGTGGGGCACACTTCCGGAGATCGTGCAGGCATCCGTCGACACCAGCCTGATTACCGCAGGCATATAACGACAGATCAGGTATTGTCCACCCACTCTGCTGCGTCCCGGTATGCATTCGTACCCTGAAAGACCATCAGCACCTCCTCACCATCTGTGACAAACATCTCAGGGCGGCCATCCGCGACACGGAACAAAATCTCATAGATGTCGCGCTCCTCAATCAGCACCCCCTGTAAAAGTGATGACGCAGACGAGAGCATGAGGCGTTCTGCCGCAAGAATATCAGGCTCATACCGGAAGAAATACCAGAACACCTGATAGGCATTCAGAAAATCAGAGACCAGCAGTTCATCTCTGACGCCTTCCTCAAGTTCATCAAGGACAGATACCAGCTCCTCCACATCATCATCACATATAGTTAGTATCCTGTCGGCAAGCTCTGCCAGTTCAAAATAATCGGTCATATCTCACCTGCCTGTACGCATTCAAATTTCACTTCTGTTGTTGTTGCATCATGAAACGGTAAAAAACTATATGCCCGCATCCGGGTAACCTTTCAATGTGCGTTCAGAAGAGAGAGACTGGCAGATATACCATATTCTTGCAGAAAAATCCGCAATAACCCTGGATGAGCTCTGCATGATGGCAGGAACGGAAGAAAGTGTTGCAGAAGAATCACTGGAGCGGCTGGAGAGATACCGGCTGATCTCCCGAAAGGATGACGCATGGGTCATAAAATCCCTGCATGAAATTCTTCTCACCGCTGAACTGGAACGGATAATGAAGGATTCCCCGATGTATATGGAAAACGGTGTCATTAAAGTCCGGACGGAGGGGGAGGAGAAATAATGGTGTCGGATGTACGGGTCCTGCGACTGGGGCATCGCCCGGAGCGTGACCAGCGGGTAACCACCCATGTAGCACTTACCGCCCGGGCACTGGGGGCAAAAGGCATGTACCTTGCAGCAAACGATGACGGCGTGCGTAGGTCGGTGACCGATGTCGCCGCACGCTGGGGCGGCGACTTTTTTGTCGAGAATAATGCCGCATGGAAGAAGGTCATCCGGGAATGGAAGGATGAAGGCGGCATTGTCGTTCACCTGACGATGTACGGCCTGCGGATGACCGATGCCATCGGTGAAATAAAAGATTACGAAAAGGTGCTGGTAGTCGTCGGCGCAGAAAAGGTCCCTTCAGAGATCTATGAACTTGCGGACTATAACATCTCGGTCACGACACAGCCCCATTCAGAGATATCAAGCCTCGCACTCATCATGGACAGGCTCTTTGACGGAAATGAACTGAACCGCGAATATCCTGATGCGGAGATGCAGATTATCCCGTCCGAACGCGGCAAGAGGTTTGAGAGTTGAAAGGCCGGGTTCTCGTTGCTGGGTTTGCAACCCGCCATGTGGTCAGGTCTGTGTATGCTGCGGGCTATGAGGTCTGTGCCATCGACCATTTCTGTGACCAGGACCTCACCTGGTATACAAAAGAACACCAGACCTTTGAAGAACTGGCCGAACTGCCGGAGCACATCACCGACTTCTGTTCACGCTATACCTTTGACTGCATCGTGACCACCTCCGGCGCAGAGGACATGGATCTCGGGCGCACCGTCTGCGGGACACCACGCGATGTGGCAGCACGATTCTGCACCAAGACAGGCATCCAGCAGTTCTTTGAGGAGCATGGATTTCCCGTGCCCCCCCTTCTTCCCGAAGGCGAGTATCCCGCCTTTATTAAACCGGACACCGGCGCGGGCGGCTGGCGCAATACGTTTGCGGCCTCACCGGACGACGAGGCGGCATGGACGGACTGCTGGCCGGACACCCCGTATATCCGGCAGATGCCGGTGGAAGGCATCCCCTGCAGTGTCTCGTGCATTGCTGACGGCACGTCCGCACGGGCGCTGAGCCTGAACCGCCAGTTTAACCGCGGCGGGGAAGGGGAACGCAGATTTGGATTTGCGGGAGCTGTTACACCCTTTCAGCCAGCGGAGAGGGAGAGCATTCTCACGCTCGCAGAAGATATTGCTGCAAAAAGCGGGTGTATCGGCTCACTGGGCATCGACTTCATGCTGACCGACGACGGCATCCGGACCATTGAAATCAACCCGCGCTTCCAGGCGACGCTTGACATTGTGGAGATGAGTACGGGTGCAAATATCTTTGAGATGCACCGCAACGCGGCATCCGGCATCCTTCCCGCCTCCCGGCCGGGTCCCGTGATGACTGCTGTGCGCTCCATCATCTTTGCAGACCGCGACTGTGTGGTCACAGATGACCTGAAGTCACTTCATCCGGACATTGCAGACATCCCGTGGGTCGGAACCGAGATTGAAGAGGGAGGGGCTGTTCTGAGCGTCTATGGCCGCGGTGCAGATGAGGCAGAAGCACTCGCTGCCTTGGATAAGACTATTACCAGAGTATACAGATATATGAGCAGATGGTAGAGGAGATAGACGTGCTGGATAATCCTGCGGTCCGTGCTTATTTGATCCGGATGGTGGGAGAAGAAGGGCTGACCCTTCTGGAAAACTTTGACCGTACAATTGAAAAGACCGATGAGGAACTGGCTGAAGAGACCGGAATCAACCTCAATTCCGTCAGAAATACATTGTATACACTCTATGGAAAGCGCCTCGCCCAATACCGACGGGAAAAGAATCAGGAGACCGGCTGGCTCACCTATAAATGGAAACTCAGGCTGGACAACCTGAACGATGCCCTCACCGAGGATATGGAGGAGGCATTCGAGAAACTGGCCGCTCGGGAACTGTATGAAGACGAAAATGACTTCTTCATCTGCAATACCTGCGGTATCGTCTATACGTTCAATGACGCACTCGCCGTAGAGTTCACCTGCCAGTGCGGGATGCACATGGAGCACTTTGATAACGAACTTCTTCTCAATGCACTCAAAACGCGCGTTGCTGCGATGAGGGCTACACTGGGCAAAGTCTGATGCTCCCATCAGAAGACCCGTTTTTATTTCTTCACCGGGCCGGGTGCCCGGATAATGTTATTGCCCACTGTCATGTGGTGCATGACCTTGCCTGCCAGTACGCCGCCTCACGCCCGGTGGACAGGGAGCTGGTCTCCTGGGGTGCAGCCCTGCATGACATCGGCAGGTCACAGACGCATTCGCTTGCCCACGGCCAAATCGGGGCTGATATCTGCCGTGCATACGGTCTGCCCAAGGAGGTGGCACGCATTGTTGAATGCCACATCGGCGCCGGGCTTACCGCAGAGGAGTGCGAGGCCGAGGGGCTCAGGCCGATTGACTGTGTCCCGCAGACCCCCGAAGAAAAGATTGTGGCCCATGCAGACAACCGGGTCAGGGGCACCACGGTTATTTCCATCAAAGAACGGCTGGAAACTGCCGCGGGCACACTTCCGGAGCATATTCTCAGGCGTATCGCGGCCCTTGCCGATGATGTGGAAAATCTCTGAAGATTCTGTATCAGGTTTTGTGTTCCGAACCTTCTGCCGGTGCTGTATATACAGGGATATAACAGACAGCCATGATGGAAATAAGACGCTGTCTCACCGGTGAGTCACCCTGCTTCGTGCCATTGTCTAAAAACAGGACCGAAGATAAAATAATGTACTGATGTCCGTGCAAAATATCTTCATTTCTGAAAAATTATCCCCAGAATAAGGGGGACCGGCCTTACGGCGGATCGTTTTTTAAAAAAGGCGAATTTATTCAAGAATAAGTTTTCTGACCTGCGGCAGGGCACGCAGGGCCTCATATACTGCCGCAGGGAGTGCCTCATCCACCACGATGACCAGCTTCGGATCTTCTGAGAGGTGGGAGTCGGTGACAAAGATCTGCCGGATGGAAATATCATGGTCGGCGAGTACCTTCACGGTTTCACCCACCACACCCTTCTGTGCGGCATCATCCGGCATGACAGTGATCACGGTGAGGCCGAGGGACTCTGCGATACGGCTGACATCCGGCGTGGCCCGAAGGTTAAGGAAGATTTCAGATATGGCAGGAAGAGATAAGATGCGCTTCACGGTGGCGTCGACGACACGGCGGTCAGTACCGATCTCCTTTGAGAGATGGGTTGCAGGAATTTCTATGCCATTAACCGTGACACGGCCCCGTTCATTGATGCCAAGACCGTTTTCCAGAAGGAATCGTGCGACCTGCGCCTGGGAAGGTGAATCACTGAATGTATTCAGTATCTTTGCCCACATTAAGATAGAATTCAACCTGATTCTTAAAAATACCACTCATCTTCACCGGCAGGGATCAGAGCGTTTATATCAGGTCCATCCGGGAACCAGAATCAAATGAAAACATATATTTCCCCATACAGCCTTCTATGTAGAGTAACATGGCGCAGTCGCCTGAACTCCCGAAGAGGGTTGTTCATCCGGCCCTGATGTCATGGAACCGGTCCTGGCTATTTCGCACACTTCTGTGCGGGGGTTGCCGAGCCAGGTCAAAGGCGCTAGGTTGAGGGCCTAGTCTCGTAGGAGTCCGAGCGTTCGAATCGCTCCCCCCGCATTTATTATGTTTTTAACACTCACATTGCAGTATTTGTTTTGCTGAAATTGAGACATACAGTTTCAGAACGGCAAATGAATGCTAATTCCTGTCTTTATTGATTTTCTATAGCACGAATGAGAATTCGTCTCTATTCATCTGAACGCTGATTTTCATCAAATCCGGCGCAATATACACCCACATTGGAAAGACCGGGTGCTTGTTCGTCTACCCTGCATGGCCTTTTTTGGATATCAGGGAAAAGGCATACGGGAGGGGAAACCTCCCGTGCTCCGGTTTTGTTCAGAACGCGACAAAACAGAGGGAATATTCCGGAATCAGAAATGAGCAGGAGAGTCCAAAAATAATTGAATGAGATGACCCGCTCACCGAACCGGTTCAGCATACCATTCACACCGCATACAGCAGAAACTCCATACGGATATACCGTCTATTCTCCAAACCGGTAGCCCTCTTCCGGAATCCGTATCTCAAAGCGTGCCCCGGTTCCTTTCTGTCCCGTCTCACGGATGCTCATGCCGGTGATGGAGAGGATTTCCTGCACCAGGAAAAGCCCATATCCGGTATTTTTGCCGGTCTTCTTCCAGAAAATCTTCTCTTTCATATTCTCCGGGACACCACACCCGTCATCCTCAAATATCAGCGTACCCCCATCACCCCCTTCACGGAATGAAACCCTCATCCGGGTTACTGTTTCACCGTGGCGTACGGCATTGTCAAACAGATTGAAGACAGCCCGTTTCAGAAGCGGGTCAGCAAATATCTCAAGACTGCCGGTCGTAATCTCTGTTGTGATCTGACGGAATCCGGTGCCTTCTCCCACTTCTGTAACCAGTGACGCGACATTTATCCATTCTGCGGTCTTTGATCCCAGCAGTTCATACTCCCGTGTAAAGGTAATCTGACCCTCCATCGTTTCAATAACATCATCCATTATTCTCAGCGGGGTCTCTGCTTTCCGGTCATTACCCATCTCTTCCTTGAGCAGAGTAGAGATCATCGTGAGCGCCCGGATCTGGTTGAGAATATCATGCCGGGTAATGCCCGAGAGCAGGCCCAGCTTCGTGTTTGCATTCCTGAGTGCCCTCTCCACCTCCTGTGTCCGTTTCAGTTCGCAGTCCAGCTCCCCGGAAGTCTGTTTGAGCCTCAGAATTTCAGAATTCAGGCGTTCAACAAGGATATTTACACTCCGCCGGAGATTTTCCGTCTCCGATGACTTCGCCTCCTGAATCGGGTGGTCAAGGTGACCGTCTGCGATATAGTCAATATCCGATATAATCGCCTTTAGCGGACGTGTCAGGAAATAGGAGGTATAATAGGCAGCAAATATTCCAACCCCCACCCCCAGGATACAAAGAACGACCACATTCAGGAGCAAAAAATTTATTGAATCACGAAGGGGTTGTGTCGAAAAGACGATCTCACCGACAAGATTCATCTGGGACGATGAGGGATATCCTTCGTTATCCAGGTCGATATAGAGATAGCGGGTGATGGTTTCATTCGGTTTATCAATGACATCAAACCCGACATGGTCAGCATAGACCTGCTTCACATGCGCGAGCGTCTCACCTTCCGCAGATTCACCATGGCCTGCTATCCGGCGATAGGTGACATCAAAGATGGAAACATCACGAAGGGAGGGATCATCCTCCATCAGCATATCAGATATGGCGGTATAGGGGAAGTTCTTGCGCCCTTCCATAAAGGAATCAGACGTGAAACTCAGTTCCAGCAGATACCGGTGGTCAGGGGTGGGCATATAGGCATATTTTTTCCCATACGAAGGATCGGAGAGGCTGGTGCATACCCTGTCTGCGGAAAAATCATTCCCTTCTCGGATTGTGGTGATTGACGAATAAAAACCGGGAATCGTACGAAAGTCAAAACCCAGATCCGGCTCAAATGTGGTGTATTCTATAACACCGGTTTCATTGATGATATAGAGGTCAATATCCCAGTCGGGGGAACGGATCATCTCAGCTTTCAGGCTCTCAAGATCCATTGCAGCCGGATTCCCTCCGGACCGGTCATAGGCATCAAGAAACGGAATAAATGCGTCCTTTAGCTGCTGATCATACGCCTTTTCATAGAGAATAAGCCCTTTGTCAGCGAGAATAGCGGAGTGGGTGACTGAGATTGTTGTCTGATCCATCTTCTCGTCAAACTGTGAGACGATGCTGTTTTCGACTGAGGTGAAGAGGATTACAGAAACTGATACTGTCAGAAAGATAAATACCAGAAAGATGACAAGACCAAAACTCGTCTGAAGGGAACGGTGCTGTTTGTCATCTCTTTTCATAAAACGGTTTTTGGGATGGGAGAGCTTTAATATTTCTTTTTTGATACACGCACCGAACACAAATACCGCACCGGGAATCTGTACAGCAAATGGCACACAAACACCAAAGCCCTGCATGGGTTTTCTTCCGTTCCTTCGCCTTTGGCATGCCAATCCGAACCTTCATAGATAAGCAGGCCAAAAAATCAGGGTATGAAAAGTCCCTTCCATGTGATGCTGATACCGACCCTTGGCTGTCCGTCTAACTGTCACTACTGCTGGAGTTCAGAAGAGGACTCACCGGTGATGAGCATGGAGACCATCCGGGAAGTGGCCGCCTGGCTCAAAGATTTTGACGACCGGCAGGTGACCGTCACATTCCATGGGGGAGAACCCCTGCTTGCGGGGCCCGACTTCTTCCGTGAGGCGCTTCCCCTGCTCTCCGAAGAGTTGGCACACCTGAAACCGGCATTTGCAATTCAGACAAATCTCTGGCGGATGACACCTGAACTTGCACAGATTTTTGCTGCATATCAGGTCCCTGTCGGCTCCTCCATAGACGGGCCGAAAGAAATAAATGACATTCAGCGGGGGGAGGGATACTTTGACCGGACCATGCACGGCTACAAAATCGCACAGGAAAACGGCCTCTCCGTCCGGTTCATCTGCACCTTCACCTCACAGTCCGTTGACCACCGTGAGGAGATATTCACCTTCTTCATGGAGAACGGATATGTGCTCAAACTGCATCCGGCGCTTCCGTCCCTCCGCGGCGACGACCCGGAGAAATGGGCACTGGCACCCGAAAAATACGGAGACCTGCTCATTTATCTCCTCGACAAATACCTGGAAAACCTGAATTCCGCAGAGATTATGAATATAAATGACCTTTTCAAGTCTGTATTCACACGGACGGGGAATGTCTGCACCTTCAACGACTGCATGGGAAACACCTTTGCTGTCGGTCCCGACGGCAGCATCTACCCCTGCTACCGGTTTGTGGGCATGCCCGAATGGGTGATGGGCACCGTCTATGACCGTCCGACAAAAGCAGATTTGGCAGAGTCCCGTGCATGGAAACTGATGCACGCATTCAAAGACTTCGTGGATGAGCACTGCAATGAGTGTGCACATATCAGATACTGCCGCGGAGGCTGCCCCTACAATGCCATTGTGCCCACCGGGGGGAGAGTGGAGGCGGTTGACCCCCACTGCCCTGCATACAAGATGATCTTTGATGAACTCAACAACCGGCTCAACAGGGAACTCTATGGATCAGCGCCGATGGAGATGGGGATGGGGATGGGCGGTGCCCGGCGCAGACAGCGGAAAGAAAAGGCTGGAGTCATGGATTTAATGCACAAAATGGTTTCAGAATAACCCAGATCCAATTTTACTCCTATTTGAGACAAAAAATCTTATTCAATGTACCATGGGGTAATTCCACCCCACGGGCAGAGAGAGTGCCCTTACAGGTATATACTGCGCAATAAAGCATACAATCAGAGACATCCGTTTTCCCTTTTTTTGAGACAGGGACAGGGGAAACATAGCATAACCTCCGGCTTAAAACCGTATGGCGTACCGAGTGAGAGATCTCCCCCAAAGAACGTGGCGGGCGCTCAAGGCAGAAAATACAGTGCATAGCTCTTTGAAACGGTATCAGGACAAATACCTAAAACATAAATGGTGAGATATCAGACCATTTTTTCCAGTACAACGGCCCTTGAAAAGAGAATGCGTGGCCGCTCCACCACAGCAAACCCTGCCACACCTGCAAGGCGGCAGGTTTCATCGTATTCACCGGCAGACACATGCATAAACGGTTCGGCGACAAGCATCCGGGCACCGGGACGCAGCGCCGCTGCCACCTCACGGAATCCCTGGAGAATATCCGGCAGTTCGTGCATCACATAGAATGCAAGTGCAAAGTCCGCATCACCCCTGCACCCGGTATTCAGTCTTGATAACTCCGCCTTGCGCACCTCAATGACTGAAGAGACACCTTCTTTTGCAGCCTTCTCCCTAAGCATGGCAAGCATCCCGTCCTGCAGGTCAATGGCAATCACCCTCCCGGTTTCCCCCACCATCCGGGCTATCGGGCAGGAGAAAAAACCGGGACCACATCCAATATCAATAACCGTATCCCCGGTATGAATGAACCGCCCGAAAATGTATTTCGGCGGATGAATAAAACGCCGGAAGAAATTGTCCATATGCCGGGCCTCGGACATCGGGCAGACACGGTCGTGTTTCATCACCTGAGATTTTCCCTGAATATGCAAAAGAGTTGCGGGATTGGGATATGCTTTAATCAGTGTTGGAAGGGAGAGGAAGAAAAAAGGCGTCCATCATGTGAACCGCATTCCTGCAGGAGATGATGGTGACGCGTATGCTAAAACAGAGCATTCAATCCAGAATCTCAGCATCATCTTCCATCTCTTCTGCCAGACGAAGCGTGAAACGGATGGAAAGCCCTTTCTCGGGGCGCCCGGGTATCCGGTCGCCAGGGATTATTTTGCCCCCGTATCTCCGGATCAAAAGGCGGGTGATATGCAGGCCGAGACCCCGTCCCCCCCGTTCGGTGGTGGATTCCTGGAAGAGTGAAAAGAGCTGCATCTTCTTCTCATCAGAGAGACCGGGACCGTCATCTTCAACGGAAACCGTCACCTCATGATCAGTCTCCTCACTGCTGATCCAGATGCGCACTCCCGGCCCGCCGTATTTGATGCTGTTCCGGATAAGATTTGTGAAGACCACGGAGAGAAGGCTGTCGGCCCATACCGTACATCCGGTCCGCATAAAGGAGATATCGGCCTCCGGGTACTGTAAAATCTCTGCACTGATGAGTGCATCCAGATTAATAGGAGTCTTTTCAGTCGACTCATCAGTGATTCTCCGAATGGTTGTGACATTGTTGAGAATATCAGTGATATGATGCGTATGCCACTGGACCTTTGCAAGGTACTTAGCGGCATCTTCCACGGCAGGGTCCATCAGACGCCGGGAATACCCAAGAACGGCAGAATTTGCATTCTTGATGTCATGGAGCATAATATCCAGATAAAGGCTTGCGTCACTATAGGCATCCTCCAGACGGTCCTGCAGGATTCCACGGAGAATCGTACCACCGATCTCATTCCCAATCATCTCCAGCGTCTTCTTCTCAAATGGTGAGAAGGAATAGCGTGACCGCCTGCCGATGTAGAGCGCACCGACAACAACAGCATCAGATATCAGCGGAATACCCGCGTATGAGAGCGCATCAATCTCTTCTAACACCTTTGAATCAATTGGTCCGGGCGGATGATTCGGCAGATTCTCCACATAATGCTGCTGCATCGCAAAAAATACCAGATTAAACGGATAGTCCAGCACATTCTGCCGCATTCGTGTCTCGATAAACCGTTCGGGAACACCGGACGATGCGATGATCGTTGCCCATTTCGCATCCGTATCCCGCAGGTAGATCCAGCCAAGATCAAAATTCATCTCATCGATAACCGTATGAAGAATCTCTTCCAGCATCCCGTCAAGGGTATCGACTGAGTTTGCCACTTTCATGACCTCATTCATCATTAAAAGCTGACTGTTCCGTTTCAGGAGTTCTGACTCCGCATGTTTCTTCCGGGTGATGTCACGGAAAATAACCAGAAGATTTTGGGAAGCAGTCCGTGAAGGAACCAGCATAATCTCCACATCAATACTGCGTGTTCTGCTGATGCGAAGTTGATCCTCAACCATCCGTGGTTCAGGGGATGGCGACCCTTCATGCAGCGTCAGCGGCTCCACCAGTTCTGAAAATTCGTTATGCACCAGATGAATTCTGGGAAGACTGTCCTTCAGGAACGTATTCTTTCCCAGCAGTTTGCGTGCTGCGGAATTACTAAATCTGCAAACGGTGCCGGAGAGGACAATCACTGCATGAGGGTAGGTCTCAAATATCTCAAACGGGATACCCGCATCATCACATGCGGGGCGAACTGCCTTATCCTCATCCGGATACCCTGGTGACGAACGGACCGGAAATCCGGGGTAAATGGTAGCGGCAGCAAAGGAAGAACCCGGAATATCTGCTACAGAGACCAGAGACGGGAGATCAGCCCCCACAGAGTCAGTCACAGAAGCACGAATGAATGTTCCGGGCCGGAATACATCGCAAGCCCCTCCTGCTGCACCAGAATCATCTCCCTGCAGGTCACAGGGACAGATTATTTTACGGATATCAGGAGATTGCGAAAAAAAATCATCGGGGTACTGGTAGATGCGGTGAAAAGCCGTGTTCGCAAAGATGACATTCCCTGTTTCCCCAAAAAAAAGAACCGGAATTTCAGAATGGCGGACATACTCGTAGTAATCATGAATACCCATATCAGTATGTTCCGACTGGAATGATGGGGGGACCTCATTCTCTGCTGAATAATTCGGCATGGATGGCAGCACCCGGGTACAGTGTAACAGGTAAATTGTACCTGTCAGAGCAATTGAAAGTATGGATTTATATATCCATCCCTGAACCTAATTCAGCAGATATATCGTGCCCGTCAATATCGTGGCAAACGATACCCAGGCGAGATATGGGATGAAGAGATATCCTGCTGTTTTATTGATGCGGTAGAAGCTGACCGTCACTGCAAGGATGAAAAGCCAGAGTATGATTATTTCAATGAACCCTAAAAATGGACTCTGCAGCGTGAAAAACAGATATGACCAGAGAATATTAAGACCGAGCTGACAGCAGAAGAGACCCAGAGCAACACGGACTTCGGCACGGCCGGTCCCCTCCATGAGTATGAGATACAGGGAAATACCCATCAGAATAAAAATGGTCGTCCATGCGATGGGAAAAACCGCATTCGGCGGGACGAACCATGGTTTTACCAGCACGTCCGCATACCATGACCCCGCTCCCGTGGCCGTAAAAAACGAACCGACGAATCCTGCGAGATTGGTTAGAATCACACACCCAATGAGGAGCAGCGGATTTCTAATCTGAAATTTCTCCTGCGTCATAGTTTACGGAAAGGAGGAAATAGCAGATATACTTTTTCCGGTTTACCGCAATACCAAACCTGTTATCTGCACTCAGCAAATGAATAAACACAGACAAGGGTGTATTGTAATTATGGCAGATACAGTGACGGGAACAATACCGGAATACGTCCTCTTTGATATGGATAACACGCTCTATGATTTTTATTTTGCCAAAACACGGTCGTGTGAGGCGGTCGCAGATCTCGTGGGCTGCGGAGAGGGAATGGAGCTCTTCCGCTATTTTATGAGTGGGACCCACGGGTTTGAGCACCACAACAATATTCGTGATTTCATGGGCGACCGCGGGATATTTGAGCCCCACCTCTATGAAGAGGCATGCGCAGTATATGAAGAGGTGAAACTGGCATCGCTGGCCCTTTATCCGGGAGTGGAGGAAACACTCCGGCTTCTTGCGGATGCCGGGGTTTCCATGGCGATTGTCACGGATGCAGAGAGTCCACAGGCCGAAAAACGGCTCGCTGCAACCAGGGTAAGGGATTACTTTGCAGGCGTCATGACGCCGGATCAGTCAGGAGTCAGAAAACCAAAGCCTGAGATGTTTCATGCGGCGGCAGCCATTCTGAAGTGCAGTGTCCATGAGGCATGGCTCGTCGGCGACAGCCCGAAGCGCGAGATTGAGCCGGGGAATCTCTTGGGCATGACAACAGTCTATGCGAAATACGGCGACTGGATTGGCATTCCCTATCCCCGGATACGGCCGCACTATACCCTGCAGTCATTCAGTGACCTGCAGGACATAATGCACCTGAAAAAATAATTATTGAAGGGGAGAGGGTTCCTTTCCTTCAGAATAGGGGAGGGCATGCCCGGCAATCACCACCGGCGTATCGGAATTTGCTATCTTTGCAAGCACCACATTTTTTCCCGCCGCTGTCATGGCAAATATCGGGACTGCCTTCCCTCCCTGCAAAAGGGCCTGTTTTCCGGCAATCTCATACATCGCACGGGACGCACACGGGAATATCAGGTCACATGATGCGGCAAATTTCTCTGCGTCCTCCTTGTTTGTGCCGGTGGTATGCACCGCCACGATGAAGGCAAAAGGATATGCCCTGCGGATCGAGACCGCCTCATCTGCAGAGGCGGTTGTCACAGCAGGTGCATGGAACCCGTTCTCCAACGCTGTACTGACCCCGTTTTCCGCACTGAGCGCGGCATCATGAGGAGACACCACGATGCCCCCGTGTTCACGAATACGCTCAATAACCGCAGGAATCGGCGTGGTTGAGACCAGCCCCGACATCTTTCCCCCGATGCCCTGAATAAGACGGGGCGTGGTGGCAATGACCGTCCCCGCCCCGTCGCAGGCAATCACCGCCGCATCGATGATGCCGCAGCGAAGAGCAGATGAGAGAAGTTCTGATGCACCAAAAAGCACATAGTCATCATCCGACACCACCTCGCGGTCAGGAGTGCACATGCCGAATGCAGCGATGCGTGCCTCAATATTGCGCCGTATTTCATCTTCGCTAAACGTTCGGACCGGCTCGGTGAACCGTGCCGCAAGCGGGCAGGACTGAATACGGGCGGGCCCGACCGATACCACCCGTCCATCCCTGACAACAACCCGTGCACGCCCTGCCGCCTCAATAATATGCTCATCGCCCTGAGTCATCACACTAATGCGTATTGGACCCCCTATTAATAATGAAGACGAATGGAGCAGGGGAGCAATACACAGATCAGACCAGTGGCGAGGTACTGGGAGATTGATACCGCCCGCGGGATTGCCATCATTATGATGGTCACCTACCATCTGCTCTATGATCTGGTGTATTTCGGTGCAACAGACATTGCTGTTACCAGTGGCTTCTGGAAGGCATTTGCTCTCACCTGCGCCTGCACCTTTGTGTTTCTGGTCGGGCTGTCCCTGCACATCAGCAGGGAGCGCGCCATACAGAAAGGGATAACCGGTACAGCCCTTGTACGCAAGTACCTCATAAGGGGGCTGTTCATTCTCGCCCTCGGATGCGGTATCACCATTGTCACCTGGTATGTGATTGGCGGGGGCTACATCCTTTTCGGCATTCTGCACCTCATCGGCCTCTCCATCTGCCTTGCGCCGCTCTTCTTTTCCCTCCGGAAAAAGAACATCATCGCAGGGATTATTGTCATTGCACTGGCCCTTGTAGTGACCGGAACAGAAGGACCCCTCTGGCTTGCGTGGCTGGGCATCCATCCCATGAATTTTTATTCAATCGATTATGAACCGCTCATCCCCTGGTTCGGGCTGGTCCTTCTGGGGCTGGGGACGGGCGCATACCTCTACCCCGGCGGGCGCCCTGTGCGGCAGCTATCACAGCCCTGTCCTTCGATAACCGGGCTTCTGGCAGCGGCCGGCAGGCACTCGCTTCTGATATACATCATCCATCAGCCGGTGCTGATATTGCTTATGCTGGTGACAGGAGTCATACCTCCCGCCACCTTTGGTATCTTTTAAATAATTATTCTATACGGGAAGAAAAGAGTGGCACATCGGCAAAGGCGCCCACATCAAAGACCCCGCGTTCTGTCACCCGGATCTCCGGAATGACCGTGAGTGCACAAAAAGAGAGATACATAAACGGATTATTGATGCAGCCGGTTGTGCGGATGCATGCCTCAAGGGACCGCAGAGACGCTGCCACCTCATCATACGGGAGAGATGACATCAGGCCGCCGCATTCCAGCGGCAGAAACGCAGATCTATCTCCTGAGACCGCCGCCATGCCGCCGTCTGCTGCAATAACCATCTCAGCGGCACGGATGATAGAGGAATCATCACTTCCGACTGCGATGAGATTATGGGAGTCATGGGCCACACTTGCCGCAATGGCACCGTCCAGGATACCAAACCCGTTCACAATCCCAACACCGCAGCCGGCACGGTGGTAGCGGTCACAGACAACCAGTTTCAGGAGATCACGGGAGGAGTCAGGCAGGGCCGCTCCGTCAACCTCAGCTGATAGTTCATGCGTGAGAATCTGACCCGGTACCAGGCCCACCACACGGGCTGTCCCGGACCCGTGGATGGCAATGGACTCCTCTGTCAGAGGGGCACAGGAGAACGGTACATGCAAAACGTCCGGGCGGCGGTATCCGGAGTCCGTCCATCGTACTCCCCCGATATAGGTGTCCGTCACGGTGCAGGGTCCGGTGTCATCCAGCACACAGAAATCGGCACGCCGGCCGGGTGCGAGCGCACCCCGGTCGTTCAGGCCAAATCGTTCTGCAGCAGAGAGGGTGGCCATCCGGTAGGCAGTCTCCGGTTCAATGCCTGCGTCAACAGCTCTGCGGATACAATCGTCAATATGCCCGTCTTCTGCGAGCATATCTGCATGCCGGTCATCGGTTGCAAAACAACACCGGGGAGCGGTGGCAGGCGTCACCACCTCAGCCAGAGCACTGAGGTTCTTCTCTGTAGACCCTTCACGCAGCATGATGTACATCCCGCGCCGGAGTTTCTCTGCAGCCTCACGGGCACCCGTGCATTCGTGGTCACTCTGGATGCCTGCTGCAATATATGCACAGAGTGCTTCACCCGAAAGAAGCGGTGCATGCCCGTCCACAACCGGAGACAGACCAATCTTGCAGAGCAGGTCCGTGTCTTCTGCGAGGACGCCCGGCACGTTCATCACTTCACCGATGCCGGTCACCCCGTCTTCTTCTGTGAAGGGTGCAAGGTCCCGGCAGGAGAGAACAGCCCCTCCCCGGTCAAGCGGTGTCGCCGGGACGCAGGACGGAAGCATCAGCCTGATATCAAGCGCCACCTCCGAGCTCTCACGCAGCATATACCTAAGCCCCTTCGTGCCTGCGACATTCGCGATCTCATGCGGATCGGCAAACACCGTGGTGGTCCCGTGCGGGATCACCGCCCGGGCATACTCTGCCGGGGTCAGAAGAGAGCTTTCAATATGTACATGCGCATCAATCAGTCCGGGGATGACGCGTTTCCCCCGCAGATCGATGGTCTGTTCTGCCGTATACGCCCCAAATCCTGCCACACGCCCATCTTTTACACCAAACGATGCATTATCTTCCCACTCACCGGTAAACGGACAGAATACCCGGGCATTCGTAAAAATAGTATCGCAGGGTTCTCTTCCTGCCGCAGCCTGAATAAAAGAAGCCACTTTCAGACCTCGATATCCTCTATCACACAGCCAAGCCGTTCCCCGTCTTCCATCATATAGATAAAGAGACGATAGGAACCAGGCTGCAGCGCTGCATCAAATGCGACATCATTCATTCCTGCATCAAGATGCACCGAACGGACGATTTTATCCACTTCCACCTGTTTAAACCCGGAGAGATCAAATACCGTGATCTGCATCGCGGCATCCCTGGCTTCCCCCTTATTATCCACAGAGACATGCACTGCACTTCCATTATACGAGACCGTACCGATGGAATATGTGAGGCAACCGGCAGAGACAACAATCACCGCCAGAAGAAGAAAAAGTCCGGTTACAACACCAATCCTGGACATACCTGATGTAAGTAAAACCCGGAACAAATTATACTATTTGCTTTGACCCGGGGCAGAGATTTCAGAAATGCATTTCAAGAAATGTACGCAGAGATTCCGCAGTATTCCTGCCGGTGGCGGCCGAAATCTCCGGAGAAAAGACCGAATCTGTCACAGCGCTGTAACGTCCGGGACGGGAGTCCGGGTGATCGCATTTGTTCAGAAACACGGCATACGGACATCCGGAGGCTCTGAGGGTCTGGCATATCTGCTCTGTTAATTCATCCAGATCACGCGTGGTGTCAGCCACGACTATGGCGCCGTCCATACCACGGGAGAGGATATCACGGACAAATTCAAACCGTTCCTGTCCCGGTGTGCCAAAGAGGTAGATCTTCCGGTTATTGATCAGCGTACGCCCGAAATCGAGCCCGACGGTTGTAGGAATCTCACACTTATTTGCTTCGACATGATGGGATTCCGGATCAATTGCACGTATAAAAGTTGACTTGCCGGCGTTATAGGCCCCGAAAATCACAATCTTGAGTCTGGAACAGTCCATTGATAGTATCTGTTTGGTTTACGCCTCATATAACATTTTCAGTAGAAAAGAGAACATTTTCGGGCGGGAACAAACAAAGTGTTTTTCACCTGACACCGCGAAATTCCAGTTAACGACTGCAGACGGGAGAAACCTGATGCCGGTAATAACATTTACACACCATAAAGGAGGCACCGGAAAAACTACATCCTGCCTGAATTGCGGAGGTTTTCTTAATAAAAAAGGAAAACGGGTGCTGGTTATTGATTGCGACCCACAGGCAAATGCAACCACCGGTCTTGGATGCGACCCGCAGGAGCCACGGAAGAATATGTATGATGTCTTCATGTCAGGCACAGATGAATTTGAAGCCGTGGCCCTCAAAGAGATCATTGTCTCAACAGAATCAGGGATTGATCTCTGCCCTTCATCACTTGACCTTGCAGGTGCGGAACCATACCTCTATGAACGTGAAGACAGGCTCTTTGTCCTTAAAGAAGCGATAAAACCCATTCTCAGGCGATACAGCTACATCCTGATTGACACTCCGCCCAGCATGGGCCAGTTTGTGATAAACGGGATTGTCGCAGCAGACCATGTGATTGTCACCCTGGACAACGGTATGTTTGCACGAACAGGACTTGAGGCACTGCAGACCATATTCTCAGATATCGCAGAGATTACCGGAACACCCGTCTCAGCGGATATGGCCGTCATCACCCGCGGACGGATGATACAGGAGGAGATGACGCCGGGTGAAGAGATCTCCCGCGGATTCCGGCGCCTTCTCGGGCTGAAAAATGAGGAGACCACTTCACGTGAACAATTTGAAGAGATTGTTGTATTCTGTGAAAAATTCTTCCCGAACGTTTTTACCATACCCTATGACATCCTGATTCATGAGGCACAGAAACAGGGGCTGCCCCTATCAGAGTTTGCACCAGAGAGTAAGGCGGCTGTTGTGTATGAGGAAATATCCTCTGCTATTGAAAAACTGAACTGACGGAACTGAGGAACTGAATGTACATGCCAGATGAACCGAAGAGACCGGGACGAAAGGCACTCTTCACCGGAGTGCAGAAGCAAAAAACCCGAACGGAAGAACCATTTGAGACCACCACAACAGAGGAGAAGGACGAACCGCTCTCTGCTGCACTTGAAAATATTATTTTAAACCCAAAATCAGGCAGCATATCCCCGGAAACAATTGAGCCTGCACTGGAGGGAGTGGCGGTCTCCATTAATGCCGCCCTGAGTGCAGTACGCCACGCAGCAGATGAAGAGCTGCAGGCAGCACAGGAAAAATATGACCAGCTTGCTGCACAATCAGCAGAACAGGATAAAAAGATTGCATCCCTGAATGCAGATCTGGAAAGCCAGCTGCGCATTACCCGGTCCCTGACAGAAGAGCTCAAAGAGACCGACACCCCGGAAACGGATGCGTGGGAAGCGGAAAGAGAACGTATAACAGCAGACCTCCGGAAGAAAGACGAGGAAATCATCCGCCTCACAGACCAGATATCTGCACTCAGTGAGGGGGGGGCATCCCTCAGAAATGAGATTGCAGAACTGAGACGGGCGGCTGCGGAGGCACCGGAGCCGGAAGCATATGCACAGCTTCGTCAGCAGTTCGAAGAACTCACACACCGCCACGCAGACCTCACCGCACAGACCGAGGCCAGAGAAGAACAACTTGCAGCAGACATACGGAAAAAAGAGGAGGAGGTGATCCGCCTCACAGAGGAGGCTGGTGCAGTCGGTGAAGAGGCGGCATCCCTCAGAAATGAGATTGCAGAACTGAGACGGGCGGCTGCGGAGGCGCCGGAGCCGGAAGCATACGCTCACCTCCGGCAGCAGTTTGAAGAACTCACACACCGCCATGCAGATCTCTCAGCACAGGCCGAGGCCAAAGAAGAACAGCGTGCAGCAGAGATCAAAGAAAAAGATGACGAACTCATCCGACTCGGCAACGAAATGTCTGAGCTCAGGGAAGAGACGGCACTGCTCAGGAAGGCGGCTGCGGAGACGCCGGAGCCGGAAGCATACGCACACCTCCGGCAACAGTTCGAAGAGCTCACACACCGCCATACTGATCTCACCATACAGTATACGGCGGAAAAAGAGCAGCGTGCAGCAGATCTCAGTCAAAAAGAATGCGACGGCATCCGTCTCAGGGATGAGAACGCAGCACTCAGGAGAGAGCTGGCAGAGGCGCCAATACCAAAGAGAGATGCAGACCTGCAGAAGAGATTTGAACAGCTTACAATTCGGCATGCAGACCGGACAGCAGAATATGAAACCCGTATCCGGCGGTCAGGAGCGGAGACAATCGCCCTTAAAGAGGAGCTGCGTACAGCAGAACAGGCAAAGAAAAGAGCCGAATCCGAAGTATCCCGTCTGAGTATGAAGGTATCTGCCCAGGATGCCGGGCAGCGGGAATTGCTGAATCAGATCACTGCACTAAAAGCCGCCGCGGCTGCCGCTCCACAGGAAGGAGAAACCGTTCGTGCCCTCAGGCAGAAAGAGCGGGAAATAAATGCACTGGTGATGAAGAATCCGATACCGGTGCTCATTACCGACAGTTCATTGAAGATAACCGGTGCAAACCCGGCATATGAACAGTTATCCGGTATTAAACTCGCAGAACTCCGGAAAATGAATCTCAGGGACTTCTCTCTCATCGACCAGAAAGGAGACGGTATCGGAAAAACCGTGAAGAATAAAGTACGGAGTTCAGCGGAGATCACGATCCGCCTGCCTGCCGGAACCTATATGCTTGAACAGTATGGCATCCCCATACTGCAGGAGACCGGTTCTGTTGAATCGATCTATATCTTCTATAATGATGTGACAAAGGAACGCAGGGAAGCAGATCAGATCCGCGAACGGATGGTGGAAAATGAAGTCCTGCGGAAACGCTCGGAACTGATGATCGAAGAGAACCCGATGCCCATTCTCTATATGGACAGTAATTTTACCATACAGGTGACTAATGAGGCATATGCAAAGATGAGCGGCATTCCGCGCGAGAAGCTTATCGGGATGAACGCCCGTGATTTCAGTATCCGTGACCAGGAGGGTGACGGGCTGGGCCAGGTAATCCGCCGGAAGAAAACATGTTATGGGGTTGTCACCGTTGATCTCCCCTCAGGCACGCACATTCTGGAGCAGTATGGAATTCCTGTCATCGGCCCCGACCGTATGTTATCACATATTTTCATCGTGTACAATGACATCTCTGACGTCAGGGAAAAAGAAGCAGAAATCTCCCGCATTATGGCACAGATGAAGGAGGAGGCAGAAACCCTTGCAGAGAGTGCAGAATACCTGACCAGTCGGATGGAGGAGCTCGCATCCGGGAATCTCATGGCTGAAACCACTGTTTCTGACAATGACCCTTTAAGAATCCTGAAAGTGCATTACAACAACTCAGTTGCCTCGATCCGGTCAATTACTGAAAATGTCGCTGAAACAATTGAAACCATCCGGCATACCGCAAAAGAGCTGACTGCAAGCAGTGATGAGATAAGCAATGCCAACGTGAAGATGGCAACAGACACCCAGACAATCACCGAAAATATGGCCATCCTGCAGGGAGAGATTGAAGCTGTCAGTTATGAAGTGGCAAACCTCTCTGCCTCCATCGAGGAGATAGCAAGTACCTCCCAGGAAGTGATGCGGCAGGCAGAACTCTCCTCAGAAGAAGGGGCAAAGGGTGCTGAGATTGGAAAGAACGCTTCAGAGAAGATGGCACTGGTGGGTGAAATATCACAGCAGAGCGTCCAGGACATAACTGCCTTAAATGACCAGATGAAGAAAATCGGGAAGATTGTCCGGATAATCGCAGGCATTGCCGATCAGACAAATCTTCTCGCCATCAATGCTGCAATTGAGGCAGCCCGGGCCGGTGAACATGGCAGGGGATTCTCGGTTGTTGCAGGGGAGATACGCAATCTTGCCGTGGAGTCAAAAGAGGCTTCAACAAGCATCGAAGAGCTCATCGGGACGATTCAGAATGAAAGCGAACGAACCGCTGAGTCGATGCGTTCAGCAGATGTTGAGATCCGCAATGGCATAACCAGCGTGAATGCATCCATTGATGCCATTAACACCATTGTCGATGTAATTAATCTGTCAGCACAGGGGGTTGTGGAAATAACCCATGCCACCGAAGATCAGGCCAATGCCACCAACCGGTTAATGGAAAAGGTAGAGCGTGCGTCACAGATGGCACGAAAAACCATGCACAACAATGAGGATATGGCAGCACTGGCAGAAGAGCTGAGCGCCTCAGCTGAAGAAGTAGGCAGTGTTGTTCATGAACTTGATGCAATGGCCGAACGCCTGCATTCCCAGATAGAACGGTTCAGCTTTGAACAGGACAGATGATATCACAATGGACACCAGAGAATTCCAGTCGGTTCTGCGGACAATAGAATCCAGGCTGGGCATACAGTGCGGGAACTACAAACCTGATTATCTCCAGCGGAGAATTCAGTCAAGAATGCGCATGAACAAGATTGAATCATATGCCAATTACAATTCTCTCCTCATCTCGAGCACGACAGAACAGGAAGCACTCCGGAATGCCCTCACCATTAATGTGACAAAATTCTGGCGTGACCCGGAAGTATTTGACCTGATAAAACGGGACATCATCCCGGAAATCCGGCGCAGGAAACAGAAAATCCGCATCTGGAGTGCCGGTTGTGCAACCGGAGAAGAGCCCTATACCCTTGCTCTGATGATTCATGAGGCACGAGTACTCTACCCGGATGTGCAGGTGACCATATTTGCCTCAGACATCGACAGAGAGGCTCTCAAAAAGGCTGAAACAGGCATATACCTGAAAAAAGCACTGGAGAACCTTTCTGAATCACAGGTCCGCAGGCATTTTGATGAACAACCGGACGGAACATTCCTGGTTAAACCGCATCTCAGGGATCTCGTAAAGTTCTCCCGGCACGACCTGATGAGCGGGCGGGCAGTAACCCAGTATCTGGATATCATCCTCTGCAGGAATGTGACGATTTATTTCACGGAAAAACAGAAGGATGAGCTCGCACGTATTTTTGCACCGGCACTTGCAGAAGGCGGCTACTATGTCATGGGAAAGACCGAATATATGGGAAGAGATGTCGAACAGCTCTATGACCCGTATAACCCGATTCAGAAGATATACCGGAAGAAAGGTATCTGATCAGTGTTTCGGTGTCCTGAGCTCGTCAGGGTTCTCTGAATCATCTATCTCAAAATGAGATACCTTCTCCATCAGGCCCTTCTTTTTTGTAGACTCTTTCACCTGACTGAGCATAAACATAAGATTTATTCCAACCACCACAATGACCATGGTAAGACCGATTCCCATCAGGACGCCTTTTGATGTCAGAAACACAGAGACCAGAAGTACCACAAATGAAATCAGATAAAAGAGAATCCAGGTTCGTGATTCCTGCAGGTCCATAGATAACAAAAGGTGCAGCCCGATATTATTTTAAATACACGTTCTGAGATTCCGCCTCATTCCCTGAGATACAGACAAAACGTTATCAGAAAAGCTGTACAAGGTTATGATGTGAAACGGGCAGACATCCTCACCTTTGCAGGTGCGATCATCATTGTGGTCATTATCGCAGTCACCTCACAGGGTATCGACAGTATTCCCGGAATTGGCACAAATCCCGGATATTCTCAGCCGGATTCACCCTATAAAAGTCCTGCAGGCGAACTTCCGTTCTATACGATGCAGGGGAAACCACAGGTATGGAATATCCCAAAAAATACCAATCTGAACACGATTTATGTGAGCGGCGCGGGAGGATACCCGGTCACGGATTTTCCGGCTGACATGACGCATTTTGGTGCGTCAGACCCGGAAAATACTGAGATCTGGAGACAGGGAGAGATTGTCCGGTTTGCACAGTATACCGGCCCCGGCAACGGGTTTTCAGAGACGTTTCATATTCCGTTTGGATTCTGGCGGATAAATGCCAGCATGACTGCCGTCACCAAACCGGAAAGTTCCCGGCTGACCTGGGTACTTGTGGACGCTGAAACCGGCACCATTCTCACCGGCAACCAGATGCGCTACAAAGAACACGTGCTAAAAACAGTCCAGGCATCAGGTCAGGCATTTTACTTCATCGTAAGTGCACAGGATGTGAACGGGTATGCCTTCACCCTGGAGACGACAAAAGCACAGTATGGTGAAGCCCGGATCCAGCCGCCAATCCGCCGACTCACTGCATTCCTGAACACAGCGTAAAAAAGTGGATGCCCGCACCCTTCAGAGTCTCACTCTTCAAGGGCCAGTTCAACTGAGCGTTCAAGAGAAGTGATGAGCCCGGCGAAATTAGCATTCAGCCCTTTTGCCTCAGCAATATCAGAACGCATTTCTACCGGGACCATGCCCATTTTAATGCCGTTCATGCGGCTGTCAGAAAGAGAGAGTGCCGCGTCTGCAAGGGCAAGATTCCCCATCGCAGCATGCATCTCAAGATACCAGTCAGCATACTGGTAGAGTTCTGCTGCATCACCTGCATTCAGGATGTGCATCTGAGCAGATGACACATCTCGGGCAGCAGAGACATATGCCTGTTTTGCGAAAATCAGTTCGCGCAGGGCATATTCAGCGCTGGGTTTGCCGGATGCAGGGTCCGGCTGAAGGGTATCCACAATCACAAGGGCCTCGTTCAGGTCCACTTCTGCTCCCTGAAGTTTCGCATCCGTGAGTTCAGGCGGACTGGTATCCCAGTCAATTTCACTGATTCTCGTCTCTGCATGTTGATACAAAGATAATGCCGAAGAGTATGCCCCTTCATCAGTAACACATCCGCAGATACAGATGCCTGCAAAGAGAAAGAGGAGAGCACCATAGGCACGCCATGATGTAGTCATCGGATTATAATGCCTCCGGATTATTTTTTATTCGGCACGGACAATAGCAGAGGCGCATACCCCCGTTTACTTCTGCCACTCTAAACCTTCTCAATTATGATCCGTATTTTGTCACCGGCCTTCAGCCCGTGCCCCTTGGGCACATCAATGTTATACCAGAGGCCAAGTGGATTGCCCTCTGTAGCAGTGACCTCATCAGACTGGGTGCCCTGATTCATGAGACAGTCCTTATTTTCATCGATGTTTGCGACGAATTCGATATCAGATACAAATTCCACGATTTTATCAGCCATGTACAAGAAATTTCCCGTAATCAAGTTAATGCTTTGGTTTAATAACCGACCTGAGAGGAAAACAGAGGATAAGAGGGTTGGATGATTCAGGCGCATGGCCTGAGCATTACTGAATAATTACGCAGAACGCGGAAGAACACGCCATGTAGTGCTGTTCGAGTAACTCCAGCGGGAGATATCAAGTTCGTCACAGATATCAGAAAGAATTGCCAGGTTTGTACCCACTTCTTTCGGTGACAGACCCAGGTCTTTTGCAATGTACTTTGATTTAAAGTAATGTTTTCCCGCTGTAAGACCCTGCACCAGATATGAGATGATCTTCCCCTGTGTTGCCGTATACCGGTCAGAAATACGGTTTTTATGATTCATCGTTTCACTCCGGGAGCAATTTCCATTTAGAAATTACTATAATATAAATGTTTCTGGAAAATATGCCATTTATTGGCCTATTCAGACAGAATTTACGATTTTTTTGATTAAAACACTGAAAATAGGTCAGAATTGATTGCCATATCCGATGTACGGATATATCAGAAATCGAAGGGTAATTTCCTAAAATAACCCTTAAATTATTATTCTACAGGAAACTCCTCAATCTTTGCTATGAGGCTCTTAATAACGGTTTCCCGCATTCCTTCAACGAATTTTATGCTTCCAACGACAAGATGACCACCGCCGTTCACGCCGCCGCCGATTACCTCTTCCCTGAGTTCACGCACCATCTTCGGAATGTTCATCAGAACACCACGCGACCGGATGACAACAAAATCGGGCCCGATACCCAGCGTCACCACCGGTGCGCCCTCATTGCGCCTGCAGAGGATGTCATGCACTTCGCCGGAGGTCTTTCCGGGTGGCGGGAAGGTGAACCGGTGTGCATAGATTTCCACATCCAGCATGAAGAGTTTCGCAGTGTTTGAAAGGTCCTGTTCGATGACATGCGGCATTGACGCACTCAGCTGCTCTTCGATAGCAAGATTTGCTTCCTTTACGAGCAGTGCAATCAGACGCTCATGTCTATCCCGGTTTCCATTGACACCGAGGATATCCTTTACAATTTCACGCCCATCATTAAACCGGAGCCAGAACTGTTCGTAATCAAGAGCAAGGGCGATATTCTTGCAGTGCTCCTCGCTCCATTCGCCCGCCACAAGGTCCAGATACTGCTGGCGTTCCGGTGCTTCACTCCGGTCTCCCACTGCTGCTACTGCGGGGAAATAGCGGATCTCATTCTCCACACCCGGGAAGATCATGCGGGCAAGCTCAGCGCCGAGCATACCTGCTGTCACACCAAAGTCTCCGCCGACATGGTATGGGTTCACATGTGCATCGAGATACGCATCCGTGCTTTCATCGGGGTGGTGATGGTCAACGACCACAATCGGGATATCGTATATCTTCGCCATCCGGTAGGACGGCTCATCCTCTTCGGTGGAGCCATTGTCCATCATGACGATGAGCGGCAGTTTCTGGCCAAATCTGACAAAGTCCTTCAGGGCGAAGTCGAGGTCACGGGTGATATCCTCAATCTCATAGAATGGGGCTTTGGAGGGAGCACGCTTGAACATATGGCTCTCTGTGTCAGGATCACCGCCGTTCTCACGAATAAGAGAGGTGACTGCACGTTCAACAGCGACCGCGGCGGTAATGCCATCTGCATCAGCATGGTGGCGCAGCACAATCGGCTGGGCGGTAAAGATAGCCTTCCGGATTATTTTGGCTACCTTCTGCATCTCAGGTTTGAGGCGTTCCAACACCTCGCTTTCGATCATGAACGGGATGTCTTCCGGTTCAGCGCGCAGATCAAGTGCCTCTGCAATACGCTTTTCCACATTCTCCCGTTCTTCACCGGAGAGAACACGCATATTTGAAACCTCGATCTGAAGGCGGTTGTTCCTGAGCATGACCTCACCCGAGACTGAGACCATATCCTCAAGTTCAACCTCAGGATAGGCACGCACACCCGCTTCAATGAATGCTGCAGCATCCTCTGACCCGGTCTCATCAACGATAGTGAATATCGTGGGGCCTGAAGTCTGCTTAATCTGGGCGACTTCCGCTTCAATGGTGACATGCCTGCCGACCTTATCCGGGAGGTCACTGAGCCGGATGGTTGAGAGTTTCTTTGCCACTGTCTCTGTCCGGTACCTTGTCGGGACGATCTCCTCGAGATCGATATTGCCGTTCTTGCGCACCTGCCGTACACGAACGAATACCGTCTCCCCTTCCTGATGATGGGTTTTCACATTGGATTTGTGTATCAGACCCTTAATCCGGTCATTCAGGTACACAAATGTGCCAAAGTCAGCGAACCCCTGTACACGCACAACATATACCTTACCTTCTTCCACATCTCCCACATCACATGCGGAAGAGAGGTTGTAAACAGTCATTTCTCCATTACTCATTTTATTTCACACTCTGGCTCATTTCGTTCTGCAATTTGAATATTCACGTTCGTTTCATGTTCCGCGGGCGAGGTCATACAGACGGCATTCTCCGTCCCGGCGCCCTTTGGCGATGATAATATCTCCGGATCGTAACTGTTCATCCTTTCTCGGACGATATTTCCATTTATTCTTGTGCCGGACAGCAAGGACGACCATACCGGACACCGTGCTCAGCGAAGCTTCTTTCAGGCTTTTTCCGGCAAGTTCAGAACCCTCCTGAACTTCAATCCGTGAAATGATCTCATCAGACTCACGTACAATCTTCTTAAATACCGGCGGAATCTCGATGTCCCGTAAAATGACATCGATAATCGAACCTGCGGCATTGGTAATATTATCCGCAAATGATGACATATAGAGCAAACCACGGAGATACTCAACATTCGAGATGCGTTTCGCGGCTTCAAGAATCCAGAGATCCAGTTTATACCGCATGTCATCCATCCGGGTGCCAAGGGAGACCACCTCATCAGCCACTTCCCTGTTGTTAAAGAGCAGCGATGTATAGGCAAGACCGACGGCAAGCTCAGAGATATCCTTCATCTTGACAATCAGACGAACCGCCCGGTCAAGGTCTGTTACAACACTTCCTTCCGGAAACTCATCGTTTGCCGGGATCTCTGCTCCGCAAAGGTCATATAACGGATCAATCCCGCTCTCAGGACCTTTTGCGATGATGATATCACCGTCAAGAATCCGGGTGTCGCGCTCGGGGTCATAAATCCACGACACTCCACGCCTGATTGCAATGACACGCATTCCGGTTCTGCTCTGGAGTTTTTGCTCGCCTAAAGTCACACCATCAATAGTGCTCTCTTTGGCAACAACCACGCGTTCGGTAACTTCTTCAGCATCAGGCATCGCAATTCTGAGTTTTGCAGGAAACTTCACATCCTTCAGGATGATGGTGGCAATTTCAGACGCAGAATTTGAGATTTTTTCGGCCGCTTCACTAACCTGCAGCATGCCGCTCATTGCCTCAGCCTCTTCAACCCTCCGGGACCCGAGGATACTCTGTATCCGTGCCTGGTAGACCAGTTGGTTCATCCGTTCTTCAAGGGTGATAACTTCCTGGGCAATCTCCCGGCTTTCAAAAAGAATTGCAGAATAAGAAAGATCAACCATCAGTTCTGAGATGTCCTTCATCTCAATCAGTACATCTTTAAAACTGACCGGCTGGTACTCTAAATCACTCATGGGCGTATAGTCCTTTCATGATACACTTTGTCGTATCTAATATTATCGTATATCCTTATATGAGTATATTAATAACGGCAACCAGGATACCCGCACCAACCAAATCTATTGTACTGGTTATCACGGGAATGCCAAAATTATCCGGGTCAAGCCCGTACCGGAAGGATAATCCTGCTGTTGCATAGGCGATAAGATTTACAATCGTTATGACAACAAGCCCTGACACCGTACAGATGCTCATGAGTGCCAAAAGGCCGGGTGAGGATATACCCATCAGCCCTGAAGCTCCCTGAGCAATCAGACCAATCAGGGGAAAGACAAACACTGCATAGAGATATGAACCGCCAAACTGCCCCAGCACCGACCGCTGAGGGTAAACCTTCACATCAATTTCACCCATGTGCATACCGGTTGCAAGCCGGGAACAGAGAATCCCCCCTATAGATCCGCACAGGCCGGTAAAGGGCGGGATAATGATCAGAAATACGGCAAATTCGATGAGCTGCTCGATATCAAGCGTATAAGTTAGCCCTGCAAGTGTTCCGACAAAGGAGAGAATCAGAAGAAGCGGCAGAATTTCCCTGTTTATCTCAAAGACCGGTTCATCAAGATATACTGAATAGACAATACAGGCAGCTGCCACAAGAAGAACCATGATAAAGAGGACATTGAGCACGAGCGGCCCCATTGCAACAAAGAAGAGGGTGGTAAGAACAAGGACCGGCAGGGTGACGATATCCCCGGCGGTTGTCACGGTAGGCGCTGCAATCATATCGAGGTCCAGACCGAAGCGGTAACTGATAAGCACCACAATAAGCGTGATACCCATAACAATGAGCCCGGAGATGATACCCGACACGACAGAGATCACCACATAATCGATGATACTGAGACCCTGAATACCAAAGACAAGGCAGATAACGGAGACAATCAGCCCCAGCCAGAAGCCAATGATGACCGTTGATAAAAACGAAGCCCTCAGATTTGATCCCAGCACAGACTCACGGGAAAATTCCACATCAAATGCCCCAAGGTGCATTGATGATGAAAGCCGGGACGCAAGCACACCTGAGATACTCCCCCGCATGTTAATGGACGGAGGCACCATGACCATGAGTCCCGGCAGAAGATAGATGACATCACTCACTGAACCGAGATAAATGCCGGCTGCGCTCGCGGCAAACGCACAGATAAGAAGAGCAATAAATCCAGTCAGAAATAGCCGGATCCGGCTTGATATCTGCAGCTGCAGTTTCATCACCTTCCCCTGTCATCTCTCATCAGCTCCTAAATGGGATCTCAATCATTTCGAGATCATCAGGTGCTAACACCTGTCCTGCATAGTGTTTCCCTGCATCTTCTATATGAGTTGTTGTATTAGTATATCGAGAACTGATATGAACGAGGGCAAGGCGGGAGGCGTCAATCTGGGCTGCAACCATCCCCGCATCCGCTGCAGTTGAGTGATACACCTCTGATGCACGTTCGGTCTCACTACCGTCAAAGGTGGCATCATGAATCAACAGGTCTGCATCCATACCCCAGCCAAGCCATGAGCGCACATTCGGCCGGGTATCACCGCTGTAAATTACCTTCCTGCCAGACCGCGAAGGCCCGACCACCTGATCTGCAGTCACGACCGTTTCGTGTCCGTCAACTTCGACCGTGACATCCTCCCCGCGCTGGAGTTTTCCAAAAAGGCGCCCTTCCGGCACACCAAGGCGGATTGCCTCCTCACGGTTAAATCTGCCGGGCCGGGAATTCTCTTCAAGGATATACCCCAGCCCCGGAATCCCATGCTGAGCAGAGAACGCCCGAACCTGATAACCGTCAAATGACACCACATCCCCATGATTCAGGGTCCGTGGTTCGATATGAAATCCGGGCGGCTTCTTTGCAAGCGCCAGAATGCCGTTGACAAATCCATCCACCCAGCGGGGCCCGTAGATGACAAGAGGCTCGGTACGGCCCATAAACGAGAGCGTATGAATCAAACCGGGAACCCCCAGATAATGGTCTGCATGCCAGTGGGTGATGAAAATGGCATCGACCGTGAACCCGGTTCGTGCCCGCATCATCTGCTGCTGCGCACCCTCACCACAATCGAAGAGCAGGGTATCTGATCCCCGCCGGATCATAATGCATGCCGGATTCCGGAAGGGGGTGGGAAGCGCCCCCGCTGTTCCGAGGAAGTAGACCTGAAGCGTCTCTCCGGCTATCGGAAACACCTCCGGAAGATTTCTTTGCTCACAGCGGCTTCATCCAGATTGCGTCCTTCCACCACGCAGATACCATGATATGCAGCACTGATTCGGGCACCGGCATCATCCCAGTCAATGGTGCCGGCCCCCAGGGCAAGATGTTCATCCGAACGCCCGTGGTTGTCATGAATATGCAGATGGGTTGCGGTTCCGATTCGTTTCAGATAGGCCCCTACCTGCCCGGTGGTATTCGCATGCCCCAGATCTATCGTTGCATAGATGCCGTCCGCCCCTTCGATCATCCCGTAGTGTTCATCTGCCTGCATGCAGAGGAAATCCGGAATGTTCGGCATGTTTTCAAGACATACGCGGACCCCGCAATCGATACCGGTTGCACCGATTTCCCGGAGGGCCTCCTTGTGGAGGTTCCATACCTTATCCGGCACCAGGCGTCCGTGGGGTGAGACATATCCCGGATGTATCGTCACCACATCCGTTATGTCTGCGGCCTTGGTGACGCAGAGCTGCATCTGGCGGATGGATTCCCGGTAGATAGGATCATTCAGTGACCCGATATTGAGATCCGTGAATGGCGCATGGACACTGACGGAAAGCCCTGTGGTCTCAATAATCTCTGTTACCGCAGCAAACGCCTTCGGGTTGTCCAGCCGGTAATTGCCGTCAGCAGAAATTTCCCAGCCGTCATACCCGCACTCTTCGATGCCATATACCCACTCCGGCGATGACCATACCTTGGAGGATGAGGCGAAATAGAGAGAGAGCGTCATGCAACCTCCTCCAGGCACCGGTGAAGCAGTGCCCGTACCGCGGTCTCATACTCCTCAATACTCCCGTCATTGGTGACGGTCACATCTGCCATCGCAAGGGCGGCTTCCAGCCCCCAGCCGCATTCGCGCTCATCACGGGCGGTCAGCTCTTCAGCTGTGGCGACATCATCCTCTCTGCCACGGCCAAAGATTCGTTCCAGCCGCACCGCAAAGGGGCAGGCAACACCCACCAGATAGAAATCGGAAAAATGCTCTCTGAAAAGAAGCACTTCTGCTTCACTACGTATTCCGTCGATGATTACCACCTCTGCCACGGTCGCCTCCACACGCGGAATGGTAAGCTGTGCAATCGCATCCCGCCCCATCTCTGCACGAAGCTGTGCTGACGCTTCACCCATCGAGATATCTGACATTGTCTGCCCTGATGTGCGGACATATTCCCGGATGGAATCCCCCATCACCACAACAGGGATATCAAGTTCTCCTGCAATACGTGAAAACTCACCTTTTCCGCTTCCGGGAAGGCCGACGACTCCGATTACTCTCATCTGTATATATATCCTCTTTTCAGTATTTTCGCCGGGCCTGAAGAATGTCTGTCAAAACAATCGAATCAGCAATGATGATCTGCCCGTTTTTATAGGTGACTTCACCGTCCTCACGTGTCCGTATCCGGACAGGACGCTGAATTTTGTCTGCAAGGCCCTTCAGCTCATTAAACGACAGGGGCGTAAGTTCACCGGAAACACCCTGGTTCAATACAAAGTCAACATCCGGCACCTCCCGGGAGATATACGCCACATCATCTTCACGGCCCGGGAAGAGGGTGACCACCACCTGAAACTCAGAGAGCGTTCCTTTCTGATATGCCTCACGGCAGAAGGCAAGCGAGCGCTGCACTTTTGCCGTCACCTCAGGTTTCACTTTCAGCAGTTTGGGATAATGTTCCCACCGGGTTTTAAGGTCAAGATGAACAAGGTCGATGAGGGATCGGCTGACAAGCTCCTCCAGAGTTTCGGGAAAGACGCCATTCGTCTGGACACCGACCTTCAGGCCCATCGCACGGCACCCTTCAGCAAGCGCAATTAATGCGTCTTTCTGCATCGTCGGTTCGCCGCCGGAGAAAATAACTCCGGAGATGAGCATCCGGGAGGACTGAATCAGGTCAAGAATCTCCTCTGCAGTGCGAAGATCCGCACCCCCCTGAAGTTCTGGATTATGGCAATAGTGGCAGTGAACCGGACATCCCCGCAGAAATACCGTGCAGACCGACCGCCCTCTCCAGTCAACGGTACTTATCGGAACAAATCCTCCAAAATTAATGTTCAACAGACCACCAGATATCATATATGTTCGGTCCAAACTCACTTGAAGGTTTCAATTCTCTCAATGCCACCGTTCGCCTACCGTGCAGAAACGACACTTAATACCACACGCGCACAAACCCATACTGACTGAACAGCCATGAAGACAGTGGTAGCCCTGACGAATCCGGCAGATATTGATGCGGCAGCCGATTCAGGTGCAGATTATATTGAATTGCGTATCGATCTCTTCCATGGAGAACCGGAAACAATCTGCCGAAGAGACGATGTACCCTTTATTGTAACGCTCAGGAGCAGTGCCGAAGGAGGGATGTTCTCCGGGAGTCCGGCTGAATGGTGGAGCATCGTTGAACCGTGGTGCCGATATGCGGCATACATTGACATCGAACAGCAGTTTTCAGTGTACGCACGCGAGGTCAAAACGCGCGGCCCCGGTGTCATCGCATCCCTCCATCTGGCCGATACGCCGGATACGGAAACACTGCAGGCCTGTGAGAAGAGTCTCCGGGAATATGGGGACATCCCGAAAATAATCACGACCCCCCGTTCCAAAGACGACCTCCTGCGCCTGCTGAGTCTCACAGTTGCTGCTTCAGGCCCAATATGTACCGGGACTATGGGAACAGAGCTGAGATACGGCAGGGTTCTTGCCGGCCTCTTTGGATCAGAGATGGTATATTGCCATTTTGGAGCGCCGACAGCAGTGGGGCAGTACCATATCAAAGAGATGCGGGAGATACTGCACCTGCTTGAATAACCAGCTGATTTCCGGTTCCGGACTTTCAAAATATCTGCACCCTGAGAAGCACACGGAACAAAAACACCATGAACGCAACCAAATCCAATAAAGAAGCACTGCGGGATGCACTGCGTCTGCGCAGACAGGAGATTTCACCGGAACAGTATGCTATCTGCTGTGCAGAGATAGCACGAAAGCTCATAGATGTCCTGAGGCCTTTTAAGACAATCCTTGTTTACTCATCCAAGCCTCCGGAGGTTGACACACGGCCGCTCATTGCCGCACTTCCCGGGGAAGGGAAGCAGGTCATCGTGCCAATAATCCAGACTGCAGCCTCAGACTCTCGTACATCAGGACTGTGGATGTGCTGGTGCCAGGCACCTTCCATGTGCCTGGACCTCTCGGAAATGAGATTCCGGCAAACCCAAAAGAGAGAGAGGTGGCACTGATTCCCCTCCCCGGGTTTGACACGGACGGCAACCGCATCGGGTATGGTGCCGGATATTATGACCGGTTCCTTGCAAAAAACACGCATTTTCCAACGGTTGGTGTCGCTTTTGCACTGCAGGAGTGTGAACATATCCCTCATGAACCAACCGACCAGACGCTGAATGCAGTGGTGACAGAGTCAGGAGCCACCATCTTTTCAGATCACCGCGATTTGCACCATTTACAGAAATAAGACCAGATATAAGGGACATTTTGCCCATATTTTTAGGATCCGACATACCTGCGCCGTGGATACCAGACATTGCCAACGACACAAACATTTTTATATATTCACACACTTACTATTGGTAAATATCACACAGAGGTTATCATTATGACATCATTATCACCCGTAGAAGTTACCGTAAAAGAAGCAGCACATGAAGACGCAGGTCGTGGCATTGCACGCATCAGTACTGACGTAATGAACACGCTCGGATTGCGAAGCGGTGACGTGATTGAAATCTGCGGCCGCGAGAAGGCTGCAGCCATCACCTGGCCGGGATTTCCGGAAGACCGCGGAAGGGCGATCATCCGCATTGACGGAAATATCCGGGGAAATGCCCGGGTTGGAATTGACGAGAAGGTGAAAATTCGGAAGGCCGAGGTGCATGAGGCAAAGAAAGTGGTCATTCAGCCGACACACCCTGTCCGCCTCAGTGGATTTGAACAGTCGTTCGCACGGATTATTGCAGGCCGCCCGGTTGTCGAAGGACAGCAGTTCCGTGTCGCCCTGCTGGGCACCACGCTCACGTTTGTGATAACAAAACTCTCCCCAAAGGGCGTGGGCATCGTCACCCAGAATACAGAAGTGGAGCTAAAAGAGGAACCATACAGTCCAAAAGAAGGAAAGAAGGCAACCGATCTGCCGGACATCCACTATGAGGACATCGGCGGACTCGGACGTGAGCTCGATCAGGTGCGTGAGATGATCGAACTTCCCCTGCGCCATCCGGAGATCTTTGAGCGGCTCGGGATCGAACCGCCCAAGGGTGTGCTTCTCTACGGCCCCCCGGGCACCGGCAAGACCCTGATCGCAAAGGCGGTTGCAAACGAGGTGGATGCACACTTCATCACCCTCTCAGGCCCTGAGATCATGAGCAAGTACTACGGAGAGTCCGAGGGAAAACTCAGGGAGGTCTTCGAGGAGGCACAGGAGAATGCACCGACGATCATCTTCATCGATGAAATCGATTCAATCGCACCAAAGCGCGCAGAGACGAAGGGTGAAGTTGAACAGCGGATCGTTGCCCAGCTCCTTGCACTCATGGACGGGCTCAAGGGCCGCGGCGAGGTCATTGTCATTGCCGCCACCAATCTGCCGGACAATATTGACCCCGCACTCAGGCGAGGCGGCCGGTTTGACCGGGAGATTGAGATTGGCATCCCGGATAAAAAGGGGCGGCTTGAAATATTCCAGGTCCACAGCCGCGGCGTCCCGCTGGATCTTGAATCTGTCACGCTCCCGGAAGATGAGCATCCCGGAAAAGACGACGGGGGAACGAATGAAGAACGCCGAAGAAAGGAATTCCTGAAGCCATTTGCCGCATCCACGCACGGATTTGTCGGTGCAGACATTGCGCTGCTGGTGAAGGAGGCTGCGATGCATGCACTGCGCAAGAGCATGGAAGGCATCCAGATGGATGAGGAGATCCCTCTTGAGATCCTCGACACCCTCCGGGTGACAAAAGGCGACTTTGAGGCAGCGCTCAGCAATGTCGAGCCCTCGGCCATGCGCGAGGTGCTCGTCGAGATACCGGACGTCACCTGGGATGATGTGGGTGGCCTTGAAGACATCAAGGCTGAACTCACTGAAGCGGTTGAATGGCCGCTGAAATACCCTGAGATATTCGAACGGCTGGGCACCCGGCCGCCGGCCGGGATCCTGCTCTTCGGACCGCCAGGCACGGGCAAGACCCTGCTCGCAAAGGCTGTCGCCCATGAAAGCGAGTGCAACTTCATCTCCGTAAAGGGTCCTGAACTCCTCTCGAAGTGGGTTGGCGAATCTGAGAAGGGAATCAGGGACATCTTCCGGAAGGCACGGCAGGCAGCACCGTCAATCATCTTCTTTGATGAGATTGACTCACTGCTTCCCCGGCGGGGCAGTTACGAGGGTTCATCCCACGTCACTGAGAGCGTGGTCAGCCAGATCCTGACCGAACTCGACGGGCTCGAAGAGCTGAACAATGTCACCATACTTGGTGCAACGAACCGGCCGGATATGCTTGACGACGCGATGATGCGCCCGGGCCGGTTTGACCGGATAGTCTATGTGCCCCCGCCCGACAAAGACTCACGCAGGAAAATATTTGCGGTATACCTGGATGAGGATGAATCCGTCCTTGCAGGTGACGTTGACACGGAAGCACTGGTTGAGGCAACAGAAGGGTATGTCGGTGCGGATATCGAGGCACTCATCAGGGAAGCAAAACTCGGTGCAATGCGGGAGTTCATCACTGCGATGGCAAAGAAGAGTGACCTTGAACGCGCCGACGCCCTCACCAATGTGCGCGTCACAAAGAAGCACTTTGAGAATGCGATGAAGAAAGTGAAGGCAACCCTTGACCGGGAAGCCATCGAAAAGAACGAACGGCTTGCATGGAGCATCCTCTACAATGAGGAGGAACGCTCAGTCCTGGAAAAGGCAGGATCTATGCTCACCCGTGCGGGATTCGGCCACCAGGACAATGAGGAGATCCAGAACGTACGGAACACACTCCGAAGCGCCACATTCGGGAAGAAAAAAGATTTCCCAGCAATTAAGGAGCAGACAGAGACTCTTGAACGGCTTCTTGAATCCTGATCCCAGAACAAAAAAAACGTGAATTAAATGGCAGAAGAACCGGACGAGCGGGTGAATCAGTACGCAGAACTGATACGCAGGCTCTTTGAAGAGGCAATGAAGACAGGTGAGATGCTCCCGGGTGAGATCAGTATCATCATCGCTGCAGCAAGTGTACCGACAGATAATGAAACAGAGACTCAGCAAGGCTGGCAGAAACCCGATATACGCGAACCGGTATCAGAACGGTATGAACACAGCGGTATCGTGACAATCACGGCAGATCTTCCGGGCACAGCCCGGGAAGATATACGCTATGCCATTTACGGAAGGGTGCTCTACCTCGCGGCACGTGCAGATAAAGTAATCTACCGCGCGGCATACCCGATTGATGAGGCGGCGCCGGACTCCCTCACTCAGACCTACAAAAACGGCGTAATTGAGTTCACCTACAAAAAAGAAGGGATAAGAAACGAAAAAGAATGACCGAATGAAGACACCCGGATATGAGGCATAACCGCCGAAAAGAGAGGAACGGATAATTACCACTGAAGATATATCACGATGCATGAAGACCCTGCGGCAATACCTTGATGACACTCCATGTGAGGAACCGCTCAAAGACCTCATTGAGCTCATCGCGTACCAGTCCATTCCCATCCGGGATGCATTCATCGACAACCAGACATATGCGGGAACCGAGAACACCTATGGGGAAGAACAGGCAGCCCTCGATAAATGGGCAGACAGTCACCTCATCTCTGTTCTGGGAAAATCCGGTTTTGTAAAGGCAATTGCTTCAGAGGAACAGGCAGACATCGTCAAATTCCCCGATGCATTTGGTGATTATGCGGTCGTAATGGACCCCCTCGACGGATCGTCCCTGATTCAGGTCAATCTCGCAGTCGGCACCATCATCGGCATCTTCCGGGGAGGGGAGGCACTGCAGAAGGGAGAAGACCTTGCGGTTGCCATGTATATGCTCTATGGGCCGATGACGGTTCTCACAATAACGACAGGAAATGGCGTAAACACCTTTGCTTTAAACTCAGAGGGCCTCTTTGTGCTCCTGAAAGAGAACATTCAGATGCCTGAGGGCAAACTCTTCGGAAGCGGCGGCATCCGGAATGAATGGCTCTCGGCCCACCAGGATTTCATCACGCTCTGCGAGCAGAAAGGCGGAAAACTAAGATATTCCGGTTCATTTGTCGCTGATTTCCACCAGATACTGACCTATGGCGGCGTCTACTGCTACCCGGCAGCCCAAGGAAAACCCGAAGGAAAACTCAGGCTGGTCTTTGAAGCAAACCCAATCGGTTTCATTGCAAAACAGGCAGGCGGAGCAATCAGTGACGGGAAACAGGATCTCCTCACCGTCGTGCCGGAGAAGCCGGATCACCGTACACCGATTTACGTGGGGAGCAAAAGCATCATTGAATCAGCAGAATCCTGCATGAAAGGATGCTGATGCCATCTGCTCTTCAGGCAATTCCATCGAATAGCCGGGGCCGCGGATGGGGGGCAGAAGAGAGATTTCTCTCATCCTCCCACACAGTCCAAAGAAAAGTTTAACTATAGTATAACACCACTTAAATGAAGATGGTAAACAGTATTGTCCTCCCGATCAAAAAGGTATTCGCTCTCGTGGATTCTCAGATTACTGTTGAAATAAAGGACGACGAGCGGATGCTTCAGGGGCGGCTTGTCGCAGTGGATGAGCACCTCAATATTCAGATGGACCAGACGAGTGAATATACAAACGGCCAGAGAGGAAGGACGCTTGGGACTGTTGTTATCAGAGGAAGCAACATTCTGACCATTGCACCCGTACTCTGAAAGGCACGTAATATGACAGACCTTGCAGAAAAAGCACTCAGGGAAATCCAGTCACATCCGGAGGGAGTTCTACAGAGTGAACTATGGAAGCTGCTTGAAATCGACAGCAGAAAATGCTCACGGATCATAAAAGCACTCCTTGACGACGGAAAAGTAGAACGGATTGAATACCGGAGAGAAGGACAACGGACCTATCTCCTGAAAGCAAAAAAACCTGCAGTAGACCCGGCGCTTCTGATTGCGGGGGGGGAACTTCTCCCCTGCATCTGCTGTGAAGAAGAATGCGAAGTGCTTGTCTGCCCCTTGCTCCTCGACTGGATGTATCAGCTTGCTATCGAGGAGTACGAAGAAAAATAGAAACTTATTTCCCCTCTTTTTTCTTTGATAACAGTATGCAGAGTGATAACGAGAGTGCAACGTCACAGATGACCGCACACCTCCTGCTTGTGGTAATCACGGTTATTCTCGCGATCATTCTTTTGCTGATGTTTCATATGCCCAATCTTAACTGGGAATACACCGAACCGCCTGTGATCTTTAAAATTGAATCCATCAGCAGTGCGCCCCCAACTTTTGAGAGTCAGGTATTCCTGAGAAATGTGGTGAAAAAAGATTTTCAGAACAAGGAGCTCTCTGCAAAGATATACAGCGATGATGCACTGCTCCCCTGCACCATCCAGACACTCAATACGCATGACTTCATCTCCACGGCTCATTACGGGGTTAAAACCCTCAAAGGGTACGGAGGATCCGGCGAGACATGGAACTACAACCAGATGCTGCGAATCGACCTCTCAGACGGATTTATTCATCCGGGGGACGTCATCAGGGTCGACATAATCAAAACAGCAACCGAAACCGTGATTTCACGGGATTCCATGGAAGTATAATCTTTCCTCAAAAATGAGATTCATATAGATTCAGGTATAAGGTTTGCGGAATGAAGGTAAACCTCAAACGGTATGGACTCTATCTTGTCAGATGGCAGTTATCCACACCAATCCTCGCAGGAGTGGGCATAGTACTCGCATCAATGGGGGCCCTTACGGCGGCAATTGTCGCAAATCTGATTGGTGGCCTCATCTTCTTCTGGGTCGACAGGTTCATCTTCACCTCAGAGACACTGGACGCACAATGGGAAGTAAAGGAGAATATTTGCTGTGTTGACTGTGGAAAAACGACACGGGGATACCGGCTGGTCAGGACACAGACCTATGACCGTTCAGATGATCCGGAACCGGAGTTCAGGTGTGAAGAGTGTTCCATCAAAAAATCTGATGAGCTGAAACGCAAAGGACGTAACCACTAATCTTTTTTGAATATACGTTTCGGATGGCAGTTCTCCTGCGATGATGAAGTCGTAGGGTTCCTGCATCCTCAGAGTGCATATGTGTACCACCGACACCATCTATGCTGTAAAAGGGTAGCGATAGAATCGATATTAGGTTCAGAGACGGACCGCAATGTAATGAGGAGGAAGAGATGGTTAAAAATTTGGTGGCAATTTAGCCATTTTAATCCCGAAAGAACATGCAGAAGACCCTGACCCGATGCAAAAAAATCGGATTCACTGCCGATCCTGAATATGCGATGCAGGAAAAAATAATCGGAGAAATTGGGTTCTTTCTCTGCCTGTGGGAAAAATTATTCAATCACCCTAAACCACGCGTCCCGCAGTCCCACATTATACTGGGCGATGAACATCGCATCGCCAACTTCGACAGCACCGTTCCAGTGGACATCGGTGCGCTCAAAATCATCCGTATTCTTCGCAGGCAGTTCCGTTATTCCTACAACCTCTTTGAGCACACGCAGGGTATCAGCCTGGTTTACCTCGCCGTCATTATTTGCATCGCCGAGAAGAACCCCTGAAGTGACCCTGATGTAGTCGGGCTTCGTAAAGATATCTTCATCCCCGTTAATCGAGAGCAGAACGGAATAGCTGCCGGGTGAGGTAAAGACATGAACCGGGTTTTGTTCGGTCGAGTTTGTGCCGTCACCGAAGTTCCAGAACCATGAGGTGACATTGCCGGTTGAGGTGTCAGTGAACTGTACTGTAAGAGGGATATATCCCTGGAGAGGATCGGCAGTAAAGTTTGCCGCAGGAGGGAGAGTCACTCTGACGGACACTCCTTTCAGAATTGAGAGAAGGTTGTCCTGCCATACAACACCCCAGTTGCATGACGTATTCGTCTGAACCGAAAACTCAGATGCATCCGATGGCAGCATAGATGCAGGTATTTCAGCCTTATTCATTACCCCCAAGTCGGCATTGCCATTGTTCTGACCTTCCCAGACATATGCTATCGGTTTATGCATCACGGCAGTCCCATTGGGAATGATAGCTGTATCAAACCTGAAGTAATACTCTGCTCCGATTACAAGAGCAGATTTGTCAAGTTTCAGGTGATAACTACCGTCTGTCAGAAGAGGCGTTGAAAGAGGTGCATTTGTCATAAACGACGAGTTGATAATTTCAGTTGTCATATTATGGTCTTTTGCTGATGCAAACCCGACAAATACTGACTCAAAATCAAGGTCATCCAATACTAACGTGATATTTGTCTCCTGAATTCCAGGTGCTGTAAATGTTATCTGACTGCAGTTTCGTGTCAATGTATGGGTGAATGATCTAACCTCTGCAAATGAGGTGTCTGCCCGTGTATCAAACGCACTCTGGGGCCCGATTACATAATCTGACGGGAAATTCCACTCTGCATAGGTTGAGTTCCATGTTGCATAATCATCATACTCAACAGAGGTGATATTTGCAACGCCTGCAACATATGTCAGATTTCCGAGGGATACTGTTTCATCCAGATTCTCGGCATGCAGTCTGTATGTCTGGAAGGAAGGATAACTCCCCGGTACAAATGTATCATTCTCAGTTGATGCGGCAAAGTTACGGTTCAGATCAAACCGTGCCTCTGGTACAGGTGCGGAAATGGTTATCAGATTTACCTCTGTTATGGTGTCCGAACCGCCTGCATTGGAGACATTCAGACTCACATTGAAAGTGCCTTCCATCGTGTAGAGATGCGAGGGGTTCTGAACGGTTGATGTGTTCCCGTCACCAAAGTTCCATACCCATGATGCCGGATTTCCTGTAGACATGTCGGTGAACTGCACTGCGAGGGGAGCAGAACCGCTTGTGACATTAGCAATAAAGGCGGCAACAGGAGGGGTGGCGGGGGTGTATGATCTGAACACCTGTATCCTGTTATTGTATTCATCCGCTGCATAGACAAGGCCGTCACCATTGACTGCAACACCGAGCAGCCCTGAAAACTCACCATCACCGGGGCCCGGGCCCCCCCATGAGGTGATGAAGATACCATTGCCGGTAAACTTCCGGATATCAGAGGATGCCGTATAGAGATCAAAGGATGTCACATAGACATTGCCTGCATCGTCCGTTGTGATACAGGAAGGAGAGAGGAGCTGCCTGACTCCCGTGTCATCTGATGCCCATGTGTCAATGAATGTGCCGTTTGAATCAAATTTCTGAATCCGGCTGCCATATTCGTCTGTCACATAAACATTGCCGAAAGGATCTGTCGCGACACCCTGCGGATCCATGAACTCCCCGTCGCCGGTGCCATACGATCCCCATTTCGTGATGAAGGTCCCGTTGGAATCGAACTTCTGTACCCGCGCAATGGTGTATTCTTCAGCATCCGCCACATAGATGAATCCGTCCTCATCCGCAGCGATGCCACGCAGACCACTGAACTGCCCATCGCCATAGCCAATCGCCCCTCCCCATTTCGTGATGAAGGTGCCGTTGGCATCGAACTTCTGGATACGGTTATTGCCTGAGTCTGCCACATAGACAAAACCTTCACCATCGATAGCGACTCCTTTCGGGAAGGAGAAGTTTCCATTCGCTTCGATCACGGGAAGCTCACCGGGTAAAGATGGTGATTCCTCGTGGCCCCATGTTGTGATAAAGGTGCCATTGGCATCGAACTTCTGGATGCGGTGATTGTTGGTATCTGCCACATAGACATTGCCGGCATCATCAATCGCGACACCCTCAGGGTATGAGAACTCGCTTCCAGCAGGCGGCTCAGAGCCCCATGCGGTGATGAAGGTGCCATTCGTATCGAACTTCTGGACGCGGTTATTATAGTGGTCGGTTACATAGACGTAGCCTTCTGCATCAACAACGATGCCACGCGGCTGTTCAAACTCTCCGTCCCCGGTGCCCCGCAGGCCCCACGCGGCAAGGAATGTGCCGGTGCTGGTGAATGCCTGGATGCGATTATTGCCAGAATCAGCCACGTAGATGTTGCTGTCTGCATCCACTGCGATGCCTGTCGGAGAACGGAGTTGCCCGAGTCCTGCGCCATATGAACCCCATGCGGCAATGAAGGTGCCGGAACTGTCGAATGTCTGGATCCGGGAATTAATGGAGTCTGTCACATAGATGTTGCCGGCACCGTCTACTGCAACGCTATCTGGTCCCAGCCCGAATTGTCCGTCGCCAGAGCCCTGAGAGAATACAAATTTTGTGATGAAAGTGCCGGAACTATCAAACTTCTGGATACGGTTATTCCAGTAATCTGATACATAGAGGTAGCCGGCACTGTCCACGGTGATACCACGCGGATCAGAAAACTCCCCGTCGCCGGAGCCATACGATCCCCATTTCGTGATGAAGGTGCCGTTTGAATCAAACTTCTGGATCCGATTATTATAGCGGTCTGCCACATAGACGTTGCCGGCAGTATCCATCGCAACGCCATACGGTCCATTCTCAGAATAAGAATCATAGTCGCATCCAAACTCCCCGTCGCCGGAGCCCGGAGAACCCCATGTGGTGCTAAAGGTACCGTTACTGTCAAATTTCTGGATCCGGAGATTATTGGCGTCTGCCACATAGACGTTGCCGGCAGCGTCCACCCCAATGCCCATTGGACCGAGGAGCCGACCATCGCCATATAATCCCCATTTCATGACGAATTCGTAGTCTTCTGCCGGAGGACTCACTGTTATGCAGTCATTCTTTGTTTTGGTGTCGCTTCCAACTTCATTTGTTGCTGTTAACGAGACGGTGTAGAAGCCGGGTATCGTATACGTCTTTGTCGGGTTCTGTTCAGTAGAGGTAGTACCATCCCCAAAGGCCCAGTTCCATTCCGTAGGTTCTCCGGATGATTCATCGGTGAACGAAACAGTCAGCGGGGCTGTACCAGCGGTTGGCAGAGCAGTGAAGTTCGCGATTGGCATTCCTTCGGGAATGGGTGCGAATACCTGGATGCGGTGATTCCGTGCATCTGTTACATAGACGTTGCCGGCGCTGTCCACCAGGGTATCCCATGGCTCGTTAAACTCCCCGACGCCTGTGCCATACGAACCAAATTCTGTCAGGAAGGTTCCGTTGGTATCAAATATCTGTATGCGATGGTTCAGGGAATCTGCCACAAAGACATTCCCCCTCGAATCCACCGCAACACCCCTTGGTACATTGAACTGTCCGTCGCCTGAGCCTGCAGTTCCCCATTTCGTAATGAACGTGCCGGTACTGGTGAATTTCTGGATGTTGTTATTCACTGCATCAGATACGAAGACGTTGCCGTCTGCATCCACTGCAATACCATGGGGGCGGTCAAACTCGCCGTCATCGGTGCCATACGATCCCCATGTGGCGATGAAGGTGCCGTTTGAATCAAACTTCTGGACGCGTTGATTCGCATTATCTGCTACATAGACGTAGCCTTCTGCATCAATGGCGATGCCCTGTGGAAAGTCAAACTGTCCGTCACCAGTGCCATATGATCCCCATTTGGTGATGAAAGTGCCAGTGCTATTGAACTTCTGGATGCGGCAATTCCAGGTATCTGTCACATAGACGTTGCTGTCAGAATCCACTGCAATGCCATGTGGCATGTTGAACTCCCCATCTCCGGAATATCCGGAAGAGCCCCATGTGGTGATGAAGGAACCCGTGCTATTGAACTTCTGGATGCGGTCATTGCCGGAATCCACCACATATATGTTACCGGCAGTGTCTCTGACGATACCATCTGGATACGTAAACTCTCCGTCAGCTGTGCCTCTGGACCCCCACTCTGAGATGAATCTGAAGTCTGCCGGTGTGGGAACATCGGTGGCGTTTACGTAATTCACCTTTGTGACGGTACTGCTCCCCTGTGCATTCGTTGCATTGAGTGAGACGGTGTAGGTTCCAATAGTTGTGTAGGTCTTCAGTGGATTCTGGTCGGTTGAATTGGTTCCGTCACCAAACTCCCAGAACCACTCTGTCGGCTCTCTTGTTGAGAGATCGGTAAACTGCACGGTAAGAGGGGCGATTCCTGTTTTGGGTGTCCCGGAGAAGTTGGCAGCCGGTGGCGCCGGTTCATCAGTGACCGTTATGTAATTCTCCCGTGTTTTCGTGCTGCTGCCGTCGGCATTTGTTGCATTGAGTGAGACGGTGTAGGTGCCCGCAGTTGTGTAGGTCTTCAGCGGGTTCTGGTCGGTTGAATTGGTTCCGTCACCAAACTCCCAGAGCCACTGTGCCGGCCCACCGGTTGAGAGATCGGTAAACTGCACGGAAAGAGGAGTTGTTCCATTGACAGGCGCCCCCGTGAAGTCGGCAACCGGTGGTACCGGATCATCAGTGACCGTTATGTAATTCTCCCGTGTTTTCGTGCTGCTGCCGTCGGCATTTGTTGCGTTGAGAGAGACGGTGTAGGTGCCCAAAGTTGTGTAGGTCTTCTGCGGGTGCTGGTCGGTTGAATTGGTTCCGTCACCAAACTGCCAGAACCATTCTGTCGGCTCTCCCGTCGAGAGATCAGTGAACTGAACGGTAAGAGGGACTCTTCCGATGGTGGGAGTCCCGGTGAAGTTGGCAACAGGTGATATAGGGATATCAATTACCGATATGAAATCCGTTTTTGTTTCCGTACTACTGCCGTCGGCATTTGTTGCATTGAGTGATACGGTGTAGATGCCCGCAGTTGTGTAGATCTTTTGCGGGTTCTGGTCGGTCGAATTCGTTCCGTCACCAAACTCCCAGAACCACTCAGTCGGTCCTTCCGTCGAAAGATCGGTGAACTGAACGGTCAGTGGTGCGGTTCCATTGGTCGGTGTACCGGTGAAGTTGGCAACCGGTGGTGTCGGGGTGTCGGTGGCTGTTATGTAATCTGCCTTAGTAGCAATACTGCTCCCGTCGACATTCGTTGCATTGAGTGAGACGGTGAAGGTACCATGGGTTGTGTAGGTCTTCTCCGGATTTTGCTCAGTTGACGTCGTTCCATCACCAAACTGCCAGAACCATTCCGTAGGACCACCGGCAGAGGTGTCAGTGAACTGAACGGCAAGGGGAATTCTGCCGGATGTGGGAGTTCCAATAAAGTCAGATACAGGGATTACCGGGAAATTGGTGACGTTAATATAGGATTCCCGTGTGGAACTGTTACTTCCGGCATCATTGGTTGCATTGAGTGATATAGTGTATAAACCGGGTATCTCATAGGTTTTGGTCGGATGCTGAAGTGTTGAGGTGTTCCCATCCCCAAAGTCCCAGAACCATTGTGTGGCATTCCCGGCCGAGGTGTCGTTGAACTGGACGGTCAGCGGAGCAGAGCCAACAGTGGGATACCCGGTAAAACTGGTGACAGGTGGTGGCTGGGTTACGCTGATGTGACCACTATATACACTTATATTACTCAGATTGTCACGGCCGACCCATAATGACACAAGATACCAATCAGGTATCATGAAAGTGTAGTTCGGGTTCTGCTCGTCAGTTGTGTACGACCATTCGGGATCATCATAGCGTGCCAGACTCCACTCCCATGTGTCGGGGGGTGCAAGACCACCGGTTGAGGTGTCAGTGAACTGTACGGTAAGGGGTGCAACACCCTCGGTGGTGTTCATGGTGAAGTTCGCTTTGACCCAGTCAAGGACGGTTATGTAACCATTTTTCGTTGTTGTGTTACTACTGACTGCGTTCTCTATAGAAAGTGACACATTGTAGACACCAGGTACGGTATAGATGGAGAATGGATGCTGTTCAACAGAGGAATTCCCATCCCCAAAATCCCAGATCCATGAAGTGGGCGACCCCCGGGATGTATCGGTAAAGTTCACCCGCAGAGGGAAATTCCCTTCTGTTGGCTCTCCGGTGAAGTTGGCAAACGGAAGCGATGAGAACATTTGGATGCGGTGATAATCTCTCTGCGCCTCACCGTCTGCCACATAGACATATCCCCCGCTATCCACTGCAACGCCCTTTGGATACTGAAACTCCCCGTCTCCTGAGCCCCGGTATCCCCATTTGGTGATGAATGTGCCGTTTGAATCAAATTTCTGGACACGGTACAGCAGGCCGGTTCCGGTATTCCATTGCCCTTCAGCAACGAAGAGATTGCCCTGATCATCTGTCGCAGCACCGCTTGGTGGGTAGGTAAACTGGCCGTTGCCCATGCCTTCTGAACCCCATTTGGTGATGAAGGTGCCGTTTGAATCAAACTTCTGGATTCGATAATTCTCGTCACCAACATACACACTGTCATTCGTACCTATTGCAATGGCAAGGGGGAATCTGAACTGTCCGTCACCCGAACCTTGCGACCCCCATGTAGTGATATAGGTGCCATCTGCATCGAACTTCTGGACACGATGATTGACGGTATCTGCCACATAGATATTGCTGGCATTGTCCACCGCAATACCTCCCGGGCTGTTAAACTGGCCTTCACCTGATCCCTGGGTACCCCATCTGGTGATATAGGTGCCATCTGCATCGAACTTCTGGACGCGGTTATTGGTCTGTTCGACGACATAGACATTGCCTTCGCCATCCACCGCGACGCCCTTGGGATACGAGAATTGACCGGCGCCATCGCCGAGGGTACCCCATTTTGTGATAAAATCACCGGTGTTGCTGAATTTCTGCATCCGGTTGTTGCCCGGATCCGTCACATAGACGTTGCCTTCAACGTCCACCGCAATTCCCTCCGGCCTGATAAACTGCCCGTCACCATAGCCGTATGAGCCCCATTTTGTGACAAATTCATATGATTCAGCGGCCTGCACCCCGGCTATGATACAGGTGCAGAGGATAAGCACTGTAAAGATTTTTACCATTGATCTCTGTCTCGTCATAATCGATTACCTCTCTGAAATAGTGTTAGAAGATGTATGTTCGGACCGGACCGAACCGGATGAAGTATATTAAATATATTTTATCAATGTATATCAAAATTTATAATTTTGTATTCCCTGTGGAAAAGGCGACAATCTTATCTCTGTGAGTACAATAGCTAAAAAACAAGGAATAAGACTCTCAGTGCATCTTAAAACAAATCAGAGGCCGTAAATCATTCCTAAAAAATGTATGCAATCCAATTATCCTGCATATGTGTTAGCCACTCTGCCATCACCATTGAAGTCTGTCTTCGGATTAGGATCTACAAGCAATGCGATATCCGGAAATAATGATCTTCATCTTCAGGTGAAAAAAAGGATTCAGGGGACAGAATCCACAATGTTGAGATGATCAAATGCCTCTGCGCCCGCTGCCCGATATTGCTGTTTGGATCGAACAGGGCTTTGATCAGTGTGGACACCACATCTCCCTCTGCCATCCGGGTGCTCGAACCGCATCCATGCATTTTACGCAATCACGTCAGGGAAAAGATCGATCGAGATCGGAACGTCGTCATACCGGGTCAGAAACAATTTGGGGGAGATCTTCAGATCCATTCGTCTACCATATTACTGCGAGATAATCCGCATCTCAGGACCTTCAAGACTATAACAGAGTGGCGACAAACTCCATATACAATGCTTATCGACCGCAGTCAGGTCTGTATCTTTATTCCGACCCTCAACGAAGAGCCGACAATCGGAGAGCTCATATCCCGGTTCCGGGAACGGGGATATTCACATATTTTTGTCATGGACGGGAACAGTACGGACAGGACTGCGGAGCTTGCAGAAAAAGCCGGTGCTGAAGTGGTGCTCCAGAAATCACGCGGCAAGGGCAATGCAATCATCGAGAGCATTGAACACTTTCGGTTTCCGTATATTCTGATGCTGGACGGGGACCTGACCTATCTGCCGGAAGATGCGGAACTGATGCTCGAACCCCTCTTTTCCGGTTGTGACCATGTCATCGGAAACCGGCTTGAGTTCCCGGAGAAAGGTGCGCTGTCACACCTCAATCTCTTTGGCAATAAGGTAATCAATGACCTCTTCCGCATGGCCCATGGCCGTTATCTGGCCGACATCCTGTCCGGATACCGCGCATTTACGCTGGAAAGCATCCGCCAGATGCATCTCCGGGAAGAGGGATTCGGAATAGAAACAGAGATCTCGTCTGAGTCCATCCGAAACCAGCAGAAGATACACGTAGTCCCTGTCCATTATGTGAAACGGCCGGGGACAGCCACAAAACTCCGCCCCTTCCATGACGGAGCAAAAATAATATCAACTCTCTACCGTCTTGCAAAGCGCAGCAACCCGATGTTTTATTTCGGAATGATCGGCGGTGTCATCACCATTCTGGGTGCGCTGACCGGCGTGTATGTGGTCTATGAATGGCTGAATGGTATCGAGCACCTGCCGTTGACCATCCTCACCGCCCTTCTTGTCATGGGGGGCATCCAGGTCTTTATGTTTGGTATCCTGAGTGACATTATGCTTTCAAACCAGCAGGAGCTCAGGAGAGAGATTCAGAGCCTTAAAAGTCAGAAGCCGCCGAAATAGAGAGTATCCGTGCAGCATGCTCAGCAACAGCCGTCAGGATATACGCGTCGACAAGTGTTTCTGCCCGTGCAAAGGTCCCGTGGCCCCGCGCAATGACGAGAGGGGAGGAGACAAGTGCGGCCCCGATATTCTCTGCAAGCGTCTCTGTGCCCGGTTCACCGTCAACAACCGGTATCTCCGGCAGGAGCATCTTACCCTCACTGTCAACCGGAACAATGGTCGGACAGGAGAGCGATAATGCCACAGCGTACGGTGGATGGGCATGGACAATCGCCCCCGCATCCGTCCTCCGGTAGACCTGGAGATGGACACGGTATTCGCTGGATGCACCAGCCTCAGGCACACCTTCATCTGAGACAAATACCGGCCGTGCGGGGACATCCAGAAACGAACCTGTCGGGGTAATTTCAAACCCGCCTTCCACACGCCTGCTCATATTGCCGAAGACCGACGTCACCAGCCCTTCCTGGTGAAGCCGCGTTCCGACATTCAGAAACTCGATATCATGCATTCTTCACACCTTTTTTTAAGACAATACTGTTTTGCATATTCAACAAACCAGGCATGGCAGTGCCGATGCACCTGGTGTTCTTCGGGCAGCAGGCGCTGGAAGAGCTCCTGCAGATCAGACCCTTTCAGGGAGATGCCGGCACACGCACAAATCCGGTGGGTGTAGGCATCAATGACAAAAACAGGACGGCTGAATCCGTAACAGAGAATACTATCCGCAGTTTCCGGACCGACCCCTTTTATCGCAAGAAAAAAGGCGCGCAGACGAAGAGTCGGATAGCCCGCGAGATGGTTCATCCCGCCGCAGGAGAGAACAGTAGATGCCAGGCATTTCAGCCGCTCACGCTTTATCCGGTAAAACCCGGTCGGAAAAATCGCTTCCTCTACCGCACGATCAGAGGCCTCGTGTATTCCCCGAAGAGAACAGATGCCAGCCTCCTGCAGCCGTTTTAGGGCAGTCTCAACATTCTCCCACCGGGTCTGCTGGGTCAACACAGCACCAATAAGCACCTCTTCAGGCCCACCCGGCCACCACTCAATTTCACCATATAACCCCTGAAAAAGGGTTATAATTCGTTCTGCCTTCTTCTCTTCCGGAATCATACCGACCCGTTCTGTCAGGGACAGCGCTATTCTGTCAGGGGCTCGAGCATACGCATGAGCGTATCAGCAGGAGTCACACCCTCAAGACGCTCTTTTACCTGCCCGTCCTTCTCGATAATCAGTGTCGGCACAACCATAATCCCATACTTCTGTGCAAGGTCAAGGTTGTCGTCCACATCGATCTTCTTTATCTCCACCGCATCTCCCATCATCTCTTTGAGTTTCTCTAGTTCAGGAGTCTGAAGTTTGCAGGGTCCGCACCATACTGCGAAAAAATCCATCAATACTGGTTTTGCCATAAAAGATCCTCATCCAGTTGTGAGAATAAGAGAAATATAAGTATTGTGATGGGAGCCCGCTGATTTCAGCGGTCACCCGGTTTTTTTGAAAGGATTGCCATAATGATCTTACCATAGGCGGGCCGGGTGATGAGGACACCAATTAGCACACCCAGAATGGTGATAATGGCAAATCCACGAAGGTTTGCAAGATCCATTACCGCTAACGGCAGCATCGCGATGACCGTGGTACACGCTGCCACCATAATAATACCCAATGCACGGTTGAACCGTTTCAGATACAGATTCTGTGACGGGACACGGCCTTCATAGATGACCTCATCAGTAATAACCACCAGCTGGTCAATACCGGTTCCAAGCACAGCAATAAGACCTGCAATACTTGCAAGGTCAAGCTGCTGAAGATAGGTCGCAATGCCCAGCAGAATGATGATTTCTGCAATGTTGGTCCCGATCATCGGAAGCACAATTGCCGGTTCACGATACCAGTAGTACACGGTAGCTGCAACAGCCATGAGGGCAAGAATGCCTGCAATAACAGACATCGTCTTGAAATGCTCCCCCAGGCTTGCAGATACTGAACCTGACCCTGCAATCTCCACATCGACCGGGAGTGCCCCTGCACGCAGGTGGATTTCAAGCGCTTTTGCGTCTTCCAGCCCTTCTTCACCCGCGCCGGTCGTTGCGCGAAGTTCACGGACAGGAGCAGTCTTCAGTTCTGCCGCCAGTTGAGGATTCAGGCTCGCGCTGTAGACGATATTGTCATCCAGAAGCATCATTATTTCATGGGCTTCCGGATTGGTGGTTGCACCATAGGTATTCGCAGCCTCCTGGAATGCAATGGCGCCATCCTGACTGAGGGTAAAACCGACACCCCAGATATCACTGCCCGGCGGACTTTGTGTCGGCGTGGAGACACTCTTGATTGAGTCACCGTAGAGCACATGTTCAGACTCATTTCCGACAGTCTGTATCCGAATCTCAAACTTACCCTGCGCACCGACGATCTCCTGTGCTGTTGAGATGTCAACTCCTGCGAGTTCGAGCCGGATATACTGGGTCACACCATTGAGCCCGGTGATCGTATTGATACGCGCATCCTTTGTACCGAGATTATTGACCTTATTCTCTAAAATCAGTTTAATCTGGTCAGCAGTATCCTTTGAGACGCCGGTTTCATAGGTGACGATAGACCCGCCGTTCTCTGCAAAGACCGGTTCCAGCTCTTCCCGCGTAAACGGCGCCCGGATCTCCAGCCGGTCTTCTTCAAAGAGGAAGACCTCGGCATCCAGTGCCTCACCGATGCGTGCCGCAAATATCTCCGGATCCTGATCCGTTTCAAACCGGACAACTTCTGAACGGAATGATAACTGGATCCATGAACCACCTTCAAGGTCGAGCCCAAGCTGAAGGTTTCCGGTCATCCCGTTGGATATACCCGGTGGAATCACATAGATACTCACAATCGAGAAGACCACCAAGAGGAGCATCAGTGCAACACGCCAGTCTTTTAATGTCTGAACCAGACCGCCTTCGTTTTCATCACTCATCTCTTGTCACCTCCTGCATACCCGGTTAAAATTCCTGCATTCAGCATCCAGGTATTCATCAGGTCGATGAAAAGACCGAGTAAAAGAACGGCTGAAATATCGCGAATAACATCTATCTGTCCAACCCATGAGACAACAAACATGAGGGCAACCGCACTGATGGTTGTGGATGTCATGGTAAACCCGGTACGAAATGCCCCCTGCATCTTCTCGGAAAATTTCCCTTTCCGTTTCAGAACACGTGTTGTCAGCAGAATATCACTGTCAACTGAGTATCCTATAAGCATCAGCAGGGCCGCAGTCGTACCAAGAGTAAGCGTAATGCCGACTACATCCATGAGTGCTGCAGTGATCACAATATCAGAGAATGCCGAGATTACGACAGCAATGGACGGAACAAAGTTCTTAAAGACAAGGAACACAACGATGGCCATCCCGATAAACGAGAAGAGAAGTGCCCAGAGTGCCTGTGTCTGCAGAGTCTTTCCAAACGTCTCTCCAATCTGATCAACTTTTGCATCCGGATAACGGGCATTTATAAGCTCAGACAGGGCCAGGAAGTCCTTATCCGGCATATTCTCAAAGACCACATAATATCCTCCGTTCACCCCGTCTCCAACACTTTTCAGAGGGAAATCAGAGAAATATGCCTCAACGTCTGCCTGAGAATCTGCTGTAGGCGGTATCGTCACAGCAACACCCCCGGCAAAATCAATTCCCGGGTCAACAGGCATGCCTGTTGTGAGGGTATTGAACCCAAGGAAAAGAAATGAGATTATCAGTAATGCGATCGGCAGAGTAACCAGCTGCCGAACCGTGTATTTACTGATATCATAAGTAGGAAAATTCATACAGACAAATATTTGGAAATGAAGAGATTAAATATGATGCATCCCACAGATGGAGTCAGCCGGATTCCCCCCCATTTGGTGGGAGTATAAGAAGGATAACGCAGACCGCCGTGATACTGCTTATTACCACCATTCGGGAAATTGTCATGATTAATCACTACCGATTCGATAAAATTAAATATCATTCATTCAAATGAGCGTGTATGCGATCTGCGGCTGATCTGAAGCATGAGATTGAGCGCCGTTTAAAAGGCTACCTTAAACGGGACACATCAGGTATTCGTCATGAACTCCTGAGTATCTTTATAAAAACCAGATCTGTAACCATCCCGGAGGCATTTGAACAGCTGAAAACGAAATTTACGATCACCCTTCAGTCCGTTGCGTCAATGATTGGGACTGTCGCCTCACGGATCGGAATTCTCAGTGTGCAGAAGAAAAACGACAATTCAACGAGCGTCTATATACTCAAGGATAAGTACACAGACATGGTCAGCGCACTTATTCAGGCAGTATAACTGCTGTGCCTTAACAAAACCTATTTTTACCCCGGTATTCAACCTGTTACAGATATGAAAAATTGTGATGACAATTGTGCCATTGGGCACGACATTGTTGTCTCTGATGACGTTAAATCCTATATTCTTCAGAGAAATATTGATTTCAGGGTATGTACATCCTGCGGAGGACCAGTTCTTCTTTCCACGACAGTAAAACCCCCGAAACCATCTGATTATGAAATATATGTTGGCGACAATATTATCTATGTCTCCATCTATCAGGCCCGGTACCTGGACAGAATCGATATGGATATGGTCCCTGCATACTGTGATTATCTCTAAGAACCAGTATAGATACGATGCCATTTTCTGAACGGGAACACACAGCAGACATCCTGATGCATGTATGCGGTGCAACAAAAAAAGAACTCTATGAAGAATCGGCACGGGCCCTTTTTTCTGTGATGTTTCCTTCCTGCACAAAGGAAGAGGTCACGATTCATTTTTCTCTCAGTGCTGAGGGTGAGGAACGCCTGCTTCATGAATTCCTCTCAGAAATCCTTTTTTACGCTGAGGTTGAATGTGTGGCACTCTGCCGGGCGGAAATGACATTTACTCCGTCCGGCCTTTCAGCAGAGCTCTTCGGGGAGCCATACAGCAGGGAGAGGCATGGAGGCGGGACCGAAGTGAAGGGGATATCACTCTCAGGAATGGAGATCACGAGAACTGACGACGGATGGTGTACGTTGGTTCTCTTCGATGTATAACGAGGAGACGTGGCAGAGAATGATGGAGAAAATTATTCAGAGGGGAGAATACGAATGGGAGGTTCCCATTGGTACCGTTCCGGGCATGCGGGTGCCGGGCCGGTTTTATCTTTCACAGCAACTGATGGGAACCCTGGAGGAAGGAGCAGTGGAGCAGCTTGCGAATATCGCAACGCTGCCCGGAATATGCAAAAACGCTCTTGCAATGCCGGATATCCACTGGGGATATGGATTTCCCATCGGAGGAGTGGGAGCCTTCACCATGGACGAAGGAATCATCTCACCCGGAGGGGTAGGATTTGACATCAACTGTGGCGTGCGGCTGCTGGCGACCCCGCTGCACCGCCGTGATCTGGGGCAGATTAAAAAGGTGATGCAGGAGCTCTATGACACCGTGCCAACGGGCGTCGGGACAAAAAGCTGCATCACGGTGGCAGACAGGGATCTCAACAAAATAATGACAGAAGGCGCCCGATGGGCGGTGGAGGAGGGGTATGGCACAGACCGTGACCTCCTCTGGTGCGAGGAGCAGGGCTGCATCGAAGGTGCTGACATCTCCCATGTCAGCCAGAAGGCGCGCAAACGCGGCAGGCCGCAGTGCGGCACCCTTGGTTCCGGAAACCACTTCCTTGAAGTCCAGTGTGTGGAGGAGATCTTTGACCCAGAGGCAGCTCAGGCATTCGGCATTGAGGCAGGCCAGATATGCATCATGATCCACTGCGGATCACGGGGGCTTGGCCACCAGATCTGCACTGACCACCTGAAGATTCTTGAGGACGCGGCAAAGAAATACCACATTCCTCTTGCAGACAAACAGCTCGCCTGTGCACCTCTGACAAGCCCCGAAGGAGAGGCATATCTTTCAGCAATGGCGTGCGCCGCGAACTATGCATGGGCAAACCGCCAGATGATCATGCACCTGACACGGGAGGTATTGTCACGTAATTTTTCCCTTTCAGCAGAGGAGATGCCGCTTGTCTATGATGTGACCCACAATGTCGCAAAGATTGAGGAGCATCTGGTGGACGGGAAACGCACAACACTCTGTGTACACCGGAAGGGGGCTACCCGGGCATTTGGTCCGAACACCCACGACCTGCCCCCGGGTTGCGATGCAATTGGTCAGCCGGTAATTATCCCCGGGAGCATGGGATCCTCATCATATCTCCTGAAAGGGACACAGGGTGCCATGGAGAAGACATTCGGCAGCACCTGCCATGGCGCAGGCAGGGTCCTTTCCCGATCACAGGCAAAGAAACGCGCTTCAGGGGAGAGCATTCAGGAATCCCTCGGGAGAAGCGGCATCACTGTTCTCGCACCATCAGCAGGTTCCATCGCAGAAGAAGCCCCGGACGCCTACAAACCATCAGGCGAAGTGGTGAAAGTGGTTCATGAAGCAGGCATATCCGCAAAGGTAGCCCGACTCAATCCAATAGGAGTAATCAAAGGATGATACAGAAAACAGGGCTCGCATGGGAATGTTCTGTGCCGTTTATCAGATACATCGAAGACACCGGCATTGCCTGTGAGTTAATAACGCCGCATATGATGGGGGCACCCTATTACCGGGGAAACATGGTCTCTCTCATCATCCCGACAGGGTTTGGGAATTCTGCATATTCCGGTCTCCTTCCGGCACTCAGGGCATCGTCAGGAAGAATTAAAAAATTTTTGGAAAAGGGCGGACGTGTCATTGTCTTCGGTGCGATGTCGCCGGAAAAAGACCGCTACGACTGGCTTCCGGTTCCGGTCACCTATGTGAGCGAATATTTCAGCAGTCCGGTGCATGTAGACGCAAAAAGCCCCCTTGCAACCATTCTTGAAGATTTTGACACCAGTGAGATCGACTGTGACGGCTACATCAAAAACCCCGAGGGGGACATTCTGGCACAGACCGATGACGGAAGGGCTATCATGGTCTCCTACCCTGTGGGGAAAGGGACCGTAATTGTGACAACCATACATGAATATCCCTCACGCGGATTTTTGCGCCATTTTTGTACCTGTGAAAGCGAAACCTTATTTTAACATTCAGTCATTCTATTTTTTTAGTTCCGAACCTTTGGGTGTTATCTATGAGTGGCTATATCATCTCCGCTGATTCAGATGCAGGCGACCTTGCAGAAGTTGCCCTTGCAATCCATGAAATCATTAACCGCCTGCCTGTGACAGCACGGTCCCGGAACAATCCCGGAGTGAGGATTGAGGGCGGTGTGGTGATTGATAATGCATATACCGGACCGGTTCTTGAAATGGCAATGGAAAAGAACCAGCTGATCAAAATTTCTCCGAAGAACGGGGCATATGCAAACGTACCGGTTGTCGTTGCCCCGATCCGGGACAGCGACGGAACGGCAATTGCTGCCATAGGACTGGTGGACATCACCGGCATCTTTGACCTTGCAACCCTTATGGAACACCAGTCAACAATTCTCAAACAGGTCTGCGGCAAGGACCCCTGCCCCCTCCCCAGTGAGGCCGTGGCCGCAAAGAAGTGATATAAATGAATACGACCGCAAACCAGATACTCAGTATTCTTGAAGAAGCCGGAGAACCAGTCTCCGGTGAAGATATAAGCACAAAGACAGGTGTGACACGGTCAGCAGTCTGGAAAAATATTAAGGAACTGCGGGAACTGGGATATGAAATAGAAGCATCCCGGCCCGCAGGCTATCACCTGGTCCGGCGCTCAGACAGGCTCCTCCCATACGAAGTGAAACGGCACCTGAAGACAGACTTCATTGGGCACAGGATTGAATACTACGCATCCGTTCCTTCAACCATCGGGGTTGCAAAGGAACTGTGTGCAAAGACACCGGCTGCAGAACTGAACGGAACCGTGGTTATCGCAGAAGAGCAGTCAGGCGGCGTCGGGCGTCTCGGGCGCCCATGGGCTTCCCCTCCCGGAGGCATCTGGACGACGATTATCCTGAAACCGGAGATTCCCGTTGACCATGTATTCATGGTGACAATGGCCTGTTCCATCGCACTTGTCCGGACCATCCGGAAACTGTACCGGATAGGTGCCCTCATAAAGTGGCCTAATGACATCTACATCGGTGACCGAAAAGTGGCAGGTATTCTGCTTGAAATATCAGCAGAAGCAGAAGACGTCAAACACTGCATCCTGGGGATTGGAATTGATGCAAACATTCCACCACAGGCCCTTCCCGGGGATCTGAATACACCGGTCACATCACTGATGGCTGAATATGGTGAACCCATTGACCGGGCGGCATTCCTGGCATACCTGCTGCGTGAGTTTGAACGGCGGTTCCGGCTGATTGAGGCAGGGGAATATGACTCCATTGTGCGCGAATGGAAGAGCCTCTCACTGACGCTTGACAAACGAGTGAAGATTAAAACCCCCCGCAAATCCTTTGAAGGAATAGCAATTGACATTGATGAGTATGGCGCCCTGATTGTACGGCGCGATAATGGCAAGGTTGAGCGGGTATTCTCCGGGGACTGCACTCCGGCCTGAATCTTTTTCTCGTCAACCTGCAAACAATATTGGGTTGACATGTACGGTAACGAACAACGAAGCCACCTGGTATCCCTGACGGCAGCATTTGTGGCATTGATTGCCGTTGGTGGATGGGTATCGCTACCCATCCCCCCGGTACCGGTTACCCTGCAGACGTTTTTTGTTCTGTTAGCGGCAGTGGTGATGGGCAGATATGCCTTCCTGCCGGTCTTCGTCTACCTGCTCCTCGGAATGCTGAATATGCCGGTCTTTCACAACGGACTCGCAGGAATCGGTGTCCTCATGGGTCCTACAGGAGGATATCTGATTGGATTTATCCCCGCAGTTCTTGTAGCAGGCCTTGCCTATGAACAGGAGAACAGAGTAATACGTGCAGGCGGCATTGCTGCGGGCACACTTATCATCTACTTCTTTGGCATTACATGGATGTCATACTCAACGGGGATGGCACTGGCACAGGCAGTGCTCCTTGGGATGGTGCCATTCATTGCGGGAGATGTACTGAAAGGAATTGCCGCGTTTATTATCGGAGAACGAATCTGATGATTCATGCAGAAAACCTGTACCACCGGACACTGGAGATTGAATCTCTCCGGATTGGGCAGGGACATACTGCCATCATCGGCCCAAACGGAAGTGGAAAAACAACCTTCCTGAAGCTATGCGCAGGAATTGAACTCCCCCGCCACGGGACGCTTACCATCGCCGGCAAAGAGCCGCGGGTAGTGCATACCGGATGGGTCGGTGAAGTCCCGGACAATAACCTTGTTTTCCGGACCGTTGGGGATGAAGTGGCATCCGGCCTCCGGTTCCAAAGAACACCGGCAGAAGATATCGGGCCGGCAACCTGCAGAGTCCTCTCTGAGATGGGAATCCGCCACCTGCACAACCGCGTCAGCCATACCCTCTCCGGGGGGGAGAAGATGCTCGTCGCGTGTGCAGCAGCCCTTGCCCTCTCTCCGGAAGTACTCATCCTCGATGAGACAGACACCCACCTTGACCGGAACGCGGCAGACACCCTGGAAACCATCATACGAAGGCGGCCTGCACCCGCCATTCTTCAGTGCACACAGGATATGGACACCGCATCCCGTGCTGACCGGGTGGTATACTTTGTGAAAGGCCGCCCCCAATATGTCGGAACACCTGAAGAGGTCTTTTCCCACCTGCATGAAACAGCGATGTACCCATCGTTATGGAGGATAGCCGAATGCATCTGACCGCAGAACATCTCTCCCTCACGCACGAAGGATGGGCACTTACAGCCGAAGGAGTCTTCCGTCCGGGCGTGCACCTCGTCACCGGGCCGGTGGGAAGCGGGAAGACAACACTTGCATCAGCCCTTGCCGGGATCTTTGAACCTGCAGCCGGACGAATCATCCGTGAAGACATCACCCATCTTACGCTTTCCATGCAGTTTCCGGAGTATCATGTGACCGGATTTCTGGTCAAAGATGAAGTCCGCTCATGGGACCTTCCGGTTGAAGAGACACTCCTTAAGGCAGGTCTTACCGGCAGGCAGAATGTGAAGACACTCACTCTTTCGCGGGGAGAACTCAAACGCCTGCACCTCACCTGCCTTCTCGGCGGGAACTGGGATGCTGTGATACTGGACGAGCCGTTTGCAGGACTTGACTGCAGGGAGAAAACACGAATCTGCGCTGCAATCGAAGAGAAGAAACACCCGCTCGTGATCATCTTTACCCATGAACAGGCAGTTCTTCCGGCTGCAGACGTCATCTGGGAGATTGAAGGAAATGCCCTTGTCTGCCGGGGGAGCGTTCCGGAAGCGATCCCTGCATGGAAGGGAGCACCCCGGTATCTTGCCCGCGCCCTTGAAGAGGGGGCACGCCCGAAGAATATCAGGTTGCATGATGCAGAGGAGGCGCTATGCAGGATGCACGCCTGAGAATTGCCTCCACACTGCTCCTCTCATTCGCCGCATTCAGTTCCGTCATCGGAGCAGTGCTTGCGGCACTCTGGTGGGCAGTCGTGGCCCGTGGTGAACGTAACCTCCCGGGGAGGAAGGCCGCTTCAGTCATATTCGGCGCAATCATTCTTGTCGCCGGATTTACGCAGGCATTCGGGGGAGACGGCATATCATACGGATTCCGCATGACAGTTGTCACTCTCATTGCATTCTGGGCATTCGGGTCCGGACGCGGGGGGGATCTGATGAACACTGCCGTCTGGGCCTTCGGGGACCGCATGGGTTTTGACCTCGGCCTGACTGCTGAAATGGCCATCTCCTCCCTCAGACGCATAGAAAAAGATATCCATGATATCAGAAATGCCCTGCGGCTGAAAGGGAGCAGAGGGGTAGTCCATGACCTGATATCACTTGGGTTCACCCTCACCATAATGCAGATTTACCGGGCACGGGAACAGGGGATCATACTTGCAACGCGGGGATACCGTGGGGGGGGGACATACTCCCCCTCATTCAGTCGTTCCAAAAATGATATTTTCGCCTTTTTTGGTTCATTACTCATTATTGCAGCCGTTTTCGTATCTTTCGCTGGGTATTTATAGAGTCAGGAGCAACTTAGTAAAGGCTCGACAATATCAATATCCTGCCCCTTAGAGGTGTTTTATGAGTACTGCCAATCCTGTAAAAATTACTGACACTACCCTCAGGGATGCACACCAGTCTTTGATTGCAACCCGCCTAAAAACAGAGGACATGACAGAACTGGCGCATGCCATCGATTCCGTCGGATTCTTCTCTGTTGAAGCATGGGGGGGCGCAACCTTTGACAGCGCGATACGATTCTTAAACGATGACCCGTGGCAGCGCCTGCGCACCTTAAAAGACGGACTTCAGAATACACCGATACAGATGCTCCTTCGGGGACAGAACCTTGTCGGATACCGGCACTACCCGGACGATGTGGTGGAAAAATTCGTAGACGCAGCCGGCAGAAACGGTGTTGATATCTTCAGAATTTTTGATGCGCTCAATGATATCCGTAATATGGAAAAATCCATGGAGGCTGTCAAAAATATCGGTGCACACCTCCAGGGCACAATATCATATACCACCAGCCCGGTGCACACCACAGAGGGCTTTATCGAACAGGCACGGAATCTCTATGCCCACGAATGTGACTCCATCTGCATCAAGGATATGGCAGGCCTTATTATGCCGGAGGCAACACGGGAACTTATTACCGGGATTAAACGCGAAATAGACATTCCGATTGACCTCCACAGCCATTCTACAAGCGGTATCTCACCGATGAGTTATCAGACCGCGATCGAGGCAGGGGTCGACATCCTGGATACCGCAATGTCCCCGTTTTCAATGGGAACGTCACAGCCCCCGACCGAGAGTATTGTTGCAAGCCTCATCGGAACAGACCGTGACACCGGTATCGACCTGATGAAACTCCGACCGGTACGAAACATCTGCCTTGCTGTCCGTGAGAAATACGCACCGCTGGTGAACCCGATCTCGGAACGGGTTGACAGTGATGTGCTCATCTATCAGCTGCCAGGCGGTATGATATCAAATCTGGTTTCACAGCTGAAGGAACAGGATGCGCTTGACCGGATAGAAGAGGTCCATAAGGAGATCCCACAGGTACGAAAAGACCTTGGATATCCGCCGCTTGTGACACCCACCAGTCAGATTGTTGGGACTCAGGCAGTCCTCAATGTGCTGATGGGTGGCGAACGCTATTCAAATGTCACCAAAGAAGTGAAGGATTATGTCCTCGGCCTCTATGGGAAACCACCGGGCCCCATCTCCGATGAGATTCGCACCCTTATCATCGGTGATGAGGAGCCATTCACCGGGCGGCCTGGAGACCTCCTTGAGCCTGCGTATGAGAGAATGGCAGCTGAGGCACGGGAAGAAGGCATCGTTTCAAAGGATGAGGACATCCTCACCTACATCCTCTATCCGGCAATTGCACCATCATTTCTGCGTGGTGAGCGGGTAGCAGAGGTTATTCCGCGGAAGGTGGATGCCGGGGCCGCACAGGCAGGCGTTATCCCCACCTCAATGGACGTTGAAGTTGACGGTGAGATATTCGCTGTCAGGATTCTCTCGGTTGACGGCGGTGAGCTCAGGGATGCCGCATCCATGGGAGCAAAACAGATCCCGCGGACGGCAATAAAAGGCGGGATCAGATCAAATATCCAGGGAATGGTCCTGAAAGTTGAGACCCGTATCGGCGCTGAAGTGAAAAAAGGAGACACCCTCGTCGTTCTTGAGGCAATGAAGATGGAGAACCCCATCGTCTCAACGACAGATGGCAAGGTTACGAGCATCTTTGTGGATGTGGGTGACGCCGTCCAGAACGGAGATGTCCTGCTGGTGATCGAATGACGTATTTCGAGAGGGTGCTCGTTGCAAACCGCGGAGAGATTGCAATCCGCGTTATGCGTGCGTGCCGTGAGATGGGAATTGAGACTGTTGCCATCTATTCAGAACCGGACAAACATTCTCTCCATGTCAAGTATGCGGATGAATCATTTCTCGTCGGAGAGGCACACCCGTCCAGGAGTTACCTGAACCAGGAGCGCATCATTGATATCGCAAAGAAGAGCGGTGCAGAGGCGATCCATCCCGGATACGGGTTCCTTGCTGAAAACAGTGTCTTTGCCCACCGGTGCGAGGAAGAGGGCCTCACATTCATCGGCCCGTCCTGGCGCTCCATTGAGGCGATGGGTTCTAAATTAGGCTCCAAACATATGATGGAGAAGGCAGGCGTCCCTGTCCTGCCCTATACCCCGGACGGAGTTACATCCCTTGATGAGGCAAAGAAGATCGCTGCTGCAATCGGTTATCCGGTGATTGTCAAGGCTTCAGCAGGCGGCGGTGGTATCGGGATGCAGATTGTGGAGGATGAGGCCGGCCTCGAGGAAGCAATCGAGAAGGGCATGCGCATTGCCGCTTCTGCATTCGGGGACTCTACAGTCTTTATTGAGAAGTATCTGGTCAAACCGCGCCACATCGAGTTTCAGGTGCTTGCGGATCAGTCCGGGAACCGGATTCACCTCTATGACCGTGAGTGTTCCATCCAGCGGCGCCACCAGAAACTCGTGGAGGAGGCACCCTGCCCTATCATGACAGAGGAGCTCCGGGAGAAGATGTCAGCATCAGCCCTGAAGGTAGCAAAAGCTTCGGGATACTATAATGCAGGTACGGTGGAGTTCCTCTATGCAGAGGGGGAGTATTACTTCATGGAGATGAACACCCGCCTCCAGGTTGAGCACACAGTCACCGAGATGGTGACAGGAATTGACCTGGTGCGCCAGCAGATCGCCATCGCCGCAGGAGAGGACATCCCCTTTGAACAGGACGACATCACCCTGAATGGCCATGCAATCGAGTGCCGGATTAATGCGGAAGACCCACTGAATAACTTCCAGGCAGACCCCGGAAAGATTGTGCGCTACCGTTCTCCGGGTGGACCCGGTATCCGGGTGGACTCCGGAATTCACATGGGATACTCTATTCCCCCGATGTATGATTCGATGATATCAAAACTCTGCGGGTGGGGCCGTACGAGAACGGAATCCATTGAGCGCATGCGGCGGGCGATCTTTGAATATGTGATCCTCGGGGTGAAGACTACCCTGCCGCTTCATCACGCCATCATGAATAACCGTCACTTCATCGCCGGAAATACGCACACGCATTTCCTGCAGGAGGAGCATATGCGAGAGAATCTCAGCCGCTACCTCCGGGAGGAAGAGACACGCATGCAGACCCTTGCAGACTCACTGCGCCACGGTAAGGAAGCAGCGGCGATATCTGCTGCAGTGAGTGTCTATATCTCACAGACCCAGAACAAGAACTGAATAGTTCTGTTTGGATCTCTTTTTTTGCCCATTTGAATCTTGTACCACCATCCTGCTGCTGGCAGAACCCCACCACCAGAAGATAATCAGAGATTTTATGGTTCCAGCGGATGAGTTCAAAAAACAGACCATCCCGGGCAATGTCCCCTGAAAACAAAGGGAACAGGAATACTGAAAGACCGTCCCTGATACCCGCCACTTCAAAAGACACAAAACCAATATCAGAAGATTTAATACGACGCCCGGCGTTCTTATTATGCACATTGTGTGCGTAATTAGATGCTGTCGTGGCCTAGTTGGTTAGGGCGCCAGACTCATAGGGTTTGAGCAATTTCGGAGCGCTTTATCTGAGACATCTGGAGGTCGTGGGTTCGGATCCCATCGACAGCATACATTTTTACGGTTATTTTGTCATCTCATTTTAAAAGAGAGGAAAGTATCAATCTATTTATCACTGGTTAGTGCAGTACATTTCTGAATGCACCGTGAATCAGAAACACCAACCCCTGAAAATTTTGAGGCAGTGCTTGCCTACCGGGGGCTTTTAGACGGAGCAGCAATCCTCAGAGGCCATGAGGAAGAGATTCAAAACACCGGCTCATGCCCCCCGGTAAACGAATTTGTACGGATGCTCTATGATAACAACTGGCTCATTAACACGCGCTGGCAGGACTGGGCAGATGAAACGACCGGATATTTTGAACAGCCATCGCTCCTCTGTGTTGCACAGACAGAGACCATCCGCCGCATTCTTACGGTCCACGTCAGGATTGACCGGATGATGCCGGGAGAGATTACAGATATTATTAAAAAAGGGTATATGCTCTCTGTTGTCAACCGGATTGCTGAAATTTATGAGATCTGAAGAGTTTGTATTTCACCAATAACCACAGTTTTAAAAAAACAGGTAGTGAAAGAACTCAAATGCCTCATTCTTTTTTTCTTGCAATGCAATTTTGAATTCAATAACCTGACACTGTTTTTTGACAACAGTGCCACAACAGGCACCCTTCTTCAGGTGAAAATGTGACCCGATTTGCAGAACATGTGCCATGTTCAGATGTTTACCGGATTGGATTGATGGTATAGATTCTTTCAATCGACACATTCCTGCAGATTACACCGTAATTGTGGGCAATCACATAAAGGAGGCACGTTTCCTTCACCTTTGTCAATCCTCTGTGAGTGAGAGGACTCCATCAATTATTATACCTTAAATCCATAACGTGTGCTCCTGCAACCATAATTTGTTTAGCAGATTCTGTATTTCTGTCATCTGTTGAAAATCTCTTTCTTATCATATCCTTCAAAGCTTCTTGTGGGTGCGGTGCTATCGTTTCAATGCTGCCTCTGTATAGTCCAGTTAGAGAGGACACCAGAAACGGTTCCCCCTATAAGAGTCAAAACGCTTCCAGAACTGCAGTAACCATTGCGAGTATCCAATCGAAGAGAACAAAAAAGAGAACAAAGTGGCTTTGACCCCTCCAACCCCCATTCATTAATTATTTATTTTCCCCCTCGTATACCTGAACGACCAGCAATGAAAAATATGAAAAATCCAAACCCAAAAAAACCCGTTCTCCTCATCCTTATCCTCATCGCAGGATTCGCCATCATCGCCGCACATCCAGCACTCGCGGCCACAGCCAAACCCGGCCTCACAGCAGTACCGGCTGAAATCAACATAACCAATGCCATTGCAACGATGAATACAGCATTTGATAAAGGAAACTGGCCGCGTGCCGCTGCATATGCAGAACTGATCACACAAAATGATGAAAATGCATCCGCCGATGTCTGGTGCAAATGGGGATATTCACTCCGGAAGATGGGGAAGTATGACGAGGCCCTTGTTGCCGCATCTGCTGCCGTTGAAAAAGGACCGGACATTGCGGTGGTCTATCTGAACCGGGGATACACCTACCTGGCGCTCGGTGAGTACCAGAATGCACGCTTTGATGCAGAAGAGGCACTCCGGCTCGAGCCGTTCAACGCTACTGCATACAATGTCATCGCATCCGGCCTCCTGGGAGAAGGCGACCCCAAAAATGCCCTGGTTGCCATCGATACCGCCCTTGCTGCAGAGCCTGAGCATGCGCATTACCTTAATACCAAGGGGATGGTCCTCATGGAGCTGGGAAAATATGCAGATGCCGTCACCATACTGACTCAGGCAACGGTATCACCGGACGGGTATATTGCCCCGTACCCCGATACAGTCCCTCCCGAAGAAAACCTTATTACCGCCCAGCGGCTGTATGATGAAAACAAGGCACCGGTTGGCCTGATCATCACTGCCGCCGTTGCCATTCTCGCAATCGGGGCCGGCGCCATATTCCTGCAGAAAAGAAAATAGGAGAGAGAGAGACAGGAGAAGGAAATCCGGGAAGAGACAGAGGAAAGAGAGAAGAAAATCAGATCAGAGGAGAGGGGGGGGAGAAAAATGCTTCACTTCGAGAAAAAAGGCATCAGAATCCTTGGAATCGCGGAGAGTTACCGGGGAAGAGAACAATCCCTCATCTGCGGCATTGTGATGCGGCGGGACAGAATAATTGACGGATGTGCATTCTCACGGGCCACCGTCGGGGGAATGGACGCAACAGACGCTGTTCTTGGCATCTGGAACCACCTTGCACGGGATGATATACAGGCCATCATGCTGGGGGGCACAGTCATTTCCTGGTTTAATGTCATCGATATCACGCAGGTGCACGAACGCACTGGGTTGCCCGTCATCTCCGTAACCTATGAGGATTCCCCCGGTCTTGAAGACGATATCAGCCACCACTTCCCCAGCGACGAAAAACGACTCTCCGCATACATCGCTCTTGGGAAACGAACAACCTGCCAGCTCTCAACAGGGGTGACCGTATACCTCCGTGCAGAAGGCATCTCCCTCGATGATGCCACCCATGCCTGCAATATCTTTACCGCTCAGGGAAAAATCCCGGAGCCGGTCCGTGTGGCACGTATCATTGCACGGGGATTTCTCCCCGAATACCCGGACGAACCGGTCTTAAATTCAGGATAATCCGGTTAAAACTCAATACCTTTGCGGGCCCGCACGCCGGCCGCATAGTAATGTTTTACCTTTTTCATCTCCGTTGCCAGATCTGCTGCTTCAATCAATTCTGGTGGAGCATACCTCCCGGTGCATATAACATCAACATGAAGAGCTCTGCCGGTGAGAGCAGCCATAACCTCCGACAGATCAAAGAGCTCATAGTGGAGTGCCACATTAATCTCATCCAGAACAACCAGATCATACGCTCCGGAGCGGAGTACTTCAGCACAAACAGAAAGCCCCTTCCGGGCCGCAACGATATCGTTTTCATCCGGATGGCCGTCAATAAACCGGCCCTCTCCGTACTGGACAATGGTAAATTCCGGGAACGACTCCGGAAGAGAAAGTTCTCCGGTCCGCACCCCCTTGATAAACTGAGCAAATAGACCCGGTGCCCGGCAACAAGAGACCGGACGCTGACGCCAAGAGCCGCCGTTGTCTTTCCTTTGCCGTCTCCGGTGTAGACCTGAATATATCCCTGTTTCATGCGAATATTTTCTCTTAATCAGTAAATACCAAAAAAATTCCGGTCTGACAGGAATCGGGGAGATCCAGACACAATCATCCGGCATCAAAACAGATCAAAGAATATTATACACATGTTTTTCCAGGGCTTCTCTTTCTGTTTCAAGATCCCTCAGGAGGTCGTCCCGGACATTTTCATATATGGTACCATCATCTGCAAGGCCCCGGATGATATCCTCTTCCCTTAGAATAAGGGTCATACGCAGATAGTAATTCTCGATATCCGCTGCAAGCTCCGGATAAGTATCCGCCATCCCCTTTACTGCGGTATTGCACTGTGTAATATGCCCTGAATAGAGATCCCGGACAGAAGCCAGCAGTTCATCAGGAATGGCAAAATCATGTGAAATCGTATCAATGCTCTCCAGTGCCCTGCCGGCACTCCCCGCTTCTGAAATAAGGGTCTGATACTCGATACTGAGAGAAAATTTTCGGAGATTTTTGGCTGCTTCAGCTTTTGGTGCCACCCGGTTAATCACCGATATCACCCGCTGGAGAACGATAATCTCAGGAGATTTTTCGTCAATACGGAATTCAGGAGTTTCCTGATTTCTGATACGTGCATACCGATTATTCAGGGAATAGGACAGAAGATCAAAAACAAATTCTGAGATCAGGGATTTGTCATATAATTCACGATACGATTTTTTCTGAACGGAAAGCAGACGTGACCAGAATGCCTGTTCAATCATCTTCGGCGTCGGATTCAGCGATTTTTCAAACATCCTGAAATCCAGCTCATACCGCTGCACAGCATGCATATACTCCCTATGGACGGATTCGTAGATCTGTGGCTCAATATCACGGGTAGCGTGAATTTTCTCAAGCAGAGCAAGTGCCTCTCTCTTTGTAGCGAGCCGTGTATCCAGGTATTCAACCCAGGCAAGATTACTCGGACGGTTCAGATTGAGACGATTGAGGAGGAAACGAATCGTCGAGCCCTGCACCAGAATGGTAAAGAGAGTGACAATGATTGTCATCAGAAGGATCTGATCCCTGAATGGCACCGTTGCAGGGATACTCAATGCCAGCGCAAGTGCCACCCCACCCCGGAGCCCGCCCCAGAAGAGAATATGCTGATACCGGATACTGATATTTTCAGAACCGGGTACGCAATTGTATACTGCTGTCAGTCCATACACAACCACAATTCGCCCGATGAGCACCGCAGCAATGGCAACAGCACCAAGAAGAAGGATCATCGTACCGGTTCCGGTTATCTCAAAGAGATTAATCACAGTTATACCGATAAGCAGGAAGATCAGGCTATTGGAGATGAAACCCATAAATTGCCAGAATTCCGTCATGTGCTCCCGTTCAGGCGGTTTCAGAGTCAGCGATGCAATCCATCCGAGTGTCAGGCCGGCAAAAACAACTGAGATCACACCGGACACCCCAAACAATACATCAGCAACAAGATAGGCCCCATATGCAACAATGAGTGATACCGTTTCTGCAAATGCCATATTGTCCCGGGAAAAGAGAATCAGATACCCAATCACAATCCCTGTCAGACAACCGCTCAGAATACCACCCACAAAATCGCCGGTAATCTGTACAAGACCCGATGTTACATCAGTTGCTGTAACAATGCCGGATACAGCCATTACGATAACAGCATTATACAACACGATAGCGGTTGCATCGTTGAAGAGACTCTCTCCTTCCACAAGCGTTTTCAGCCGTTCGGAAATGCCAAGCTCCTGGAACACAGCGAGCACCGAAACAGGATCCGTGGCTGATATGAGTGCGCCAAAAAGAAAGGCTGAAAAAATCGGGATCGGTGTAAGAAGAGATGAAATCCCTCCAATAATTACCATTGAAACAATAATTCCGGGAAGTGTCAGTATCAGAACAGGAACAATATTTCTGAAAAACAGCCGGCTGTTCATTCGGTATGCCGCTTCAAACACCAGGGGAGGCAGGAAAAGAAACAGGATGATCTCCGGTGACAACGTAAATGAAATAAGTGGGCCAGGGAATCCGATCAGATCAGAGAGATAAGCAATACACCCCCCGATAACAATAAGCCCAATGGTATACGGTATTTTGAGCCATTTGAAAAATATCACTGACAGAAGAGCAATCAACAGCAGAAAAACAATAAGCATAATGTCCTGTTCAACAAGCATTTCCACCGCAGTTCCCACCTTACAGATAATCCCTGTGTGGCCAATTGCATTAATGCCTTTCTTTCACCAAAAAACGGATGAAAATGAGCACAGAAAAACAGGCGATAATGAGCAGGCACCCACTCATTATTCACGGGACCTGGTTTTTTAAATCGTGCCTCAGCAGCATTATACTGCAGCCAATGAAAAATGGAAGTCCGTGAGGCTCTGCAGGAGTCTGAACGAATCCAAAACCTATTTTTTACATTTGCGCACATATGCGCGGTTTGCGACATCGAGTGCACTATATACAACGACCAGAACAACAACCGTTACAAAGAGGCCGGCAATCTGATCTCCAAAATATCCCCGGGCATAATTCCCCGCGATTATTCCGGCACCAACAGAAACCAGAAGTTTAACAAATTCAATTCTGTCGAGTTTAACCATATGTATCTATTTTTTCCCTCCCGGAATAAAATGTGCGTTCCCTTCGGGGTATTCCCGTGCTTTGTCAGGCATATTCTTCTGCTGCAATCTGATGAGTGCACACAGGCACCTCGTTTTGGTGCATAAATATCTGCTCCTTTTTTTGAGAGCAATGGGGAGTGGTATACAATCCGGACTGAGACGCATCAGACCGGTATGGACCCCCGGTTATCTAGAATAACCAAGAAAATCGTAGTATTCAGATTAAAAAACTGTTTTGTGTCAGGCAGTATCACGACAAGTATTTATATTAACGGCGTTAATTAAGAGTTATGCAAGCCATTAACAGCGTTAACAAAGTGCGGCTGCCCCCCTCCTCACAGCGGGTGTTAACCCTTCTGAAGGATGGAAGCCCAAGGACATTCAAGCAGGTGACAGAGGAGATAGACATCTCACCACGGACAGTCAGGTATGCAATCAAGAAACTGAAAGAGAGTGGACTTATCATCGAGAAGTTTAATTTCAGAGACGCCCGCCAGGTGCTGTATCAGGTCAAGGACGTACTCACTTCTGAAGAAGCGCAGAAGGCGACGGCATGAAGCAGCCATTCTGCGACATAATGATTTGCGATGAGATGGTACGGCAGTATCTCCCCCAGATACGGGCTGAAGTTGTATCCAGAATGGTAATTCAGAGAGGGCTTTCTCAGAAATGCGTTGCAGGATATATGGGTCTCACCCCTGCGGCGGTATGCCAGTATGTCAGCAGAAAACGTGGATGCAAATGCATCGAGATCTCAGACGATCTCAACGAAGTCATTGACCGGTGGACGTGGTCATTAATCAATGGCGACAGAACGGTTACCATCTGTGACATTTGCACATGTGTCCAGAAAGAAATCAGGGAATGAACATTTTTCGGCATAACCGTATACACCGTGAAGCAGACTGAAATTCAGTCATCTGCAGCAGCGGGATCATCCAGACTCTTTTAAACCGGATTCCTTACGGGAAACCACCAGTCCGATAATCGAATTAAATATCTAGTTCACCAATAACTCTGGATATGAAGGATACATCTGCAATTATATATACAGACGGTGCCTCCCGGGGAAATCCGGGAAATTCAGCATGGGCCTATATCATACTGAATAATGGGACAATTGCAGCAAAGAAATCCGGATTCTGCGGATATGCAACAAATAACCAGGCAGAATATTTTGCAGTCATAAATGCACTATCCGATGCAGCACAGCAGGGGTTCAGGAATATTATTCTCTACTCAGATAGCGAACTGATAGTTCGTCAGCTTAGAGGAGAATACAAAGTCAGAGACAGCTGCCTGAGACAGCTGTATATAAAAACGATTGGAATCGTCAATACATTAGATTCAGTCTCTTTTGAAAATGTACCGCGCTCAAATAAGACCATCAGCATCGTTGACAAAATGTGCAATGAAACACTGGACAAGGTAAAAAAGGGAGAAAAGGGAGAAAAGATACCGGTACATGAAGAGATATTCAGCAGAGAAGAAATTCAGATCAAACCAGTGGGAATAGTCAGATCTTCATATGCAACACCAGGGGATGCACCCCGGCAGGGACGACTTTCTGACCAGTTGGCCGAGATTCATATCTTCCCCGAATATGCAGATGCATTGCACACCATTGAAAAATGCACCCACCTCGTTGTACTATGCTGGTTTGACAGAGCAGAGCGAACATTGCTCAGGGCAACACCACCAGGACAAAGTGAAGAACGGGGCGTCTTTTCCATCAGATCACCGGGACGCCCGAATCCCATTGGACTTGAACTGGTTGATCTGGTTCAGGTACGTGGAACAGTATTAATCGTCCGTGGACTGGACGCAATCGATAATACACCGGTACTGGATATAAAACCCTTTATTGATCTGGATACAATCCCGAAAACACAAACCAAAACGAACTCAAAATGTTAACACAGATATGCACCCTGAAAATAAAGCAAATTTATTCGCCAGAATATTGAGAACATATATAGGTTTATGAATGACGAATGAAAGAAATCATTCATACTTCAGATAACAAACATATAGTTAGGAGAATAGTATGACAGAAAATACAGATAATGCACAGCAGGCATGCGACGGACAATGTTCCTCGTGTGCAAGTGGATCAACGTGTAATGACCCAAATAAAAAAACCACCGGAATAGAGCGGGTAAAGATCAATGTAAAACACATTATTCTTGTTCTCTCCGGTAAGGGAGGGGTCGGAAAAAGCACTGTTGCAACAAATCTCGCCATGTCACTCGCGAATAAGGGCTATAACACCGGGATTGTGGATCTCGACATTCATGGGCCCAACATTCCCAAGATGTTGGGTGTTGAAGACAAACGCCTCGAATCACGTGACGGAAAAACGATCGAACCGGTCCGTCTCACCGGAACACTCGGTGTCGTTTCTATGGCCTTTTTGCTCCCGGATACATCAAGCCCTGTCGTCTGGCGCGGTCCTATGAAATTTACCGCAATCAAACAGTTCCTTGAAGATGTAAACTGGGGAGATATGGAGTATCTCATTGTCGACCTCCCCCCCGGCACAGGTGATGAGGCACTTGCAATTACACAGCTTGCACCAAACATTGACGGGGCGGTAGTAGTCACGACCCCTCAGGACGTTGCCGTAATGGACTCAACAAAGGCGGTAAAATTCATTCAACAGCTTGATTTACCCGTCATTGGAATTATAGAAAATATGAGCGGCATGATCTGCCCCCACTGCGGTGACGAAATCGACCTCTTTGGAAAGGGAGGAGGCAAAAAAGCTGCAGAGGAACTGAACGTTCCATATCTGGGTTCAATCCCAATCGATCCTGAAATGCGCAAAGCAGGCGATGAAGGGCGGCCCTTCATCATCAGAAAAGCAGGAGACGACCAGCATCAGGCAACATGGGAAAAAGTTGATGCTGTAATGGATAACATTCTCAAAGAAATCAACAAATAAGACAACTTCTCTTTTTTCCCATGACTCATTATAATACCTGTCAGTATTACCGTCAGAAACCAATAACACCGTAGACATTGGAATAGTATTCCATGGAATATATCAGGATTATTACCGGGAATGGAGAGGCACTTGACATATATCAAATGCTCATTCCCTGTCTTGAAAACATTGAGGTATTACCTCAGTCAATTGAACCAATATATCTCAAAGCCGTTGGACTCACAGAGGCTGACGCTGATCATTTCCGCTTCGCGCTCGTGCGCCTTCAGGTATATGCGGATATTCACCGGTATGTAGACAGTGACGAAATGCAGAAGATGAAATATGTTGCCCAGATCCTTGAGAAAATAATATTTGGAAATCTCATGCTTGAAACAGAATCATTTTCATCAGAATAACCTTCAGGAAAATAGTTCTGCCTTCTAAAGTGACGTATCTTTTTTATTTTATAACAGAGAATGGGGTGGCATACTAGCGGGGGAGAGTATGTCATCGTGGAAATGCAAAATATGCGGATACATCTACAACGAATCTGAAATATCATCAAAAATTCCCTTCACCGATCTGCCGGTGAAGTGGAAATGTCCTGTATGTGGTGCAGGAAAAGATGCATTTGAAAAGATTGATGAGACCGACATACATGCATCAGCCACAAAAACCGTTTCAGACGTCATTATCTCTGAGCTCTCTGCATGGGGAATTAAACTGGTTTTTGGTCTACCGGGCACATCATCCCTTGGCCTTGTGGAAGCTATCAGAAAAAACAATGCTGTCCGGTATATTGTTGTCCGTCATGAGGAGAACGCGGCAATGGCGGCATCTGCATATAACAAACTGACAGGAAACATTGCCGCCTGCCTCACCATTGCGGGTCCCGGTGCCACCAACTGTGCAACCGGGCTTTATGACGCAAAGGAAGATCATGCATCTGTCATTTCCATTAATGGACAGGTTGAAGCCCAGTATTCAGGACCGGGCGGCATCCAGGAGATCGATCAGGATGCATTCTTCCGGCCCGTTTCCGTCTACAACAATACCATCTACGACCGGGATAAAACCGTCCTCCTCCTTACCCGCGCCCTGAAATATGCTACCATCCGGCATGGTGTCGCTCAGTTGTCAGTGCCGAACAACATCCAGAAGATGCCCCTTGAAATAAAAAAATGCAAGAGAGAGAAGTGCACTGATTCTTTGGTATTGCCTGATTCAGACACCATCACCCGTGCCGCAACGATGATCAATGGTGCCAAAAACCCGGTGATCATTGCAGGATGGGGGGCATTCAGATATCCGGATCATATTGCAGCACTCGCAGAGAAAACGAGTGCACCCGTTATTACCACCTTCCGTGCAAAAGGAGTTCTGCCGGACAGCCACCCCTGGAATCTGGGAATACTTGGCAATGTGGGCTCGCCAGCGGCACGGGACTGGGTCAATGAGTCTGATCTTCTGATTACACTTGGCGTAGGATTTTCAAAATATACCAACGTCCCGCTCACAAAACCCATGCTTCAGATTGATATTGACCCTCTTAAGCTGGGCATTTCTCCCGAATCAACACCCCTCTGGGGTGATGCCGGCCTGATTATCAACGCCCTGCTTCCTTTGATAAAAAATCGCAATATAGAAAAAAACAGGGAAAAAATAACCGCGATGCAGTCAGAATGGAACAGATTACGGGATGCTGAAGCAGATGCATCCAAAAAACCCATCCGCCCTCCCTATATCATGAAAATACTCTCTGAAGTCATCCCTGAAGATGCGGTCATCTCTCTTGACGTTGGGGAAAACCAGTGGTGGTTTGGAAGAAATTTCCGGATGAAAAAACAGCGGTTTGTTATGTCAGGATATCTGGGTGCGATGGGATTCGGCCTTCCGGGAGCCATTGCTGCAAAGCTTGCCTGCCCGGAAAAAGATGTCTTCTGCATCACCGGTGATGGGGGATTTTCCATGGCAATGGCCGATTTTGTCACCGCTGTCAAATACAATCTGCCCATGGTAATAATTATTCTGAATAACCACGAACTGGGGATGATACAGGTTGAACAGATGATGGAGCAGTATCCGAATTATGGCACAGATCTCTATAATCCGGATTTCGCTGCATTCGCATCAGTCTGCGGGGGAAAAGGAATACGGGTTGAAGACCCTGCATCACTCAAAAATGCATTGACAGAGGCCATTGGAAACACCATCCCAACAATTATTGATATTGAAACAGATCCGGTCAGGTTTTACCGTTCATGAAATAAATGAATTCATCCCATCAGGCCGCAGGCAGAAAAATCATCATCGCAAAACCCCTTTTTCAACAGCAGCGGGATCACAACGGGATATTCTCCGCATTCCGTCCCTTTTTTCATGATTCAGGTCACTCCACAGGGTTTCCCACGAAACAGTGCATCACTTCAATGCATAATCATTTAAAACATCAAATTGATCACAGTATTTCAGAAGGTCAGACATGCAACAAACCACCCCTTTTGAAATGGCACAGGAGCAACTGTATGCATGTGCCGAAATTCTTAATCTGGAAGATGATGTTGTAAGAATCCTTGAAGAACCGATGCAGCAGGTTCAGGTCTCTGTTCCGCTTAAAATGGACAACGGAACTACCCGGGTTTTCCCCGGGTTCAGGATACTGTACAACAATGTACTCGGTCCTGCAAAAGGGGGCATCCGTTTCCACCCCGAAGAAACAGTCGATACCATAAAGGCACTTTCCGCATGGATGACATGGAAATGTGCACTTCTGAATCTCCCCCTTGGAGGTGGTAAGGGCGGCATCATCTGTAATCCAAAAGAACTCTCAGAACACGAACTGGAACGCCTGAGCCGCGCATATATCGACCGTATCTGGAAATTCATCGGCCCTGAAGTTGATATTCTCGCTCCGGATGTGTATACAACTCCGGAGATCATGGCCTGGATGATGGATGAATACTCAAAGATATCCGGGAAAAACCAGTTTGGCGTGGTAACAGGGAAGCCCGTTTTAGTCGGTGGTTCAGCCGGACGGAGTGTTGCAACGGCCATGGGCGGCATGTATACCATTCGTGAGGCATCTAAGGAACTGGATATTGATCTCTCAAAAACCACCATTGCGGTTCAGGGATTTGGAAATGCAGGTGCCCCTGCTGCACGACTGTCACAGGAGTTATTTGGTGCAGAGATTGTGGCTGTCAGTGACTCAAAAGGCGGCATCTACAACCCTGATGGCCTGAATGTTGAACAGGTTATAGAACACAAGGCAAAGACCAAATCCGTTATAAACGCTCCAAATACCAAAACAATAACAAACAGCGAAATTCTTGAACTTGATGTTGACATCATTATTGCAGCGGCCCTCAATAATGTAATCACAAAAGAGAACGCAGGTAATATACAAGCAAAGGTACTCGCAGAACTTGCAAATGGCCCGACCACGCCGGAAGCTGATGAAATTCTCTTAAAAAATGGAGTTCACGTAATTCCCGACATCCTCTGCAATGCAGGAGGAGTAACAGCATCATACTTTGAAATGGTCCAGAATAGGTACATGTTCTACTGGACTGCGGAGGAGGTGTATCAGCGTCTTGACAAAAAAATGACCACAGCATACCATGAAGTGCTGTATACATCAAAAAAATACGGGGTAAATATGCGTATGGGAGCGTATGTTGTCGCCGTATCCCGTGTTGTTGACGCGATGAAACTGCGTGGCTGGGTATAAATCCATCAGAACCACTAAAATGCCATGCCACCTCATATATGAAGGAAAAAAATCAGTAATCACCAAAATTTAAAACGGCAATATATGCAGTGTACCAGACATTCTTTTATTCAGGCAACAAATTAGTATTCAGTAATTTTTATACGCAAATGCATACTCCCTCCCTGAAAAGCTCACTTCACTGCAGAACAGTCCCCGAGTGAGCAGCCGGTTTTGACATGAACTCAAGAATAAATTAAAACGTGAATAATCCATGTTCCTTCCAACAACCAAAAAAGAGATGAAGAACCGCAAATGGGACCAGTGCGATGTGGTAATTGTAACTCCGGATGCCTACATTGACCACCCCTCGTTTGCAATGGCAGTCCTCGGGAGAATGCTTGAATCCAGGGGATACCGGGTGGGCATTATATCCCAGCCAAAATGGAAAGATCCCCAGTCCTTCCTTGAATTAGGGATACCAAAGATCGCTTTTGCCGTCTCCGGCGGAGCGATGGATTCAATGGTGATGAATTACACCGCATCAAAAATCCCCCGCAACGATGATGCGTACTGCGAGAAGGGGGAACCCTATTTCTCGCAGAAAGGAGATGCAAAAAAATACCGGATTCGACCCGACAGAACGATAAATGTCTATACAAGCCAGATTCGAAGTGTGTGTCGTGACGTGCCAATCATTATCGGCGGCATTGAAGCATCGATGCGAAGAATTGCACACTACGACTGGTGGTCGGATTCTGTGAGGAGAAGCATACTCTTCGATTCCAAAGCTGACATTCTTATCTACGGAATGGGCGAATACCCCCTTGTTGACTGTATCCGGGCGTTATCCGAGGGGCAAAATCCGGATACTATGGAGATTTTCGGGACAGCAGTCATAAGAAAATCAACTGAAGGTATCCCCGATGCAGTTGCACTCCCCTCATTTGCAGATGTGAAGGAGAAGAAAGAAGCATTTCAGGAGGCATTTACACTTTTTTACGAGAATAGAGACATAAAAACACTTGTTCAGCCTCATGATACCCGCAGCCTTGTTCAGTTCCCACGCCGCCTGCTGACGCCGGAAGAGCTTGATGCAGTCTATGCCCTTCCGTTTAAGCGGGAGCCACATCCACGCTACAGAGACATACCGGCATTCCGGATGATAGAACATTCAGTTACTTCACACAGGGGATGCTATGGGCGGTGTTCATTCTGCTCAATTACAGCACACCAGGGACCGGAAATTGTGTCCCGCAGCAAAAAATCAATTATGCAGGAGATAGAGCAAATAGCATCCAAAACCGGATTTACCGGGACGATTACCGATATCGGAGGGCCGTCAGCAAATATGTATGCATCATCCTGCAAAATAGGGGGATGCCGCGACCATGACTGCCTGAAAGAAGAGTCTGCATGCAAAAATCTCATTTCAGGAACCAAAGATTATCTTGAGGTACTAAAAAATGCAGGAGATGTCAGGGGAGTTAAACATGTGTTTATCAGTTCGGGACTTCGGTTTGACCCGGCACTTATGGACGATGAACTCATCCGTGCATGCATCAGGCACCACACCCCCGGTAGAATAAAGATTGCACCTGAATCAGGCAGTGAGAAGGTGCTCCGTCTTATGGGCAAACCTGCATCAAAAAAATTTATGGAGTTTCTGAAACGGGCCAAAAATATCTCCTTAAAAGAAGATATGCCACTCAAAGTAACACCATACATCATTGCAGGACATCCCGGAGAAGAAATCACTGAAACGGAAGAGACCATCCGGTTTCTGAATAAAACCAAATTATACGGAAATCAGGTGCAGATATTTACCCCGACTCCCCTCACCCGCTCGACGGCGATGTACTATTTAGGGTATGATCCGGTTACCGGGGAAATCACACACACGGAAAAAAATACCAAAATCCTGGAAGAGCGAAAGTTCAAAATCATCAACGGTGACATCAATGCAAAGAAACCTGATGGCCACAAACATGATGCAAAAAAAGATCCCCGAAATAAAACCAAGATGACCCACAAAAAAACGGGAAACCTCAAGAAGTACCGCGATTGATATATTTTTATATAATATACATGTGCATACATATCAATAATTCGAATTTTTTTTATACTATAGGGGAGTGCCGGTAGGCAGGACATACAATCTGTATAAAGAATGCGACGGCTCGTCCATCTTTTGAGATAAAGAGTCAGAGTACCATACAAAAGTTCAAATTGCCGATTCATTTATTGAAATTCGCCTGAAGCTCCATTTTTTCTGCCCAATGCTTTTTATATCTCACCTGATTTCATGAAACTAAAAAGAAAAAACCTGATTTTGCTACCCTCTGGCACAATGGAACTGGTATAAATCACCACATGCGAAGGAAACTTCCCATCAACCTTGTATAAAGGTATGCAATTATTTATGATAAACAACATAGAGTATTGACCAATCAAACCACGTGAGAGAAAAGGTTCAAATCAGATCCCAAGGATCTCTTAACAATTTGTGATAATTATGTGCGGAATAATAAGCGTCATCGATCGTAAAAAAAATCCCATGGATGGTTCGGCAATCAAAGAATCACTTTCCATAATGAATGAAAGGGGCAATGGCGAAGGATCAGGCTATGCAGTCTACGGAGCTTTTCCCGAATTTGCAGATTATTATGCCATCCATGTATTTTATGACGATCTCATCGGGCCAAAAACTGCCGTCGAAGAGGAACTGGAAAAACTGGGCACAGTAAAACATCAGGAAGAGATCCCAACGTTTGAACAACCCAACCTGAAGAAACGTCATATCCCATGGAGATATTTTTTTAAACCAAATGTGATGGCCCTTGGCACATCAGTCTCCGAAGAAGACATTCTGGTATACCTCATGACAAAGGTAAATACCACCATCCCCGGGGCACTCATTTACTCAACCGGTAAAAACATTGCCGTATTCAAAGCAGCCGGCTGGCCGGAAGAAGTGGCCGATTTCTATCGCATCCAGGATTATGAAGGATACATCTGGCTCTCCCACAACAGATATCCAACAAACACTGCCGGATGGTGGGGAGGTGCGCATCCATTTAATCTGCTCGACTGGACGGTTGTTCACAATGGTGAAATCACCTCATACGGGACAAACAAACGCTATCTGGAGAGTTTTGGCTACGTATGCACGATGCATACCGACACAGAAGTGGTTGCATATCTGACAGACCTCCTCCAGAGACAACACAATCTTCCGGCAGAACTGGCATTCAAAGCACTTGCACCACCGTTTTGGGATGACATTGACAGAATGCCTGAAAAAGAACGGACATTCAATACAGCCCTGAGGATGGCATATGGCCCTGCCATGATGAACGGGCCCTTTGCAATCGTCGTGGCAAATTCAGAAGGGATTGCAGGAATTACTGACAGAATCAAACTTCGCCCGCTCGTTGCGGCAGAGGCAGGAGACCGCCTGTATCTCTCAAGTGAAGAAGCAGCCATCCGCGTTGCGGAACCAGCCCTGGACCGGGTCTGGATGCCGCGCGCCGGAGAACCGGTGATCGGGAGGATAGAATAATGCCGATTGGAAGCGTTCCGCCAAAATATAAAGTGACTATCGACAACGACCTCTGCATGCTCTGTGAACGGTGCATTGAAAACTGTCCCTATGGAACATTCCGCCGTGAAGGCAACAAAATCATGACCTTTTCACGTGCATGTACCGGGTGCCACCGCTGTGTGGCAATGTGCCCCCGTGATGCCATCGATATCGAAGAAAAACCGGTTGATTACCGCACACACCCGGTATGGACGAGAGAAGCACGCGAGGCAATCTACAATCAGGCACAGTCAGGAAAGATCATCCTGACCGGAATGGGAAATACCCTCAATGTTCCACCAATCTTTGACCGGCTCCTGCTCGATGCCTGCCAGGTAACCAATCCATCCATTGACCCCCTCCGGGAGCCGATGGAGCTCAGGACCTACATCGGGAAAAAGCCCCGACAGATTTCAGTTAAGAAAACAGCTGAAGGCGACATTGACCTTGCCACTCAACTCGCGCCCAACCTGAAATGTGAAACTCCCATCATGATAGGGCACATGAGTTATGGTGCCATATCACTCAACGCCCAGCGTTCAATGGCACGCGGGGCAGCAGAAGAAGGGACATTTATGGGGACAGGGGAGGGCGGACTGCACAAATCCCTCTACCCATACCAAGACAATATGATTGTCCAGATAGCATCCGGCCGTTTTGGTGTGGACATCGATTACCTCGAACGTGGTGCGGCAATCGAAATTAAAATCGGACAGGGGGCAAAACCGGGAATCGGCGGCCACCTGCCGGGAGAAAAGGTCGATGAAAAGGTGTCGAAAACACGTATGATTCCCCTCTACAGTGACGCAATCAGCCCGGCTCCACACCACGACATCTATTCCATCGAAGATCTTTCCCAGCTTGTCCGTAGCCTGAAGGAGGCAACCGAATGGAAAAAACCCGTCTTCGTTAAGATTGCGGCAGTCCATAATGTCGCAGCAATTGCGGCCGGCATTGCACGTTCATCTGCTGACGCCGTTGTTATTGACGGATTCCGTGGAGGCACCGGTTCAGCACCCCGCGTATTCCGCGACCATGTCGGAATACCCATTGAAGCAGCCATTGCCGCAGTGGATCAGAAACTCAACAAGCAGGGGATTCGCAATGAAGTGTCAATCATTGCATCAGGAGGCATCCGTGACAGCGCGGATGTGACAAAAGCGATTGCACTCGGTGCGGATTCAGTCTACATCGGCACCGCTGCACTGGTGTCACTCGGATGCAGGGTGTGCGGAAGCTGTTACCGCAATATGTGTCCATGGGGAATTGCAACACAGCGTGAGGATCTCACCGCACGGATTGATCCTGACATCATGTATAAAAATGTGTCAAACCTGATACACGGATGGACCCTTGAAATCGCAGAGCTGATGGGTGCTGCAGGCATTAATTCCATAGAAAGCCTGCGTGGAAACCGTGACCGCCTCAGGGGATACATGCTTGATGAAAACATCCTCTCTGTCCTTGATGTGAAGACAGTCGGAGCTGGTGCTGAATGAAACAGACCCGGATTATCGATGCAAAAGGCATGCACTATACACCACTCAACCAGGAGATACGTGCAGCAGTAAAAGAAGGCGTAACAGAGATCATTCTTGAAAATGTTAATGGTCAACGGTTTATCGGGAACGGACTCCGTGGTGAAGATGTAACAATCATCATCAATGGCGTACCCGGCGGGGACCTCGGCATGTTCATGTCAGGCCCAACGTGCATTGTACACGCAAACGCCGAACATGCCCCCGGAAACACCATGGACAGTGGAGAGATATTCATCCATGGAACTGCAGGAGATGCCGTTGCCCACTCAATGCGGGGCGGAGAGGTATATGTCCGTGACAGCATAGGATACCGTGGCGGCATCCATATGAAAGAATACAAGGATAAATGTCCGGCACTCATCGTTGGCGGTGGTACCCGGGCATTTCTGGGAGAATACATGGCCGGAGGAATTCTCATCGTCCTTGGACGGGGGAAGGACAAAACCCCTGTTGACGAACGGGGAGTGGGAACCGGGATTCACGGAGGAGAACTTTTTATACGCGGAGAGGTCCCCAATCACCTGCTGGGAATCGGTGCAGCGAAAAAACCCTTTACAGAAGATGACCGGGAGAAAATCCGCCCATATATCGAAAAATACTGCAGGGAATTCAATGTTGATGAGCCGGAATTATTCACCGATGAGTATGTTCATATCGGGCCTTCGAGTGCCCGGCCATTTGCGGGAAAATATTGTTGGGAGTGAAAGTGAATGTCAGGGAAAAATTATCAGAATCTTAAAGAAGAAGTCTGGGACACGGATATCTGTTCGGGATGCGGTGCATGCGTTGCGGTGTGCCCTGCAGATGCCATTATATTTGCCCATGATAAAAACAGCAAATCACCCATCCAGACCGGCTACTGTAAGGAAGTAACAGACAATGTGCCATGTGGCGCATGTTACGCAGTCTGCCCAAGAACAAGAGAGCAGCTGAAATCCCGGATGGAAAAGACAGGTCTTGGCAAATATACACGAATTTTTGCTGCCCACTCCGGATTCGATGTCGAAAAAAGACAGAGCGGCGGTGCAGTAACAGCAATTCTTGCAAACGCCCTCGAAGAGGGGCTTATTGATGCAGTAATAACAGTAACTGCCGACCCATGGACGCAGAAACCACAATCAGTCGTTATTACAAAAAAAGAAGCATTAATCGCTACCGCAGGCAGCAGATATGCCTGGTGGGTTCCCACACTTGCAGCACTGAAATCCACGGTTATAACACAAAAAATCGAAAAGATTGCTATTGTCGGCGTCCCCTGTGCTGCATCAGCAGCCCGGGTCATGAAGACGTCAGATCATGATCTGCTCAGACCGTTCGGAAGAGCAATCCGGCTGATTATCGGGCTATTCTGCACAGAAACATTCGATTATGAAATGCTCATCCAGGATAAAATCGTTCATGAAATGGCAATTGAGCCATGGCAGATATCAAAGCTTGACGTGCGGGGAAAACTGATTCTTACCTGCACTGACAATACTACCAGAGAAATTCCTCTGCACGCCCTTGATGACTGTGTCCGAAACGGATGCCATGCATGTGGTGACCTCACAGCAGTTGATTCAGACATATCCGCAGGTTCCATCGGAAGCCCCGATGGTGAAACAACCATCATCGTCAGGACAACTGCCGGGGAGGGATTTGTACATCATGCAGAGAAAACCGGCAGACTGGTCATTGCAGAGCATACATGCGATCTGAATGCCATCGGAAAGCTCTCACAGAAAAAATCAGAACGGATCCACAAATAACCTCTTTTTATATATAAAAATCCTAATTAAGAACTGCATAAGTTTCTGGATGATTACACCACAATATCATTATTTGAATTACCCGGTATCAGCCAGAGGGTACCTACCATGGAACAATTAAAATTTGTCAATCATCGCATCGATGAATATGCACTTCAGGTTACCTACGATCCGGCAACAGAAAACGGCAAAGTGATCTTTAATCTCACCCTTATCAAAGCGGAAGATCGCAATTATGCAGTTGATATCATTCACCAGTCACATAAAGCAGGAATCTGTGTAAGTGACAGGATGCTCGTTGCTGATGAGGGAGAGGAGATTGGAGAGAAGACCATACCAAAGGGCCATTGCGGCATCGTTACCATGTGCAGCATCACCCTTGATGCGATACTGCTGAGAAACGGCATCCCCATCAATCCCATTGGCGGCGGACTGCTGGAAATAAGAGATCACACACCCCGCAGATTTACGTCCCTGATACGATATGATGCGACAACGATTGATCCGACACAGGTGTTGATCGATCAGGGATCGACCGCCATCATGGGAGTAATCCAGTCGGGAAGAGGCAGCATACTTGCAAATATCCGGGAATCACATATGGAGGCAGAACCACTCCTCTTTGAGATTCTCGACCAGTTTCAGTCAGTTGGTTTTACCGGCATCCTGGATGTCAGCAGCCCAAACAGATCCATGTTTGGTGTCCCGATAACAACAAATTATCAAGGCATCGTCATGATTGGCGGAGCAAATCCCATCGGTGCATTTATTGAATCAGGAAAATGGGCCGATACAACCGCGATGAAGGGGCTGATCCCTGTATCACAGCTGGTCCATATTGATGAGATTGAGTAGATGATTATCTCCCATTCTCTGCTATCTTCGAAAACGGTATAATTCCGGCCCCGATTTCAGTGGCAATATTGCATCCGCACTCAACAGCATTTGCCACCAGATTCATGCCGCTGAAAAAGACAATGGAAAGGCGGTATGGATTTGGGCGCAGGTTAAACGGACTCGTCCCGATACCAATGGGACGGACAAACCCACATTCTGCCATATCATCAATAATTCCATCAACCCGGTCCTTTGCCTGAACAGTCACTTCCCTGACATTTGCAAGGGCAACCCCGCTCCCAGTATGCACAAGACTCTGGAGAGAAGTCATGCCTGCATTAATGAAAAGGGAAAGCGGATCAATGGTTGTTCCCCGGTAACCGATCAGGTCATCAAAACAAACGGGTTTATTGTCAGCAATCCGGAATCTCCCCCCATACACAATATCGACACCAATCCCGTTATTCTGAAGCACGCCATCCATCGTTATGGAGCAGGCAGAGATAAACCCGACCGTATCCGGAGGAAGGCGCGGATCATTATCCGTAATTGAATAGCCTCTGAAAAAATTATAACCGCAGGCAATCACCTCATCATATGCCCGCGTGACCTTTCTAATCTCATCATACGGCACAAAAGTAAGGTTGTATGCAATATCTCCGGTTAACGTTTCCGGATTAAATGAGACATTGAATGAAAGCTGTTCCAGGCGGGAGATCACATATCCCATCCGATCGTCAACCAGGGCATCCTCAGCCTCGGAAAATCCCTCAGTCGTCAGAATCCGCCCTTTATTCCCGACTTTACGAGTGAATCCCTTCTCATCGAGGTACTGAAGATAATACTGCACCGCCCGATCAGACATCGCAAATCCCCGTTCAGCCATAAGCTCGCTGAGCCGTTTAGCTCCGAGAGGATCGTGCTGTTCTGAAAGAATACGCATAATCTCAACAGATTTTCTCTCAGAACGTTCAAAAGTCACTTTGCAACCACCCCGGAACCATAGCAGCAGTGCAGAAATGAGAACAATTCATCCATATGATTATAGGAAGATTCCTTCTTATCTATGTTTTGAAAAAAATGATGGGCAGAGTAATTTTATTTTTTACTCCTTATCCCTGACACTGATTGATGTATCAACAGGGATAACAAATATCTTGCCATCGCCTGCCTCACCCGTTACTGCCACCCTCCGGATGATTTTCGTTATCTCTTCGACTTCATCATCTTCAACGACCATCTCGATTTTTGTCTTCGGTATCAGGTCAACATTGACTTTCTTTCCGCGATACTGGAGAGAAATCCCGCGTTGTGCCCCTCTGCCATGAACCTTTGTTATGGTCATTGCGAAATATCCCCCTTCATCAAGGGCAGCCTTCACATCCTCTACCTTTTCAGGTCGTACGATTGCTTCTACCTTCTTCATTTATTTCACACTCCTTATGGGTCCACGGCTTCGCCATGCTGCGAAATATCCAGACCGACATATTCTTCCTTCTCATCAACACGAAGGCCCATCACCTTGTCAACAACCTTTGCAAGGATGTAGGTCACAACAAAGGCATAGACCATTGCAACCACTGCATCCAGCAGCTGGATAAGGAACTGGTTCACATTACCATATATCAGACCGTCAACACCGCCGATTACTGCTGTTGCAAAGATACCCGTTGCAAGGGCACCAAACAGGCCGCCGACCCCATGGACCGCCCATGCATCCAGCGATTCATCAATGCCCTTTTTCTGTCTCCACAGGAGTGCAGAGTAACAGATTAATCCGGCAAGTGCACCGATGGCGATTGAAGCAGGCACGTCAACGAACCCTGCTGCAGGCGTAATTGCAACAAGCCCCGCCAGCGCACCGGATACGATGCCGAGTGTTGCAGGCTTCCCACGTATCCATGATGCAGCCATCCAGGCAAGTGCACCAGCTGCTGCAGCAGTGTTTGTCACGACAAATGCGTTGGCTGCAATGCCGTCTGCTGCAAGTTCACTGCCTGCGTTAAATCCAAACCAGCCGAACCACAGCAGTGCTGCACCCAGAAGGGTGATCGGAACATTGTATGGCTCCATCCCGTACTTCCCGAAGCCCTTACGGACACCAAGGACCAGGCACAGAGCAAGAGCCCCGAAACCCGAACTTATGTGAACTACAGTTCCACCTGCGAAATCAAGTGCACCGAGTTGTGAAGCCCATCCTCCACCCCATGCCCAGTGTGCAAGGGGATCATAGACAAGCGTTGTCCACAACAGACCAAACACGATGAACGAACTGAGTTTCACACGTTCAGCAACACCAGATGTGATAATTGCCAGAGTCAGTGCAGCAAATACCAGCTGGAAGACCATGAACAGTATGTCAGGAATGCCATCCCCATCGAGACCGACACCAGCGAGCATGAAATGGTCAAGACCACCAATGAACCCACCAATATCAGGCCCGAATGCAAGGCTGTACCCAAATACCACCCACTGAATACTCACGACTGCAAATGCCACAAAGGCAAGCCCAATCATTGAGATAATGTTCTTCCTTCTGACCATTCCGCCATAGAACAACCCCACAGCCGGGGTCATAAGCATGACCAGTGCCGTGCAGATTATAATAAAGGCGGTATCACCACTGTTAATTGCCATTTATCATACCTTTTTTAACCAATGACTCCAAAATAAGATCTGGAGTTCTCGTTTCTTCTACTATACGGGAAATTTCTTAATAGGGGAGAGGACAAGTCTCCCCTCGATTTCTTTTAGTATCTTGCCAGGTAGTGTTCAACCTCCCAGGGATGAACTGCAGTCCGGAATGAATCCCACTCCATCTGTGCAATACTGTTAAGTCCATCGATAACATGACCTCCAAGCACATTACATATGAGAGTATCTTCCAGAAGGTACTTGTTCGCAGTAATCAGGTCGCCAGGAAGGGTATCAATATGTGCCTTACTACGCTCTTCATCGGTCATCTCAAAGATATTCTGATTCACACCTGCAGGGGGAGCAAGCTGCTTTTTAATTCCATCCAGCCCTGCTGCGAGGATTGCGGCAAAGGTCAGATATGGATTACAGGTTGGATCAGGACTTCTTAATTCCATCCGTGTACTGCTTCCACGCGGGGCAGGAACACGAATAAGAGCTGTACGATTCGACGCACTCCAGCTCACATAGACCGGTGCTTCATACCCCGGCACCAGACGCTTGTATGAGTTAACCGTTGGATTGGCAATACGGGTAATTGCCCTTACGTGCTCAAGGACACCGGCAATGAAATGCTGAGACATTTCTGAAAGCTGAAGCGGGGCTTCAGGATCATAGAAGGCATTCTTCCCGTCCTTGAAGAGCGATGCATTGACGTGCATCCCGCTTCCATTGATGCCGTATTTTGGCTTTGCCATGAATGTTGCATTCAGCCCGTTCTTGAGTGCAATGGATTTTGTTGCATACTTGAAGGTGATGACATTATCAGCGGTTTTCAGAGCGTCACCATACTTAAAGTCAATTTCATGCTGACTTTCAGCCACCTCGTGGTGCGATGCTTCAATCTCAAAACCCATTTCCGTCAGTGCAAGAACAATCTGAGCGCGGACATCTTCAGCCAGGTCTGCCGGAGCCAGGTCAAAGTAGCCGCCGACATCCTGAGATACAGTCGTGGGGTAACCTTTCTCATCAAGCCGGAAGAGGAAGAACTCAAGTTCAGGACCTGTGTTGAAGGTGTATCCCATCACCCTTGCTTCAGCGAGTGTCTTCTTCAGAATGTACCGCGGGTCGCCTTCGAACGGTTTTCCATTGGGAAGATACACATCACAGATAAACCGTGCGACCGGGGATTCAGTCCCTCTCCATGGTATGAGAGAGTAGGTGGAAACATCCGGTTTCAGGACCATGTCGGACTCTTCAATTCGTGCGAACCCTTCGATTGAAGAACCATCAAAGGAGATCCCGTCTGTAAGAGCCTTTTCAGCCTGGCAAACCGGAATGGCAACATTCTTTGGCAATCCCTGAATGTCAGAGAACTGCAGGCGGACAAATTTCACCTTATCTGCCTCAATCCTCTCTAATGCTTTTGTCACATCAGTTGACAGTGTCATGGATAATCATAGCTTCAAAGATGTATTTATAGATATCACAGGCACTACAAGACATGGACCATATTCTATATATCAATATATAGAATTTTGAGGACACTGACCACAACATTCAAAGGAAAAAATAAAAATCATAGAAGTCAGAATTCAAAAAAAATATCAGGAGTTTTCAGTGACAAGATAGTTAATAGTATTCTCTGAAATCACCCCTGCATATTCACCAACCCTGCGGAAGTTCTCCACACAGTAGCCAATCGAGACAACACCCGGCGCACCCAGGTCAAAAAGCCAGCTGGAAACATCATTGCACTTCCCCACAAAAACCCGCACATCTGAAATTAATTCATTTGCCTTCAGAATATCTTTTTCAAAGAGTGATTCCAGACTCGCCTCAAAAATATCCAGAGATTCCCTGCTCTTCACCTCGATGACATCAATCACTTTCTTCTCAATTGAAGTATACATCAGGCTCCGGATACTTTCTGCAACTTTGACAACGTGATCACCCACCCGCTCAATGACACGCGATATCTGAAGGTAGATAAGAGCAAGGCCGATATCAATGCCCATCTCACGGGACAATGACACGTTCCGCAGAAGCAGATTAAACTGGCGGGCCACAAGCCAGTACAAGCGGTTCACATCACGATCGCGGAGGATTATATCCTCAACAAGCTCCTCATCACGAGTCTTCAGGGCAAACACAGCATCCCGCTGCATGCCTGCGACAATCACCCCCATCCTACGGAGCGTACTGGAAAATGGCATTTCACCGGGATTGAGCAGATCACGGATGATGATTTTTTTATCCGTCTGATCGGAAACCTCCTGACCCACCGTTCTTTGCGTAAATTTTCTCACAGATTTATGTACCCAGGAAGGAATCCTCCCCGGAGAGACTATTTCAATAACATCATATCCTGCCACATAGGCACCAATCAATGAGCGAAAAAGAATATCCGCACCATCAAACCGGGCCAGATCAAATTTTTTTATCCGCTCCGACACCTTGCCGGATATTTTCGGCGTTACAGTAAGTGATCCGTCAGGCTGAATAATCAGACCTACAGGATCATTCTTATGAATGTCAGAAGCCCGTATCCACTCCTTAGGCAGGGAAACAATAAAAGACGAACCACCAGTCACCTGAACTTTCCGGATTTCCATAGACTCACATCACCCATCTTGAAACTACATTGAAGTCCGAACATAATAATAGATTGTCATCGGACAGATATAATCATATATAACAATATATATTGATATATACCCACCTAGAAGCTCAAAATGAGAGAAAGTGAGTGAAATCAGGCCATTATTTTGTGCTTTTTAATGCACAAACCGAGGATTTTTTATTAAAAAATGTACTGAGAAAATCCTTAAATTCTTCATCCCAACAGTCAACACCTGCCCTGATATCACAATTTTTTCTCATCGACTTCACTACATGCTTCCCCAGTCTGGCTGAGAATACTTCATCTGAAGTGAGGAGATCATATGCAGTCAGCCATTTCCTCATAATTTCAACGGCGTATCGGCCATCATCATCGATATACGGACCTGAAAAGACATCCTGACAGAGATATTTGTCTCTGAACTTTGCTGCATTCATCGCATTCTCTACCGGCGGCCCCGTATGTGTGTAGAGTGCAGGGAGCCGGTCAACAAGCACTTCAAAGAGAAGATAACAATGTTCATCGCCCATTGCTGCACCAGATCTGTTTACAACGAATCCATTCCGATCAAGGAGGGATACAACACCTGCCACACTCCTCCTTAACTGAGGGACGACAATATCCGGAATCTGGTGTGGAGTCGAAAAACGGATGCAATACAGCCCGGACCCCCGCTTTGACAATTCCTGTTCAAATTCTTTCTGGGTCATCCCCTTTTTGGCCGGGGGGAAAAAATATTCCATTCCCGGTGAATCATCATAGCCCCGGCATAGTTCAATAAACTCCCCCATCTTCGCCCGGGAAACAGATGCAGCCACATTCCGGTTTGGATCAACGGGATCAATAACGACAAGAGGGTCATCAAATTGTTTTCCCTGATGCGCGATGATGTCAATGATCTGTCCGGTATGCCAGGAGCGGCCGGCTTTGATAAGTGAACGAAATCCTCCATACCTAAGGACGAGAAGTTCACATAAATATCCTGCAAACCCTTCCGTCATCAGATCAGAGCCATATACTCCGCCCGCCTTTGAGAACTGTTTCATCAGGAGGACATCATCCTCAAGACCACCGATATGGGATTGTATATACCGTGTGTGAAATGGCGTCCTGTCAACAGCGCTTTGAATCCGTGCTGAATCTGTCACCGCATAGCAGGGCACAAGATCAATATCAAACCCGGATATAGTAGTATTAACGTACGGGTGTTCAGCATATTTTTCAACAAAATGGCCGCCAAAGCGTGATGCAATCGATCTGCCCAGAATAATACCCTCTTCTTCGAGCGCCTCCCGGGGCATTTCAGGAGGATAGAGCATGAAAACATCAATATCACGGTCACCGCTAATCCAGGTATTTCGTGCGACAGAGCCAACAACCATCCCCTTTGCCGTTCCGCTTTCATTTACTGCTTTTACCAGCATCTCCGCAACCGTACATATATTGTCTATCTCCTCTTTTTTGGGACGAACACATGACAGTACTGCCTCCTCGGTTTCATTCCTCAGGTTCATGCCTTCACCTCCATAATATCTTCATATATCGGCCCACCCGGTGTGAGTGTACTTTTTTTAAGAGTAATGGTATCGACAGTCATCTGCCCAAATGTATACCCTGATATCTCCTCTACAGCAGCGCGCAGTGAACGATCATAGTGTTTGATACGCCCTAGTGTTACATGAGGGGTGAATTTTCTGTCTTCAGATACAATGCCCAGAGGAGCAAGCAGACGATCCATTTCAGCAACCGTTGCCTCACCCCATCCCCCATCCGTTACATCAGCCCAGACAATCCTGGGACGCTTTTTAGGATGAAGCTGAACTCCGGATACGGTAATCAAAGTCGGTTTAAATGTGAATTCAGACATTATTTCCTGTACGCTCTCCATTACGTCATCAGAAATTTCCCCCAGAAACTTCATGGTAATATGCGCAAGAGCGGGATCAACACAGGTTACTTTTGCATCACTGTTCCTGAGAATATCCTGCACAGCATAGAATTGGTTCCTGATATCATCAGTGAGTTCAACAGCAAAAAAAGCCCGGACCATATACATATCTATTGTACTGTTCATCACATAGGGTTACCCATACCCCTCATTCCGCGAAAAGGAAAGAAGAATTATTTTTACATCAGACACAACATTGGTATACGAATCCATGGGGGATTTTTTTCTGTGACAGATGCAGCCAAGATCAATGTGTACACGCTTGAAAACTGCCCGAACTGCGAACTTCTCAAGGAATACCTGAATGAGGCAGGTATGCCGTATACCATCCGCAATATGATGGAAGCAGAGGCATTGACAGAACTCAGAATTAATAATGTATTCGTCCGTGAAGCACCGGTTCTCCAGATCGGAACAACGTTTTTGACATCAAAAGACCTCTTTGGTGCTGAAGGGGTTCGCGGGGAAGTCGTTGATTTAGTGCTTCGGGGAGATTGATATGCCAAAAAATCCCCGTCATGCAGAGACTCAGCAGACCCTTGATGGCTTCTTTGTACCAACTCTTCCCAAAGTCAGAACATCGAGGGGCCATATTGTAGAATGGGACAGGGAAAAGATCGTAACACAGATTCTCAAAGAAACACAACTTGTCGAAACATTTTATGGGGGCGATGGTGCAGACGAACACCTTGCGCGTGAGCTTGCACTTGATGTTGAAAACAAAATTAAAAAGCTCAAACTAAAATCCCTTTCAGGCCCGTTAGTCAGAGAAATTCTGAACATTACTCTTCTTGAGCGGGATTTGGTCAGTTACAGGAATGTATGTACACGCGTTGGTACTCCGGTCTTTGATGCACATTTAATTGATGTTGGCAGAGGATTTGAGGCGCATGATAATGCAAACCTCCAGGAGAATGCAGAAACATCGCACAAGAAGAAAGCGGATAAAATTAGTAAAGAACAATATCTGCTTCAGTTGCCTCCTGAACTGGCTGATTACCACCTGGCAGGCGATCTCCACATCCATGACCTTGAATATTTCGGGACACGCCCGTTCTGCCAGGACTGGGATCTGCGGTATTTCCTGTATTACGGCCTGATGCCGGATGGGAGCGGAACAAAGGCATCTGTCGCCGGTCCTGCAAAACGCGCTGAAGTTGCTGTACTCCATGCGGTTAAGGCACTTGGCAGCGCTCAGACGAATTTTGCAGGTGGACAGGGATACTATAATTTTCTGACATTTCTGGCCCCGTATTTTGAAGGATTGCCGTATATCGAAATCAAGCAGCTCATGCAGATGTTTGTATACGAAATGACACAGATGATGGTAGCCCGCGGGGGGCAGGTTGTATTCTCATCTGTTCAGCTCTCACCCGGAGTACCAGCACTCTGGAAAGAGAAACCATGCGTCTACAAAGGAAAGATATGGAATGGAATACAGGCCCCTGAACGAAAATATGGCGAGTTTGAGCGGGAAGTACGACTTCTCTTCAAGGCTCTCATGGAAGTAATGCTGGAAGGCGACTACTGGGGCAAACCATTTAACTTCCCAAAACCTGAAATCAGCATCGAACCGGATTTCCTGACAGAGGATGAGGAATTTAATAAAACAAATCCGGATGTCCCGTCATACAATGACCTCTACCTGATGACATTCGAACTTGCATCAAAATATGGCACCCCATATTATGACAATCAGATTCCGGCGTACCGTGGTGCCGGAGAAGGAATTTCCTGTTACCAGTGCTGTGCGTATCAATTCTCCTCTCTTGCAAACGAAGATGATGATTTTTATGATAAAATGCTGTTCAAAGACGGAAAGCATTTTTCCATGGGTTCATGGCAGGTATTGTCTGTAAATTGCCCCCGTGCAGCATATAAAGCAGAGGGGGACGATGAACGGCTCTTTGCAGAACTCAAAAAATTAATGGATGTCTCAGTTGAAATCTTCCGGATTAAACGACGCTGGATGAACCACATCCGGTCAACCGGACGGATGCCATTTGCCATGCAGCGGCCAAAAGACCCAAACGATCCCGAAATGGAAGAACGCGGCCCAATTGCGGTTGATTTTGAGGGTCTGGTATATACCATTGGCATCGTTGGCATTAATGAGATGGTCCAGCACCACACCGGGTACCAGTTGCACGAAAGCCGCGAAGCATTCAATTTTGCAATCCGGGCACTGACAGAGATGGAGCTGTATTCCCATGAAATTTCCATGAAAACAGGAATGACAATTGCTCTGGCCAGGACACCGGCTGAGACAACCGGACAGAGATTTGCCATCGCAGATCTGATAGACAAGAACTTCCGGCCGCATGCTGAAAAGGTGATCAAAGGTGATCTGGATACGGCAATTCCGGAACTGGGACAAAAATTTGATCTCCCTGTATACTATACGAACGGAACTCATGTTACACCGGGTGCGGATGTTCCTTTGACGAAACGGATTGAGATAGAACATGTATTCTTCCCCATTGTTGACGGGGGCAATATTTTTCATATATGGCTGGGTGAAGCAAGGCCTGACCCGCGCGGTCTGATGGATATGGCGATGAATCTCTGCAGGAATACGCAGATTGGTTACTTTGCCTTCACCCGCGATCTCACCGTATCTCTCAAACAGTTTAAAGAATACCGGTCTGAAAAGAATCCGGAGTCATGCCTGTCTGTTGCTGACAGACGGGTAGAAGTTTAACTATTTTCACCTCCCATACTGAATGAATCATGAGAGGGCCATCCGAACCGATCCTCCTCCTTGACGTAGGGAAGGGGACACAGGACATATTACTCTATTCACCGAACCAGCCTATTGAAAACTCAATCAAAATGGTTCTGCCGTCACCAAATGTGATAACAGGGATGGCAATTGAGAAGGCTGCAGCAGAGGGAAAAGCAGTCCATCTCGAAGGGCCTGTGATGGGGGGAGGGAAAAATACCCAGACCATTAAGCAATGGCTTCCAAAAGGTCTGAAGCTCTCTGCAACACCCTCAGCAGCGCTATCTATTCGTGACAATCTTGATTACGTTAAGAGCATCGGCGTTACGATCACCGATACCCCTCCGGAAGATGCCTTCATTATCCGGACCGGGGATTATATGAAAGCCGAACTGAAGGAGACATTTTCACGGTTTGGCATTGAATATCCAAAAAATCTGGCAGTCGCAGTGCAGGACCACGGCTATAGTCCGCATATGAGCAACCGAAAATTCAGATTTCTCCATCTGAAAGAGACTCTTGAAAGAGGAAACTGGAATATCAGCTCACTCATTCAGGATCCCCCGGATGCATCGATGACCAGGATGCATGCAATTCTTGAGACAGAGCCTCATGCACTTGTAATGGATACCGGCGCTGCCGCAGTGCTGGGTGCACTTCAGGACCCGGTTGTGCGGGATGCCCGGGACAAGGGTGTGACCATCGTAAATGCAGGAAACGGCCATACACTGGCTTTTACCATAGTGGGAGAAGAGATCTGCGGAGTTTTTGAACATCACACAGGAGTGCTGCTGAATAGCGGAACATGCCGGGATTACCTTACAAAACTCCAGAAAGGCTCTCTGACAAATGAAGAGGTATTTGATGACAACGGGCATGGAGCAGCAGTACACCACGCATGCAGTTCGTCACTCATCGCCGTTACCGGCCCAAACCGCAGACTCCTCATTCCGGATGCATATCAGGCGTCACCGTATGGCGACATGATGCTGACAGGCTGTTTCGGACTTCTCTCCACATGGATGAAGACCAGATCAGGCAGCCCCTAACTTTATTATCTCTCACCCATACCAGATGGTCATGGATGCAGTAAAAATATGTGCGGTATTTCTCCTGATAGTAGCTGTCGCCGGATGCTCAGATGAGATACCACCAGACACGACAATAGAGGAATCACAGGGGTTTTACCCCTGGAGTCCTGACGGCGTGATTGCTGAGGATGAATATGCAAAGTCTCTTTCCGTAAATGACGGTAATTTTGTCATTCACTGGAGGTTCGTGAATGAAACCATTTTTTTGGGCCTTGAAACCACATCTTCAGGCTGGGCAGGCATTGGGTTTGAGCCAACGAATCGTATGAAAGATGCAGATATTATCCTCGGAGGAACCGTCGACGGAATCCCCTACATATATGACATGTTCTCAACGGGAATAACCGGCCCCCACCCCCGTGACACAGAACTTGGGGGAACATTTGATATCCTTGAATTCAATGCAATCGAACAGGCAGACGGCACTGTTGTCGAATTTTCCCGAAGAACAGATACCAAAGACCCCTATGATAAAGTGCTGGCAGCTGGTACGGAAGTCACCATTATTTGGGCACAGGCTGACACCGATGCTCCCCTCTTTAAACATAATACCGGAAAAGGAAGTGAGACAATAATCCTCTGATCCTGCCGGAGCTCAAAATCCATAGTACACCGATAACGCCAGTGCGGCATGAAATACCCCAAGGGCCAGAGAGAATATCGCAAACCGATAATGCAGGGTGAAGGAGGCCTGCTTTATTCCCCTCCGGTGTGCCAGTGCAATTGCTGCAGTACCGGCAAAACCAAGAAGTGTCGCAATACCGGCAACCACCACAAGAGGAAGGCCGAAAACCACCAGATATGCAATATCCTGAATCATATCTCTATGACACCTGATGCAACGTTCATGCACTCAGCTGAGCATATAAGAACAAATAATTTTCTAAAAAAAAGACGGAATTATTCAGCGTCATCCTGAACGAGCTGAACATTCGTAATATCGTGCTGACGTTCTGCAAGACACTTTGCCTTGAAAATATTCTTCCCGGCCTTGCCAATTGCAATGCCACGGTCTTCTTCGATAACATCGATAAACGCGACAAGGTCACCATCTTCATTTTCTTCAAAGATAACTGACGTAACACGTGCAGGGAGGAAACAATTCCTGAGGAACTGTTCGGCATCATCGGAAAATTCGACAACCTCAATGCGCTTCCCTAACTCATCAGATGCTTTCTTGATGCTTGAGCCCTGCTTTCCAATAGCACGGCCCATCTCACCCGGATTTATAACGAAGATCAGACGTTCATTTCTCTCGTCGATGATGCAGTCCCTACTTCCTGCACCGGTCAGCTGTTCAAACTGAGACATCAGCTGAAGGCTCTGCTCGTTCAGTACAATTTCTCCCATATTATGCCCTCTTTAGTGAAAGGATGTCAGACTCCCCGGCATCGACAACTGCAAGGGCACTTACCATGTGAGGTCTCCCACATGCTTTTCCAAGCATTACGCTTGAACCGTCATAGGTATAGATGAAGGTATCCTGTTTACCAGAAAGGTATGCTACAAATTCTTCCGGGCAATTCTCAGCAACAACAACCATCTTGGCTGTCTTGTTTTCAATGCATTCTTTTGTTGATTTCTGGCCGCTTAATACATTTCCTGTTTTTATTGCACGGCGCAACGAGCTTTCGAAATCCATAATTTTGCTCCTAATTAAATGGTTTTGCAATTAATTTTACATCTCCGGTTCCAAGCTGAATTGGCTGGCCGACGATGACGTTTTCTGTGACACCCTGGAGGATATCTTCTTCATTTGCTACTGCTGCATCGAGCAGGTGATTTACTGTTACTTCAAATGCTGCACGGGAGAGAACACTCTCTTTCTCACCGGCAATGCCGTGACGTCCGATCTGTTTGACTTCACCCTCCATGCACATCATATCCGCAACCAGCATTATATGGCGAACATCAACATCGATACCCTGCTCACGCAGCGTGCTCAGAGCTTCATCGATGATTGCATTTCTGCCAGCTTCGATTCCCAGAACCTCCGAGATCTCAGCAATGTTATTTGTCCGTGTACGATTTTTGTCAACACCGCCCACGTTGAATACATCCTTAAGATTTGAGCCTTCGGTATAAAGAATGTACTCTCCACCTTCCTTTCTGACAACAACACGCTCAATATCGTCTATACCCTGCACAATTACATCGCGCACATGATTTGCCATCTGAAACAGATTCTGATAACTCTCACGGTCCTTTGGGTAGAAGATCAGCAACTCGTTATCAATATCCGATTCAGATTCAAATTCACGGTAATGGCGCTTTTGCCTGATTTTATCCGGGGCCCGTTCAATGATCTCTTCAACCGTGATTTTACGTTTTTCACATACTTCACGGTTTATTTTTACCGTCACCATCATCTGAACGAGATCGGTTGCAACATCGCCAAACTCATTAAGGCGTGTTGCCTCAATCTGCCAGCTCACATCACGGGCACGGTCACGATTATTGGCATAATCCCCTTCCAGATAGATGGTCATTGTGGGTGTGGATGGACTTTTTCGTGCATCCATAATCTCAATGAGACGTGGCAGACCCAGGGTAACGTTAATTTCAGCGACACCCGCATAGTGGAATGTTCGCATGGTCATCTGCGTGCCAGGCTCACCAATAGACTGTGCTGCAATGACACCTACTGCTTCACACGGCTCAATGCGGGTTTTCCCATACTCATAGTGTACCTGCCGCATAATCTCTTCAAACTGCTCTGAAGAGACCGCATGACCTTCCATTAATTTTTTCAGGTCGGTCTTCGTTTTTTCCGGGATCTGTGCTGCATCGATCTCTTCAATCATTCTGGAATCCATCAGACCTCCTCCTTTAGCACATTTTCAAGAATTCCCCGGACATCGACCGGATCTCCAAAACAAGCCTTTGAAGGATCGGTATTGTCTTCACCATACTGGAACTGAATAATTCTCCCGCCTGTTGTGCGGACAGTCAGATCATATGCCACCTTCAGATCCTGAAGTGCATTGATCATTCTCCGCTGTAGGTATCCGCTCTGTGAGGTACGAACCGCAGTATCGACAAGACCTTCACGACCACCAATCGCGTGGAAGAAGAACTCAGTCGGTGTCAGTCCGCTTTTGTAGCTGTTGCGCACAAATCCATGAGCAGGAGCACCCCGGTCCCCACGTTTGAAATGAGGTAATGTACGGTCTTCATATCCACGGGTAATACGCTCACCACGCACTGCCTGCTGACCGATACAACCTGCCATCTGGGTAAGGTTCAACATTGAACCACGCGCACCACTGACAGCCATTACCACAGCACTGTTGGACAGACCAAGGTGACGCCCTGCAATCTCACCAGTTTTATCACGGGCCTTGCCAAGCACCTGCATGATCTGCATCTCGAGAGTCTCTTCGAGCGTTCGGCCGGGCATCGGTTCAAGCTGACCTTCTTCATAGATCTGAATCCGGCGTTCGACGTCGCGCATCGCTTCGTCAAGTCCTTCGTCAATCTGCTTATACTCGGTCTTTGAGAGATCTTCGTCATCAATTCCGAAGGAAAACCCATCAAACATAATTGCACGGATTGAGAGCTTGGTGACATCATCAATAAACTGTGCACCGCGCCTTTGTCCATGCTGCCGAATAGTCCGCTGAAGAATATTCCCCTTGAACGCACCAATTGATTTCTTATCGATTGTTCCGGTCAGGAGTTCTCCATTGGCAATCTGCACATATGAATCCTGCTCACATTCGCCCTTTTTACATACCGCACAGTCCTTACACGAACTGGCACGGAATACAAGGTTCAGGTCGTCAGGGAGGATCATTGAGAATACCTGTTTATTTGACCAGTATTCTCTTCCATCCTCTACCCTGCCGGGTTTGGGGAGGTGTTCAGGCGGATTAAACTTAATTAATGAGATCACTTCCTCCTTGGTAAACCACCGCAGCGTATGGGTTAAGAGGAAGATACCTGAGATGTGATCGTGGATGCCTCCGATGATCGGTCCACCAAAACGTGGTGAGAGAATATTCTCATATACAGACGCAAGCATATGGGCTTCAGCCCGTGCCTCTTCGGTCTGTGGGACATGAAGGTTCATCTCATCACCATCAAAATCCGCATTATATGGTGGGCATACCGCAGGATTCAGGCGGAATGTTCTTCCGTTCATCAGAATGATCCGGTGAGCCATGATTGACATCCGGTGAAGAGAGGGCTGACGGTTGAAGAGAACAATGTCATTGTTTCTCAGCTGACGGTCAACTGTCCACCCGGGTTCAAGCTGTTCAGCAACAGTCTCACAGGTGAGATCATTCAGTCTGACTCTTCTGTTGTCAGGCCGGATTGCATAATTTGCACCGCATGACTCTGTCAGTGATTTCCGATTCGGACCTTTCAGAACCATCGCCCTGACTTCTTCGATATTAAACGGAGTTACACGGATAGGGACACTCATCTCATTTGCAACAGCAAGAGGAATACCCACCTCACCGATACTCATATTCGGATCGGGTGAAATGACTGTACGTGCTGAGAAGTTCACACGTTTACCGGAAAGTGATCCTCTGAAACGGCCATCCTTACCCTTCAGACGCTGGGATATAGTCTTGAGAGGCCTGCCGGAACGGTGTCGTGCCGGTGGACAGCCTGCAACCTCATTGTCCATGTAGGTTGTCACGTGATACTGCAGCAGCTCCCAGAGATCCTCGATGATCAACTGCGGAGCACCAGCATCCTGATTCTCCTTGAATCGCTGATTAATACGGATGATATCAACAAGCTTGTGCGTCAGATCATCTTCAGAACGCTGTCCGTTCTCAAGAATAATCGATGGCCTCATCGTAACAGGAGGCACAGGAAGAACCGTCAGAAGGGTCCACTCAGGACGGGCAACATCGGGGTTAATTCCAAGGAGGCGAAGGTCCTCGTCAGGTATCTTTTCCAGACGACTCCGGATATCAGCAGGAGTCAGCTTGTGATCTACCTTGCGGCCGGTTTCATCAGTCCAGATCTCTGAAAATGTTGTTGGCTTCTCAAAGTTGATCTTATTCTGCTGGGCACCGCAGTGCGGACAAATCCGCTCTTTTTTGATATCTTTTTCAGAGATAACATCCGAATTCCGCTCATCTTCAGGACCAAGCACCTTGTGTACTTCGTCCGGACTCAGCAGAAGACGGCTGCATTCACGACAGGTTACACGGAGTAATTTCCGAATCAGTCGTGTATATCCAACATGAGTGACCGGTTTGGCCAGTTCAATGTGGCCAAAATGCCCCGGGCAGTCTGATGCCTTGTTACCACATGTTTTACACCGTAATCCCGGGTCAATAACACCGAGGTGAAGATCCATCAGACCCTGGGGATAGGGAAAACCATCGTCATCGTAGGTATCTGCCCAGATAATTTTCCGTACACTCATCTTACGGATTTCTTTTGGAGAGAGAAGACCAAACTCAATCTTCCCCACTCGTTTTGGACTTGGCATATTTTTTACCCCCCTATACCTGGTCCTCCAGGTGCATCCTGGGTGCAATACCCATACTCTTCATCTCATCCAGGAGCAGTTTGAAAGCATAACTCATCTCAACCGGATAGATATCGATCTCATTTCCACATGCCAGACAGCGCGTTACATTTCTGTTCCGATCGAGGAACGCAATCATGCCGCACTTTGCACAGACAAACTGTTCGACCTTGTCAGACTCATCAAGAAGCCTCTCTTTCAGGGCCATTGCCGCGCCGTGTCCGATCATGACATCACGCTCCATCTCACCAAACCTGAGACCACCCTCACGGGCACGTCCTTCTGTTGGCTGACGGGTTAAGACCTGCACGGGGCCACGTGATCTGGCGTGCATCTTCGAGGACACCATGTGATACAGCTTCTGATAATAGATGACGCCAATATAAATGTCAGCGTGGAACTGTCTTCCGGTAATACCATCCCGCATCACTTCACGCCCATTATGGGAAAATCCAAGAGATGCAAGCGATTTCCTGAGACTCTCCTCAGGTTCTCCGGAAAATGCCGTAGCTTTAATCCGGCGTCCTTCCATGGAGCCAACCTTACCACCCAACATCTCCAGCATATGACCGATGGTCATACGTGATGGAATTGCATGCGGATTAATGACAAGATCGGGTGCAATGCCTGCCTCAGTAAAGGGCATATTTTCCTGAGGAACGATAAGCCCCACGACACCTTTTTGTCCGTGACGTGATGCAAATTTGTCACCAACTTCCGGAACCCTGAGGTCACGGGTACGGACCTTCACAAGACGGGAGCTGTTCTCTCCCTCAGTCAGGATGACCGTATCAACAATACCCCGCTCATTGCTCCTCATGGTAACCGAGGTATCACGACGCTTCTCAACAGTAATCAGCTCACCGGACGGCTCCTCAAGGAAACGGGGAGGAGAGGTTTTACCGATAAGAACATCTTTTTCATGAACAACGGTCTCGGGGTTGATTATTCCGTCAGTGTCCAGGTTCTGATAATATTCAGCACCATGCGCTCCGGATACTTCCTCATCGGGCACTTCGATTTTGTCAACCTGACCTCCGGGGTACCGGCGTTCTTCTCCGTCATACGTTCTGAAAAAGTGTGAGCGCCCAACACCGCGATCGATAGATGCCCGGTTGAAAATGAGAGCATCCTCAATATTGAACCCTTCATACGAAAGAATGGCAACAACGAGATTCTGACCGGCAGGCCGGTCATCAGAGCCAATAATCTCAGAGGTCTGTGTATGCACAAGAGGCTTCTGCGCATAGTGAAGAAGATGACCACGGGTATCCGGACGAAGCTTCATATTCGAGCAGCCAAATCCGAGAGCCTGTTTGATCATACCTGCACCCATGGTGACACGAGGTGATGCATTGTGTTCCGGGAATGGAACATGTGCTGCTCCGATACCAAGAATCAGTGCAGGATCAATCTCAAGATGGGTATGTTCAGGTGTGATTTCGAACTCATTCATGGCAATGAAAAGGTCTTCCTCTTCCTCTGCATCGATATACTCCACGATTCCACGGGAGATGAGATCGGTAAAGTCAATTTCACCTGACTTCAGCCACTCGAGATCCTCCTCAGTGACCAGTGGCTTCCCTTCCTCAACTACGATAAGCGGGCGGCGGGCACGGCCCCTGTCGGTGTGAATGATAATATCCTTGTTGTATTCCTTGTACGAGATGTTAATTTCAGACGAAAGTTCACCCCGCCGCCTCATCTTTCGGACCCGGGCAACCAACTCATTGGGGGTATCCGAAAGACCTATCAGCGCACCGTCTACAAAAACACGGGACTTTTTATGACTGTTGCTCATAATACCTCCCGTTTCAGTTCTTCAACACCAAGATTATAGAGCATTCTGTTAATTACCTGCTCATCAGGAACACCTTTTGAGATCTCAACCATCTGTGCAAAGTTCTTCACAAGACCACAATTCGGACCTTCAGGAGTCTCAGAAGGACAAATCCGCCCCCATTGTGTCGGGTGCAGATCACGAGCCTCGAAATGGGGCTGTGAACGTGACAGTGGAGAGATAACCCTTCTCAGGTGGGACACAACTGCCATGTGATCAATCCTGTCGAGAAGCTGTGAAACACCAGTACGTCCACCGACCCAGTTTCCTGTGGCAAGTGGATGGAGCAGACGCTCTGTCAGCACATCTGCACGAACAGCAGTGCTTATAGAGAGATCACGGTGCCGCATGCTTGCACGCTCAAGCTGATACTTAACATCACGGGTCAGCCGGTTTAACGAAATCCGGAAGAGATCCTCCATCAGATCTCCGGCAAGTTTCAGCCGCTTGTTAGAGTAATGATCCTTGTCATCAATCCGCCGGTTCTCGAGAACCAGATCAAAACATGCCTCGGCCATCCTTCCAAGGAAATATGCCTTTGCAAGCCTGACACTCTCCGTTGCCTGTTGGTATCCGGGATCCTCTTCCTTCAGTCCTTCCGGCATCAGATAGTTCAGATGAGGAAGAAGATAATTATCCAGAACAAATTCTGCTCGTTTGCGCTGATAATCCCTCGTCTGGTTCGGAGCAAGCTTTTTCCCGACATACATGATACCCTCTTCGGTGTCATCGCACTCACTCTCTTCAAGATTCTGCATCATGAAGGTAAGGATCTGCTCATCGTCAGAAACTGCATGCACAATATCGAGATCATTGCCCAGTCCCAGTCCACGCATCAGGTCCACATATCTGAGGTGGCCGGCAACGGACGGGAACGATACCTCAAGAAGATTTTTCCTGTTTCGTTCGACAATGACAAGAGCACGATATCCACGGAACTGGGAGAATACTTTCGCAACGTAAATTCTCTCATTGTAGCGCTCCGTGTATTCGGTCATAATCTTATTGGAGGCAAGATCCTCAAGGGTCATTAAAACACGTTCTGAACCATTAACGATGAAATAACCACCCGGGTCATGAGAATCTTCCCCAAAAGAGATCCGTTCCTCATCAGACATTCCAAACAGATTGCAACTTTGCGAACCAACCATTACCGGTAACTGGCCAATGGTAGTTACAATAGCCTCCTGGCGCTCATCACCCTGAACAAGCACCATATCAAGCCGAATTGGTGCTGCATAGGTCAGGTTTCTCAGTCGGGATTCACAGGGAAACAGGCCGGACTGGGAACCGTCCGCTTCTCTTACAACTGGTTTTAAAACTTCAATTTTTCCAAGTTCAACCCACACGGGTTCATTGTCTTTCCCACGCTGACCAATATCAGTCTCAATGATCCGCTGTTCATCCACAACTTTCTGAAGATTGAAATCCAGAAAATTATTATATGAATCCAGCTGATGGCGTGCTACATGTTCCCGTGAAAAATAGGCTGAAGATAGTACATTTGTATCAAGCAGAGAGATCACCCTCAATAGGTTTATTTTTTCGGCCTCTTGACAACCATCCGGAATGATTCCGCACGGCCTGCCGTCTGGCTGTTTCTTACAATTCGAATAACATCATTGACATTTCCATCAATCGTCTTCACAGCTGGATCATCATGATAGATTTTGGGCAACTGGTCATAGGAGATCCCATACTTCTGCAGAAGATCTTCTACTTCCTCCCGGGTCATTACGTGATGTTCTGGAACCATCACATGTTCAATTACAGAAAAATCTTTGGTGTCCATCTAACGCCCCTGATCAGTACCTGATTTTTTTCAGATGCATCACCGCAAAAAATCATACATTGCGCCACATGCCTTTGTGGCAACGGGCCTAGAGGGATTTGAACCCCCGACCACCTGGTTAAAAGCCAGGCGCTCTTCCTGGCTGAGCTATGGGCCCTGATTACTGATGGAATCAGCATAATTAGTGGGATTTGGAAGTATATAAATGTATCTCACACTTAAAAACAGGATTTTGCAATTTCCCCAGAAAAGGAATGAATCCCGCGCATATAGCACCAAATGTTTTATAAACACACCCTGCGACACGCAATGTAAAGATAGATAATGCATGGAAACACCAAATTGTATTGTCGTCAAAGGGCAGATGAAATGAAAAAAGAATATGAACAAATGGAAGAAAAAATTGTCGACATTCTTTCTTCAGGGACCTACCTGATCTATATACTCATAGCAATAGTCCTGCTCATCCTCGCCGCCCTATCACTCTTTGATGCCACCGCCGGATTTGAAATGATGATAACCGGGTCAAAGGAATCAGGCATGATGAAGGCATTGCATGCAGTACTCCTGACAATCGTCATCATCGAAATTATGGAAACCGTAACGGGCTATCTGCGGACACACACAATACAGATACGACCCATACTAATAGCGGGCATCACCGCCATGGTCAGAAGGCTGCTGTTTTTTGACACAGAGCCATTAACAACACTTCTCCTGGGAGAAGTAATACTCGCAATTTTGGCTGTGCTCATCCTGACAATAGCAATAATTTACCTTGGAAAAGAGCAAAAATAGATTTTTTTATTTTTTTAGGTGAAGACATTCTTTTGAGATCTGTTCAAGCCGTTCTTCCTGGAATTTAATACTCATCTCCATGCTTTCAATAGCCTGCTGAATATTTTCCCCGACTTTAACGTTAGAATCATTGAGATTATAGGTAGATTCCAGTATCTTCAGAAGACGACGGGATACATCCGCACTTTTGCTCAGTCGCTCATATTCTTCAATAATCTGCGCATCAGTACCCCTGCCCTTTGCTGCCTCGATATCCTTATTGATCTTTTCCTGACGTTTCAGCACATATTCTATAGCATCATACAGCTGACGGTGAGTAGTCGGCTTCATGATATAATCTTCAATATAAGCACCATACTCCTGTGCTTCATCAGGAGTCAGCTGTTTGGCCGTGAGCATCATCACCGGAACATCAGCAGTCGATGCATTCATTTTTATATTTTCAAGCGTTTCCCACCCATCCATCGGCTCCATCATAATGTCCAGAAGAATAAGGTCAGGCCTTACATCCTCCAGCACTTCCAGACACTCGTTGCCGCTATATGCTGCAATAGGCCGATAACCGCCCCGTTCAAGCATGGCAACAAATACGTCAACGATCATCGGGCTGTCATCAACGATCAGAATTGTATACATATCTACTCCTCCCCAATATTATCCGCAATAACCGCCAGTTCCCTTTTTAATGATTGTATATCGGCCGATTTATTAATAATTACCGTTATTAGCGCATCATTACCGGCACCCAGGACGAGAATCCCTCCGTCATCAACTTCAACAAAAACTGAAGAAGGACGCGAAAAATGCACCATACTTGCCGCTGCCTCCGATGAACCAAGAATAGTAGCACCCATCGCTGCAAAAGACAGAGCAGAAAGACTCCGATCCATCCTTTGGCCTATGAGCGCACCTGTGCGTGAAACAACAGCACACCCTGAAACGCCATCAAGGGCCATACATTCATCCAGATATGTTGCAACCTGCCTTTTAATTGAAGCTATATTACTCACGGCCACGCCCCGGGTAGATTTTGAGGTTATGTCCAGATTGGATCCCATATCACATATATCTATTCAATATTTTCGTGTAACCCATTCATTTGTTGAATCTGCATCATCAGAAAATCGACCAGTAAAAATTGGAAAAAGACAACAGATTTATTACATCACAATTTTAATTTTTAAATAGTATGCAATTGCCTCGGGGGACGCTGCATTCAGTTAAGAAGGATATTCAACCATCCATACTCTTTAAAGAAATTTCTGGACAAAAATTCACCGGCCATTGCAATATATACCTGAATTCGGGTAATGCATCCATCGTATTCAGGGAAGGCAGATGCATACTGGCAAAAACAGGACAATTTTGTGGATTTGACGCATATAAACGAATTGAAAAGGATCCATCCAGCGTATCTGCGGAACTGTACACATTTACCGAGACACAGATTGGACTGAGTACCGAATTTAATGTTGACTGCACCGTTGTTTTTCCCAAAAAAAATCCCTTGCCGATAAAAAAAGAGGAGAAGGAAATAGTACCAGATTCAAAAATTATGGCTGAAGTAAAACGTCAGCAGCTCTCGGAGGACTCAATCAGGCCGGACTCAACAAAGGACATTAACACATTATTTGAATTCCGCCCTGCAGTAAATCCAAAGATTAGAAAACCAAAAAGTGATTTCCAGCTTCCAAGAGGGAAATTTGTCGCAATCCAAAAATCAGTCCCCCTCCTTAATATTATCAATTTTGCTGAAGAGAAAAATTTCTCAGGATATATGGTAATAGACATAGGTGTTCGGAAAGCCTCCATTATTTATCGTAACGGAATGTGCATCATGATTGATTACCCCCCCAAATATGGGGAAGAAGCGACCAGAGATATCCAAAAGGACTTCGGAAAGAAGGTAACAGCCGAACTGTACGATCTGTCCCACCAGCAGATGGATCTTGCACTGGAATTCAATGATGGATATTGGGCCAATACCTGGACCAAAGGAACGGGAGTATCAATTCGGTCATTATCCAAGGAAATTATTGAAGATAATCAAAATCACTTCGACGAAAATACTGAAGAAGATGTCGGGGAGCCGAATTCCAAAAGAGAGGACAAAAATTCAGGAGCACCAGAACAGACCAGCATCACCGAAATATCGAAGCATGGCGTGGAGATTACAGACATACCGGATGATGACGAACTGGATGAATTTGCAAAACAAGTTAACACCCTTGAAAATATGGACATGGAACTGATGGAATCCAGAGTGCGGGATAATTTCAGAGATGTTATAAAAGAACTTGATCTCGAATACCTGATAAATGACAGAAAAGCCAAAAAAAACGGACCGGAGACATAAATGATTGAAGATAGTTATCTGATTATTCTGGGCATTATCGTTGTTATCCTGTTTATTGCATTGATAGTTCTGACATACAAAGTGTTTGATCTTCAGCATAAGGTGGCAGATGGAACCAAGACGATAATTCGTGAAGAAACGCAGACACAAAAAAAGCAGGAAGAAAGAAAAGAACAACAGGCAGAAGAGATTATTCCGGAACCGAAAAATCCCGCCATACACGATGTCAATCTCACAGAAGGAGTTTCTGACATCAATGACAGCATGAAACGCTACACCATAAAATATGACCTTGATTCAGCAACACTGGCATCAAAGGACGGGTTTTCAATTGCCTCATCACATGCGGACAGCGAGCAGGAGGCAGCAAACCTTACCGCAAGATATCAGGTAAATGCAATAACAGAAATTGGTGACACCCACATCATCCCTCTCGAATACAGGGGCGAAGAAATTCTGATATTATGCAGAACTACGCAAAAGATTCCCGGGGAACGGGCAGACATGATGATACGGGACGGAAAGTCAATCCTTTCCCATTGGCTATAAGTATTTAAAATTTATTCAGTTTTTTTTACATCAGCATATAATAATTGTGGAAACTTTAATTTGAAAGGCTTTTTTAAACATCGAATTTGATTTGCAATAACCCATACATATTAAATAATACAAAACCACAGAACTAGTGTGTATAATCCACGAATTTGAGAGGTATTCATGGTTAAAGTTTACACTATAGCGTCAGGAAAAGGGGGAACGGGTAAAACCACAACATCAGCTAACCTTGGCACATGCCTTGCTGAACTGGGAAAAGAAACGTACGTGATGGATGCTGACATGGGGATGGCAAACCTCGGCATCATCATGGGGCTGGAAGACGTACCCATTACACTTCACGAAGTTCTTGCAGGAAACGCAAAGGTATCTGAGGCGGTCTACGAAGGACCATGTGGCGTCAAAGTTGTTCCGAGTGGCATATCACTGAAAGGATTTCAGAATGCTGATCCAGACAGATTGCGGGATGTAATGCGTGAACTGATTGGGAAATGTGAATTTCTCATCATCGACGCACCAGCAGGAATTAGTCGGGACGGTGTGATTCCGCTCGCCATCGCAGATGAAGTGATTCTGATTGTTAATCCGGAATTATCGTCCATGGTGGATGCATTGAAGACAAAAATACTGACAGAGCTTGTGGGAGGAAGCGTAAAAGGTGCCATACTTACACGTGCAACGATGGAAAACACAGAAGTTTCAAAGCAAAAAATGGAGGAGGTCCTCGGAGTGAAAGTGATAGGAATCGTTCCCGAGGATCCGAATACCCGCAGATCAGCTGCTTATAAAGCACCAATAGTGGTTAAATATCCGGATTCGGATGCAGCAAAAGCTTACAGAAGAATTGCAGCTAACATTGCCGGAACACCATATTCAGAAAACGAGGAGAACGAAAAATCACGAGAAAGCTTCATTGACAGACTTGCTCGTTCAATATTCAAGGGAAAAAAATGATTGTCACGACTGCAGAAGGAGTGATGCTGGTATTGTTCGGAATGGTTATTGTTTTCCTTCTTTTTGTGGTAAAACTAATGCATACACGAATTAACCAGTTGTTAACAGAAATGAACAACCTTAACGGGAAGGTAAATCTGACATCAAATGAGATTGAGGTACTTACAAAGAATGTTGAGGATTTTAAAAATACCAAATTCTAATTTTCAAAAAGGAAGTTAGATAAAGAAAGCAAACATACACTATAAGGCGGGGCCATAGGGTAGCCTGGACCATCCTAGGAGACTGGGGGTCTTCTGACCTGCGTTCGAATCGCAGTGGCCCCATTATTTTTTTGGAATTCATATGAAAATTACTGAACGTTGTTTTGACTGCCTCCTTTCACGCATCAAATATAATTGTGATCTGATCTGCACAGATCCCAAAAAAACAGGAGAAATCACAGAAAAATGCAGAAATCTTCTCACAGAGCTTTGCAAAAGGAATGAGGCAGCACCCAAAATCTCAAGCAGAGTTCACCGTCTTGCATATGAAGAGATGGGATCCATAGATCCATATAAGTCATTAAAAGAAAAGGACAATTCTGATGCGCGCGATGCATGCGAAAAAGTGATCACCGGGACTATGGATTTTCGCGACCTCTGCCTCGCAGCAATTATTGGAAACACCCTTGATTATGGATCGAAAGAACATGCAGTGACGCAAAACCTTGTTGCACATTTTTCAAATGAATTTGAAAAAGGTCTGACAATTGATGATACTGAGCAGATTTTAGGACTTTCTGATCGGGTAGTATTTTTCTGCGATAACTGTGGAGAGATTATCTTCGATTCATACCTGATACGTTTTCTGAAGGAACAGGGATCCCACATCACAGTAGTTGTTCGCGGAGGACCTATTATCAACGACGCAACACTGGAAGATGCACATACAGCAGGAATAGATGCCATATGTGATGCCCTTCTGACCAATACCAATGGAGTCGCTGAACTCGGATATAATCCAGACCTGGCACCAGAAGAGCTTCTGAGCGCAATTGCGAGTGCCACAATCATCATTGCAAAAGGGATGGCAAATTACGAATCCCTGACCGAGATTGAAGGGCTCCCCCCTGTTGCATACTGCATGACAGTCAAATGCATTCCGATTGCAGATTCAATTGGCGTACAGAAAGGATCACGGATTGCAATGCTTACAAATCAATGATGAGAGAATTCCTCATCTTCTGATTTTTCATGATACGATTTATCAAATACTTCATTCCAGGTCGTTTCCAGAACATAGTATTCCATCATCTCAACAACACGTTGATTTTTGGGAGATAATTCATATGCCCGTTCAAGCACCTTCCCCGCCTCTTCCTGATTTCCCAGCTGGATATAAATCCGGGTCATTTCAAGGAGAATATCAATATTGTTTGAATCCATCCGGTATCCACGCATAAGGAGTTTCAGAGCCTTCCCCGTATCACGCTCAATTCTCCCAAGATGATACCAGAGTGCAGGCTGATTCGGCTTTAAACGAATTGCAGTCTTTAGTGCATTTGAAGCTTCATCCGTTTCGCCAAGATTGAGGAGACAGATACCAATTCCGAGCCAGACCTCTCCATCATGATTTTTTATTTTGTTTGCCTGGCGAAAGCACCCAAGAGAATCAGTATAATTTTCCAGGCGCATGAGTGCGGTTCCCATATTCAGCCATGCACGAAAATTCTCCGGTTCATTATCAGCGGCCTTTCGATAATAATAATAGGCCTCTTCATAATTTCCAAGAGAAAGATACACATCGCCCTTCCCAATTAAGAAATCAGGATTTTCCGGTAATGCATCAAGTGCTGTATTAATAAACTGCATCGCTTCTTCAAACTGATTGATCTTCAGATGAGCAATGCCTTCATTGTACCAGCCAAGGGCATACAGTTTATTTGCCGGAATTCGCGACATATATGCAAATACCTTTTCCTATAATGATACTTTTCTATTACACACATATTATACATAAGCATAGTTTTTCGTGTCAGCAGAAAATCCGTAATCTGATTCATCAGTACAGCTGCAAAAATGTGTATTAAAAAAGAGTTTTTAGCCAAAAATGTATGGAATGATCAGCAGAAGAAGAATAACCGCTATCATCAGTGAACTGATAACCGATACCACGATTGGTGCAAGGTCACTGCGGCCCCGCTTTTCAAAAAATCGTGCAACACCTTCCTGCATGATATAACCCCCATCCAGTGGAATAAACGGAAGCGCATTAAATGTTCCAACCGCCAGATTGAACCAGAATGTCCAGAAAAGTATCTGAATTACCCCCCAGAATCCGGAAAAAGGCACCTCCCACATATCCACATATGCCACATCAAAAGCCAGAATCCCAAGATTCATGCTGTCATCATCAATGACAGTGTTTATCGGCACATAGAGCAGAAGAAGAGGACCAAGAGGACTTTTTATGAGATTGTTGAACAAATATTCAGCCGATTCAGGGGAATAATACACAACACCCATAAATCCACCCGACTTATTGCTCAGCTCTTCAGGCCACTCTTCCAGAATAAGAGTATGATCAGAATGAACGCCATCTTTCAGCGTAGTTACTGTCAGAGCATCTCCCGGAGTGGTGGTCTGCAGAATGTCTGAGACATCAGTTACAGATTCCACCATGACTCCATTGACAGCATAAATAATCGAATCAGGAGAAATTCCTGCCAGATCAGCAGGGTAATCCATATACACCCCCTGAATCACCGGTGTGGATGATGGCGTAGCCATCCCCATTAAAACAACAATTGCAGCAAAACAAACCAGTGCAACAACAATATTGTTGGTGATGCCGGCCCCATACATCCGGATTTTTGAAGAACGGGCAGCCCTCTCAACCTCTTCCTCATCAGGTTCTACAAAAGCACCGATAGGGATAACGGCAAAGAGGATTCCCGTGCTTTTTACCCGGATATCCTCAACCCTGCAGAGAATAGCATGCCCAAATTCATGGACAACAAGCGTCACGAAAAACCCGATAAGTACTGCAAGAGTAATCGGAATGAAATCATTGATTCCGGGAATAGCAAGAATATTCTGTGGTTCATAAATTCCTTCCGGTGAAGGCGGATTCATCATTGAATTATAGACTCCCAGAACCAAAAGTGCAGACATAACAACTGAGATAACAACCACAAGGATGGCGCCAAGGGTCCCATATCCACGCCAGAATCCTGCCTGTCGCCTGAAATAATCAAAAAATGCTACCTTTTCAGTCTTTAGTGCAAGAATGGGCCCATAAAAGGTAACATGATCCTCCCACAGGTGTGCATATTTAATATAACCAGCAACGAGGGCATAAACAATAACTGCAATAACGCCGATTAATAGCCATTCCATTCAGTATATCGTTGGCTTCAGTGATTATAAACAGTTGTATACCACCCGGATCGCATCAGAAATCGAAGAGAGATGGCTGTGAGAGACGATCCATGATTCTCCGTGTCGTTTCCCAAGACGAACGGGCACAGGAGGGAGGACGTGTAAATTCAGAAATATACGTCTCAAGAAACCGTATTGTATACGGGTCTGACGGGTAACCGCTCCCAAAATTGCCAAATTCTTCATGAAGCCCGTCAATGCATCGATCACGGGTAACTTTTGCAACAACGGAAGCAGCACTTACCAACGGAAACCGTACGTCTGCCTTATGCTCCGATACAATCGAACAATCTCCTCCCACATATGCAGAAACCGTCCTCCCATACCGTTCTGCATTAACATCACATGCATCCACAAATGCAGTGTCACAGGGGAGCTGACGTATCACATCCGCATGTGCCCGTGCAACGATCTCATTCATTGAAATTTCTGCGCGGAGACGGTCAATTTCCTGAGCGGAGATGATTGTACAGGCAGTAACAAATTTTCCTGTGATCACTTCATAAAGTGACTCACGACGTTTTCGGGAGAGGGTTTTGGAATCGGCAACGCCCGTTGCTGCCACCTCAGCCATATCAGAGGCCAATACACCAGCAACGACCATCGGGCCAAGTACAGACCCCTTCCCGGCTTCATCGATACCACAGATCACGTACATACGGTTCAATCCACAACCTATATCAATAGGTGTGATTGATACGCATTTTGATGTATACCATCATCATTGGTCTCGGAGGTATCGGCAGGGCACTTGCGGCCATGTCGGTTGAAAATGGGAATTCAGTAGCAGTAATCGACCAGGATGAAGAGCGTTGCAACGAGATTATCGACCATTATGATGTCCTTGCTATTGCCGGAAATGCAACCAATAAATCGATCCTTCTGGATGCCGGAATAGACCGCGCACAGGCACTTATTGCAACTACAAGTGATGACGCAGTAAACCTGATGGCCTGCTGGTTAGCAAAAAAATTTGATGTTCCAAACGTAGTTTCCATCGTGAACCAGGTAGATCACTCTGAGATGTTCAAAGAGGTTGGCGTGCACATAAGTGAAAACCCGGACGAACTTGTTGCTGAACGGCTCTATTTCTGGTCAGAAAATACAGATCTTCACCAGCTTGCATCAATACCGGGAGGATCCATCTTTGAAGTAGATGTTGATGATGATGCACCGATGATTGATCACGAAATTAAAGAACTCGAGGTAACCGACTTCGTGTTCATCGCAATCAAAAGAGAAAAAGGGGATATCATCATTCCCAGCGGTAAAGTGCGCATCAGGAAAGGCGACAAAATAATTGTGTTCACAAAAAAGGATGCAGAAAAAGATTGTCTGCATATTCTCAACCGGCAGCTGAAATACTCAGTCTAACAACCGTTTGAGGGTTCCGATATCTTTTAAGAGCCAGGGATTGTATTTGACCAGTTCACGAATAAGGTACTTGGTATCAAATATCTCCATATCCAGCTTATTCACAGAGTTTACGATTGAATTAAGTTTTTCATCCTTGAGTTTGATGAATATCTCTTTCACCTGATAATTCCGTTTCAGGCCCTTTCCCATCTTGGAACTGCGCCATTCGGTATCATATTTCATCAGAGCTTTTTTACTGCAGTCACCGGACGCAATGCATTCTGCCGCAACCTCACCGGCCAGTTTTCCGGTATACATGGCATTGATAATTCCACCACCGGTTATTGGATCACTCAGCCTCGCGGCATCACCCACTATGATAAGACCATCTGCTACCGTACAGGCCAGTGGTTTGCACGCAGAAACACCACCAACGATTAACTCAATGATCTTGCCATTCGGGAAATGTTCTGCAATGAAAGCATCCAGGTAATCTTTTGGACGTTTACCCTCTTTGCACATCTTTCCGGAGATGCCGATACCAACATTTGCAGTGCGCTCACCCTTGGAGAAGATCCAGACATATCCTTCGGGAGCAACCTCACGCCCAAGGTAAAACGCATTCAGACCGGGATCAATATCAATATCGGTCATAAGGTACTGCACACAGGTCTCAATTTCTGCCATGGGGACAGTCGTGTCAATACCACACCAGCGGGCAAACTTGGATTCAACTCCATCTGCAGCAATCACCACATCGGCATATACTTCAACGGTTTTGCCCCCGCTCTCAATTGTTGCACCACAGACCTTGCCATCTTTTATGATTGCACTGCTTGCACGTGACTTGACAAATACATCACAGCCTGCATTGGCTGCCTTCCAGACCAGTTCACGATCAAAGATTTTTCGGTCAAGGACATAACCAACTTCATTCCCTGCCATTTCAGGATTCAGTTCAAGAGTCTGCCCATCCGGCGCAACGAGCAGAGCACCCTCAATCTTTGATGAGATCCATTTCGGGTCCAGATCAACAAGTTCTGATATTTCATTCCCCACACCCTCTGCACACCGTACAGGTGCACCAATGGCCGGGCGCTTTTCTATAATGCAACAGGAGAGGCCCGCTTCTGCTACAGCCTTTCCGGCCATCGCCCCGCCAGGACCGCCTCCAATAATCAGAACATCATATTTATTCTGCATTCTTCATCTCCAGAGCACCAAGAGGGCAGATTTTGGAACATATCCCACATTCGATACAGTTTTCAGGATCAACAGTAAGGTAAGCATCTACCAGTTCGAGTGCACCTTCCGGACAGACCGAAACACAGGCACCGCAGTAGCCGCACACTTCCCTTTTGATGACAAGCATTTTGAATAATTTGGTCATTACGAAGTATAATCCTTCCTTTCAGTATGGGGCGAAATGTAAAGATCATACATTAATTCTCTTCCTTGATTTATGAAAAACGCGCAAAATACCCTGCCATCAGCAAATATATATCATCAAATAACCCCTCTCAGCCAATGGTATCCAGAATTCCTGCCGTAATGTTGATAATAGTACAAATCATTTTAAAAATCCCCCTGTGCAGAAAAATCAAAACAATTTCCGCCACAACAGTGAGACAGGATAACCGACGTCCAGTACGCGCAGATAAAAACCACATTTCCGGCCCCGGAGATTTCATCCCCCATCCCCCATCCCCAACCGGCATGCCACCCCCCGGATTACTGTACAGACATATAATCAGATGCAGCCGGTTTCAGCCACCCGGAACAATGAGAACATAAAGGACTGGCAACAAAGGCAGAAAATAGATAATACCAAACAGGAGGAGGCGTTCTCAAATCCGATTGATCCGTGAAACATCCCCCACAAAATATTACCCGAACATACAGGAAATAATGTATCCATTCCAATAATACTCCGGATAGGATCTGCCAGGTGCACCCCCCGCCCACATGGATCAGTATACTCATTTCTTCAATAATCCGTGAAAGAAAAATTCAGCATTATAATTCGGACTCATTGCAAAGTGTCGGAAAGGCAAGGGTGCCATATTTTCCGCCACCACCCGGATGAAGAATAACAACCCCATCCCTGATATCTGAAATTACACGAGCCACTTTATCGTTTACAGCGGAGATATCCGGCAACGGTATGTCCATAAGAACAGATATCTCTGACCCAGACACTTCTGTCAGCTTTGTATACAATGCCTGACACTTTCGCGTCAGCGGAGATGATGCACCCATCACCGTACGGATGATTTCCCCCAGAGGAACCATATGAACGTAGGGAGGGCGAACTGAAAATCCTTCACCTGCATGAAGGAGAGCACGATCACGCACACCCATTTTAATCCGTCCGCCATTACATGGACAACACCAGGACAGCCGTTTAGCCCCATCAAACGAGAAATGTGTATAGCACCGGGTACATGCGGTCCGGTTATATTTTCCTTCTTCAGGAAAAAATCCGGCATTCAGGGAAATATCTCCAGCACAAATATGTTGAATCACTGACTTTGATGTCTTCGTATGTATCCTGATCCGGGTAAACTCGCGCCCTACTTTCAGAGGAGATGGGCTATGAGCATCAGAATTTGAGAGGAACGGCAACCCGTCCAGTTCAGCTATACCCGCTCCATATGAGCTGTCGGCAGAAAGGCCCAACTCCAGAAAATCAGGGATTCCTGAGCCATAGCACCCCTTCAGACTGTCAAACCTGCCATACATCCCGGTCCACGGAGTAAAAGCATGTGCGGGCCCGACAATCCCCCCACATTCATGCACAATATCAAGAATTTGTTCTCCGCTTAAAGAGACATACGGGCGGCCTGATGTTGTAATATTGTTACTAAAAGGGCTGAAAGCATCAGCGATCGCCGCTGCAGCGTCAAGAGTGTCAGCCATGATGAGATGGTGCACCTTCCCCTGCGCTTCAACTTCCATGGTTGGGACAATGAGAATACCCTCATCATTATCCATATAATCTGCCCACAATGAACGCCACCCGGGGTGAAGAGCATCACCAGTACCCAGGATTTCGATACCTTTTATCCGCCCCGCTTCAAGGAGGCGTTCCGGAGACATGGCCTTTGACACGGCCATAGAAAAGGGAGAGTGAATATGAAGATCTGCACTGAGTTGCATCTCAGCCAATGTAGCTCAGTTCTTCTTCGGCTTTCGCATTCTCAAGTTCCCGAATCTTTTCAACAATCCCTTCCATTTCAGTGGCACGCTCTTCAAGCTTCGTGTCATCGATGTCAAGGCCGGTCAGGGCACTCAGAATGCCCAGAACTGCATGAGCACTCTTCGGGTCAACAATGTATCCGGAGGTTTCCCCCATCAGACACATCCCTTCGATTCCACGTTCAGCTCCAAGACTCAGAAGAAGCCCGGATGCACCAATGATTCCACCACCCGGTTCATCCTTTGAAAAAACCACTCCTGCTTTTTCAGCGGGCTCCTTCAGAGCAGGATCATTGACTGCCCCAAATACCTGAATTTCTTCCTGTAAATGGCCGGTTCCATACCCTCCAAGAGTATAGATCTGTTTTACCCCCAATTCCTCCGCAATGTCAAGATACACTTCTGCGAGCAGATAATGCCCCTCTGCAGACCCGCTCTGAACATCGCCTACAAGAAATGCAATTGAGTGATCATCTTTACTGACCAGGTACACTTCATTACGGGTAAGACGGGCAACGCCGTTTTCATCGATAAGCACCTGCGGAGGAAAGTAAATGGATGTGATCTCTGCAATTTTTTCTGCGCCAAATTCTTCAATCATATGCTCAGCAACAAGTTTTCCAACCTGACCTACACCAGGGAGACCTTCAATAAGAATATCAGCATGATACTTCTCATCAGTGAGCATTTTTATACGAATATCATCCATAACGAACTCTCCGTCGGTATTTTCCAAATATGTCCTGCGAAGAATACCGGGCCGGGTGTGCAGTCCGGGTTACTGCCCCGCATTGCGGACAGGAAAAATTGAGGGTATATGTTCCATCAGACGGGCATCGTCTAATTTTTCCGGCCATTAATTTTTACCAGAACGTGCTTTCCGGACAAATTCCCCGGTGCCGCCGGCACGTTCAACAACACCAATTGCAGCTTTGGCAACTTTGTTGATAGCCTTTTCACCAGTCTTGTAATCGTGTGCAGTCACTTTTACACGGTATTTCGGGGCACCGACATACACCAGTTCAATCTCAACCCCCTCAATACTGGGCTGAGCACTGCGTAATGCCCGACGAATCACATTCACCCCATCTGGTTTGTTTGATGTCAGAATCAGATTTCCGGTAATGGTGACTTTCGATAATTTCACATTCTCATTGGCGACTGAAATCAGTGCATCTGAAACTTTCTTATCCAGATTCAGACGTTCAAGAGTTGCTTTTTCATCCGTGATAACATCTTCAAATACCGGAAATAATGCCCCATATTCACGGTAAAAAAGATTCTGTATTGATTCTTCATCAGCGCCCGATGCAGCTGATATGAATGAAATCCATTTCAGTGCTTTCTGCTCGTTCTTCCACTCATGGATCTTCTCCTTGCGCTGATGATCGTTTACATCCTTTAGCGAGAGATCGATATGGCCTTTGGATCTTTCGACATGAAGAACCTTACATACAACCTTCTGACCTTCACGGACATAATCCCTGATATGCTTAATCCAGCCGCGGGCTACCTCAGCAATCGGGATCAGGCCTTCACGTTCATCATATTCATCCAGTGTTACAAATGCAACGAAATCTTTTACATTTGCAACCGTGCAGACAACAAGTTCACCTTCGTCAGGCCATTCTCTCTCTAGCATAGAATTACTCACTCAGCTCTTCGATGATCTCAGCATGAATCCGGGCGTTTCCGCCGGATGGTTCTGCAAGAACACTTCCGCAGACAACACAGTCAACGGTTGTGCTTGCCCGCTGGAAGATAATTTGTTCATTTTCACAGTCCTGGCACTTTACTTTGTAAAAAGCGCTCCGGTTCTCTCGGTTAATCCGTACCATTCTAATCACTCCGTGAGTTCAAATTTTCCAGCCTTTACACCACGACGCAGATGTGCCTTGCCGCACGTTGTGCACCGGTACCTTACGTTGATCCTCTTCGTTGGCTTGTCGCCACCAGGAACTTTTGAGAACTTACCCCTGTTCCCGACTTTACCGCGGCGCTCTTTCTGCCGGTCGATCCAATGAAGATGCATATCTTTCCCGCGCTTCACCTTTTCGACCTCATGGATCTCATGTTTCCTGCAATAAGGACAGTAGGTATTAAATTTCGTTGGCATTTTCATGGAATAAGCCCCTTTATGTGGATATTGAATCCCAATATTATTTGCTTACCTTAATATTTAAGGCTATGTTGCGTTCATAAAGTACCTGTGCATTCCTGAGAGGAAGCGACACCAGGTCATCTTTAATAAGACTATATATTCTTCCGTCAGTCCCCATAAAAGGTTCGATATCATCAAGGACATGAACAAGGTCATACCCCACACAGGCAGCCTCAGGAAATTCTGCTTCAACAGGGGCGAATTCCCCATCCGGACACGATTCTGCCACGGTCTCCACAGAGATGGATGAAGATACTGTCTGAACGGCTTTAGTTCTCTCAGCAAATGCACCATCGATAAGTGAATGTCTGCACGCTGCAATTGCTGCATGAATATCGTCATACATCTCCCGCTCTTCAGGAATCATCTTCCGAAGCTCCTGGGCATCAACATAATGCGTATCCATCTGGTTTATGGCCATCTTCAGGATTTTTTTAAACCGTTCACGTGAAATGTCATTCAGAGTTACGGTGAGACTGTCGATCTCATTCATGAGATCGGAGCCACGATCAGTAAGAAAATTGTCGATAGACTGGGCCTCGGAGTAGAGTTCCCGTAACCGTGCCTGCCCTTTTTCAAAAATATCCCGGGATATCGGCGTGAGTTTTCCGCTTTCACGTTCATCCAGAACCACTATCCGCAGATCTTCAAGCTCCATAAATATCAGCCCACTCCATTCGACCGATCAGGAATCCGGAGCCGTTATTTCTCCAATGCCCCTGCAGCAAAGAAAAACAGCCATTTCATCCGGAACCCGGTTGACCCCTTTCTCAATAGTATGCACCTGACCCATCATAGGCATTGTGAGAGAAAACGGACATTCCACAGAGACCATATTGCCGCCAAAATCAACGACTGCGTCAACGAGCGGATCAAAACTCTCAAGGTCCGCCACCGAAGCCAGTTCAGTGACACGAAAGCCCGAACCGCCATGAAGTGAACGTGGTGCACGGATCAGCCGCTTCACGTCTGTCGTAACCGGTTCATCAGTCAGGGCAGCCTTTGACAGGATCCGGCGTTTCAGCGGATCATAATCGTCCCCGATGAGTGCACGAAACGCATTATTTTTCATCAAAAATACCTGCGATGAGAGATCATCGACCGATGCAATCACCGCATCAATTTCCGCATAAAGGGAACGTGCAGACCCTTCACCCACACCACGCAGGGAAGAGAGATATTTCACCCCGTCCCCCATTCCCATGTCACGGATGCACTGCAGCTCTTCGCGCAGCGAACCACGATATCGTGCCGGCCATCCGCCACCCCTTCCTTCATGAGAGGTGAGCATAAACGCAGGGTCAATACCAATACCACATACGTAATCCACCAGTTCCCGCCGCTGGGAGCTGCCCCATTCCCGGATCTCAAGATCACGGATATGAATGTGATATCCACGCCCGCCCGAAAAGACGAGTGACATACTGCGCTTTGAAAATCCAAGTTCATCCGTGAGCATATCTACCAGTTTCAGGGTCTCATCTTTCACCCGTGAAAGCATAGTATCGTATGACACTTTCTGAACAATGTGATCTGCATCCAGATCAAAGATCAGATCTGCACCGGCCCAGATTTTGTCATTCATCGTGGGTGCTGACGGAAGCTCATAGTACGCGGTAGAAAAATACATATGACGGGGAACAGTCACACGAACATACGATGCCAGCTCCTCGCGCGACTGAAACGCCATATGCCGCCGCATCTGTACCTTTGACGTTTCATCAAAGGAGATAAATCCCCATTCACGCTGACGAAGCGATGGCGGCACAAATACCGGAGCATGCGAGTAATAGTCAGCAAACTTCTGTCGGATATATTCACGAGTGGCAGGATTCATCCAAGCCTCTTAATCATATATGGACCTGATCGTTCATATCCGTGTCTGGCATAATACGGCCGGACTCCAATCCCGCTCATCACGGCAACCGAGAGATACCCGTCCGATGCTGCCAATTCTTCTGCAGCTTTCAAAAGGCACGCACCATACTGCCGGTGCTGCCACTCTCCTGATCCATTACCGGTTTTTTCCAAGGGGACCAGAGACCCGTATACATGAAGTTCACGAATAAGCGCACACCCGGATAGTTCTGTACGCCAGGGATTACCGGGATACCGCAGGCGGACAAATCCAATCAGTGAATCGGACGCCGTTACCGAGATGAAATGTTCTGTCCCGCCGCAGCATTCATACGTCATCGTCTCAATCACAGCCCCTCCATTGACCGGAGCACGGCCTGCCTCCCTGCACCTGATGCAGCGGCAGCTTTCGCCCATTTCGTGAAGTCTCTTCTGGGCAAGCTGCCGGAAATTGCTGTGGTGAGAACCTGAGACAATGAGCCGTGCCGGGATGTCGCGCTGAACACGCTGGAGACGAGTGTATTCCGGAATGCATGATTTACCAAATGCAATGAGGTCAATCAGATCATCCTCCGGATATGTCGTATATCCTCCAGCCTGCCACAGCGCCTCAATCTCTGAACCCGGGGTTACAAGTGTCGGATAAATCTTCAGAAAATCCGGCCGGAATGAGGGATCACGAAAGAGCTCTTCAAACATCCGGCGGTCATCATCCATCGTTGCCGAAGGAAGATTCGGCATGACATGAAAACCCACCTTGATACCGGCATCCCGCAGCAGGGCATTAGCAGCGACAGAATCTGCAATTCCATGGCCACGGCGGTTAAATTCAAGAATTTCATCTTTCAGCTGCTGTACACCGAGTTCAACCTTTGTCACCCCGAGTGAGAGCATGCGGTCAATATGATCTTTTTTGCACCAGTCCGGACGGGTTTCGAATGTGGCTGCAATACAGCGTGCCCGGGCTGTCTCATTCCTGCGGCATAGCTCTTCATACGTAGAGCAGTCATCGGGAGAAACAGCACCGCCATACTCATTCATGGCACGAATGCATGCGCTCATAAACGATTCCTGATACGCCGGGTCACGGGCCGTCATGGTGCCGCCCATCACAATCAGTTCAATTTTGTCAATATGGTGACCAAGTTCTTCAAACTGAAGAATCCTCTGCCTAACCTGCACATAAGGGTCAAATTCATATTGACACCCGCGAAGTGCCGCAGGCTCTTCTCCGGTATAACTCTGGGGGGATCCAAACGGATGATCCGGCCCACCCGGACAGGGCAGACATATGCCATGAGGACACGGATGGGGAGACGTCATCACCGCAACAGGTGCCACACCGGAAAGCGTCCGGGTTGGCTTTACCTGAAGAATTAAACGCATTGACTCAAACTCATCATCTGTTGCAGCCGCAAGTATGACAGAATTTTTGGGAATTTCAGACAGCCCATATTTTTTGGCAACCTGAATCTTTACCTTCTGAACATCTGACGATGTAATTCCTGGAAAAGAGAGCCGGGAAATGATTTCCCGGAAAATATCATTGTCCTGCATACCGTCTAGTGACCGGCAATAACTTCATCAGGGGCCGAATACTCCTGATAATCAAGCGAAGCGAGACCTTTGGACTTCAGGTATGATACAAGCTCATCACCCAGCGTCAGAATTGCCTCCTTATGGCAGGATTTGTTTTTATGAATATGCACCGGGGAGATGGAGAAACCATCATACCCGGGTGTGCAAACCTCATCGCCATATGTTGATTCGTAGTACTTTTTCACATGAACAAAGAGCATGTGAAGATGTAGGAGTTCCTCTTTTTGCACCAAATCACCAATCCTTAGAATTACTACTAATCAGGAGAACATATAGTTTATTGGTGATCTTTATATCGCAGGTTTCACGTGCAATCGGAGCACTCACAGGACTTGCCCTGGGAGATGCATTCGGGGCCCCGTTTGAGGGGGGCCACGCCCCGGAACACACCATCCACGAACCGGGTTATTTTGGAGTTAATCCGGTTATTTCCAGCCATTTTACGGATGACACAAAGCAAACACTCGCAATTACAAAATCGCTCTTAAAATGCGGCTCATTTGATGCAATAGATGCTTTAAGAGCTTTAATTGAGGAATATTCTCACGACCCGCGCTTCTATGGCCCCACATCAGGGAGGGTTTTTTCCCTGATCAAAAATGGATGCGCTCCACTGGAAGCTGCACAAATCCTCTTTACGGAGGGAGGGCATGGCCGGACAAACGGGAGTGTGATGCGGGGTGTCCCCATTGGCATATTCTACCCCCCGGAAGATGTCAGATCAATCAGTTTGGCAGCCTCCGGAATTACTCATTTTCATCCGGTTGCCTGTGAAGCTTCGGCAGTCTTTAATACCGTGATTTCCTGCATGGTGAGAGGAAAACATCTTAGTCATGCAATCGACAGGGCTATGGAAACCTGTGAAATCGCAGAGGTCCGCAAACGAATTGCAACCCCTGAAAAATATCCGCTGAACCCATCCATGGATGCACTTGACACCCTTCATGCTTCTCTTTCCATCGCACTCATTACAGATTCGTTTGAGGATGCGGTCAGAGAGGCGGTCATGCTGGGGGGGGATACAGACACAATAGCAGCTCTTTCCGGCGCACTGAAAGGGGCAGAATACGGCAGAGAGGCATTACCGGAAGAATGGCTTCTGAAAACAGAAGGAATCAATGAGATAATGTCCTTCGCAAGAGCCCTCTGGGTCTTGCGAAAAAGATGATCAGAACGGGCTCAAAAGAACTCGTTTCATACGTTTTCCAAGTTCACATGAAATAAAACCCACATTCTCTATCTCAGCTATCCGGTAGCCCACACCTGGAGCTATGCCTTCAGGATTACATAGTTCAAAATTGACACAGTCACCCTGCGTGCATCCTGCCTCATAGGTGATGGTTGAATTAAGAATTGCACGTTCTGCAGAAACGGCAGCAGGGATTGCAGCCTCCACAACCTCCACAGCGTATGCGCCATCCATATGGACATGGCAGGAATGCAGCGTGTTTGTCCGAACCCCGACTATTCGGTATCTCCTGTTGGGCAGAAGGTTGTGGCAGACCTTCCTGACTCTGCATCCCTCACATTCATGGACCTCCCCCCGATACACAAATTCAGCACCCTCCCGTGCGAGCGCTTTTCCAATCAGTGTAATTTTTGTGCGTTCATCTTTTTCGGTCATTTTATTCCTCATATAACATAGCGATCAGCTGCTCAGCGACCTCATCGGTGATACCCATATCCAGAATCGTAAACCGTTCCGGGCGGATGCTATGAGCAAGGACAAGCGCCTGTGCAGCAGTCCGGTCATCAATCCCAATCTCCTTTGGCGTTGTTGGAGCCCCAATCGCTTTGAGAGAGGAACGAATACCCCTCCAGTCACCTCCATGAAGGTACATGGTGATAATTGAACCAATACCACATTGTTCACCATGAAGACCTTTTCCCGGAGCGATCTGATCAAGGGCATGACTGAATTTGTGTTCTCCTCCCGATGCGGGGCGTGAAGAGCCGGCAATACTCATTGCCACACCGGAAGAGAGCAGTGCTTTGATGACGGTCCATGCGCTCTCTTCAGCATGAGGTTTGATGTATTCAGCATTTTTACTGATGATCTCTGCTGTCATGCGTGAAAGAGCCACGGCATACTCAGAGATGGGCTCGCCACGGAGACGGTGCGAAAGCTCCCAGTCAAGAATGGCAGTATAATTGGATATCACATCTGCGCATCCCGCTGCAAGAAGACGATGGGGTGCTGCGGCGATAATGCCGGTATCAGCAATGAGCGCAAAGGGAGGATTTGCCTCAAGCGACACGCTCCCCCCTTTTACCGGCACTGACGCACGTGAGGAAGCGATGCCGTCATGAGAGGCGGCTGTGGGGACGCTGATAAACGGACGGCAACAGTTGTACGAAACAATTTTTGCGGTATCAATTACCCTGCCACCACCAACGCCGATGAAGACATCAACACCCTTCCCCACCTCTTCAGCCTCAGCGATGATTTCCGGAGTGATGGTATCGACAATGAATACTTCAGCCTCTGCCACCTCCCTGACCATTGACAGAACCTGACTGCCTGCGATGTTCATAGTCCCCCTCCCACTGAAAATGAGTACGGAACCAGAAACCTGAAGGTCCTCACAGACCTTCGGCAGCTGCGCAAGTGTATCATGCCCGATAATTACATCACGCGGCAGCTGCATCCATTTAGACTTATCCAAAACAGGTGTTTTGAGTAATTTTATACCGTCAGCACTCATGTACTATCATTAAATGATCTGGGATTTTATATACAAATATTACGTTGGCCCGACATTGAATGGTGAACCCTATACTATTGTTGATACACTCACCTATGCCATCATTCTTATTCTTGCAGTATATCTCGTTTACCGATGGCTGAAGAACACAGGCATCGATATCGATAAGGAATTCATCGTATCGACAATTCCCTTTGTCATTCTCGGAGGTTTACTGCGTGTTGTCGAAGATACCGGGATAATCCCCAGACCATGGAATGTCATTCTTGTGACCCCTGTCATTTTTTTTGTGGTCTTTTTTATTACCATTACCATGCTGGTAATCTCAAGAACACTGGAAAAGAAAGGTCTGATCACATCCTATACCAAAGGCTACGCTGCAGGCGGCATATGTGCCTGTATAATTACCACAGCTGTACTGACATATTACGGTATTACTGAGACACAGATTGCACTGAATGTCCTGGTCACAATACTGGCGATGGCAACTGTCTCATCAGCAGCAGTCTGGGGTTTGCTCCGGTATGGACTCAAATGGTCTTTTACCGATAATATTCTGTATAAACTGCTCATTTTTGGCCATCTGCTGGACGCAAGTGCGACAAGTTATGGCATCGATCTCCATGAACTGACCTATGTTGAAGTGCACGTTGTCGGATCTCATCTCATAGAAGCCACCGGTACAGCCTTCTCAATGTTTGCCCTGAAACTGGCGGTAATAATCCCTGCAATATATGTGCTCGAAATGTACAGAAAAGAAGGAAACAGCCAGTTGTGGCACCTCATCATTCTGGCAATGATCGTTGTTGGAATGGCACCAGGTATCAGGGACATGGTAAGGATGATACTCTATGTTTGATGGAAGCGACCGGGCAGCTGCATTCGTCACCGTGGGAATCCTCATTCTCACAGGTATTTTCGGAGGATTTGCAGTTCATGCGGACGAATCAGTTGGAGCAGAACTCATTGGCCTGATGAATGAGGAAATCTTTGATAGTATTGAATCAGGGAATCCTGCAATCGTTGCTGCAAACATCTTTGTAAATAATGTGCAAACCTCAGCCATTCTTTTTATCGGCGGAGCAACCTTTGGAATTATAACAGCATTGATTCTTTCTGTAAACGGGTTTGTTATTGGCATCGTAGTCGAATACGTCCGCCAGGAACAGGGCCTCTACGTCATACTTGCAGGGATACTCCCGCATGGAATATTTGAGATTCCCGCACTGGTACTCGCCGGCATGTTTGGTTTCCTTCTTGGTGGAGAGCTATGGAGAGAACTGCATGGCACCGGAGATGCAATCTCTGCAGCAGAACAGAATGGAAAGCGATTTCTCGTCTATGTCCTCCCTCTTCTTGGAATTGCAGCGATTATAGAGGGGTTTATTACGCCGGAAATCATACAGTTATTTATCTAGGTGAATCAGAAATGCAGGAAGATAAAGGCGCACTCCCGCTAAAAGAAAAATTCAGTGAATGGTACAATGACATTCTCTGGCAGGCAGAAATAATGGATGTCAGGTATCCTGTGAAAGGCCTGTATGTATGGTTCCCCCATGGATTTGCAATACGAAAAGCAACCTATGCAATCCTCAGGGAATTACTTGACAAAGACCATGAGGAGACGCTCTTCCCGCTCCTGATTCCCGAACACGAATTTATGAAGGAAGCAGAGCATATCAAGGGATTTGAAGAAGAGGTATACTGGGTGACGCACGGGGGTACGAGTAAACTTGATGTGCCGCTTGCACTCCGGCCGACATCAGAGACAGCCATATATCCCATGTATGCCCTCTGGGTCAGATCCCATGCAGATCTTCCGATTAAACTCTACCAGATAGTCAATACATTCCGCTATGAAACGAAGCACACACGCCCCCTCATTCGCCTGAGAGAGATCACATCATTTAAAGAGGCACATACCGTCCATGCGACATGGGAAGAAGCTGAATCGCAGGTCAAAGATGCAATAGACCTGTATCGTGCATTCTACGAAAAGCTCTGCGTGCCAGTCATTGTCTCACGCCGCCCAGGATGGGATAAATTCCCCGGAGCGGATTATACCATCGCTACCGACGTAATAATGCCTGATGGAAAAACGCTGCAGGCAGGAACCGTCCATCATCTGGGGGATCATTTCTCACGAACATTTGATATAACATATGAAGACCCTGAAGGAGAACAGCAGTATGCATATCAGACCTGCTACGGAATCTCAGAACGCTGCATCGCTGCACTGATCAGCACCCATGGTGATGACAAGGGACTGGTTCTCCCCCCCGCAGTCGCACCTGTGCAGATTGCCATCGTCCCGATTTTTATGAAAAAGCGTGAGGAAGAGATTCGCACCGAAGCAGAAAAACTTGAAAAAGAGCTTAAAGATGCAGGATACCGGGTGAAGACGGATTACAGAAGCCTTCGCCCCGGCGCCAAATATTACCACTGGGAAATGCGCGGCGTGCCGCTCAGGGTAGAAGTCGGCCCACGGGATATTGATAACGGTGTGGTAATGACGGTGACACGGTTTGGGGAAAAGATGACGGTCGCACGAGATAGGCTAATCCCTGAAATCCAGACCATCATGGAGACATTCACGACCCAACTGAGAACACGGGCAGAACAAAAAGCACAGGAAAGAATTGTTGCAGTCTCCTCCCTTGAAGAGGCACGAGAGGCAGCGAATAATGGTGTGGCAGTTATCCAGTGGTGCGGCTGTGAGGAATGTGCCACTACACTGGAAACAGAGATCGATGTCAGCGTTCTGGGCACAGATGTTCAGAGCGAATATATCGACGATACTGCAGGTAGATGTATCATCTGTGGAAAGCCAGCATGTCCGGCAATTATTGCACGGACATATTAGTCCCCTTTTCTTTGGAAAAAGTCTGCAAAGGCAGATACAATGCCATATAATCGACCTCGTCCTTTGAGAGAAACAGTCCGGCATGGATCTCAGCGATTCTGAGAAGGGCGAAAATCACATCCACCATAGTGCACATAGTCAGCGCGCAAATTATCCCGCTTTGCACCTTCACCAATACATCATCCCATTGATCTTCACAGAGAGGTATTCTGACCTGCCCTGAGAATAGTCAGGACCACATTCATTTCTGAGTATACCCCTCACCATAAATCAAATGAGAATATCTGTCAGACCGACATTTGAATGAAAGCATTAGGATAGATAATCCCGGGACAACGCACCAAAATCCGGCCGCAATCAAATGCTGCCCCAATCATGCGGAGTAAAAATAATTGCAGCACTGGCGGGGAACAGTATGAATTCACGGGAAAAACACCATGCACGCCCGATATTGCCATAAAATACAGAAAAAAAGGACGATGGTGAACCCGCATCTCCGCCACCAAAGAGGACAGAAACAGATTATATGCAATAATATTTAATCATTTGCATCACCCATCAAAATGGACATAAATTAAGGATCAACCCATACATTAGATATATAAATGCATGCATTTTTGCAGTACAGCATCAGTCAATCAGAAATACAGCTGCTGCAATGACAGATGTCCATTGCCCATCATCCCCCACTACCGCACTCTTCGTGACATTCATCGTACGCTTCAGTTCACTCTCAGAGATACTGCCAAACATATCCTCTGCAAGTTTTTCCGCATATTTTCCTGCCTGCTCAGGACTCTGACCAAATGAATGATGCTCAGTAAAATATCCCCAGTGATTTTCCATATCTTCCGGAATTGCCACCCCGATAGAGGCCGAGATCCTCCGGTGAGGTTCATCTGAAGAGAGGCGGGAGAAAACAGTAAAAACAATACTTCCTGCGTGCAGATCCGGAAGTGCCTCTTCTTTTGAAATGATTTTGCATTTTGGAGGTAGGATTGAACTGACAGTAACTATATTATAGCATTCTATAGACGCATCCCGTAATGCCATCTCAAAGGACGTCAGTTCATCCGGACTCCGGCCGACACCACAGGTAAAAAACACACGTTTTGGTACAAATCTATCGCTCATTTCACCACCAAATAGGTATATATGTATGGCTTTGTGCCCACTTAAAGTCAATCATAGGACCAAACAAATACTGTTCAGTTTTAATGAATAAGTGATTTCAATACCCAAAATGAAAAGAGAAGAGAATATTGCATCACTCAGCTGGTGCTACAGGCGGGTGATATACTCTTGCAGCAAGGTCCTTATCGATCATAAAGAGCAGACCTTTTCCCGTTTCATCACTGACAGCCTTTAGCTGTTCAAGAATGGCATGTGCGTTGTCCTCTTCTTCAACCTGTTCGTCTACAAACCACTGAAGCATATTATATGTTGCATGATCCCGCTCTTCCTGCGCAATCTCAACAAGACTATTGATCTTTGCAGTGACCGACTGTTCATGTGCATACTGAAATTCAAACGCCTTTTCCGGAGATTCCCACGAAGAAGGAGGCGCATCGATGACTTGCAGTTCAACAATTCCACCACGGGAAAGGACATAATCATAAAATTTCAGCGCATGATCACGCTCCTCCATCGCCTGAATTCGCTCCCAGTTTGCAAAACCCCGCAGCCCAATGGAATTATACCAGGCTGACATGGAAAGATAAAGATAGGAGGAATACAGTTCCCATTTGATCTGTTCATTGATTGCATCAAGCATTTTTTCATTCATCATACCATCACCAATTACCTCAACACTGCTCATTATCAGAACGTATTATAAAAAAGTATGGATGGCATCAGCGGCGGCCATCAATAAAGCGTCTGACAAATGACTCTTTACCGGAATATTCCTGCTGCTGATGAGGAGTCCCCACATGGAATGTCTCCCGCCCCACCCGATATACTATTCCAAGAGCAATTTTTCCGGAATCGGCATACATGTATTCCCGCACCAGGCGGCATGCGGCATCGAAATCTTCAGGATCATGATTAGCCGGAACATACACCTGCTCATCATATTCTTCTGTTTTATCCAGGAAGCTGGCACAGATCTGAAGGATATCAATACACGAAAAACCGGAGTGTGACATTCCAGCGTAAATAAGCTCTTTTAGCTCATCCTGATGCTGGGTATATCCCCGGGCAATAAAACTGCAGCCAGCTGAGAGAAGCAGTTCAAGTGGATTAAAGGAAATTTCACCACTTTCAGAGGGATTTGATTTTCCATGATATTCCATGGGGGACGTTGGCGTCACCTGCCCCTTGGTCAGGCCATATACCCGATTGTTATGTACAAGGACGGTCATGTTCACATTCCTTTTTGCCGCAAACAGGAGATGTGCAATGCCCTCCGCATACGTGTCACCATCCCCCACACAGCAGATCACATGCAGATCAGGATTTGCCATACAGATACCCGTTGCAAAAGAGACAGCCCGCCCATGAAGAGCATAGAATGAATTGATATTCAGGTAATCGGCAATCTTTGCGTGGCATCCGATCCCTGCAACGAGAACAATCGTTTCACGGGGAGTGCCCTCTGCCTCCAGACGGAGAATGACATCTTTTATTGCATGCTCAATAGCAAAATTACCGCACCCCTGGCACCACGTATTCTGCGCATCTGTGATCAGTCCGTGTGTCATTCAGCAAGCCCCCAAAGATCCTCAATCAGTTGATCTATCGTAAAAGGCCTTCCGTCAAACCGTGGCAATCTGACATCAACAGGAATTCCATGTGCCTCACAGATATCCGCCATCTGTCCGGAATAGTTATCCTCCAAAAGGAATGTCATGCTCGAATTTCTGGTTGCAGCGACCATCTCTGATTCCGGAAACGGATGCATCACAACCGGCTGTACGGATTTAATTCCCATAATCTGAGCTGCTTCACGGCATAACGGGGCATTTGAACCCCAGGATATCAGGCAGACATCAGAATCAACGTTACCCGAAATATGAACCGGATTCAGCCGGGAAACCACCTTTTTCATCAATGGAACCTTTTTCATCTGCTTCCGGGTCATTGATGAGAGATGCTCCCCGTCATCAATGGATATGCCACGCTCATCATGCGACTTGCTGTTTCCTTTGATCACAGACCCAAAAAGAGGAGGAACTGCATATGGAGAAATTCCATCACCAGTATCCCGATACCGATGATATTCTCCCTCGCTTTCCGGGACAGGGACATAAACAGGCGCATGTGCCTGCAATAATTCCGGAGAAACGGTGTACAGCCCCTCTGCCAGAGTCTTATCCGTCATCAGAACGGAAGGTACCTGAAACTGCCAGGACAAAGACAACGCATGACCAGCCCATTCAAATGCCTGTTGGGGATCTCCGGGAGCAAAAACAAACCGGGGAAACTCACCATGGCCTGCATGAATTGCAAAATGAAGATCCGACTGGGCAGTATACGTAGGGGTGCCGGTCGAAGGCCCACTCCTCTGTGCAAGGATAATGGTAATAGGAATTTCTGCCATGCCTGCCATTGAAAGGGCCTCTGTCATCAGACAGAAGCCACCCCCGGATGTGCCAACAGCAGCCTTTGCCCCTGCATATGCCATTCCCTCCGCCATGGTGATCACGGCAATTTCACTTTCCGGCTGAAAAACCTGTAAACCCGTCTCAGCTGAAGCGGCCGCCATGAAATGAAGAATTCCAGTTGAAGGACTCATCGGATACGCAATATACCCATTGAGCCCGGCAGAAAGCAAACCAAGAGAAACAGCCTCATTTCCGGAGAGAAGAATTCCCGGGGACTGACCGATCCACCGTAACTCTTTCTTATCCACCTGCAGCTGAAATGCATCCCTGGCAATATCAAGGTTTTTCCCGGTGGATTTGCGCATCTCATGAGAAATGACAGATGCAAGATCGTCCCATTCCATTCCAATGGCGGATGCCAGGGCGCCAATCATTGCAGTATTTTCCATAACAGACGATCCTTCCCTCTTCTCAACAATTGTCTTCAGAGGAATCCCGGATCCTGCATCCGATCGCACAATATCAGAGTTAAAAATAATCAGGGCATCCCGTTTGCAGTCATTCTGATGACGCCGGAGTGTTGTCGGGTCCATCGCCAGAAGAATATCAATCCCTGAACGATGTGTACCAACCGGATGGGTGCTTGCACGAATTACCGAAAAATTGTGCCCGCCGCGAATAAGTGACGGATAATCATAATACATATACGCATAATATCCAAGGCTGGTGAAAATGCGTGCAATTGTCTGGCCTGCAAGGTTTATTCCATCCCCTGCCTTTCCACCAATCAGAACAGAGCACTCATCCATTGACAGTCATCTCCCTGAGAGTGTCATAGAGAGGAAAAATAGATAATAGTTGCGTATTTCAAAAATACGCATTACTGTACAATTGCCGAGGCCTCCTCATCAAAAGGATTTGTCCGGAGAGCAAGAGAGAACATATAGGGGTAACTGTCCTTCAGGTATGCCATATACCGCACCCACTCACTGACAAGTTCCTTATAAACACGGTTAATATCCCCTCCGATATGCCGGCAGTCACTTTCCGGAAGGCAGTCAAAACCCGGACGCCGCTGAAGCTCCTCATTCAGATGGAATACGGCCCGCAAAAGTTCAGTAAATTTTTGATTCTCCAGAAGGACTGGATTTTCAAGCAAACGAAGGAGAAAATCCCGTTTCTGCATAAGAAATCTGTCCAGATCAGCAAGATCAATCTCTTCCCAGTTAACAGAAAAAGGATGGGCATCTATTAATGCAGATGCATCACGAAAACGCTCAACACCCCAGTCATCACCAATAATGAGCTTATTTCGCAGAACAGAAGAATCTTCATCATAATCTGAGATGACCGTTAAAAGATGGTTCCCCACTTCAGCAAAGAACGTCCCGATAACCATATTGAGTTTCTGCATTTTTTCCTGATTCGCACGGATTGTCAGCAGGCGATTAAGTACAACGGTCACCAGAAGAACACTGATTGGAAGAAAACCAAATGAGTTAAATAGGTAATCGATTGTATTTTCCGGATTATGCAGCAATAGTATCTTTGTTGAATAAATGGTTACTGATGCCGCCACCAGAAAAAGAGCGAGTTTCATCTCCCATGCAACTGATTTTTTCATTTACTTCTCCTGGAAACTGCATTTTCATACCACACCATATACCGGAGATACCCGATAAGATTAAATACAGTTTTTCCGTATGAGATGTTATGATTAAAAAGGTATCAATTGTTCTGATTGCTCTTGTCATCGGAATGGTATGTATCGCCGGGTGTACTTCAGATACCGGTGAGGCGACACCAACACCCACATCCTTACCGGTGGAAACACCAGTTGCAACAACTCAGCAGGCACCTAACCTCATGCCACAGCCAACGGATGTCATGCCGACAACACTGTTTGTAGACGTTGCTACTTCAAAAGACCCGATAACCGGTGATATCACCGTCACATTCAGGGGCGGAAAAGGCCAGAATCAGGTCAATGATATAAAGGCAGTTGTAATATCAGGCACCGGCGCTACAACCACCAAATACATTGAACCCAATGTAAATGCAGAGGCGGTATTCACCGTGGATGACGGGGAGGCAACAAAGGGAGAGGACAGAGTCATGGTCACGGTATCGTTCTACGATGGCACAAGCTACAAAATTTATGATGATGTCCTTTCCAGAACCAGGACAACAAATTAAAAGAAAGATTCTTAGCCCTCATCTTTTTTTTGGACAATCCAGTGCAGAAGTATCCCTTCATCAATTCGCACCGCACTTTTGAGAACTAGAGAGGGAAAATCAGATTCAGAAATAAATCCCTCACCATCTGCAGCAGTAGGTGCCTCTGCACCGCCAATGATGATATTTCCAATACAGGTAAACAATTCATCAACCAGCCCTTCTGCAAAAAGAGAACCGATCAGAGTACCGCCACCCTCAACCATCAGACTTTGAATCCCCAGAGTCCCGAGATATTCCAGAAAGGACGAAAGATCCACCTGTTCACCGCCACACACCTGAATTTCAGCATGTTGTGAGAGAAGGGCGGTTTTTTCAGGATCTGCAGATCCTGAAACGGCAATGATCCTTCTGCCGGAACCCTTGTAAAGAATTGCCGCATCCACAGGTGTTCTTGCCCTGCTGTCAATGACAATACGGATGGGATTTTCATCCCTGCCGCCATCTACCCTCCCCTTTCTGAGAGCAGGATCCTTTACGGTAAGCGAAGGGTCATCAGCAAGTACTGTCCCTATCCCCACCATAATCGCATCGCACTGTGCCTTTATCTGATCAACACGCCTGAAATCAGCGTCTCCGGATATTCTGACCTGCCTGCGTTCTTTCGTTGAAAGTTTTCCATCAGCACTCATTGCCAGATTGACAAACACATGAGGGCGCATAAGTAGCATTTATTCATGCCCGGATTTAGCCATATTGGTATCAGAGCTTTGCGTTCCACAGACAATAAGGGAAAGAGACAGTGAATTCATACAATACCGCATCCCGCCCGGCAGGGGGCCATCGTCAAAGACATGCCCAAGGTGTGCCTTGCACCTCCGGCAGAGCACCTCCGTACGCATCATTCCATGAGACAGATCTTCATGCAGTTCGATATTATCAGGCCAGACAGGACGGGAAAAACTTGGCCACCCCGTTCCCGAGTCAAATTTATCACCGGAAAAGAAGAGGTGAGTCCCGCAACAGGCACATACATACACTCCTTCCGTATGACATTCTGCATACATTCCGCTGAAGGGTATTTCAGTCCCTGCCTCGCGTGCAACATGGAATACATCAGGAGAAAGTATCTTCCGCCATTCCGTGTCAGTTCGGCGTATGATTGTGGTGCTGTACATCACACCTGCACAGGCATCAAACAGCTGAAGAACACCATCCGGATTCATGCACATACCTGTCCATTACAATAGAAATAGATTGTTGACAGGTGAGGCAATCTTGTTTCAACGTATTCCGAATGTACGAAAGGCAAAAAGGGACTGGAAATAAACTGACGTCTATTTAAAATAAACCATAAAAGAAGTGCCTCAGGCCGGATTTGAACCGGCGACAACCAGATCTTCAGTCTGGCGCTCTCCCAGTCTGAGCTACTAAGGCTTGAGGATTAGTGTAGAACATACATGGAGATAAATCATTCTATTTGATTCTTAGCAGACTCCTCAGGATATTTATCCCCCCACCCCCAAACTATATCGATATCATGGGGGAGAAAAAGGGAAATTCAAACTCAAAGAGAGATAATCTGCTGAAAGCAGTTTCTGAACGTAAAACAGAGATTGTTCACCTCTCACACAATGATCTTGATGCAGCAGGGTGTGATGCAGTGCACCGGATGAAATATGGCACCATATTTACCATATGGTCATCAGTCGGTTCATTTCCATCATTCCTGCGTGACATCGGTGCACTACCGGGGAAAGGTCACCTCCTCAGCATCTCCGATCTTGGCTACTGTAAAGATGCAGATAAAATGGTGAGAGCAGCCATAAAGAACGGGTGGGAAGTCTGTTGGCGTGACCACCATCGATGGACAGACGAGGAGCTTCTTTCCGTTAAGAAGACCGGCGCAACCTGCATCGTAGATACGACACGGTGCGCAGCGGCGATATGCTCAGGAGATCTTCTGCCTGGTGATAAGACAGCTGAAGAAGTCGTCCGGGTTGTCTGTGATTATGATCTCTGGAGGAACGCTGATCCACGCTCAAAAATGCTGGGTCAGATCTGCACAAAAAGAGTCAATCTGAATCCAGTCCGCGATCGTCTGGCAGAAGGGATTATCACCGATGCCTGGATTAATGAAGAATACCGGACTATTGAAAAAGAACGTCAGGATGCAATAAAAAAGAGCATCAGACGGATGAAAATAATTGAGTCACGGTACAGAATTGCATTTGCCCCACTCTTTGGATACCCGAGTGAGACTGCCCACGAGATACGAGCCCTCTATAACACCGATATTGAAGTGATATATGGGACAAATGGCAGATTTTCCATACGTTCAGCAGTTCCCATCAGCCATCTCATTGCACGGAAATTTTCCGGTGGTGGACATCCCCCTGCAGCAGGTGGCACATTCACATTAACTCTGAAAGATAAGGTATCACTTCTTTTCCTGAAAAAAGCACGATGCTTCGATGAACTGGTTCAGGTTGCAGATACTGTCTGACATATAGTGATATATTTCCCCCTTTTCTCCCCGAAGATACAATTCATAAGATATAATTAATATCTCTGCAAAAAAAGGTCTGATGAATCACAAAGGATTGGGATTGGTTCTTGTTCTCATCATGGCAGTGACAGTCGCATTTGCCGGCTGCACTTCATCTGAAGCAACATCTGCACCAGTGCAGAGCGATGTACCGGAAAAAACCCTGTACATTGTTGGTATCGACGGAGAGTATCCCCCATACAGTTACATTGACTCTGAAGGAAATGCCCAGGGATTTGATGTCGAATCCGTTAAGTGGATTGCAGAAAAGCAGGGTTTTGACGTAAAAATTCAGCCAATGGCGTGGGACGGTATCATTCCTGCACTCATGAACGGCAAGATTGACATGGTCTACGCCGGAATGACCATCACTGACGAGCGGAAAGAAAAAGTCAATTTCTCCATCCCGTACTGGGTGGTAAACCAGTCCGTTGCAGTGCATGAAGACTCAGGATACACACTCGATGACTTCAAGGCCGGTACACTTGTTATTGGTGCACAGCGCGGCACCACCGGACAGATCTGGGTTGAAGAGAACCTCATCGACACAGGCCTCATGCCAAAGGAAAACCTGAAGACCTATGACAATTTCCCACTGGTATCAGAAGACCTGAAAAACAAACGGTTAGATGCGGCAATCTATGACAAACCCCCCATGCTCGATGCAATTGCCGGGAAGCCAATTGTCATTGTCGGTGAGATTAACACCGGCGAAGAGTACGGTGTGGCCATCCGTAAGGATGACGTCGAACTCTTAAACCAGATAAATGAGGGCATCACCGCACTCATGGCCGATCCCTACTGGGAAGAGCTGAAAACAAAGTACGAAATGACCGAATAAGTGAAGAAATGGTGGAGAAACTAACTCCACAACTTCTATTGCATACTACCACACACTATCCTGTAGATACATGTTGTGCTATGTACGTGCATAACACAGATATGTTTCGGGATAAACGGGATTTCAAGTGTTGTTAATGGATTTCTCAGCAGTTATCATAGAATGGTTCCCATACCTCATTGGGGGAATTTTTGCCACCCTCGGTCTTGTCGCATCTGCGCTCCTCTTAGGTGTGGTTTTTGGTCTGCCAATGGCAGTTGGACAGGTATATGGCAAACGTCCGGTTCGCTTTTTAATAGGCATTTATGTGTGGTTCTTTCGTGGCCTCCCTGTCCTTGTTTTGTTATTCCTCTTCTATTTCGGTATTTTTCCAGGACTCGGGATGGACATCCCCGCATTCTTCGTTGGTGCCACTGTACTGGGGCTGAGAGGTGCAGCCTATCAGTCACAGATATTCCGCGGGGCAATACAGTCAGTGAGTGAGGGGCAGATGATTGCAGCACGTTCTGTTGGAATGACAAAACTCCAGAGCATCAGAAATGTCATACTTCCACAGGCCGTACGTGTTGCACTTCCGGGGTGGTCAAATGAGTATCCCAATATCCTTACCGATTCTGCAGTCTGTTACGCCATCGGCGTTATGGAGCTCATGACACGAACATCACAGATCGTCTCTCAGACCTACATAACCATGCCAATATATCTCACCTGCGCCGGAATATTCATTCTCCTAAATTATGCAGGAATGAAAGTCATACATCTGATAGAAAAGAAGATAGAAATCCCCGGATTTGGAACAGGAGCTGCATAATATGGAGAACAAAGAGAGAATACTCAGAGTTGAAAATATACACAAATCCTTTGGAGAACTTGAGGTGCTAAAAGGAGTCTCGTTTGATGTGACAAAAGGAGAGACCATCTGTTTCATCGGTCCATCCGGTACAGGAAAAAGTACTCTTCTGCGCTGCATCAACCTGCTGACCCAGCCGGACCAGGGTTCTGTTTGGCTTGGAGATGAGGAAGTCACCAATTCAGGCAAACAAATTAATCATTTCAGGCAGAGAATCGGAATGGTCTTCCAGAATTTTTTCCTCTTTGATCACCTGACAGCGGTGCGAAATGTAGAAATCGCTCTCATCAAAGTCAAGGGGATGAAACCAAAAGAGGCCAGAGAAAAAGCACTCAAAGAACTCAGACAGGTGGGCATGGAGGAGTGGGCAGAGCACTACCCGGCAGAACTCTCCGGAGGTCAGGCACAGCGGGTATCAATTGCCCGTGCACTTGCAATGGACCCTGATGTGATCCTCTTTGATGAACCGACCTCAGCGCTGGACCCGGAGTTAACGAGGGAAGTCCTTGAAGTGATGAAGAAACTGGCTCTCGCAGGGATGACGATGCTTGTGGTAACCCATGAGATGGGATTTGCATGTTCTGTCGCAAACCGTATCATGTTCATGGAGCACGGTGAAATCAAAGAACAGGGATCACCGGAAGAACTCATGAGTGACTCGAAATTTGAGCGTTGCAAGAATTTCATCGGCCAGTTTGACAGTATAAACGGAGATTAAAGCGATGGATCAATCTGAATTTTTATTCCAGATACTCCTCCCGGTTCTGCTGGAAGGGTTGGTAGTCACGCTTAAACTGATCCTGCTTACCGCGCCCTTTGGACTGATTCTTGGAATTCTTGTCGCTATCGGTCGGACCTATGGGTCAAAACCCATTTCCCTTCTCTGCAAGGGTGCGGTCGCATTCATCAAGGGAACACCACTCCTTCTGATGCTCTTCATCCTTTACTTCGGATTGCCTTCGATAGGGATTACTCTTTCAGCATTTGTCGCATCCCTTGTAGGATTCATTATGTGCAATGGTGCCTATAACTCTGAATATATCAGGGGAGCAATCAGTTCTGTTAAAGAAGGACAGATTATTGCGGCACAGGCCCTTGGGATGACCAGAATGCAGGCAGTCCGCCACATTATTCTCCCTCAGGCACTCATACGGGCTATTCCCGGACTTTCAAATGAATTTATTTATCTCATCAAATATTCATCCCTTGCCTACATGCTCACCGTTATTGAACTGACAGGAGCAGGAAAAATGGTCGCAACAAAATACTTTGAATTTACAGAAGTATTCATGATTGTCGGGATTGGGTACCTGATTCTCGTGACCATTACAACAATTGCCGTAATGCTCATTGAGAGAAAGGTGGCAGTTCCGGGAATGACACAGTCAGGCCGGAATATGCTGGACATACTCTGAGAGGCAGAATCTCACACCAAAACAAAGGCGTGTGAGGATATGCCTTCCCAGTAATTTTTCCCACCACCGGGCGAAAGTCCGCCTGCGGTAAGATCATCTGCATCGAAATAAGTAAGAAGGCCCGAAAAATCCTTTTCTGTTCCATCAATCACACTTAATGATCGTATCTCATACTCATCAAGCAAGTCCGGAATGACAGGGAGGCGGTGGGCAGGAAGAGACAGAGAACTCTGGACTTCAAGAATACCTGAGACTGCCCGGGAACTCCCTGAAAGAGAGTGGAGAAATACCCGCCTCCCGGGAAGCATTTCACGCTCAATCGTGGAGAACTGTTCACCAACAAGAATGGTTCCATATACCCCTGCATCACGGATCTCACGCATCATGAGCCCATACAAACTGCAGAGAACACTCTCATATTCCTCACGGTCATGGAATATCCCGTCTTCAATCTTCAGCTGCGCTGGGGAAGGCAGGACTGCCCAGACCTTTCGGGAGAATGCAACTGCGCGCGAAGCATCAGCACGAAGTGATTCAGGGCGCACCCATGGCTCTTCGCACAGAAATCCCGAACGGATACCTCCAAGAGAATCATACACCCTGTCTTTGTAGAACATCCCCCCATAGGCCAGGCGATCAATCCCTTTCTGGTCCCCCAGTGAGCGCTCTATCTTAAATGACAGGAGATCACAGTCCACGTCTTTTTGCCTGCCTGCCCAGGCTGCAAGAGTGGGTACATCCGGATCAGGCTCTTCCCCACCAAAAGACCAGACCGGGAGATTTCTGCGCTTATTCATTGATATTATGTATTTATACCATCAAATGCAAAAAAATTAGGCATGAGTGATTCACCTCTGCTGGTAACCTGCGGACTTCCGTACACCAACGGGCACTGCCATATCGGGCACCTGCGTACATATGTCCCTGCCGACTTCTATGTCCGCCATCTTCGCCATTCTGGAAAAGAGGTTCTCTTTATCTGTGGTTCAGATAATCATGGGACTCCCATCGTTATCTCCGCTGACCAAAGCGGCAAGACCCCCCGTGAAATATCAGAGATATACCATAACCACTTTGATTCGACATTTAAACGGATGAATGTCTTTTTCGACCGGTTTGGCATGACAGATGATCCCACAAATCACCAGCGGACGCGGAAAATTGTACAGTCACTCATCGACAATGGGCATGTCTATCAAAAAACAATAAGCCAGAGTTACTGCCCCAAATGCAGTATGTTTCTCCCGGACAGGTATGTAGAAGGAATCTGCCCGCACTGTGGCGCCCATGCGCGTGGAGATGAATGCGATCAGGGATGCGGGAAACACCTGGAGCCGGGTGAGATCACGGAGCCCGTCTGCAAAGTCTGCGGAGGAAATGCAGAACTCAGAGATCAGGAGCATTATTTCTTCAGGCTCGGTGATTTCAGCGAATTTCTGCAGGATTACCTTCCGGATTTGGGTGGTACAACGAATGCACGGAATTATGCAATCGGGTGGCTCAAAGAAGGACTGCATGACTGGTGCATCACACGAACACTGAACTGGGGAGTGAAATTTCCCGGCAATGAGGATCTGGTTGTTTATGTCTGGGTTGATGCACCAATCGGATACATGGCATTCACCGAAGAATGGGCAAAGGAGAACAATGGCAATTGGGAACAATTCTGGCGCGGCAGTCAGCCAATCGTCCATTTTATCGGACAGGATATCATATATCACCACTGTGTCTTCTGGCCCGCAATTCTGAAAGGTGCAGGGTATGCAACACCAGATGCAGTGGTCGCAAGCGGCATGGTTAAAATCAATGACAAGACCTTCTCCAAGTCACGCGGTTATGTAATCTGGACAAACGATGATTATCTGGATCAGGGGCTTCCTGCAGATTATCTCCGGTATTATCTGCTTGCCTATACATCACATACCAAAGAACTCAACTTCTCATGGAAGATATTCCAGGAAAGGATCAACAACGAACTGGTAGATACCCTGGGCAATTTCCTGTACCGGACACTCCATTTTGCTGCAAACAAACTGGGAGGCATTCCTGAAGGAAAACCGGATGCTGAAATCTGTGAGAGAATTCAGACAACACTCGACAGTGTCAATACTGAGATGGAACGCTATGAGTTCAAGAACGCAATCGATGAGATGATGGCACTCGCCGGGTATGGCAACTCATATATTCAGAATAATGCACCATGGAAACTGATAAAAGAAGACCGTCAGGCAGCAGAATCGGTGATCCTTAATTGTATGCAGATTGCAAAGGCATGCACATTGCTCTTTGATTCACTCCTTCCGGAAGAATCACAGAAAGCATGGGAGATGCTGGGATATACCGACAGTGTTGCAGCGCACACCATCACAGAAGCAACAGAAGGATTTGCACACAATAATCTTCCAAAACCGTCCATTCTATTTGCAAAAATTGAAGATGACACACTGAACACACTCGAAGAAATTATGACAAAAAGGATTCAGGAAGCAGAAATGAAAGAAAATACAGAGAATCAGAATACAGAAGTTCAGACAGACGAACGGATCAGCATAGATGAATTTGCACGGGTTGAACTAAAGGTTGCAAAGATTCTCTCGGCAGAAAAAATTGAGGGGTCGAAGAAACTGCTCAAAATCCAGGTAACCCTTGGAGATGAAGAACGCCAGATAGTCAGTGGAATTGCCCAGTATTACACTCCTGAAGAACTGGCAGGAAAATCCGTTGTTGTGGTGACAAACCTGAAGAAAGCAAAACTCTTTGGCGTAGAGAGCGATGGGATGATTCTTGCAGCAGGGGATACTGCATCACTCCTGATTCCAAACGATGACGTAGAGCCCGGCACAAAAATCCTTTAATTTTTTTTGTGACATACTCATTTTTAGTACCTTCCCTGGCCACCCTGTTCTTCAGGAAAATAGTATCCAGTCGCTCGCATCCCGGGAAGAAACAATTCAGTTTCCGGACCTTCTGATATTTTCGACCAGACACGTATGTTATAATTAACTTCGTGAATTCCAATCAAAGCTACAGAGCCTGACGCCGCGGTCGCTGTTGTTTGAAATCAATACATCATTGTCGTCATGAAAGTTGACTGAACACCTGTGCCAGCCCTCTCTTCAGGATATACGTGAAGAGAAGCGAATGAACAATGGGTTCACTGGTACAGCATACAGAAATGTCCAGCACTGCATTATGATAAACACCAGAAGGGTCGGAGCCTGCATGGACCCTATATCATAAAATGATCACGAAATACACACAACAGTCACTGCGATAAAACGACCATCCAAAACAATTTCACATGCGGCACCGAACATCACCCGGATCCATATAATGGACGATGTCTGATTCTGCTAAAATAAGATAAAAGAATAAACGGACCTGGAGGGATTCGAACCCCCGACGTCCGGGTTAGAAGCCCGGCGCTATATCCTGGCTAAGCCACAGATCCAACAGATTCTGCGTTATAAGGTTGCTTTTATGGATGATAAAATGAATGGATGAGATATCATCCTGCACGATAATGAGACGGGCGAATTACTTCCACATAGGTGGGTTCTCCCCATCCGGTGCCTTCCACGGACTTTGCCATCGCACCATTCAGATATCGCACCTGAATCCGCGCAGACATCCGTTCACGTTCTTCATAATGATAGGGAGCCGCGTATTCTACCAGCCGTTTCATATTGATCGTCAAAGAGATCACCTGCACTATAATTCCCCGGTCTCCGGCAGTAAAGTCATCCAGATCTACCGGTGTCAGCAACACAACATCGCCAGGTGATACCACCGTTAGAGAGATCAGGTTGTGTGCGCTCTGAAGCTCCAGCGTGCGTGGCTTCCCTTTCTTCAGTTCTTCAATGACATGTGGCCCAATCCCGGTGAGTGCAATACACTTAAGCGTACAATCCATCATCATCACCCGTACATCGGAAGGTGTTCTTTCTTCACCGGTTGCTGTTCAGCCTGTTCAACCTGTTCTGCCATCTGCTGCAACGATGCCTCAATTTCAGTTGCCTGTTCAATCAGTGGATCAATACTCACACCAAATCCAAACAGTTCATTCAGAACAGTCATTACGGATGCTGCAGCCCGGGGATCCGGGGCATTCACCGATTCCCCCATAAGTCCGATTGCCAGTGTGCCGTTTACCTTACACTCAGTAAGAACAGTCCCTGCAATTCCGGTGATGCTTCCCATGGGGAGAATCTCTGTTTTGTCACTGATCATTTCAAGTCCAGTTTTCTCGGTTGCAACCCCGAAAACCCGTTTTTCAACGTCATTTGTGACAATCCCTGCTACAACCACCACTTTACTTACCGGAAACGCAGAGAGCCATTCCAGGATGCCATTCCCCACTTCATAACAGATCATTGGATGAATGGGAACATCAGAAATGATAAGAATATACTGGTCTTTCTGAAATATCCGCATCGGGGCGTTGACAATCCCGTCAACCATCATTGCAAGCGGCGGAAAATATTTGCTGGTGATATTCCCAATATGGTCAAACTTCAACTCATCGATCATATGGGCAAGTGCTATACTCCCGACAAGCCCACTGCCGGGGAACCCCAGCAATACAACGAGGTTCTCCCCTTCAGGGTCACGGGATTTAATTCTTATGTCATCCATCTCCATCACAGTCCTTGATACCTCTATACTGGTAATGAGTTGGCACAAGTATAAAAAAGGATTTCAGTATGAGGAGATTTCAGATGCCTGATTATCTATAGAGTCAAGACCAACAATCATAATATCTGACGTCAATACATCTGGTATGCAGGAATATCCAATTAAAAGGGGATATACCAAAGAATTTGCGACAAGAATGGTAGATGGCCTTACAGAATTCTTTGGTGAGACAGCAGAGGAAAATGAGGGGCACTACCTCATCTCGTATGGATCATTCAAACGTTTTGAAGTATATACCGGTGAGAAAGGAAAAACCCTGATTGTAGATTCGGATTCAGACATGTCGATATTTGATCGTCTCAGTGAAGACGAGGCAAATGAAATGGTCCTTGATACAAACAGAAGATTCCGGCAGTATCTGGAGCATGTCACCGGCTATAACACAAAAGAACGGAAAAAGAATGCAGAAAAAGCTGCAAAAAAAGCAGAATAATTTTTATTCCCTTTTACTGAACAACTATTGCCGGTTTGAATGGCAGTGCTGCCCGTGCCTTGGGATGAGAACTCTCTTCAGCATTGATAACTGAGACTGAGACACCAAACTCACGCTGCAGGAAGTCCCTCACTTCATTAAATACAGCCAGTTCGTCCAGCTTGTTCGCAGCAATCGAAGACACCAGTTCAGGTGGGAAGCGGTGTATCTGGTTTGTGATCTGTTTTGCGGCATCTGTTGCCTCCTTCCCGCGGCTCTTCATCTCATCATTCTTCATAATCTCGCCCATCACCTTCTTACGGTCAGATGCGGAGGCGATGATACGGAAGATATCCCACTTCCATTCAGGGGCCACATAGAGAGTGATTGATTCTGTCTCGATCTGAATCAGGCGTATAATGGATTCAATATCCTCCACTGTCCGGGACAGAAGTTCTTCTGACAGTTCAAGGCCTGTGTTGACAAGGGAAGAGTCAGGCTGTGGCCAGGACGCAAACCCAACCGGTTCACCTGAACCAACCATAGTCCAGAGTTCTTCACAGGTGTAAGGGATAAATGGTGCAAGCAGCCGAACCCATACCGGTGCGATGGTATTGATAACCGCTGAACTGCGGATTCCCTCCGGAAGACGGCGACGGTACCATTTCAGATCCGATTCAATGCTGAAGTAGGCCTCCTGCAGCGCCTGACGGGTCTGGAAGGATTCAAGGGCATTTGTTGTCATCTCAATATGCTTCTGCATTCGTGAAAGGACCCAGGCATCAATATCGTAGGTGTCTTCAGACTGAATGCCATCGTTGATGGTGTTCCAGAACCGTTCTATCTGTTTACGGACAGAAGATACCAGTTCATTCCTCCAGTCAAAGTCCTGCCACGGTTCGGCACTGCCTACAAGGAACATCCGGACTGTGTCGGCACCGAATTCGTCAAGGGCATCCTCAAGAAGAATCACATTTCCCTTGGATGAAGACATCTTGGCTCCTTCCAAGAGACCCATTCCAAAGATAACCATACCCTGCGGCCGCAGTTCAGGAGGGAAAAGGGCGTCATGGTGGAACAGCTGGAATGTCAGGTGATTGGAGATGAGATCCTTTGCTGAGAAACGGAAGTCATACGGATACCAGTACAGGAATTCCTGCCTGAGCTCATCAAGAATTTCCCGGGGAACGCTTTGGGGATCTCCCTGACCAAGGAAGATATAATCAAAGACATCCGGGGTGAGCAGCCCAGGTTCAATGTTCCGGATTTTGTGGGATATGGTATAGTATGACATATACATGGTAGAATCAGACAGCGGTTCAACCAGCCAGTCTTTATCCCATGGCACTTTGGTCCCCAGCCCAATTCTCCGTGTACATGCCCAGTCGTTGAGCCAGTCAATAGTGCGGGAAAATTCTGCCCTGACTTCAGGAGGCACTAATGTCACAGATTCCAGATCACTATGAACATTCTCCTTCCATTCCGGGTCGCTGTATTTCAGGAACCACTGGTCGTGCAAAATCCTGACATACACCCGTGTTCCACAACGGCAGATGACATTCCTGTTGTCAAACTCAAACATCACTGCAGAGCCGTAGCGCTCAAGCATAAGTTCAGAAATCTCGTCACGCGCTTCTTTTACCGGTTTTCCACCATATTCCGGAAGCATCCGTCCTTTTGAGTGTTCTGCATTATACACTTCCTGTGTCAGGACTTCCATGGCCGGATCATTCTGGTTGCTGATACCTGCCCGCTCAACCGCATCCTGGGCAGGGCATCTGCCATACCCTTCGACAGTAATCAGAGGCACCGGAGTAATATTCAGGTATTTTCCCTGCTGCTGAAGGTCGCGGAGCGCAATATAGTCAAATGGTGCATGAGCCGGTACACTCATCACAATGCCTGTTGCCATATCAGGATCGACAAAGCCCGCCGGTAAAATCTGCACATCCCCACTAAGAGGATTAAACGCCGTCTGATCAACCAGATCTGCACCGGAGATATCTCCATCCACGATTACATCGTGATCCTGCAGACGGATCTTTTCTGTTGCCTCAGGGGAGAGAATCCATTTCTGGCCATCGACACGAACCTTCCGGTACATGACATCAGGGTTCACCCAGAGATTTGTCACACCATAGGTCGTCTCAGGCCTGAGGGTGGCACAGGGAATGATATACTCATTCCAGCTGAACATAACCAGCACGTACTTGACAATCTCTGCATGTTCTCCTTCGAGGAGGTCATGATCACCGACAGGATTGTCGCATCCCATACAATATTTTACCGGATGGGCACCCCGCACCACCCTGTTTTGGTCATGCAGATGAAGATACTGCCATTCAATAAATTTGGAGTATGTCGGGTCAACGGTAGTAAACCGCCTTCTCCAGTCAATGGAAAGACCACACCGGCTCATTACCCGCTCATATTCCTGACTGAAATGATGGACGATTGCCATCGGCTCTATAAATGTATCCAGCGTCTTCTGCGGTACACGGTAGAGATCAGAATAGAGTCTGATTGTCTTCTCATCTCCTGCGGCAATCCTGCGTGATATACCGATAACAGGAGTGCCGGTAACATGAAATGCCATCGGATACAGCACCTGGCACCCTTTCATTCTCCAGAAGCGCCCGATAACATCTGGCACAATGTATGTTCTCCCATGTCCTACATGCATTGCACCGGACGGATAGGGATATGCAACGTTCAGGTAGAATTTATCACTCGTACCGGGGTCTGATTCAAACTGTGACCGCCAGATTTTCCCATATTTTTCTTCAAAGTTTTTCATATCAAATGATTGCACGTATATCGCCCCACTCTGAAAGGTAATCCCTGAAATATTGTTCCCAAAAATAAAGTTAGTTTCCTACCGGCTTAAGGCGAATTGACTCACCCTCCTTATACCGGCGCAGCATGTCCTGTGCAATTCCACTGGTCTTTGAGATGATAATTTCACCATTATCATTCACCGTTGCTGTGAAAAGGTATTCTTTTCCACCAAATACATCAACGATTCTTCCGCTGTTTTCCGGGGATCTCACGGTAAGATTCTTTTTGTCGACATTAAGGTCAATTGACTGGCCATTCGAAGCAAGACCTTCTCCTGATGGCCTTCCTTCCTCGGAAACTTCATCAGTTACCGGTCCGAATTCAGAAAGCGGCTTAATATCGATACCAATACTCAGTTTATTGACAATGCCTGCAACATTCTTACCCCCTTTCCCAATTGCAGCCGGCACATCCCTGTCATCGATATAAACAACAGCCTTATTATCAGAAATCATTTTTACTTCGATGGGTCCATCGGTAAAACGACCAATTTCCTGCTTTATTTCACGTCCTGACAACTTCCACGCAAGATTTTCCTCTTCCGGCATCACTCCCCCTTTCTCCTCCGGAGCGCTATTTGGCATCTCCTTTACAGCAGGGTGTTCTTTTTTAGGTGGAGAAACAGTGGTCACTTCATGTATCTCTGCAGGCAAAACAATTACCTGCCCTTCATAGCAGAACACATCACATATGGAAACACCATCTGTGCAGCGTGAAAGTCGGATTATTGGAGAATTGTGAGAAAGATCCTGCATTCCTGTTGGCTTTCCAACAACCAGATTCATTCCGTAAACAGAAATATTCGCTTTTTCATCAACGAAGATCAGGGTATCGACTGCATTTGCTGTGGTACTGAAATCAACCCTGTTAACAAACCGCTGCAGGGCATCGCAGGGGGTCTGGGAATGGACAACCCCAATGGCACCGACTCCTGCAAGGCGCATATCTGCATATGCCTGAAAATCCTCCTCCACTCGAATTTCATCAAATATAACATGATCCGGCCGTATGAGTATAAGCACCTCCCCGGTCTTCTTCATGCTTCCATCAAGTGCGGAAAACTGTGTGACTGAATCAGGTACCTGAAGATCACGGGGATTCTCCATTGTACATACCTGATGTCCGGATTCAAGAAGGTAAGACACAATAGTCTGAGCCAGCGTAGTTTTTCCGGATCCGGGAGGACCTGCAATAAGAATGCCGGAGGATTTGTGTTCAAGACGCTTTTTTATCTCAGAAGAAAGCAGATTCGGGTTATACTGCTCTCTGAGAACCGGTCTGAATGCAGTTATTTCCATTCCATCAGAAAATGGCCGCCGCACAATCGCAATTCTCATCGAACCGATCTGAACAACGGTCACTCCCTTTCGTTCAACTTCAATAAATCCATCTGGATCGCGTTTGGCCCGCTCAAGTATCTCCTGAGCCATCTGCCGAAGTTCATACTCAGAAAGAGGTGCTTCACGAAGTGACACTATCTCTGAACGCTCGATAGTTCCTTTCCGTGCGGTAGGTTTAACCCGTTCTTTCAGATGGACAGATATTGTTGTTTCATCGAAAAACTGGTCAATACTCAGTGGTGAAAATTCCCCTACCTGTGGTTTAAGATAGAGAACATCCAGACCTTTCGCCTTTGCCACCTCTGCCTGCACGATATCACTGGTGATAAACTGAACATCTTCATATTCCAGTGCAACATTGCGAATGAGTGCATCAATCTCTCCACCGCTTGCCAGTTTCACCTGTTCCAGACTAGGGCGTTTACCCACATACTGCAATTCAATTATTCCTTCACCAGCCATATCTGAAAGTTGCTGGAGTTCAATTAATCCACTAAATCCTATTTCCCTTCCCTGATTTGCCTGTGATTCAAGTTCAGCCACAACAGCTTCCGGTATTATTATTGTAGAACCGTTATATTCTCCCTCCCGTATCATGGAGGTGATGCGTCCGTCTATTACGACGCTTGTATCGGGTACCAATATCATAAAAATATCACCAATCTAATATGATGTCACTCATCCTTTTTATCATATACCTCGTCCGGATCAACCAACCGTCGCGCAATTATTTTTCCGCCAAGTTCACGGAAAAAACAGGTCTCATATCCGGTATGGCAGGGCGCACCGATCTGATGCACAATATACAGGAGAGTGTCCGCATCACAATCGACCCGTATACCTTCAATTTTTTGAAAATGTCCGGATTCCTCACCTTTTTTCCAGATTCGATTTCTGCTGCGGGAAAAATAATGCGCATACCCTGTTGACTGAGAAAGAGAGAGGGCCCGAGCATTTGCATACGCAAGCATCAGAACACGCCCGGTCTTTGCATCCTGTGTAATTACAGGAACAAGTCCTGATTCATTGTAATTAATTTCCATTTCTCAGATAGCTCCGGATAGTACCTGTATGAGTATTGTCATAATATCACCAATAAATATCGCAGAGATAAAACCTGCACATATGGGAAGGATGAATGGAACACCATAGGATATCCACACAGTCCCTGCTTTTCTGTACAGTCTCAGCTCTTCTTTGTACTCCTCTGGATTTCGTTTGAAATCCCTTGTATAAAGCCTTCGCTCCCCACGAATCATTCTGCGAATCGCTTCAGTGAACGAAAGGTATCTGCGCGTCACCATACCATCTTCATCTTCAGTAAATTCCTCCATCACAAATCCGAATTCATCCTGAATGGTATTCCCATCCACCGGAAACCCTACAAACATGTACCGAAGGGGCCCATGATGTCTGCGAAGGCAGTTAACGGCAAATATACCCAGAGGTGTTATAAGGTTCAGAAGAACTGCATTCAGAATTACAGAGAGAGGAAAAAACGCGATGATCGGGTAACCAGCATACGGCTCAACGGGAAAAAGCGGTACACATGCAGTAATGAAAATCATCGCCCATGCATCCGCACCTCCAAAAAGATGCAGATACGCTGACCCGGCATAATAGAATATGCAGAGCATCACTGACAGCATAAAAAGACCAGATGCAAACCGTACAGAATCAGTGAACAATTCAATATACGTAAGCACTGCCATAGGAATTGCAATAAAAAGCATCGGATACCATGTTTTAAAAGGGACCCTTCGTTCACGCAGATCCAGCACTGATGCATACAGAAGAGTAAGCGCGATAGCCGCTGATGAAAGAACAAGTGCCTGATATATCATAATCATAAGTTGTTTCGCCATCTCTCCACTTAATAATCATTATTGAACGGAAGGAAAAGGTGACAGATGGCAGTGAATATCAAAATCTATTAATTAACCAAAACAGTTGTTTATTTATATTTTTTGTTTATTTTTAAATTTAATCAAAAATACAGAGAATTCATTCATTTCCACATAATAAATGAACTCCGATCATCCATCGGAAGGACTTTTAGTTATTAATCACACCTTTTAATAATTGCTGTTTACCAGCGAGGAGAAGTCCCGAATTCTTCTCTCTATGAAGGGTTGATACATGATAGAAATCAAGGTTGACGAAGATGCCTGCGTCGGTTGTGGCCTTTGCGTTAAAGACTGCCCAATGGAAGTACTTCAATTACAAAATTGCGTTAGTTATCCGGCCCATCCGGAAAACTGTATGGGGTGCCTTTCATGCCATGAAATCTGCCCTGCTCAGGCTCTTGAGCACAAAGGGGCTGTGCCATCACGAAGAATGTACATCAGTATGAAGGTTTGCACCATGCTTCGGAAGGTGATTTAATAGTGCCTGCAAGCTACATAGACGAAGCAAAAAAGCAGTTCAAAACAGATCTCGTTTTTAAAGCCGAAGATGTGCCATTGAGGTGTGACCCACCTGCAGCAGAATTTGAAGTCACTCTGCATGGCCTCATGCAGATGAACGGCTATATTATTAAATCTCTGGAGGAGATTGCCGGCAGGGGAGCAAATGCTGTTACATACCGGGCGGGTAAAAAATTCGGACACGAAGTCGCGAAGTATTTTGAGAAAAAGGATGATGTGGAAGATGCGCTCCGTGAACTCTCATATATTCTGCATGGACAGTATTCCTTCGAACCATGGAAGCCTGGCGATAAAAGCGACTACATCGTGGAAGATGAAAGCGGCACTTTCATATATCTGGTATTTCATGACTGCATTGTCCGTCAGACACTAAGACGGATAGGGGAGGAACAGGGAGGACCCTTCTGTCAGACACTGTGCGGGTATGTCGTTGGTGCTGTTGAAGAAATCACCGGAAAACGAGGCAAACTGGAAATAATTCACACCGGACCAAATGCCTGCCTCAAAAAACTGATCCTGAAATAATGGAGGAAATAGATGAAGATTGCAATAGAAGAACTGGCTGGTTGTTCCGGCTGCACAATTGCTGTCCTTGACCTCCATGAAGCAATCCTGGATCTGGTTGAAGCCGCAGATATTGTATATTCCCCCGTAATAATGGACGTGAAAGAACCTCCTGAAGATATTGACATTGCTTTTGTAACAGGAGCAGTGCGCAATGAAGAAAATCAGGAGCGCCTGAAAAAAATACGGAAGAATTCCCGGGTGCTTGTAGCACTTGGCACCTGTGCATGTTATGGAGGGATATCAGGGCTTTCCATGATGAGCAGCAGAGAAGACCTGTTTAAAAAAGTATATACTGCTGTTGATACTGTCAAAGATGGGGGCATAATACCGCATGACGTGCCGGAATTCCTATACCGTGTTTTTGCCGTTGGAGATATGGTAAAAATTGATTACTATATTCCGGGATGCCCCCCAAAAGAGGCACGGCTAAAAGAGATCATCCTTCCGCTGATCAAGGGAGATAAAATATCTCTGTCCAGAAAATCGGTCTGCTCAGAATGCGACCGTAAAATGGGTGAAGTTAAGAACTGGTCACTTAAACGTCGCCATGTTGGAATTCCCGAAAGGGATACTTGCCTTCTGGGTCAGGGCTATCTCTGTCTCGGCCCGGTAACATTCTGTGGATGTAATGCTTCATGCCCCAAAAATAATGTGCCCTGCCACGGATGCAACGGGCCATCTCTTGACATTCTTAGAGAGCCATGCAGGGACATATATAATCTGATGGTCAGAAGAATTGCTGATCTGACAGACATTTCTGAAAAAGAGATTCAAAAAGAACTCTACGACGTTGGACATACAATGTATGCGTTTACCATGGGAAGCGAGGTTATGGAGGATAAAGAGATCTCGAAAATCCGTGAAGTCATATCCCAGGAGGGGAACAGATGACCCGGATAAATATCAGTCCGGTCACCCGTATTGAAGGCCATGCAGAAGTGCGCATTGATCTCGATGGCAGTGGGGGAGTTGAAAGTGCACATTTCAATGTGGTCGAACTTCGGGGATTTGAAAAGTTCATGATTGGTGCAGCGGTTGAGGAAGCTCCAAGAATAACCCCACGTATCTGCGGAATATGTCCGACTTCTCATCATGTAGCATCAGCGATGGCATGTGATCAGATCTTTGGTGCCCAGATCCCGGATACCGCAAAAAAACTTCGGGAATTGCTGATGTACGGGCAGTATGTACACTCACATTCCCTGCATTTTTTTATGCTGGCAGCCCCTGACTTTCTCATTGGTCATGAGGTGCCTCCAGAGGAGAGAAACATCCTGAGCCTGGTAAAGAAAGAGCCACAAATAGCAAAAAATGCAATAAAAGTCCGAAAATTTGGCCAGCGCCTGACAGAAGCTATTGGGGGAAAACCAATTCACCCATCATCTGCCATTCCAGGCGGAATGTCACACCCCATTACAGAAATACAGAGACATGAACTGCTTGAAATGGCAGAAGAAGCACGGACGATAGCTGAAGACTGCTGGGGTCTTGCACGGGATATTCTGGATAAAACAGACCTCTCTTTCGGGGCTGTTGAGACAGCATTCATGGGTTCTGCAGAGAATGGCAGATATTCAGTAATGGGCGGTTCGACAAAAGTCATTGACGCCGGTGGCTCCCCGATTGCTTCATTTACCGGAGAGGGATATGCCAATCTCATCGAAGAGTATTCAGAAGACTGGTCATATCTCAAATTTTCCCGTCTGAAAGATGGACGTTTTTACCGTGTTGGTCCTCTTGCACGTTTGAATATTGTTGATTCAATGGGGACACCAGCGGCAGATGCGGCTCTCGAGGAGTACAGAAATAAATTCGGGCGACACGTCCAGACAACACTGGCATACAACCCGGCACGCTATATTGAATTCCTCGCATCCTGTGAACGTGCAGTAGAAATTCTTAGCAACCCTTCAATTACATCAGCTGATGTCCGGACAGAGGTGGATAGTGTGATCAGCAACCGGGGTGTTGGAATTATCGAAGCACCCCGTGGAACACTCGTCCATGACTATACCGTCAATGATGAGGGATTTATAGAAAAATGTAATCTGATTGTTGCAACATGCCAGAATAACTGGGCAATGGACAGGGGTGTCGAAAATGTTGCACGAAAAGTTGTTTCCGAGGGGAAAATTTCAGACAGCGGTAAAAATCAGATTGAGATGGTAATCCGTGCCTATGATCCCTGTATCTCCTGTGCGACCCATGCAATTGGAAAAATGCCGGTTAAATTCACCATTTTGCCCAAAAAAGAAAATCTTAAGCCAAATAATCAGAAAAACGGAATTGGTGTTGAAGATGCTTAAATCAATATTAATGGAATTCCTCAGACTGGATGGAATTACAGCATCGGTTGTTGTCGGAAGAGACGGATTTGTGATCGAGAGTGCAGAGAAAGGAAATATTGACACTGAAGCACTTGGCGCAATGGCATCGACCGGAATGGGAACCTCTGAAGCCATGGGTGCTGAACTGGGTCAGGGAGAGATGATCCAGATGCTTGTGGAGTGTGAGAACGGACCTATTCTCCTTTCACCGCTCTCTGATGATGAACTCATTGCGATTGTCGCGGAAAAAGACGTGAATATTGGAAGAATTCGGTATGAACTAAAGAAAAACCGTGAACGAATTATTGCTGCACTGTGATAAAAATGCTTCCGGAAGGCAGGCAGGTTGCAAAACTCAAAGGTCCCTTTAAAGAACTGATAGAGTTCACCGGACAAATAATCGCCGGAGTTTCAGTCCTGGGATCAAATGGAGAGGGATACCTCCTCATAGAGAAGGGAATTCCTGCAATTGCCCAATATAATGAGAATGGAATGGAACTGAGAGGAAATGACGCAATAATTTTCCTTAGAGGACAGCCGTTTTTCGAATATTCGGTCTCCTCCTATGATGAATCAGAACTCAGGGAGGTAATTACCTATTCAATCCGAAAAAAATGGCTTGTCGATCATAAGTCCCTTCCGGCTGAAGAGGTAACAACACTTTCAGAAGAAGAGAAACTGGAGAGGATTCTGCGGCAACCCGGGGTAATTGCCGTTTCATCATTTTTTGAAGGGTTTCCCATCAATTCAAGGGGAGACGGTGATTTTGAACATGCTGCAGCCATCGCTGAAGATCTCCTTCGCGCAGGTGCAAAAATATCAGCTGACCTTGGAATTGGTCTGCTTGAACAGATAATTCTTGAAACACCACAGGGTAAATGCATTCTTGCACCGTTTGAGGATCTGTATCTGGTGGTGCTAACCTCAACAGATGCAAATCTTGGCCTGATCCGCCTCGCAATAAAAGGAGTGCAGAAACAGTGAAATAACCATGATGAGGGGGATGGTGAGAGAAGATGGATATTGAAAACGACATAAGAAATGTGGTTGAAAACGCCAAGTATGCCGGGGAGTATGATTCAGAAGACCTCATTAAAAAAATGAAAGCGTCCGGACGATCCGGACTTGGGGTATCCATTGGGGGAAAAGAGCAGTATTTATTAATTTTTGTCGATGGGGCTGTCGAAGGTGCAGCCATTCTGGGAACAGATGGGAATCTTTATGGTGACAAAGCAGTTTATTTGCTCGACAAATATTTAAAATTCAAAATGTATCTGAGTGAGAAATTAATTGCAGAATCGGTGGCTGCAGGGTGCAGAATATATGACAAGGGGCATATCCAGAGCAGCCATCTGGATACCATTCCGGAAATTGGTGAACAAAAAAAAGGGAGGGGTGTAATCAGACTCCGCCTGATATCAGAAGATAAACCACTTGCCGGTGCAAGAGTTTCCATGCGAAAAGGCAGGCAGCTTCTTCTGAGTGAAGTCACCGGGCCAGACGGAATAGTGACATTTAGACTCATCCATGGCATCTACGACTGCATTATTGTGGACAGGGCAGGCGTTGTTCACAAATACAGGATTGAGTTCAACGATGAACGGATTGATACCGTAATTGAGATTTGAGGTTGAAGAGATGAAAGAGAAAAAATCATTGTTTGGGGGATTGCGTCGTGGAGATAAACAAAAAGGAACCAGTGATGCTATATCCGGGGGGGAAAAGACAGATCCGGGATACCCTGCTGAAGATAAAAATATACAGATAATTACTGAAGCAGGAACTGTTTCTGATCCAGAAAAAAATACCGAAAAACCGGATGAAATACCCGAGAATAGTATCGTTTCAGACTATACACGGCCAAATGAAACTCTTGGAAATCTGCTGGCTGACATCCGGAAAATGGATGAAAAACCAGATAGATACGATAAAGATACAGCACCAGATACAGCACAGCAAGGTACTAAACTATCCGACAGCACTGGAACGGGAGAAAAAAGATTCACTCTCAAGGACATTATTGCCGGAATTCAGAGCAATAAACCAGAACAGAAAATCGCGCCGAACGAACTGAAATCAGAAGATGAGGGCTTTGCTGCCACATTAACAGAACATTATTCGATTCCTGAAGCCGGTGAAGATATATCTGATAATACAACCACCAATCAGGATACCAGGGCATTCACACCTGAGAGGGCAGAAGGAGAAATGATTCCGGAAGCCGGTGAAGAGAAATCCGATGATACAACAAGTACCGGGGATACGGGGATATTCACACCTCAGATGGAGAATGATACCGAAATACCAGAATTCCAGGTAGAAAATACCCCGGATGATTATTCAGGAGACGACAAGAACGAACCAGAATCTCCGTCACATCTGAATTCACTCATCCGTTCACTCCGGAATGAAACACCGGAAGATATTCCGGATGAAATACCGACTGTCATGGAGGAAGCAAAAAGTTCTCATCTTGATTCACTGATTGCTGACATTCAGGAGAATACCACTTTTTCAGTCGGAGAAGACTCTTCAGGAAAGCCTGACAGCGAATCTGAAAAGAAAATTGATGGAATAATCAGTGAATTGCTGAATAAGAAAGAGGAGTATCCTGAAGCAGATTATTTTGGTGGTGAACCGGATGAATCAAAAGCAGGTGAACTCAGCTCAATCATCCAGGAGATACAGAATTCAGAAACAGCCGGCACTGAGAGAAAACCCCAGCGGAGACCGGATGATATCATTAACGAACTGGTGAATGTGTATGATGAAGCAGAACCGGCACCTGGAATAAATCAGCCCCAAAATTCAACAACAAGAATTACACGGATAATTGAAGAGATTTCAAGTGAAGGAAATAAAAATATCCGCAAAGAACAACTTGAAATCAGACCGGAAACCAGAGACTCACATTCAGAACTGACAGGTAGGAGAAAAATACGGAGAGACGGAATAATTAGTGCAGAAGAGGCAGCAAACTTTTCAGATCAGATTCTCTCAGGTGGTGCTGAATTAGATCTCGAGGAATTCCACGTATCAGCCCGTGCTCACAATTTTGAGATGAGTAACCGAAAAGAAATCTTTGCTGCACTGGATGGTATTGCTGAGGGTGATCTGGAGAGACTCGATTTATCAAAGTTAAAACCGGTTGAATATGTTCCGGAAGAAGACACCGCCAGGGAACAAAAAAAGAAAAGATTTGGTCAGGGTATTTTTGGAAAAATTATGGGCAGGGTTGTGGAATATGACCCCGCCATCCATGGGTCCCTCGTCGATCTCTCACATGACAGTGGAGAGGGAATCGAAGAAATCGAATTATACCCGGTAAATGAACCATACGCCTATATACGCATCATTTTTGACCACAACACCCATGAGTATCTCTATACGGTGATTGAACCTGAACTCTCTGAAGGAGAAAATGTACTGCTGCAGGAACTGACACAGAGACTGTTTGAGACACTGGACATCAGCACCAAGGATCTCACAAAAGAGCGGGCTCGTGCTACCCTGACAGAGGCGGTTGACCTCATTATTTTTGATTACGGGATAAAACTTGACCCGGTATCACGGGAAAAAATCCTCTATCATATTCAAAAAAATTTCATTGGAGACGGGCGTATTGACGCCATTATGCATGACAAATATATTGAGGATATTTCCTGTGATGGAATAAATGCTCCCATATTTGTATTCCATTCAAATTATGAATCGATCCAGACAAACCTTACATATACACGCCCTGATGATCTGGATTCATTTGTAACCAAACTTGCCCAGCGTGCGGGAAAGTACATCTCAATTGCTGAACCGATGCTTGATGCAACGATGGCAGACGGGTCACGTATTCAGATGACACTGGGCCATGAAGTAACGGCCCATGGTTCAACATTCACCATCCGTAAATTTAAGGACGAACCGATCACACCAACAGATCTCATTGAATGGGGTACATATTCCCCACTTTCTATTGCATTTCTGTGGCTCGCTGTGGAAAACGGAAAATCCTGTATATTTGCAGGAGGGACCGCTTCCGGAAAGACTACATCCCTGAATGCAATATCACTGTTTATTCCGCCTCTGGCAAAGATTGTCACACTTGAAGATACCAGGGAACTCAAACTCCCCCACAAGAACTGGATCCCTTCCATTACCAGGGAATCGTTTGACAGCGGGGGTAAAGGCTCAATTGATATGTATGAACTGCTTCGTGCAGCACTCCGTCAGCGCCCCGAATACATCCTCGTTGGTGAAGTGCGTGGCAAAGAGGCACAGACCCTCTTCCAGGCCATGAGCACCGGTCACGTAACCTATGCAACGACACACGCAGATTCTGTTGCCAGTGTCGTTCACCGATTTGAAAACCCTCCCATGGATGTACCCCGGAATATGCTGAGTGCCCTTGATCTGGTGAGCGTTCAGGTACAGGCACGGTTTGGCGGTCAGAGGATTCGCCGAAATAAAACACTCATTGAAATCCTCGATATTGACCCCCGAACAAATGAACTGATCACCAATGAAGTGTTCAAATGGAATGCGGCCACGGATGAGATACGTTTCTCCGGAAAATCCTACATTCTGGAAGATATCATGGAAGGAAAAGGGTGGAGTGATACCCGTATGCGGGAAGAACTCAAACGGCGCCAGGAAATTCTGGAATGGATGCGTTTAAAAAAGATCCGTCACTTCCAGGAAGTCGGAAAGGTGCTGCTCTCCTATTACCGCAATCCGGAAACAGTGATGGAACTTGTCAGGAGTGATCTCTATGAATAGTTATCAAAGGGTCTGTTTCAACCTTCTCGGGGAGCGTCTGAAGGCAAAACGGGATGACTATCTCTTTTTGCGCAATGATATGATGCGGGCACGAATGACTGTACCGTTTGAAGCATATCTTGCAACGGCATACGTAACCTCTATCCTCGTGGGATTGGTATTTGGAATTTTGATTGGCTCTGTCACATATATATTCAATCTTCCTGATCTTATCGTATATTATGGGAATGTGCCTGACTTCATCGTTGCTCTGAATCCATTAAAAGTATTATTCGGTGCAGCAATCGTAATGATCATCAGCCTGATTGTATTTGGAGGAATTACCTACGCAGTATTTCTTATATATCCCGGAATAATGGCGGGGGAGAGAAAAAGAAATATCGATGCAACACTTCCCTATGCAATTAATTACATCACCGCAATGTCAACAGCAGGAATTACTCCGGCAGAAGTATTCCGTCTGCTGGGACAGAGCACAATATACGGGGAAAGTGCTGTTGAAGCACGATATATTGCACGAGAAATTGACATATTTGGAAAAGACCTGCTTGATGCCCTGAGAATTGCCGGCCAGTATACACCGAGCAGCAGAATGCGTGAATTCCTGCAGGGTGCTTCCGCAAGCATTTCAGCCGGAAGTAACCTGACGGAATATTTCCGTACAAAATCAGAACAATATACCAGGGAGAACCGTCTTGAGCAGAAAACATTCCTGGAAACACTGGGATTGATTTCAGAGTCATATGTGACAGCGCTCGTTGCAGGAACGCTCTTTCTCATAATCCTTCAGTCGATTATGTCGACAATCAGTGGTGAGACAGATCCCCTGTTTCTGTATGCTGTAATTTATGCGATAATTCCACTGGGCAGTATCATGTTCGTGATTCTCATCAGTTCAATGACCCCGGAGGTGTAGAATGAAAATATTTGATACGAAAAAAACGGAAAATCAACCGCTCGATGCACCATCGGAAATTCAGAGAGATGAAGAAATAATTGCACGGGTGGAAGAACGGCACCGGTCAGAGGAAGGGGTGGGCAAATTCATGCGTCATCCCATTCAGATGCTCACAGAAAAACCGGTCAATATTCTCATCCTCACAATACCGGTTGCAATAATTGTCTTTGTTATCGGACTGATCCTGCAGGTGAGTAGATATGGAGTGTTTCTTGCACTGGCAACAACAGGCGTTGATGATTATTTCCTTCTTGCAGTGCTGATTGCAACTGTTCCCCTGGCAGTACTGGATCTGAAATACTCAATGAGAATGAGAAATCTAAATATATCACTGCCAAACTTCTTCCGGGACGTCGCAGGAATGAATGAAAGCGGGATGACCCTCCCAAATGCGATTCACGTTGTTTCAGAAGGTGAATATGGCTCCCTGACCCAGTACGTCAAAAAACTTGATGCAGAGATGTCATGGAATATTCCCTTCGTCGATGCAATCTACCAGTTTGGGGAACGAATAGGTACACCACTTGCACAGAGAAGCGTTGATCTCATCGCAAAAGCAAGTCGTGCGGGCGGCGATGTGAGTGAAGTCCTGCGTGCTGCGGCAAATGACAGTTTTGAATTTGTCAATCTCGAAACAGAACGACGCAATAATATGCTCATCTATGTTATTATCGTGCTCGTATCCTACCTTGTCTTCCTCTTCGTGATCGCGGTGATGACGGGAACGTTCCTCGAGACAATGGCACAGGCTGGTGAGGCAGTGTCACAGTCAGGAAGTGGCAGCACAACATTTGGATCTACCATTGATATGGACTTTTACCGGCGGCTCTTCCTCCATGCATCGGTAATTCAGGGATTTTTCTCAGGTCTTGTCGCTGGACAGATGGGTGAAGGGCGTGCAGTTGCAGGGCTAAAGTACTCAGTTGTAATGGTTGTTATTGGATGGGTTGCATTCAGACTGTTTATCTGAAATACCCTGCAATGAAAAAAATACCTTACAATTTTAAAAAAAGATTAACTGATATTATCAAGCTTATATCCTTTATCAAGAAGGAGTTTCTTCACCCGTTCGCGATGATTCCCCTGAAGCTCAATTGAATTGCCTTTCACCGTACCGCCGCAGGCAAGTTTTCCCTTCAGATACTTTTGCAGTTCATCGAGATCAATGTCATAAGGATCAAGACCATCAATCACGGTAACCTCTTTGCCATATCGGCGGCGGTTTATCTTAACACTAATCTGCTGCTGTTCTTTAGCTACTTCTTCACAGATACAGAGCTCTTTGGGCAGTCCGCATTTTGGACATATACCTCCAGTCATTACCATGTACCTTCATGCTTTGCTTATATATTTGTTGGCATGAATCACTGAATCTCCGTTCATTAATTTTGCAATAAAATCAGACCTGACCACACACTGTAATTCAGATTTTCAGAAATAAATCAACATAAATTTACCTGCATGAGAGGAATGAGGTATTGTACATGTCCCTGATGATTCTTGGAACAGCTTCCCACGTTGGGAAAAGTATTACGACAACTGCAATATGCCGGATTCTTTCAAACGGTGGATACCGGGTTGCACCGTTCAAATCCCAGAATATGAGTCTGAACTCATATGTAACCGCATGTGGTGATGAGATTGGTATCGCTCAGGCAGTGCAGGCACTGGCATCACGCACAATGCCATCTGCAGAGATGAATCCGATACTCCTGAAACCAAAGGGGGATGGTGAATCCCAGATCGTGTTACTTGGGAAGCCATTTCGCGATGTCAGGATTGGAGAATACTATACGGAAACCAAATATCTTCTGAACATTGCACTTCAGGCATTCTGGAAACTCCAGGACACCTATGAAATGATAGTCATTGAAGGTGCAGGGGGTGCAGCTGAATGCAACCTGTATGACCGCGACATTGCGAATATCCTCCTTGCTCAAAACCTCGGCCTCCCCATTATTCTCGTTGCAGATATTGAGCGTGGGGGAGTCTTTGCACAGGTCCTGGGAACACTAATGCTTCTGCCAGATAATGTCCGCCAAAATGTAAAAGGGATTATTATCAACAAATTCTGCGGTGATTACCGTCTTTTTGAGGATGGTAAAAAATTTCTGGAGGAGCGTTCCGGGATTCCCGTGCTCGGAGTGATCCCTCATTTTGATATACCTCTGCCAAGTGAGGATTCTCTTTCAATCAAAGATAAAAGAGCACGAAAAACAGGAGTCAGAATTGCAGTCATTCATCTGCCAAAAATATCAAATTTCACGGACTTTGAGTTGCTGGAGCGGCATGCTGCTGTTGAATATATTCAGCCCGGAGCGTCTCTCTTATCATTTGACTGCATCATCATCCCGGGCACAAAAAACACCATCACCGATCTCCAGTATCTGTATGATTCGGGAGGTGCAGAACAGATCTATGCCGCGCATAACGCAGGTGTCCCTATCATAGGGATCTGCGGCGGATACCAGATGCTTGGTGGGAAGATCATGGATTCGGGCCATGAATCGGCTGAAGGGACATACCAAGCCCTTGGACTCCTGAATATCACGACAACATTCTCAGGATATGAAAAAACCACCGTTCAGGTTACCCGCATCCCCCTGAACCATTCCCCCATTCTCCGGAGAATGGGTTCTGTCAGCGGATATGAAATACACACAGGAGATACATCAGTCAGGCACAGCAGAAGAGCGTTTGAGGATGAAGGCGCAGTCTCTGATGACGGTCAGGTATTTGGAACATACATGCATGGTCTGTTCCTGAACAAAACCGCTGTAGATGCTCTTCTTTCATACCTATCTGAGAGGAAAGGGACAGAATACATTCCTGACAAAGCCGCGGACACCCTCTATGACGACACCAGGTATGATACCGTAGCACAGCAGTATGAGATGGCACTTGACGTACAGGCACTTATTGCCATCGCAAAAGAGGGGATTGCGGATATGAAAAGCAGACCGTCAACTGATGATATTCATAATGCTTGAAAAACCCTCACCCGCCATATCGTTGCAACATACAGCAGAAACACGGCTGAAGTCAACGTCTGTCGTTGTACGCGAAGCAAGGCAGAAAGCACGCGCCGGTGAAGGTACCCACCTGCCATTCTCCTTAAACTGTTTGGAGTGGACACAAAATCTGCACCGGATGATCTCCTCCTTTTTTCCCGGCAGGCACTGGATCATGCCACCAGTAGCATTTATTAAACGGTATTTTTTATTCGTCATACCAAACTGCCCGGTACCCTTTGTTTTCAAGAATGGATGAAGCATTCTCTTCCCAGTTCTCATCAGGAAGGACGGAAATGGTATTCCTCCACCATTCTGAAAACGCGTCATCATCTGAAATTACGGAGCATTTCCCTTTAACCCGTGCAACCGGCGTCCCCGCCGCATCGAAGATCCTCATTCTGCAGCACGTGAAATCTTTGCAGAACTGTGGAGCTGAATCAAATATGATACAGGGGTATCCCCCATTCTCTTCATGGAGAAAGGGACATCGCCCTTCTGTTACCGATCGTGCCTCAGCAAAATCAAAATCATCGCGGTATTTACGGGGAATCGTTGCATACACGGTTTCATTACTGATTCCATGCCTGACAACAATTTGATTCATCCCCATCTGACCGATAATCCGAACATATTTACCCATTCCAAAACAGCACCTGCCGCACATCGTGCAGGAAAAATGCTCATGCTCCATATCTGGTGAATGGGAAGAATCCTATGTTATTCTATCGGTTCTGTCACAATTGAATGCATCATACCGGCAGGGTTTAACCCAAAGTACGACAACATGTGTTACATGAAGGTATGCATCATGTGCGGCGGGGAGGGGACCCGTCTGCGGCCGCTGACCTTTGAACGGCCAAAGCCCTGCATCCCAATTGTCAATACTCCCTCGATTATTCATCTTGTTGATCATCTGGCGAATCTTGGGTTTACTGACATTGTTGTTACACTCGGTTACAAAGGCGATGATATTCAAAATACTCTCGGGGATGGCTCACTCTTCGGTGCTGAAATAACATATGTCCGTGATCCGGTCAAACTGGGTACTGCGGGGAGTGTAAAAAATGCTGAAGAATACCTTAATGATTCACCTTTTCTGGTGGTGGGCGGAGACCATATCACAAACATCGATCTCCTCCAGTTTTATCGGGAACACCTCCGTGGTGATGCAACGGTCTCTATTGGTCTCATCTCTATTGATGAACCATCAGAATACGGAATCGCAGAGATCGATGTGAATTATGAGATTAAGCGATTTACCGAGAAACCATCACCAGGTCAGATATTTTCCAATCTCGCGAGTACCGGAATGTATGTATGCAATCCGGAAATTTTTGATTACATCCCGGAAAACACCAAATTTGACTTTGCAAAAGACCTCTTCCCTGTCCTGATGGACCGACCGGAAACACATATTTCAGGCTGGCTTGCGCGCGGAAACTGGTCTGATGTCGGAAGCCCACGCTCCCTGCGTGAAGCAGAACACTGGAAACTGCAGGAGATGTCATACACCAACATATCGGGGGACATCACAATCAAGGGGGCAACGGTTCATGGCCCGGTTCATTTCGGTGGAGGTGTGGTTATTGGCGAGAGTGCAAAGATTATCGGTCCGGTATCCATCGGATCCGGTACTGTTATCGGAAACAGGGTTATTATCGGCCCTTATACCTCTCTTGGAAACGACTGTGTCATTCGTGAGGGAGTGAAAATATTCTCTTCATCAATTTACAACAATGTTCACATCGGAGCAGACACCACAATCAGCGGCAGTATTATTGATAATGAAGCGGCAATACGGGAAAAGTGCAATATTGAAAATGACACAGTAATCGGCCCCCGTTCAGTAATAAAACAGGGCAGCATTGTTCATTCAAAAACAAGGATTTGGCCGGAGGCAGTTATTCCGGAACATAATGTTGTTACCGAGGATTATCTGAATCCGGACTATGAAACCCACTGTTCAGGATCCTAACTGTGCCTTACCAGGCGATGCGTCACGGCAACAAGGGGATGCCGGGCATAATCAAGGATTTTGATATCATCGAGGGTTGAAAGTTTCATCTCGCGTGCAGTCCGTTCAAGGCCGAGTTCAATATCCTCATCAATCTCAATAATATAGGCATCAAGCTCCTTTATTCCAAGACGGTGGGCTGCAACAGCGCGGTGATGCCCGTCTACCAGCACAAGCCTTCCGGGCCGCCGGACGACAATCAGGGGTTCGGCGAGTCCTTTTTTTATTTCATACATTCTCCCTTCGAGTTCATCCTGATAAATTTTTGATTGAGTAGGGAGAAGACTCTTTATTTCGACACTTTCCCTTACCAGTGCAGGTTCAACATCATGCAGCTGTCGAAGTGTATCAATGAATTTAAACACCTTATCAGGTGAAACATGCTCAATCTGAGAACGGATGACATCAGCATTTGAAATAATGCCAATAAGATTGGCTTCATCGTCAACCACAGGGAGTTTCTGGATACCGGACCTGAATATCACACGGGCAGCATCATTGATATCCATATCAGGAGCTGCGACAATCAGGTGGCGGGACATGATCTTCTCAATCGGAGTATACGGATACACAAAGAGAAGATCGCGGGCAGAGACGTAACCAACCACTTTCCGATTCTCAATCACCGGAAATCCATCATGATGCGTATCACGAATTGCATTAATAACATCTTTAGCAGTCCCCTGTGCATCAATGGAGACAACATCATATGTCATATAGTCGCGGACCTTCTTTTTGTCCATTGTTCCCACTATTACATCGGACAATTCATAATGATTCGGAAGTGACGCAGACATACTGAAAAAAATTAATCGATTGGAATTACACTGCCGGATTCAGGAATTGCCTTCCTGAGGCGGACGTGCAATACTCCGTTGAGGAAAGATGCACTGGCCCCTTCATCAATGACTTCTGCCGGAAGGGCTACAATACGACGCATGTTTCCGGAAAGGCGCTCACGCGTATAATATTCATATACTTCAGGTTCGGTGCCACCTGAAACAGAAAGTTCCAGATTCAGCGGATTAATAAGCCGGATGACAACATCTTTTTTATCAACACCAGGGAGGTCTGCAACGACGATCACTTCATCCAGCTCTTCGCGTACATCAACCCTGAACTCCCTTTTTAATGCTGGTCTGACCATTGAAGGAAGCGATGCTCCGGCAGCTACCGTATTCTGTACACGCGTTTCCCATTCTGCCATCATCTCATCAAGTTCGTTCCAGAGAAGAGCAAACGGATATCTTCTTCTTCGCATCATAATACCTCTCCATTTGGTAACGGTCCTTTTTTAACCCCCGGACCAACAGATAGTGATACCGCCAGTATATGGGATAAATCTTTCCTGAAATGAACCCCGTGCCATCGCCAAAACAACCTACGCCAATATGCATGTTTAATACCGAAAAGAGTTGAAACAATATTAATGGCAAAAGAGAAGAGCGCAAAGAAAAACGATGAATGGACCAAAACCCTCACACGGGTATTTGTTGTCTTCATTCTGATATCATGTGTGCTCGGGTTTACCCTCACAATGGGTTTTTTCTCGATATTTAAAACAGCAAATGATGGATCAGGCATTGTGGTCAGTTACACCATCCGTGACGACACCGGCGTGCCTGTGCTTTCATCAGACCAGACCGTAATTGAGACAGAAGGTGTAGTTGCAGGTGTCTCGCAACCCCTGCAGATGGTCATCGGTGCAAATTACTCGGACTTTATTGTACCGATTGATGTGTATATGTACCCTGCCGGTGTAACGTCCTATGCTCTCTTTGAACCCGAGCTGACAACCATTGCTGATGGATCAAAAGGGATGCGCGAAGGAGATACCAAAACGGTTTCATTTCCATTCGGAGAGACAATGGTTCGGGAGATGACAGCTGAACAGTATACCCTCATTGGTGGAAATTATTCAGAAGCAGTAACCGGCATGTGGATCCCCCTTGGATTTGCACTTCAGCCTGAAGTTGTCCTCGACAATGAAACAGCACCTGAAACTGTTACCACCAGAATGGCAAAGATAGTTGGGAAGGATAACGACACGCTGACAGTTCAGTATGGATATGCCTCTGCAGATATCGCGGTCCTCCAGATCGTCTGAAACAAACAGTTTCAAATATTATTTTTCCCATTTTTACCAGTATGTCAGTAGAAATACTGTGTTTTCATCAGGACGGATGCCCTGGCTGTGACGAGCAGCGGGAGATCAATCTGCAGATTGAGGAGAAACTGGGAGTTACGGTTAAAGATATTGATGCAGTAAGAACAGAAGGGGCCATTCAGAAATATGCTCTGAGGGTCACACCCACCATTCTGATTCTTGTTAACGGAACAGAGAAAGAACGAATGGAGGGAATAACACCAGGCCCTATTCTTGAAGAAGCACTCAAAAAATATGTATGGTTATAAACGGGTGCCATACACCCGGCGGATTTTCCGGGCATATGCCTTCCATCCTTCTTTTCTCATCATCGACCCGTTTCGCAGTTTGATGTGACTTATGCGAACATTCATGCCATCGATATTCTCTATACCCCCAATCTGAAAGTCACGTTCACCATCACATCGAAGATAGCAGGGAATCGTGCGCATGCCGTCATGAACTGAGATTTTGACAACTACACTGTCAATGACACGTGTCCAGAGAGCAGTAATGTCTGTGGCCCGTGCACGGGACGGACGGCGCTGTCCCACCTCGATGCCACATACTTCAACGGTATAGACTTCCTCTCCAATTTCAGCGACAAAAAAGTCCCCAATAAAGCATTTATCCGATTCATTCAGCTCAATAGTTCCAACCTGTGAGCTGTCCTCATCACTGATAATTGCCCGGACAACAACCGGTTCAGGACAGGGAGGGCGCAGTACGCGATGTACATGGCTGCATACTTCACACTGGACCAGAAGGTCAGATGACTCCTTCAGGATACGGTGAGTTGTCTCTTCCCCACAGATGGGACAGTGTACTTCATACATCATTGGCTATGGTATTGACACTCTACGGAGATTAACCTGAGCCTGAAAGCAGGTAATAATTTGAATATAACGGTCAAATAGTATCCCTGTCAATGGATAAACGGCAATGCGAGAGACTTGTCTGCAGCGGCCACCCAAATATCAGGGCACTGCATCACACAACATTTGAAGTTACCAGGGAAGAGAACCTAACGTCCAGTGGAACCTGCATCATTGGTGTTCATGCTGACAAGGGGCCATGTGACCTAAACCCTGAATTCAGGAAAGCAATCTCTTCAGACACAGCACTTCTGGTGACAACACTCACTGCGGGAAAAGAGACATGTACAATCACCGCGCGGGGAAGCAGCCGCCTTACCCTCACTCATCCCACGGATCTTGTCTGGAGAAGGAGTTCATATATCGATGACAGAACCATTGGAATTCACGCTGATTTCACAGCCAAAACGCTGCCACGGGAACTTATTGCTGCACTGACAAAGGGAAAAAAAATGACCGTGTATATGGAGATATTTACGATTCCTGAAGAAGAACGATCTTCAGCTCCGCAGATTCAAGCATTTTTTCACAGATTTTTATAAGCTCCATCCCACGTTCATAATAGGCTAGCATCTCTTCGAGCGGAACGGATCCCGATTCAAGTGTCCGAATTATTTCTTTGAGTTCCTTAAGATTTTCTTCATATGTCCGTGTCATACGTCACCTCATTGATACGTGCCCGGGCAGAACCGTCTCTGAAGCTGAGTGATACCTCATCATCAGCACACAGAGACCCCACTGATTGTACGAGCATTCCGTCTTTTCTGACAAGTACATAACCACGCTGAACGGGACCATAGGGATCCAGGCCAGTCAGTTGTGTTTTATCTGCATTTAGAATCATACGTTTCCTTTCACATTCCCGGCCTGCAAGCATCAGAATTCGCTCACTCATTTCATTGATATACTCCTGTTCACGCGAAATCTGAAGCCGGAGTCGGTCAGGACGAAGCCTGAGACGGAAATCCTCAAGATCTGCATGGAAGCGATGGAAATATCGATCAGTACTCTGCAAGATACGCTGAGTATGAGTTTGAAGCTCCTGCTTCAGTTCATTTTTGTCCGGAACAACAATCTCTGCTGCTGCAGACGGGGTAGGCGCCCGGACATCTGCGGCATAATCGATGAGTGTTGTATCAACCTCATGTCCAACAGCACTGACAACCGGTGTCCGGCAGGCACTGACAGCCCGGACCACCTCAGGGTGATTAAAAGAGAAAAGGTCTTCAAATGAACCCCCTCCCCGTCCGACAATGATTACATCAGCCTTCCCGTCAAGAGCGCGGATGGCGCGAGTAATGTCATGTTCAGATCCCGGCCCCTGCACATTGCATGGAGAGAACAGAAGAGTCACCGGAAACCGCCGCGCTATGACATGTTCAATATCCCGGCGTGCGGCACCAGTCTCTGATGTCACTACCCCCACTACCTGTGGATAACGGGGCAATGGCTGCTTCTTTGACAGTGCAAAGTGCCCTTCTTCTTCCAGCATCTGTTTCCACTGGTTTACCAGCCGGAACAGATCTCCACGACCGGCTTCCTCCATTTCTCTCGCAATAAATTTGTACTCACCACCCGGTTCGTAGAGATCCACAGATCCATACACCCGCACACGCATCCCATTCACCGGCGTAAATGTCAGTTCACGTCCGTAGCTTTTCCACATTGCACAGCGGATCACCGAAGGGCGTGTACCTGGATCTTCAGAAAGGGAGAAATACCGGTGACCTGACCGGTGGTGAATATAATTTATGATCTCTCCTTCAACCCAGATATTTTTGATACGGTCGTCATCAAGGAGCGATGCAATTACTGCTGTCAGGGAAGAAACGGAATAGATACCGGAATCTCCGGGACCTTCATCTCCCATTGGTCGCATGAACACTATTTTTATCTCATTCCCTTATGAATACCACGTATCAGGGAGGCAGGGTAAAAGGCTATTACGAGAGAAAGGAAAGGAAAATGTATGCCAACGGTTGGCGCATCAACCATGTTCTTCCATGAATACCAAGTTGATACAATATTTGACGCCCTCACAGACGCCGGATGTGATGCGGTTGAATTCTGGCTGGAAACCCCCTCTTTCTGGCTGAACGACCTGCCTTCAGCAGTCCTTCTCGATGCCATCCACACTCACTCCGCTATTCATTCCGTCAGTGTCCATGCACCGGTACTTGATCTGAATCCCTGTTCTGTGAACCCTGATGTGGCAGAGGTCTCCATCCGGTGGGCCTGCCGGGCAGTTTCAATTGCCAGACAAATCGATGCCTGTGCAGTAACGATTCACCCGGGCAGAAGAACCGCAAAGCGCCCTGCATCTTTTGCTGACAGAAAACGTCTGGCGCATTATCTCTCAGAAGTAAAAACATGTGCGGCGTCTGCAGGTATACCCGTTGCACTTGAAAATATGGAGCAAAAGGTAAACTCCCTTCTTCCTGCACCATCTGACCTGATATCCCTGTTAGAGAAAGAAAAGTGGCTCTATTTTACTCTGGATATCGCCCATACGTTCACCGGTAACAACAGAGATGCAGCAAAGTATATTGAGCACCTCGGTAACCGTATTGCAGTCGTTCATGTCAGTGCCCGTATTAACGGCAGAATGCATTGCACAGTAAAAGGGAATGATGACGTAGCAAATATACTCACACTGCTCGCCGAAAATGGATATTCGGGCCCTCTCATACTTGAGATTGAAGACCTCACATTTCAGCCGGAATTGTCCCTCAGTAAAAAAATTGAAATTGTATCTGACGAAACATCGTGGATCCGTAATTTTTTTGAATGAACGTTGCTTTTATCAGGGAAAACGTGCATAAATCAGAGAGTAATCCATATATGAATCCGAATATATCAGTGACCGCCGGAGGCGGCATAGTGCAATGATAGAATACAGTTTTGCACTGATTATTTTTATTTTGTGTCTTGTTTTCTCCGCTTTTTTCTCGGGGTCAGAAGTTGCGCTAATCTCCATAAACCCTGCAAAGGTGCGCACCCTTGTCGAACAGAAAAAGACTGGTTCTGAGGCACTTGAACGCCTGAAATCCGACCCTGACCATCTGCTCATTACCATCCTCATCGGCAACAATCTGGTAAATATCGGCGCCGCATCAATTGCAACAGCTGTTGCAATTGCCATATGGGGAGAAATTGGAATTGGAATTGCTACATTTGTAACAACCATTCTGATGCTGACATTTGGGGAAATCATTCCCAAGACCTATGCTGCGCGGTCAGCGGATCGGGTTGCACTCATGGTATCCCGCCCTGTGCTGTGGCTTTCATATCTCCTCCATCCGTTATTCTGGGTGATTGATGCAGGCAAAAGCATTTTTTCACGGAACCGTGAAATAAAGCCAACGGTTACAGAAGACGAAATAAAACAGTGGATTGATGTCGGGGAAGAAGAAGGCACTATCGAAGAGGAAGAACATGAGATGCTGTACCGTGTCTTTGCATTCTCAGATACACGCGCCAGAGAGGTTATGACGCCACGGGCAGATGTGGTGATGATCAACCGGAAAAGTTCTCTTGAGGATTCAGTCAATATTTTTAATGAGACCGGATTCACCCGCCTTCCTGTCTATGAAGAACAGATCGACAATATCATTGGCGTACTAAACGTAAAGGACGTATTTGGCGTCATTTATTCACCAGGCCCAAATGCCAATATCCCGGACCTCGTGTATGAAGCGTATTTTGTTCCTGAATCCAAAGAAATTGATGATCTTCTGCGTGAAATGCAGAAACGCAAGGTTCACCTTGCAATCGTTGTGGATGAGTACGGAACGTTTGCAGGCATCGTCACGGTAGAGGATATTCTTGAGGAACTTGTCGGTGAAATCATGGACGAGTTTGATGAAGAAGAACCCGACATCCAGAAAGTCAATGAGTGGGTATATCTTATTGATGCACGCGCGTGGATTGAACGCGTCAATGAGGACCTGAAGATCTCACTTCCTACAAGCGAATCCTATGAAACACTCGGAGGCCTGATTATTGATCAACTGGGCCATATTCCCCATAAAGGTGAAGTCGTTACGATTTCAGAATCCGGAATCCGCCTGATGGTGATGAAAATGAATGACCGCCGAATAGAAAATATCAAACTCATATTCCCAATGGACAGAGACATACACACGAATCGTTAAGATGAAATTCTGCCAACATATGGGTATGAAACGCATTGCGGTGATTGCATCAGGAAGAGGCTCCAATTTTCAGGCAATAATTGACAGGGTCTGTGACGGAACAATCCCGGCACAGATTACCTGCCTCATCACCGATAATCCATCCGCGTATGCAATAAAACGGGCGGAAAATCATAATATTCCTGTATCAGTCATCAATTTCTCGGAGTATGCTGATCGTGCATTGTACAACCAGGCTCTTGAAAACGCAATGAGAGAATGCAGGGCAGATCTCTTTGTTCTTGCCGGCTACATGCGCCTTTTGAAACCTGAGACTGTGCGTGCCTTTGCCGGAAAAATGATCAATATTCATCCTGCGCTCCTGCCCAGTTTTTCCGGGCTCCATGCTCAGCGGCAGGCACTGGATTATGGCGTCAAAATCGCCGGCTGTACCGTTCATTTCGTCGATGAAGGAATGGATACCGGACCTATTATTCTCCAGTATCCGGTTGTTGTACTCAACAGTGATACCGAAGAATCCCTTGCAGCAAGAATTATGGAATTTGAACACGTGGCCCTCCCCCAGGCAGTGAAACTGTTCTGCGAGGACCGTCTTGAGGTCTCCGGGAGAAAAGTCATCATCAATGACGATCAGAGAGAGTGAGATTCATCATCACATAAGTTAAATTGTGTAGAATAAATGGGTGGAAAGAGACGCCAGCAAAGATCACGACCTCCTATTGCAAAGGAACGTATTGAAATCCTCTTTTCAGAGGCAGAAATTGCTGCGCGCAATAATCAGGACCGGGCACGAGAATATATCATGCGGGCGCGCCGTATTGCAATGAGAGAAAGAGTTGCAATTCCTCTGGTGTTGAAAAGAAAATTTTGTCGGAAATGTTCATCATTTCTGATACCCGGAATAAATGCACGAATACGAATTCACCAGAGCAGAATCATCATAACCTGCCGGGTGTGCGGCCATCAGTGGCGCTGCCCAGTTGGGAGGGGATATCATCGATAAAAAGACAGCATCGCAGTTAAAAGCGACAATATGGATTGGAAAAAGCGGAGTTACAGAACAGACATATGAAGAAATCAGGCGCCAGATCAAAGATCGGGATATGGTAAAGATAAAGTGGCTCAGAAGTACAGAGGTGGATCCGGCAGGAATTGCGGTTGCATGCGGGGCAGAACTGGTGCAGACACGGGGCCGCACCATGGTACTTGCACGGCAAAGAAAACCGTCCCGCTGACATTTTTTCTCGGAATATTTAAATCAATATCTTACCTATATGTAAAGACTGCTAATAGGCATACTAGAGAGTGGTAATCACATGACAACCGTATATGATTTGCCTGCAGATGTTCTGATCCGTAAAACGGCTGAAGAACTCAAGGCAATGGAAACAGTGGAAGCACCCGACTGGGCAGCATTTGCCAAGACAGGTGTCCACAAACAGGCACCACCATACGACGAAGACTGGTGGTACACCCGTGCGGCAGCAGTTCTGCGCCGCATCTATGTGGACGGCCCGATTGGTGTAGAGAGACTGAGATCATTCTACGGCGGAAAGCAGAACCGTGGCTCAAGCCCAGACAAGTTCAGGAAAGGATCCGGGTCTGTTATCCGGAAAGTTGTCCAGCAGCTTGAGGGCGAAGGTCTGATTGAGAATGTTGAAAACGGCCGCAAAATCACCGCAAAAGGGAGATCGTTCCTTGACGGTGTTGCACACGGTCTCAAAGCAGATGTCGTAGAGCAGACACCGGCACTTGCAAAATACTGATGGTGGGTAACAGATGGGAGACGACGAGCTGAACGAACTCCGCCGGAGAAGAATGGAGGATTACCAGCGCCAGCAGCAACAGCAGGGCGCAATGGAAGAGGAGATGGCGCGCCAGCGGCAACAGCAGGAAGCACAGATCCACATGATCCTCATGCAGATCCTGGAACCGGAGGCGCGCGAGCGGTTGAACACCATCAAACTGACCCGCCCGGACTTTGCAAAAGCTGTCGAGCAGCAGCTGGTCATCCTCGCACAGAGCGGGCGCCTTCGTGGCAAGATCTCTGACGAGATGCTCAAAAGCCTTCTCGCACAACTTATGCCCCAGAAGACAGATTACAAGATCACCCGGAAATGAAGGCAGGAATACTCTTCTCCGGAGGAAAAGACAGCTCCCTCGCGGCCCTCATGCTCTCCAGAGATTATGAGGTCGAACTGAATACGTTCGTCTTTGATGAACGCAGAACAGTTCCAGAGCTTGAGAGTGCGGCAGATGCCCTTGGGTTTCCTTTGGTCTGGAGAGTATTTGAGCCGGATTTTCTGGAAACGGTTGTCGAACTGATGGTATCGACGGGATATCCCAACGATGCCATAAACCTCGTGCACAGGAACGCCGTCAGGACTCTTGCAGGGTTTTATGACGTTATAGGGGATGGTACACGGCTGAATGACCGTGTTCCAATGCTCAGCCTATCGGAGGTTCAGAGCCTCGAAGCGAGGCATGAGTGTTCCTACGTGCGCCCTCTGCTCGGATTCGGAAAAACTGAGGTGGAACGCCTGGCAAACAGGCATTTTACCGTTTCCTATGGTGAAACGGGCATCATCCACAACGGGGACTATGAACACGAAATCCGGGCAGCATTCAACGCACGGGGTATCGATCCGTATACGATATTTCCAAACCGCCACCAGCAGTCTCTGGTGACGGGCCGGAATGATGAAATGGAAGTGGTGAATTAACCATGAGTAAACCGACAAAAGGCCGAAAAATACGGCTAGCCAAGGCATGTGAACAGAACCGTCGTGTTCCGGCATGGGTAATGGTAAAGACCAAGCGCAGCGTGGTCAGTCACCCCCGCCGCCGTAACTGGAGACGCAGTTCCTTGAAGGTGTGAGACAAATGGCTAACATTCTCAACGAACAGATTTACATCATCCCCCTCAGGGATGTCAAGAAGGCTCCCCGATGGAGACGGAGCCAGCGTGCAATGAAAGAAATCCGTTCTTACCTCATGAAGCACATGAAGAGTGAAGACGTGAAGCTTGACCAGACGATTAATGAAAAGGTCTGGGAACGGGGATCCGAAAAGCCTCCCCGCAAGATTCGCATCCGTGCCATGAAGTTCGAGGACGGACAGGTTCAGGCTGAACTTGCGGAAGAGTAAAACAATGACTGAAACGATCGATATCGCAGGCAACGAACATATCGGTGTATATTGCAGGGCATTTGATGATGTGGCTTTTGTCGCTCCGGATGCCCCTGACCGGTTTATTCAGGTAGTTGGGGAAGAACTTTCGGTGCCGGTTGTACAGACAACAATACAGGGATGTTCGATTATCGGGTCACTTCTTGTGGGAAATAACCGCGGATTCATTGTGAGCGGCATGGCTACACCTGAAGAGATAGCAGTACTTCAGGAGTACCGTGACGTATTGCTACTTGAACGGGGCATGAACGCTGCCGGAAATATCATTCTCGCAAATGATGATCTCGCGGTGATTCACCCGGATATGCCTGAGCGCTTTGCGGAGGAGATCGCAGCATTTCTTGAAGTTCCGGTTCTCATGATGCCGATCGGTGGTATACCTACAGTCGGAATGACTGCAGTTGCAACCACCCGCGGCTTTCTTTTGCCCCCCCGGGCATCCCGCCAGGAGATAGAGGCAATCGAAGAGTACACCGACTTACCCGTCGGTACCGGGACGGTAAACATGGGAACCAATCTCATCGGAACAGGCCTGATTGCGAATAATTCCGGTTATGTGGCCGGAAGTGCAACAAGCGGGTACGAGCTTGGCAGAATTGAAGAAGTATTTGGATTTGTGGAGTGATGGTGATGACAGACCTGAATTTTGAAATCACCGGTAAATACCGGGAACGCGATGTATGGAAACCATTTAACAAAGTAATTGTGGCACCGAATGAGAAAGTCGCTGAAGAGCGGGCTTTTACGGTCATCGGCAGTAAACACCGCCTGAAGAGAAACTACATTAAAATTAAAACAATTACCCCGACGAATGGTGAATAATATGGAGAATGTTGATGCCCGTGAATTTCAGATGCTTGAACAGTATCTTGAACAGTTCACGCAGCAGGTTGAAGCATACTCCCGGCAGCTTGAAATGCTCGAGAACAGAAGGGTGGAGACTGCAACTGCAGTTGAAACCCTGAAAACTCTGGCAGGCCAGGAAGGACCGACAGTACTTCTCCAGATCGGTGGCGGAGCAAGCCTGAGAGTACATGTGCCTGATACAGATACTGTGCTCTTAAACATCGGTGCAGATGTGGTTGTTGAACGGACAAACGCTGAAACAGTGGATTATCTCGAAGAGCGCATAACAGAGATGGAAGCGCTTGCCAAAAAAATTGCTGAGTCCATCGAGCAGGTCCAGAAGCAGGCACGCGATGTTGCCAAAAGAATGGAATCGGCATATTCGCAGGCCCAGGCCCGGATGGCTCCGGGGATGCAGGGCTGATATGGCATGTTTGATTCTCTGAAATCAAAACTGAAAGGGGTACGCGGGATATTTTCCCGTGAAATAGAACAGTCTATTATTGAAGAAGTATCAGGGGACAGAGAGATAGTATCTCCAGTCCCTGAAACAGCCCCTGAAGAGATCTCAGCGGATAAACAATCTTCGTATTCAGCTGAGCCGCCTAAAATAACAGAACCTGAACTTCCTTCAGAACAAAAGAAGGAAAAGATAGCCTTTTCTGCAAAAATTCGGTCTTTGGTTAAAGATCGGGAAGTCCATATCTCTGAGAAAAAAATTGAGGGGCCGCTTCAGGAACTTGAAATAGTACTGCTCGAAAATGATGTCGCTCTGCAGACAGTTGATGCCATATCAGAACAGATGCGCAATGAGCTGACCGGAAGCACCAAAAAAATCGGTTCGTCCATTGACAGTCTTGTGATGGATGCCCTCAGAGATGCCCTCCTTGATGTCCTGGGTGAAGGGTTCTCGCTTACCACATACATTGACACCCATGACCATCCGGTGAAAGTCCTATTTACCGGTGTCAACGGTGCAGGGAAGACAACAACCATTGCAAAGGTGGCAGCTTACCTGAAAGGACAAGGGTATTCAGTCGTCATTGGTTCCGGTGATACATTCAGGGCCGGTGCAAATGAACAGATGCAGACCCATGCAGACCGTGTCGGGGTAAAGGTCATCCGCCACCAGGAAGGCGCAGATCCGTCTGCTGTCCTCTTCGATGCTGTCCAATACGCAAAGGCTCATGGAATCGACGTCGTACTTGCAGATACTGCAGGACGATTCCATAACCGGGCAAACCTGATGAATCAGCTTGCGAAGATTCGCCGAGTCTTTGGCCCGGACATTGTTGCATATGTCGACGAGGCAGTTGCCGGGAATGACGCTGTTATCAGGGCAGAAGAGTTTAACAATGCTGTGGGAACAGATGTTGTTGTACTTACAAAAGCTGACATGGATACCCGGGGCGGTGCAGCAATCTCGATTGCGCACACAATCGGTCGTCCGATAATGTTCCTTGGAACAGGTCAGGAATATACTGACATCATTCCATTCGAACCGAAAGCCGTGGTCAGCGACCTTCTCGGAGATGAATAACAATGCTGGACAGATTTGGTACTGGCCTCAAGGATGCGGTGAAGAAACTTGCAGGGAAATCTGTCATCGACAAAGCAGCAGTCGATGAACTGGTCCGTGATCTGCAACGGGTGCTCATCCAGTCAGACGTTAATGTGAAGCTCGTCATGGAGCTCACAAACACCATCAAAAAACGTTCCCTTGAGGAAGAACCACCAAAGGGAATGGGTGCACGCGAACATGTACTCAGAATTGTATATGAAGAGCTTGTGCACCTGATGGGAGAGGAAGTCGAAGTACGACTTGAATCCCAGACAATTCTGATGGCCGGCCTGCAGGGAAGTGGAAAAACAACAACAACCGGCAAACTTGCACGCTTTTTCCAGAGAAAAGGGCTCCGTGTGGGTGTCATCTGTGCTGACGTCTTCCGGCCCGGTGCATATGATCAGCTTAGCACCCTCTGCCGGAAAGTCAATGTTCCCTGCTATGGAGAACCGGGTGAAACCGATGCCGTCGGTATTGTTACCCGCGGAATGAAAGAGCTGACCGGTACAGAAGTCCTGATCATCGATACTCAGGGCAGGCACGCACTTGAGGATGAACTGATTGAGGAGATCATTGCACTCAACCAGCTGTCCCGTGCTACCCATCGCTGGCTTGTCATTGACGCTGCACTCGGTCAGCAGGCACGGGAACAGGCGCGCAGGTTCCATGAGGCAATAGACATTGACGGGGTCATCATTACCAAAATGGATGGTACCGCAAAGGGTGGAGGTGCTCTTTCTGCAGTGGCAGAGACCGAATCAGGCATTGTATTCGTCGGCAGCGGCGAAACAATAGAGAACCTTGAACGGTTTGATCCGGACGGATTCATATCCCGCCTGCTTGGAATGGGAGACCTCAGGGCACTCATCGAACGTGCCGAAGAGGCAATATCCCCCGAGGATGTGGATGTCAATGCGATGCTCAAAGGGAAGTTTACCCTTCGTGACATGTACAAACAGCTTGAGGCCCTGAAAAAGATGGGACCCTTAAAGCAGGTCATGAATATGCTCCCGCTGGGAAATGTTGACCTCCCCCAGGATGCCTTTGATGTAACGTCGGTGAAGATGGACCGCTTTAAATATATCATGGATTCGATGACCAACGAAGAACTTGACAATCCGGGTATTATCAGCGGTTCACGGATTCAGCGGATATCAATCGGATCCGGCACCTCCCCTGAAGAAGTGCGCGAGTTAATCAAATATTACAAAACAATGCAGCGTACCCTGAAGACCATGCGTGGGGGACAGGGTAAGTTCAATATGCAGCGAATGATGAAAAAATTCGGCGGGATGTAATAAATATGAAACAGTTTATCGTCATCGGGCATCTCGCCCGGACAGACGGAGACTTTTCTCTCAATGATATGCCAGGCGGGGCTGGAAGAATGGATGTCCTTTGCCGGTGCATAAACTCATCATTTTTCCTTTCACATAACCTCAGGCGTGATGTGGAATGTTATCTGGTGCTATTGGGTGAACCGGATCCCCCAAAGACTGTCTTATTCAGAGGGGATGCTCTCAGGTACCTCAGTCCGGACGAGCGTAGTGCAGGAGCACTCATCAAAAAAGTCCTTGCATTACCCTGTGATGAAGAGTTCCGTGAATCAACACCCGGAGTATATGTCCGCAGAGGAGGATTGGAAAAACTTCTCACAGAATGCAGTCCGGCCCTTCTTGATGAAAACGGCACAGATATCCGGCATATGCAGGATCTTCCGTCAGCCTATCTTCTCTCAGACCATCAGAACTTCTCAGAGAGTGAGAGTGCAATCACAGACCATCTGCCACGCATATCTGTTGGTCCGGCCATCCTTCACGCTGACCATACCATTACTGTTGTTCTCAATGAAATGGACAGGAGGGAGAAATCATCGGAGTAATCGAAGAAACACGGGAAATACTTGCATATGGAACCATATGCAACCACTGCCTTGGAAGATTCTTTGGGAAACGTTCATTCGGACTTGCCAATGAAGAACGGGGCAGGGCATTACGTACAGCACTCGCACTTGAAGATAATTATCCATACACGGAAGAGACGAAACCCTGCTGGATCTGCGGAAACATGTTTGATGAAACAGAAGCATGGGCAGAAAAAATCGAGGAGAGTGTCCGCGGCATTGAATTTTCAACGCTTTTGGTCGGCTGCCGTGTACCACCCATTATGGCAGAGAGCGAAGAGATGGTCTGGAGCGATCTTGGCCTCACCTCTCCGGAAACCCTGAAGGCACAGTTCAACCGTGAAGTAGGCAAGGCATTCTCTGCCAGAAGCGGATCAGAAGTTGATTTCAAGCGCCCGGATCTGGTTGCTGTCTGCAATCCGGCCGATAAAAGCGTTGAAATTGAGATCAATCCCATCTATATCTATGGAAGATACCGGAAATACGAACGGGGTATTCCGCAGACACGATGGCACTGCCGTGAATGCCATGGAGAAGGTTGCGAACGGTGCGGCTTTACCGGCAAAATGTATGCTGATTCTGTTGAAGAGCTTATCGGACGGCCTGCCGCAGAATGCTTCAACGCCGAAGATGTAATTCTCCATGGTGCAGGAAGAGAGGATATTGATGCCCGGATGATCGGCACCGGAAGGCCGTTTATTATCGAGATTGTTCATCCGATGAAACGCAGCATCTCCCTTTCTGTACTCGAAGAGAAAATTAATTCCACCGCAGGCGGACGGGTAACGGTTGTCCTGGATCATATCAGTGACCGGCGCGAGGTGGAAACAATTAAATCGGGAAAAGCGCATAAGAAATACAGCATTCTGGTAGAAGTAGACGGCGATTTCTCTGATGATGACGTCAAATTATCCCTGTCTGCCCTAAAAGGGGCGTCAATATCGCAGCGCACCCCTCATAGGGTAGCTCACCGAAGGGCTGACAAGGAGAGAAAACGGAACGTCATTGACATCTGTCTGAGAGGTGTAGAGGACGGCCAATACAGAATTGAAGTCCTCGGAGACGCAGGCCTTTATATTAAAGAGCTCATCTCAGGAGATGAAGGGAGAACAAATCCGAGCCTCACTGAATGCATTGGGGCACCCGCAAAAGTAACAGCCCTCGACGTTATCATGGTCGAAGGTGTTGTTCCTGAAAAGGAAAACAAATTCCAGGAGGATTAGAGAAATGGCACATCACAACGGTCCACGTAAAAAAACTCGCGGTAAATTCAAGAAAGCACTGAGGCGTCGCGGTATTGCACCGGTAACAACCATCATCCAGTCATTTGATGAAGGTACAAAAGTTCATATCGTAATTGATTCCAGTATTCAGAAAGGGATGCCTCACAGGCGTTTCCACGGAAAGACAGGAACTGTTGTCGGAAAACGTGGACGTGCATGGGTTCTTGAGGTAAATGACGGTAATAAAACAAAAACTGTCATCTCAAAACCACAACACCTAAAACCACAAAAACAATAATTTTCACAAGGACAGGATTGGCATGAATGTTAAAGGAATTGTCGATGAAGAGAGAATTACATTATCAGAAGTAAAGGAAACACTTCTCGCAGTAGAAGCATCCAGACTTGAATCCGGCAGTGAACTTCCGTACGAACTCCGCAGGAGTATCGAACATGCCAACCAGTTAGCAAAAACAAGCCCAGAAAATGCACGTTCACTTGTGGAAAACCTGCTGACACTCGAAAAGATGAAACCAGACATTGCATACCGCATTGCAAATCTTATGCCAAGGAGCAGAGATGAACTCAGGGCTATCTATGCAAAAGAACGGTTTACTCTTTCCGGTGAAGAACTCGATGAGATAATTGAACTGGTCATCACCCATTACTGAGGGAAACCCCATGCGATCTGACAAGAAAGAAATCTATGCAGTTGTTATAGAGTATCTTCCCCGTGGCCGGGGAGATGCAGGCGGGAGGCAACAATATAAGCATGAACCAATTCTTCAGGCTGTTGGGAAAGACCAGTTCAAGCTTCTCGAGCTTGTTCCAAAAGTCGATGCCATATCAATTAATGAGGAGGTCTATATCGGTGATAAGGAACGGGACAAAATTGAACGGGTTAAACGTCGCATCGGGTATGCAGATCTCACCCAGACTGCAAAGGTTGAACTGCCATTTGCAATCGCAGGTATCGTCAAAGACGATGAGGAGCGGTATGTTGCCTTTTACAATAATGCTGTTCCAATTTCAATCAAACTCCACATGCTTCACCTCCTGCCTGGTATTGGGAAGAAACTGATGCAGGAAATTCTTGCAGAACGGCAAAAACGTCCGTTTACAAGTTTCTCTGACATCAGCGAACGAATTAAGACGATACCTCACCCAGAACAGATGATCGTGAAAAGAGTGTTGGAAGAGATCGAAGATCCGGATATTAAATACCGTATCTTTACATCACGATGAAAGCACCTCGCGATCAACATTTTTTAACGGACAAAAAGGCAATTGAGCGGATTGCCTCTGCGGCTGATGTTTCAGGGAAGCGCGTACTTGAGATTGGACCTGGAGAGGGGCCACTTACCCGAGCACTTCTGGATCATGGCGCCGTCGTTACTGCAATTGAGCTTGATTCTGGTTTAATTGAATACCTGAACAACCGTTTTCACCGTGAAATACGATCCGGTGAGCTTACACTGATTCACGGGAATGCAGTAAAATGTGAGTATCCGCCGTTTGATATTTCAGTCTCAAATCTCCCGTATTCTGCATCCTCAAAGATTACCTTCAGACTTCTTGAGGCAGGATTTGAAGAGGCCATCCTGATGTATCAGAAAGAATTCGGTCAACGGATGATTGCTCCTCCCGGCACCCCCGGTGTTGGCAGACTTTCAATTATGGTTCAGACGTATGCAAAGGCAAAGCCCATTATGCAGCTTTCAGCAAAGGCATTCTCCCCTCCACCAGCTGTCCAGTCCTGGGTCATGCGCATCATCCCACGGGATCCACCGCACCCAATAGATGATCATCAGTTTTACGCTCTTGTCGTTCGTGAACTGTTTTCCCACCGCAGAAAGACCATACGCAAAGCCCTCCGGATATCGGCGGGCATTATCGGGAAAGAGCGGGTGAAAGCAATTGAACAGACCATTCCGGAAGAAATTCTTGCAAAAAGGCCTGAGGAACTCCTGCTGAGCGATTTTGCAAAAATTGCAAATGCAGGTTCTTCAGAAAATAACAGCTAAGCACTCTTTTCAGCGTGCTACAAGCACTTTTTTTCCGACAAAACCGTCAATAAAAATTGTTTTCTCACAGGTGGATGCTGCAACCTTCACTTCATATACCGGACAGGAGAACAGCTGGCATGATATAATCTCAGCAGTTGGTTGTGTTACTTTCAGGATGGTCCGGATATCCTGTTGATGCACAATCCGTTCAAGGACCGTACCACCGTCGAGTGTTTCCAGTGCCGCCGGAAGTCTGACCATCCCCGTCCCCAGACGCGGCATTCCATGCCGGACCAGCGGCACCCATACTTCCCTTCCAGCTGCCATCTCACTCTCCGTAATGAGTTTTTTTGTGCTCAGTTCAGAGATAGCATCTTCAACCACCTCGGGAGAGAGGCGAGTCTGTGCTTCAATTTCTGCTGCAGTCTGACCTGAAATGGAAAAGGCATCCAGTACGCGAATGGCATCCTCTGAGAGGCCGATATAGTCACTGAAACAGGCACGGAACCTCAGACCGTCTGAGATATCCGCGCACCATCCTTTCGTTGCATCAATGATAAACGAAGTTTCCTGTGTGATTTTCCGGATTTTTCCGCTGATGTAGCGCACCTCAAAGAGACAGAGCGGCCAGTATACCAGCTCAGCTGACACCAGACGTTCATTTGTTCCGAAGAGAAGACCTTTCTTCTTCATCCGGCCCCCTGCAATATTGAGTGCCTCATCCCTCCCGATTCGGGCAGGGAGGGCACGCTCTTCAAGAGGAGATGATGTTTTCTTCGTGCGGACACGAGGGCCGGACTTCGGTTTTGGCTTTGGTTTTGGTTTAGGATTTGGTTTCGTCTCTTTGGGTTCAGAAGAGAGCCGAGTCACTGATACATCAGGTTCATCATACAGGGACATCACCTCATCTTCCGGTGCCACCGGAGCCTTTGGTGTATCTGAAGGCTCTTCATGAGGCACAGCATCCATATCGTCGACGTCATCCTGTACCGGATCAGGGGTTCGTGGCGCAAGTATCGGAGTGAGGCCACGGTGTTTTGTCTCACGCTTCCCAAACCTCATCCGTGTCTTTTCACGGGTAAGCCCGCCCATGATATAGAAATCACCAGGATTCAGGGATGATAACTCCTCAACCTCACGTTTGGAGCCAAAAAAGAGATCCACTGCCTTCAGGTCATTTTCTATCGAGAGTTTCCCGATGATCTGATTGTTGCACTGAGAGAGTACATTTTTTGTGACAATGGCAGGGCGCTGGGTTGCCACCATCAGACCAAGTCCGCGTTTTCGCCCCCTGCGTGAAATTTCCTCAATTTTTTTGATGGAGTCACGGCTCTGCGGAATGAACTTATCCGCTTCCTCAACGATCAAAAGGTATGGTTTGCGCTCTTCGGTTGCAAGATCATAAAGAATATCAGCAAGGTGGGATACTTTTTCCGTCATCTCCACCTCGGACACATCATAGATTACCGGAACTCCCGAACGTATTGAATCGCGAAGAATGTCCTTCAGATTATCAAGCCGCTCAATATCGTACTCGCATTCATCATCCGCCCCAATCCATGTCAGATCAAACCGGTCTTTCAGCGAAAAATATTCCCCTTCAGTATCAATGAGACAGAATCCGATATGATAGCGGCAGAGCTGTTCACAAAGAACCGCAATCGTCCAGCTTTTTCCGGCACCGGACTGTGCGATGATGCAGGTTCTTCCGGTGACCAGTTCCTGACCGCTAATGCTGAAATCCCGCCCGTTTGCCTTCCCCACGATGATATCCATACGCTAATGTAATGTAGCATCTTCTCAGGTTTAACTGTCATGGAACATCCGGGGAAAGAACCCTTATCAGGGAGGAGACAATGTATATGGAAGAGAACGCAGGAATGAACCCAAAAGCACCTGAATATCATGAACAGGTATACCAGCCGGAACAGGATACCTATCTGCTTCTTTCATCGGTTTTAAAGGAAATCCGGAACGGTGAGGCCGTCCTGGAAGTAGGAACCGGAAGCGGTATCATCGCACGGGCGTGCAGTGAACGTGCCCGGTGTGTTGCAACCGATGTAAACCCCCATGCCTGCAGGATGGCACACAGAATGGGTGTGGAAGTCGTTCGGACGAATCTCTATGCCGGGCTGAAAGGACCGTTTGACCTGATACTGTTCAACCCGCCCTATCTTCCGACAAAAGAGAATGAGCGGATTGACGACTGGCTGGAGTACGCACTGGACGGAGGGCCTGACGGCAGGGCGGTTATCCGTGAGTTTGCATCCGGACTGCACCGGATTCTCCACCCGTACGGACGCGTGCTTCTTCTGGTTTCATCTCTGACAGGCATTCAGGAGACACGTGAACTCTTTGCAGAGCATGGATTCCTATCATATATTGTCGGAGAGGAGACGACAGAAGGGGAACATCTGGTCGTCTTCCGGATAACACATGATCTCTGCAGTCTCAGAGATTGTAATGCACCAAAATAAGAGAAGAGGGCACAGAATCCCTCAGGGATGAACATGCCGAACATTCATGTCCGGTGAAACATCCTGTCCAGTTCCTTTTGGGAATAGGAGAGAATAACCGGACGTCCATGCGGACAGGTGTAGGGTTCACTGGTGTGGGACAACTGAAGAACCAGACGCTCCATCTGCTCCTGTGTCAGGGGACTGCCTCCCTTGATTGCTCCCCGGCATGCTATGGTTGCGGTGATGCGGTCGCATCGTTCGTCAGCTGATTTTCGGCTTTCGACTACCAGGTCGGAGACAATATCATGGATCATCTCTGTTCCCAGCCGTTTGCCAAGAACCATCGGCACAGCCCTCACGGCAAACGCATCAGGGCCAAATTCATCAACAATAAAACCCAGCTCCAGCAGAATATCAATATTTGCCGAAAGGGCCAGTTTTTCTGCAGCATTCAGTTCGACAACCAGCGGCACGAGGAGTTCCTGCCTTTGAATACCGGCATTCCGCCGTTCGCATAACTGGTCGTAGAGAATGCGTTCATGGGCAGCATGCTGATCAATGATGAACAGTTCATCATTGTCACGCGATGCTGCCAGAATGTAGCCATCCGCCACCTGACCGATGATCCGCATCGGGGGCAGGAGGTTAACACCGGCATCCTCGTCCATATTTCCCGTAAGGCGAAGCTGTTTGTCGGTTGTCGCATACCGGATGTGAAACCTCTCTGGCTGTGCGTTCCCGTAGGAACTTTTTGTGACACCGGGAATTGGCTCAGCTACCTCCTGACTTTGTTTTGGGAGATGGGTATACACAGATGCCTGCACAGATGCACGGTTGTCTTGTGAGGTCACAGGCGTGCCGCTCTGTATCAGATCCGTTGTCTGAAGCGTGTCCCTGATAGCTTCGGTAATACCACTAATGATCTCTTTTTCCCGGCTCAGGCGGATTTCCCGTTTGGCAGGATGAACATTCACATCAACAAGAGACGTATCAATTCTGATACTCAGATATGCCATGGGAAACCTGCCCTTTGGAATGAGAGTGCCATACCCTGCACGAATGGCTCTGACAATCTGGGGTGATGTTACCGGACGCCCGTTCACACAGAGATGGATTTCACCTGCATTCGGACGGCAGTCCGCCGGGCGAACAATTGCGCCATCCACTCTCATTACCGGCGTCCCTGCACTTATGGGGATTATCTGGGAGGAGAGATCGGTTCCGAATACCTGGGTAATGGTCTGCGCCATCGCAGTCGTGCGCTGGGTCCTGAGTTTCTCTTTTCCATTAACTCTCAGACGAAAGGCAGATTCCGGATGAGCAAAGGCTTCTGCTTCGACCGCACGATATATATGAAGCAGTTCGGTCTGACGGGACTTCAGAAATTTTCGGCGTGCGGGAGTATTGAAGAAGATATTGTCAACCCGTATAGTCGTCCCCCGTGGTGCTGACACGTCGGATACGGAGAGGAACTCTCCGCCTTCAATGACAATTTCTGTGCCCACGTCCGTGCCTTCTGCCCGTGTCACAAGGGTCACGCGCGATACTGCAGCAATACTTGCAAGTGCCTCACCCCTGAATCCCATTGTATGAATACGGGAGAGATCGTCGGGGCCACGGATTTTACTGGTTGCATGGCGGACAAAGGACATCTGTGCATCAGACGCGTACATGCCACACCCGGTATCAGACACCTGAACCGAGGTAATATGCTGTGTGCCGACGGTGATGTCCACCTTTATCATATCCGCACCGGCATCCACCGCATTTTCCACCAGTTCTTTCACCACAGATGCGGGCCGTTCAATCACTTCACCAGCAGCTATCGTGTTAACGGTCTCATCATCTAAAAGGCGGATCACCCCTTCGTCTCTCTTTTCAGGCATCGGCATAAATCCTGTTACATCTTCTTCTTGAGTTCGTAGATCTTTGCAAGCGCCTCACGCGGAGTCAGTGAATCCGGATCAAGGTTTTTCAGTTCGATGAGGGCCGGGCTTTCGGTGGCACAGGCACCCTCAGGTGCATCCATCAAAAGCATCTGGGTATACCGCGGAGCACGTTTTCCTTCAGATACCGGTGTCCGGTAGCGTTCTTTTTCAAGCACCTCTCCGGCTCTCTGTATCACTTTCCCGGGAATGCCTGCCAGGCGTGCCACATGAATACCATAACTTCTGTCCGTTGCACCCGGAATCAGTTTCCTCAGAAAAACCACATCACTCCCTGTCTCTTTCACTGCAAAATGACAATTCTTTACCCGTTTCAGGTCAGCTTCAACCTCCACAATTTCATGGAAATGGGTTGCGAACAGGGTCCGGGGTCCTCGTTTTCCGGTCCCGTGCAGGAATTCAAGAACCGCACGTGCAATGGAATATCCATCAAGGGTCGATGTGCCTCTGCCGATTTCATCAAGAATAACAAGGCTCTTTTCGGTCACATTATTGAGAATATTGGCAAGTTCCACCATCTCGACCATAAATGTCGACTGGCCGCTTGCAAGATCATCAAATGCTCCGACACGGGTAAAAACACGGTCAATGATACCGATAACAGCCCGGTCGGCCGGCACAAAACTCCCCATCTGTGCCATGATGCAAATGAGGGCAACCTCCCGCATATATGTGGATTTTCCGGCCATATTGGCACCCGTGATAATGATGATCTGGTCCCCTCCGCCATCCAGTTCCGCGTCATTCGGAACGAATCCGACAGAGGAAAGACTCTCTTCGACAACCGGATGACGACCATCGGTTATCAGCAGGCGTCCGGAATTCTCAATAACAGGTCGCGTATATCCGTTTTCTGCGGCAGCATCCGCAAGAGCGGAGAAGAGATCCAAACGAGCAATTGCCTGCGACGTTGCCTGTATAAAGGTCACAGATTCACGCAGACGCATTATGACGTCTGCGTAGAGCTCTTCTTCAAGGGCACTCTGCCGCTCCTGTGCATGCGCAATCTTCTGCTCCATCTCCTGGAGTTCCGGGAGGGTGAACCGTTCACCGTTCGCCATGGTCTGCTTTCTGAGATACTCCGGCGGCACAAGGGAGATATTGGCCTTTGTTACTTCGATATAATACCCGAATACTTTGTTATACCCTATTTTCAGTGATTTGATACCAGTCCGTTCCCGCTCTTTCTGCTGGAATGAAGCAATCCAGTCTTTACCGGTACGTCCGATATTCCGGATTTCGTCCAGTTCGCTGCTGAACCCTTCACGTATTATCCCGCCCGTCCGTGCCAGTACAGGCGGATCATCAACAATTGCGGCCTGAATCAGGGATACCTGATCGGTGTGGTCCCTGAGATCAGCTTGTATATCAGCGAGAAGGGAAGGGATCATGCTGTCATGGGGAGAGAGCACGTCACGGATTCCCGGAAGCCGGTCCAGTGAGTCACGTAGGGTGAGAAGGTCCCGGGGCCCGACATTTCCATATGCAATCCTGCCGGCAATGCGTTCAGTATCAGCAAACCGGTGAAGGAGGTCCCGGATAATTTCACGCCGGAGCGGTTCATTCAGACAGTATTCGACAGCATCCAAACGTGCCTTAATCTCCTTTTCATCGGTAAGAGGACTGGTGATAAACGTGCGCAGAAGGCGGCCGCCCATGGCCGTCTTTGTCCGGTCAAGGACGGAAAGGAGGGTATGATCTGTCCCGCCATCGCGAATATTCCGGGTCAGTTCAAGATTGCGCATCGTGATTGCGTCAAGCACCATTCCACGTTCAGGGAGACGGGTATACAGCGTACGGATGTGCCCAAGGTCAGACTTCTGCGTCTCTGTCGCATATCGCAGACAGGCACCGGCCGCAGTCACCGCCTCATCCATATCACTGCAGCCAAACCCATCCAGCGTTGATACGCCAAACTGCCGGGTTAGCTGAGAAAATGATTCTTTATGATCAAAATATTCTGCCCCGCAGGGTGTGATCGCTATTCCCCGCCCCTCAAGAAGAGCCTGCACCCGGGGAGACAACGATTGAGGGAGAAGACATTCCCGCGGGCCTGCACGGTCCACTGCTGAAAGCAAACCGTTTCCTCCGTCATCTGCCCTGCATGTGGTAACAAAAAAATCACCGGTGGTGATGTCCAGAAACGCAAGGCCAAAGATGGTGTATTTCAAATCCGGGACAACTGCCATAAGGTATGCCTGCCCCTCAGAAGGCACCATGGAAGAGTCAATCACTGTGCCGGGGGTGATGACACGCACAACATCACGTTTTACAACACCCTTTGCTTTTTTCGGGTCTTCAACCTGATCACATACGGCCACCCGGTATCCTTTCTTCACCATCCGGGCAATATAGGCCTCTCCTGCATGAATCGGGACACCGGCAAGAGGCATACGCTCTCCATTTTTATCCTTACCGCGTGAAGTCAGGGTAATGTCAAGTTCCCGTGAGATAAGTTCGGCGTCCTCCCCAAACGTCTCATAAAAGTCCCCCATCTGGAAAAAGAGAACACAGCCGGGATACCGGGATTTCATCTCATAAAACTGCTTCATTGCAGGTGTGGGTCCATCACTCATCTCGACTCAGTATAGGAGTCTACCTTTGGCGATATGAGTCTTATTACGTGAACATGCTGAAGCCAAAAAGGAAGATTAGGGTATTGATATGGTATGACTGATCCGTGGGATCTCGATACTGTCATAGAAATACTCTGTGTATCCGTCAGGGAAGACCACTGTCGTCACTGCAGGAGACAAATCAACAGAGATGAGTGGCGCAAACCAATAATCCGAAAGCATTTCCTCAGCACTGGCAAACGAGAGCATGGGAGTTGTATAGGTCACCCCGTCATCCCCAGTACTTATATGTGCATACTCCCTAATCAGGAATGCAGCAGAATCTGGCGTCACTTCACTTACAGTGACCTCTTTCCCGGAATTACTCTCCAGCCCATTCTTTAACTCAGTGGCGGGATCTGCAATCCGGAAGAATACCGCAAACTTTTCAGCCCAGCCGAGACGATAGGCAAATGTGACCGTCGCATCCCCGTTCTCCAGCACATCAATGGAAAGAGATTCGGCAGTAAACGCTGATGCCGGGGCCGCCACGACGAAGAGGAGACAGAATATTGTCAGAATTTTCAGTTTAGGGTTCATATAATCACCTGATTCCCATTTATGCATGCGGAGTATATATCTCTTTGTTGCAGGCTGCAGAACATAGTCGATATTCTTAATATTCTCAGGGGAGGAATATTATTAAATGGGTGTTACAACACGGGGGTATTCTGTACTTGCCATATTCCTCTGGATGCTTATCGTCATCGGATTCATGGCACTTGCCCAGGTGGTAAACCTTGAAATATTCTTTGTATTATGGCTGATTGGAATTCTCGTAATCATTGAACTGACCGACCCCCCATTCATAGAACCCAGAATGATCAGATATGCAAAATACCTGGCCGCAGGAGGCGTAATCATCTTTGGAATAATTGTGCTGCAAAAGATTATGGAGATCATCGGTTCATGAAGAGGTATACCGCTCCCATCATCTTCATCGGGCTTTCCATCCTCTTTGCAGTCCTTCTGATGCCATACACAGAAGAACCCGAAATATATGCGATTGCAAATGTGGAAGAGGCAGGTATTTTCAAAAACCCAATCGCACTGAAACAGATATCACAGGAGAAGACAGGCGACCTTCAGCCGCTGATGCAGGACTTTTTTGAAGCTTCCGGAACTATCATCCTGAATGTACGCCTGAAAAATTTTGAAGATGCAGAGGAGGATCTTGCCGAGTACCGCAGGGCGGCATCACAGTTTGACCGTCTGGTCATAAACCTCGATATGAGTGAGTCTGAAATCGGTGATTTCAGAAAAAATAATGCTGACAACATCAGGAATCTGGAGGAGCTGCTCAATGATTCGGTTGCATTTGATGAACTGAGCCGTCTTGAGATCCAGTACCAGGACGCAGACGATCCCGCGAAGATGTATGCTATTGCGTACGAAGGTGAGGCACTGCGCGAAAAAATCACCCAGGAATTCGCACAATACAAAAATACCGCTGCTGCCATGGCACCAACCGGGAGGACAGTCGAGGTGAATCCTGAATCCATGGAATCCTCTGTTGACGTCTTTGCAGAGTATGTCAGGGAAATCGAAGGCACACAGGAAGAACGGGTTGTTCAGGCATCAGATACCGTCATAACATTCAGTGAAGAACTGACCCTAAGCATTGATCCTTCTCAAGGGGTATATGGCGATGAAATACACGCAACAGGAGTATATTCACGTTCGGGAGACATTCCTGCGGGAGAACCCGTCACCCTGTATATCGACAGCAGGAAATACGCCAATTCATCCTGCACCAGCACCGGAGAGTATGACATCCCGTTCACCATCCTGCAGCTGTATCCCGGTATCCACCTTGCCTACACGCGGGCCGGCGATGTATTTTCTTCTATCATACCGCTCACAGTGACCAGAACAGACGGCTTAATAACGCTCAATGTTTCTGTCCGGGGCAGCACAATCTTCTCTTCAGGAAGACTGAGCACGGAAGGCAGAGATGTCACGGGTGCGCCGGTACAGATCTCCTTCAGGAGTGCGGATTCCGAGAACGTAACTACGGTGTTTACGGACGCCACAGGGGTTTATTCCTGTACAACAGAGGTTTCGTCAGGGGACTATACCATCCAGTCTGTCTTTTCAGACTCCGGGTTTCCGGTGAATGAGTGCAGAAGCAGGGAGTATAACATCTCTGTTGGCCAAAATGACCTCTATCTTTTCATCATCCTCTTCGTGATCTGCGCGGGAGGGGCCGGATACCTGATACTCCGCCGCAGACAGAGGGGCCGGGCACAGGAGTCATTGTTCGATGAGACCGGTCAACCGGATAAACCGGAAGCACTCCTACCCGGAGGCCCCCTCACCGCCAGGGGAGAGGAAGAGGGAATATCCACCCATTCACGTGAGGCTGCGATACAGGATTTCCGCAGCAGGTACATCTCAGAGAGAACGTCCCTCTCTTCTGCGGATTCGGCCAGGATACTGGGAGAAGGGTTTACTGCTGCCGTCGGGTATTATACAGCACGGAAATGCAGGCCATCTGAGACGATGCGTGAACAGACTGCTAAGCTGGATGAGAAATGCCGGAAAGAGGCAGCCGTGTTTGTGACCAGGTATGAAGCATTGGTGTACGGCAGAGACCATGCAGGGGGAGACGAACTCCTCTGCGCATGGGATGATGCCATCCGGTGCATGGGTGGTGACGTATGAAACATACCACAGGAAACATACTGGTCGTCGCAGCGCTGGTGCTGGCAGGCATTGTTATACTCAGCTATCTCTCCTCAACAGATGCTGAATTATCCCGGTATAACGGGGGATGGAACGGAACCTCGGCGTTCTATGATCAACTTGAAAGGGCAGGCGCGACTGCTGCCACATCCGATGCCCTGCTGGGTTCAGCACCTCCGGATACGTTTATCCTGGTCGAGCCTGCGGTTCTGCCGGAAGGAGAGGCGAGAGACAGTATCATTCAGTTTGTGAGAAACGGCGGAACGCTCATAATAATTGCGAAAAATGAATCGGCAAACAGCATTCTGGAAGCGGCAGGAAGCACGATAAGAATCCACGAATCGGTCCTTTCAAGCATAGATATGGAATACGCCGACCCGAGAATGGTAATCGCTTACCGGGCACAGGACCACAGACTTCTTGAGAATGTGGGGAGCATCGCCCTCAATCAGCCATCAACACTGACCGGCGGCGAGACTCTGCTTGAGACATCGGTCATCTCATGGATTGACAGGAACAGCAACGGGAGGGCAGACGGCACGGAGACTTTTGGCAAAGAAGCGGTGATGGCTCGTGAAGGTATTGAAGACGGGGAGGTCATCATTCTTTCAGACAGCGGCATTCTGATCAACAGCATGGATTTCACAGTATCAGAACGGGATAACGCACAGATCAGGGGGAATCTTGTAACCGGTATGAATGCTTCCTATGATACCATCACCTCACAGCCATTCATGACAGAGGGAGCCCTTCAGGCGGTTACCGGCGCGAAAAGCACAACAGTTATTAAAATATTTGCCATACTGCTAATAACAGGCATTATCTGCGCTGCATACGCACGCAGAGTATTATAATACGATACAAGGGGGTACGAATGACAGAATACAAACAAACAGAATCAGTCACACATATCTCAGATAATTTCATCCGGATGCGGGATGAGATTAAACGGTTGGTTGTCGGAAATGACGAGCTTATTGAAATGATCGTCATCTCCATTCTTTCAGAAGGGCATATCCTCATTGAAGGGGTGCCCGGCACTGCAAAGACAACCCTCGCAAAGACCTGCGCAATTCTATCAGGGTGTAAATTTAACCGGTTTCAGTGTTCTGTCGACAGTCAGCCGGCAGATGTCATCGGCATCCAGTTCTGGAATGCTGACGAGAAGAGGTTTGAGCTGAGGAAAGGACCCATATTTACCAACTTCCTACTCATCGATGAAATAAACCGCCTCTCACCCAAAACACAGAGTGCGTTTATTGAGGCACTCTCAGAGAAACAGGCAACAATTGACGGGATTGGATATGAACTGCCCCATCCGTTCTTTACCATTGCAACGCAGAACCCCACAGAATTTGAGGGAACGTTCCCCCTTATCGAGGCACAGAAAGATCGGTTTATGTTCTCAGTCTATGCTACACACCTCTCCGGGGAAGAGGAGCTTGAAGTTGTCCGGCGTGAACAGGACGGCACACTCAACTGGAAGAAATTTTCAGATGAGCTCTCCCCGTTTTTTAACCGGGAGGCCATTATCGCCGATATCGAGTGTGTAAAGCAGATCCACGCAGGAGAAGAGATTCTTTCCTATATCAGGGATATTATCATGGCTACACGGGAGCATGCAGATATTGCACTGGGTTCAAGCAGCCGTGGATCGATTGCTCTCCTCCGGGGAAGCAGGGCAAAAGCAGCAATTGAACGTCGTGATTATGTAATTCCTGACGACGTGAAGGCAGTAGCCCTGAAGGCACTTCAGCACAGGATCATTCTTAAGCGTGAGGCAGAGATCAGCGGAACAAACAGTTCAGCCGTCATCCGGCAAATCCTTGATACTGTCGGGGTGCCCTGAGGCGTGCAGCCGACACGCCTCTGCAGGGCAGTGATGCTCCTTGGGGGGGCATGTGTTGTATCTGCATGGATCTTCGATGACCCGGCATTTTTCTTTGCAGGAGGTGCCCTGTGGCTTTTTCTCCTCCTTTCCCTGCATGCCGGAATTTCTGCTGCCCGGACAGCTACACATTACCTGACAGGAGAGCGCCAGACAAAAGAGCGGTTTTCCCGCTCGGGCACCCGGATACAGATGATAACAACCCTCACCTGTCAGGCAGTGCCCGGATATCGATTTGAGGCTGAAGAGATCCTTCCCGATTCCGCCACTGATATTGCCGGAGAAACAACTGTTATCATCCCCGATGGTGGGGGCACATGCACCCTGCAGTACTCCTTCCGGCCTCTTGCCCATGGCACCATTCATCCCGGGGGGGTCATCATCCGCTGTTCGGATGCCTTCTTTACTATTACGGTCCCAGTCATGAAATCATCCCTTCAGGGTCCGGATCTCTTTGTATTCCCTGAAAATGGCCTTGGACATGAAGGTTTGGGATGGTATGGGGACAACGAAACCATGAAACGAACCCCGCTGAAAAGCAGCGGTATCCGTTCATTCCGGGAATACCGTCAGGGAGATGATGTCAAATCCATTGACTGGAAGATGACGGCCAGGTACGGCACGACATATGTGCGTGAATATACCGGCAGTGAAGGAGGGACAGCAGCAGTGGTGATCGATCTGCCTGACGACACAAAAGATGCCACAGAAGAGATATTTTCCAGCGTACGAAAGGCAGTCATCCAACGAATTGCAGGGCTACAGGAACAGCGCGAATCGTCCCGGATAATTATTCTGGCAGGGTGCGAGATTGTGGCAATCAGGGATATACTGCCGGGGGCAAACATTTTTCATGAACTTTCCGCGACACTCACCCCGAAAAAGCGCATCCAGTCACTCTACCGGGCATATGCTCCCATAATGCTTGCAATACAGATGCGGAATGCAGGCGAAGAGATGCCGCTCACCCCTGTAGCACAGACAGCTGTCGGGACATTTTCCCGGTCAGCAGACCGAATCGGGTTTGAAGAAACGGTGCATCGCATACTGGTGTCATCCCGGGATACAGAAATTCATTGTTACACAACCGGAACAGGGGACCTCAGCCATATCTGGGCCATGGCATCCGCTGCGTATGCACTGCACCGCCCGGTGCGAATATTCCTTCCAAAAGAAGCAGTCAGAGACGAGATCAGGAAGGAAGCCGAGTTCTTTAACGTTCGTTCCCTCGAGGTGATACCATGATGTCCGGCAGATGGAGAACAGGATGTATCGGTATTGCAATCCTTGCTGCGATGGCAACTCTTGCCATTGGGGGCAGAGCGGAGATCATTATTCCGGGAAGTATCATCCTCGCAGGTATGGTAATCCTGTGGAAAACAGACGATACTGACCTGTATATTCTCGCTGTCGGTCAGCTGCTGGTCTACGGGTCTGCGTATGGGTCATATATTACAGCTATTATCTGTGAAGGATGCCTCTTTGCGGCGATTGCAGGGGAAAACAAAATAAAACTGCTCATAGCAACATTCATATCTCTCACCATCCTCGGTACAGCATCACAGATGATGTATCATACCGGCTGGTGGACTGCCGGGCTTATGATTCTCTGTATAATCCTTGTCATTTCAGCATTTGTACGGGAAGAAGCGATAGCACGGACAATGAGGAATGATTCAGATGAATAAAAAAATTCCAAAAGAATATCAGTCACCGTTACTTCTGATAGTGATTGCAGTATTGCTCATCCTTCCGGTGTTTATCACCGAAAGAACCGATCTGCCGGCAGCAACTCTGGTTGTTGCATCATGTGCCTGCTTTCTGGGTGCCGTATTCCTGATGGTGACACGGCCCGATGAGGGTATTCCGGCAGATGTGGCATCGTTTTTCTCAACCGGCCTTATGATCAGCTATGCTCTGGTTGCTGCTGAACTGGGGGCATCAGGTCCTGCACATTTCATTCCGGAGGGCATGGATGTCAGGCAGTTCAATCCGGCAGGCGGTACACAAAGTATCCCAAAACCGGGCATCACCGCAATTGTGGCTCAACCGGAAAGCGGAGGTATCTATTCTGTCCCTTCTGCAATGCCGGTTATGGAGAACCTTCGTACGTCCGGTGAACTTCAGATACCTCATGACATCCCGGACATCTGCACCGCCATTGCAGAAGCACAACGTGATCTGATGCATGCGGCAGACAATGTTTTAGTGACAGAAGAAGGAGAGAGCATTGTTGTAAAATTCTCAGGTTTCAGGTTTACGGGCGCCTGTGAACGGGTACGCTCCGAATCCCTCAAGATCTGTGAGATTGCCCCCTGCCCCCCCTGCAGTCTTGCAGGATGTATGCTTGCTGCAGGGACCGGAGAGGTCTGGAAAATAGAGGGAATCTCCCCCTCACCGGAAAATAAGGAGATGATACTTACCTTTGGTCGTATGCAGGGCGCACATCCACCCAGAGATGAAGGTCCCGATACGACGCATTGACCCGTTCAGCGCCGGAGACAGCATTATCAGGCACGGTGTCCATGAAGAGAAGGAACTGAATTCTGTTCGTTTCATTATCGGTAACCGTAAAATTATAAGGAATCTCAGTCGTTTCATTGTGGATAACGGTTACCGGAATCCTGTCTAAGAGTCCCATTGCATAGATTTCTGACCTGTTTTCTTCAGCAATCCATGTCTGGTTCATTGCCCAGGTCTCGATAATATAATCAACAGGTTTGTATTCATGGTTCCCGACTCCAATGATCACCGACTGCGGGGTGCCCACGGTAAAACGGTCAGGATAATCTGCCGCCACCCCCCCCTCGCCCAGAATATAAAATTCCGTAAAGTGCTCACCCTCTTTTGGCACAACGATCACATATACGGTTGTGATGACTGCCGCGAGAATAGCAATTATGAGAATATATGAAAGGGCACGGTCAAGAGGACTCTGGTCTTCAGAGAAGAGTTCAGTCTTTGCTTCCTCATACCAGTCCCGTACCGGCAAAGTAAACCGCTCCTCCGGGGCCAGCAGTGCACGGCGGAAATGGGCGACAAGGACCATAAGAACCGTAAAGAGGACCAGTGAGAGAACAATCGGGTCCAGCCGTATTCCCCACGGGGTGTAGTTCAGCGCAAGCCCTATCAGCGGTACCACTGCTATTGAGAGTCCAAAGGAGAGGGCAACCCGCTCAAGGGTGTCAATTTCTTTTTTCCCGGGGAAGAGTGCCGCAATGAGCGCGTATCCCGGAATAAAGAGCACAACCGGAAGGGCAAAGATAATCCTCAGCGGACTTTCATTCAGATATGGCACATATATGGTAAGCACGGCAATGCCTAACCAGAGCAGGATAGCTGCAAGATCACGAAACCATATGCCTGATCCAAAGGCGGTGTACAGGTCTTCTGTTGTTGGAGATTTTGTCATAACTATCAGAAAGGAATACTATTCAGATGCAGATGTCCGCATACCGGGAGTCATATCACCAGAATGCACAGTCAGGCATCCACCAGGGGATGGGAGAGAATACACCCCGGATGCTGCTGCCTGAAGCCAGTCCGAACTCTGCATCCTTGACGGAATATAATTGTCAACAGACCCGACATTATTTCGAATCATCTTAATTTATTTTACTATAAAACCATAAAAATATATAGTTTTATAAATCTCGATGAAACCCATTCGGCACCACCGGAACTCATCATTCTTTTTGACGGGGATTTTCACCACTGTTGTCGCAATCATAAAAAAAACAGACAGCAGGGAACACCCCCGCGCTGTTATGTATCGCAGAACAAAGGAGGGGTATGAACACATAAATCATACCTGTCCATAGCCTGCCCCGGATGAATACCTGAAAGCCACCTGTCAGCGGGATGCCACAGTTTTGCTATTCAGAGACAGGAGTAAATGAGACAGAAATCTCAAGGATGTATCGTATTTTATTAGAATCCGGCCATTCTCTGACGGAACCTGTTGCAGATATCTAATTTTTATGAAATGAACAAAAAAAGTGGATTTATTGTTTTTACTTCTTCTGCTGCATGTAGTAATATCCACCGCCGATGACAGCAATAAGGACAATTACCACAATGACCCAGATCCACGGGAACCCGCCGGTCTGAGTACCCTCGCCACCTGTTTCAGTGGGCACAGGGGTTTCACCCGGTACATCCGTTGGTGCCGGGGTCTGTGTCACGACCGGGGTTGGGGTTTCAACAATCTGCTTGAAGAGAGCGAATGTGCTGAAGTGGCTAATCTCACCGATAACGGTGTGGTTGTACGGATTAACACTGGTTGGAATATCCTCCCATTCTCCGAGCGCTTCATTGTACCATTTTATGACAAATGATTCGCCTGCTGCAAGTTTGTTCCACTCTTCTTCAGTGAGCTGGAAGGTCAGTTCTATCGCCGGACTGAAGGTTGCACCCGAGGGGCCCAGTTCCACAGCGTGGCCTGCAAAGGTAAATGCTGAGGAGCCTGGTGAAGGAATACCATCTGTTGCCTGGATAGTAATATCCTCAAGCGGCAGTCCGTTGGCATTGAGTGCAGTGACTCCCTCGCCAACAGATACTGATGCAAGGCCATCGGCTGAAGAGACTACGATTCCATTCTGGACAACACCATTGATATCAGTCTGGAGCTGTCCGGTTGTTGTGAACGTCTGAACCGGTGTGGTTGTGGGGACGAAACCGCCACCGCCGCCACCGCCGCCACCGCCGCCGGATGACTTCGTAATGAAGGTAGCATCACCGGTGACAGCCATGTTGCCGGACGCGTCATAGGAGACGATGCGGTAATGGTAGACGGTACTGGGTGAAAGTCCGGTGACAATCATGCTGTGGGCAAGCACATAGGCCGCATCAGACATCGTGTTCCCATAGGCAACGGTTGTACCGTATTCCACTGTGCTGTTTGCTGCAATGTTTGTAGTCCAGGTAACTGATGCAGCGGTTGTACCCGTCGTGACACCAACATTAGTGATATTCAGGACGGTAGAGTCTATGATGGTCAGGTCATGCACACCAAGGAGCTGTGCGGTTCCATTGTTGCTGAGACCAGCCAGCACTGCCTTGTAACTGCCTGTTTCAAGACCACTCACATTAAATGTCAGCGTGTTGGCATTCTTAGCGGATGCATACTTTCCAGCACCAGGGGTGATGTAGATGTTGTGCCAGAGTCTCTCTGTGGCCGCACCGCCTGCGGAAAGATCCACGGTCACCATGTCATAGTTGAGTGTCGAGAAATCAACCATTGCTGTTGCATTGTACTCAGTGTCGCGGTAGAGCATCACTTCGAAGTACTTGCAGTTGGAATTGACACTGGCATCAAAAGTCCCGTTCACCACAACGGTGTCTGCAGAGATAGTGCCCTGGTCTGTGGTCTCAAGGATAACAACCGGCATCATTGCAATGACACCAATACGGTCACCGTCAAAGGCAAGTGCTGCAAGAGCATAGTCACCGACATCAGGTGTGGTGATTGCATCAAATGCGACACAGTCAGTGCTCATGCGGAACCCTGAGGAAATGTCCACCTGATTCGCAGGGTTCTTCATCATCTGTGTGATGTTGCCGGATGCGGTGAGCGGGTTTCCTCTCTGGATATCCTGAGTGTAAGAACCATCAGGGTTGACGGTAATCTTGGTCCACCCTCCATCAATGAAGATGTAGGCACTGTTTTTCACCAGTTGTGTGTAGTTGATGCCGCCTGCGGACCCTGAATCGATGAGATCATTGAGATACGATTCATTTGCCTCCATCATCACGATATTTGCACGTGTGATAGCAGGAGCGATTACACGGAAATCAATGATGTCTGAAGGTTCATATGCCCAGAGAGTCTGGTAGGTGTCTGTGCCTGCATAGGTAGCATTCGCACGGTTGTCAACGGTTACGTATGTGTCACTCGTAACCTGACCAACATTCTCAACCTGACGGGTAACTGTTCCGATGTCAGGGAGAGAGATACTGCGGCCATTGTAGAGCGTGATCATACTGGATGCTGTCCGGTCCATGTCGACCATAGAGGTAAACTCAGTGTCCAGTCCTGAAATAGTGCCCATCTTGGTTGAGTTTACCCATGCAACATAGTTGTTGTAGAGATGGAAATCGTAGGCTGCGAAGTTTCCTGCATTGTCATAGGCACGGAATGAGAGGTCACGGTTTCCGGTCGTAATAGTCTGCTGGGCACTGCCCACCTGCACAGCGGATGTCCAGAGAACATCGCCTGTGGATGGCTCAACTATTGAGACATTCTTGAATCCACTGACACCGTCTGACGAGACTGTCCAGTCGAAGGTCAGGACTTCATTTGCTTCAATATACCCGTCACCATCAGAATCGGTAACCATCGCATTCAGTAATGGCGAAGTTGTGTCAAGGGTATATGTCCAGTTGAGATAATGCTCCCCTGCTGAGATTGTATCAGTACCGGTGGCATTCACCCAATAGATACCGTCACCAAGGACAGGAAGGGCGCCGTATGCATAATCACCGACAATTGAAACAACAAGATCTGTTGAAGTGGAACCATCACCGATGGTCATGTTCACTGTAGTGGTGTCCATCTGTGACATGAATACCGAAGCAGATACGGGAACAGTGTTAATGTAACCCACAGGTGAAGGGTTCGAGAAGCCAACATTCTTGACATTGAGTACTGTCTGTTTCGGGATTGCAGAATGTCCTGCTGGATCTTCTGCATTAACAGTCAGGGTGATGCCATCCTCAAAAACATCCCATGATGCAGCAGCGGCATACGTATAATACCCATTGCCGATATCAGTGAGAGTAAGCGCATAAGGGGCGCTTGTGTACGTGCCGTTCGTCAGGGTGGCAGTTGCCGTAGGCAATCCGCCTACTTCGTTGATGTATCCGGTAATCTGGAAGTTTTTGCCAACATTGGAAGGCGTGGTAATGTTAACGATTACCGGGGCAACATCATCCTTTGTGGTGAAGGTGCCGTTTGCAATGGTAATTGCTCCAAGCAGATTTGTTGGAGGAATGTTAACGTCCACAGCTGTAATGGGAACAATACCAAGCTCTGTGCTGCTTCCATCGTTTTTCAGCGATGTAAACGTGATGTTGAACAGATTTGCAGCACCATTGGGTATGCCGGATACAGTGGAGACAGTAAATGTCATCCCACTTGCCAGAGCAACCGGGGCCACACCTCCATTCGCAAGGGTTTCTGTTGCAACAGCGGTTGCAATCGTCTCATCATAATATACCCTATACGTCAAAGCTCCGACTTTCGGAGAAAAGTCATTTGTTAAGGTATATGTTACAGTGCCATTCTGCCCCTGGGCCACATTAGTGACATCAGATGCGGACAGCACCCCTGTTCCAGCTGCTGTTACCCCTGTTATGCATAATAAAAGGGCAATTAAAACAGCTAACAACCTTCTTTGTAGTATCATCATCTCTCAAACCTTCTTTCAGTACATGAAATTCTGCCAGAATTGACTCACAGGAATCATTTTCCTTTTTTAAATATAAAAAGACTTGCAAATGAAATTAAAACAACGAAAATACTATAAGGCGACTGTGTTGGCGGAATGGTTGCTGCATTCGTTTCTGTGACTGCAGGACTTTCATTATCTCCGCCGAGTGCAGGGGTTGCAGGGGTTGCAGATGTCGCAGACTGAACAATAGGATCAACAGGCATTTCTGTAGATGTAGCAGTAGCTTCGGTTGGAGATGCTGTTGTTGCAACAGGTGTTGCTGAAGGTATGCCCTGAGTCTGTGAAACTGTGATTTCAGAAGCCGACACCTCACTGCCAGAAGGGGGAGTCGGAACAGCCCCGGTAAACTCCTCATTTGTGTAGGAAATGGGATCTCCTTTCACATTTGCAAGTTCCCTGACATACACCACAATATCTCCGGCACCTGTTGTCCGAACGGAAGCGACCGGAATATCGCCTGTCTGTCCCTCCGTTGCTATCCCCGCAATAAATGTCTGAAATTCGTCATTCAGGATGTTTGATGCAACCATGAACCCTGGTGCACCGTCAACAGACTGGATGCTTACATTCCCCGCATATGTGAGGACGACACTGAAGGCTCCAAGACCAATGGAGTCATCAACTCCTTTTACTATCAGTGTATCGTCCTCAAGTACAATATCTGCAGCCCCTGCTGATGTTACGAGAAATAAAAGAACCGTAAGCAGGGAAAAGGTTCGCAAAAAAAAAGTGTTCATTTGATGTTCCTCTCACTGGTAGTATTCATCAAGATTGCCAACCACTCTGTGGCTGATGTATAATGCATCGATAGCATTAATCGTCTGACTGTTTCTGTCGTAAACATCAGGATACCCGTACGTATCAAATCCGGCGATGTTTCCAACCACGAAGTGGAGAATATACAATGAATCAATTGAGTTGACAGATCCGTCGTTATACGCATCTCCCCATACATCACCATCGAACTCCATTCCTATATAATTGGTTCCTGAAGTTGTGTTATACACAACGAGTGTTGCATCAGTGGTGGTGTATGTCCCTCCAGGTCCATAAACAAATGTACCCGGAGTTAACTCATACTCGCTAGCTCCCAGCACAGCGCCGTTCAGTTTTACAACCGGGCTGTTAACAAGATACCGCTGCGGGAACTGAAGTGCAACACCAAGTTCTCCACCATCTCCCATAACAGAGACGTTGTATGTTGTGGACTCAGCCACGTTGGCATTGAGTTCACCCGGTATCTGCGCAACGCCTGCGATACTACCTGAGCCTCCCTCTGAAAGAATCAGGACCGGTTCGGCCATCGTCGTGGGCAGGGTTACATTGTACACAGTTGTCTCACCATAGTTGACAACAACCGTGCCGTGCACATCAGGGAATCCGCTCTTGGTGACATTGAACTGGTAGCTGTCCTCTAAGAGGTCGCTGAATTCCCAACTTGACTTGGCAAGGACTGTGTTGACGCCGACTGTAATCGTATCTGCTGTGACCGGCACATAATTCTCATCCTGAACATTGATGGTCACATTGCCGGTTCCTGTCACATCGAAATTATGGCTGGTGTATGCAACATTGCTGTCATCATACAACGGAATGATTCTCAGTGACATGTTGAGAGTTCCGTAGTTTTCCGGAACAATTCCGAACGTATAGGTATATGGTGCATCCTGCACCCAGCTTTCCGGTTGGATGAAGATTGAATCCTGGTTCTCGTTTGCTGTACTGTTGAGCACTTCATAGGAAACAGCAGCACCGTTGCCATCTCTGATGGTTGACGTGTTGTCAAATGAGAAGTCTGCAATCGGAACTTCAATCATTGGTGAGAACAGGTCTGCATCAGAGATCACCCCAATACTGACATCTGTTGCTTCATTAACAACCATTGGGGAGGGATCTGAATTAACTGTAATAGAGAATCCTCCGACATCTAATTCAACTTCCGAAAGAATGTCGATATTCGTGTTAATCTGGGAGATTTCAAAGCTGTTGTCATCACCCTCCATCTGGATTACACGGGTATTTCTGATGGTACTGTCAATTTCATTGAGAGGGGACCACTGGCTGTTCTCGACAGAGAGAGCAATAGGCCCGTCTCCTGCGGTAAGCTGGCTTTCAATTTCGTGTGATTTCACGATGCTAAACCCGTCGCCAAATATATCTCTGGTCTCAGTACCGCCTGCCATCATCGCTGCCATCTGGGCAGAGGTGAGAGTATATTCTTCACGTGGATTGGCCGCATTCATGGTGAATGTGTGAACCAGTACCCCGTCAACATATACATCAACGGTTCCGGTTGATATCTCGCTTCCCTGGCATACAATCAGTGCATCAATTGCTGCCTGGCTGGCCCAGGTGTACCCCCAGCTTCCGCTGTTCTCATAGGTGTCAACAAGCCACCCGACACCACTGCTGATTCTTGCATCATCATTCGGAACGCCTGTTGCGTTCAGGGCAAGAATTGCATATGCGGTGCTTTCAGTGATACGGCCATTGTCATACCATCCATAGTAGGTACCTGCCGGCCAGGAACCATCAGCATTCTGACTATTATTGAGGTAGCCTACAGCTCTCTCTTTTGCATCAGTTATGTCAGCTTCTGTTACTGTATCTGATGGGAGACCGAAGGATTCCAGACCCCACAGACCAAGCGCTGTTGCCATCGCAGCATCATCACCATCTGAGAATGCACCGTTCAACTTCTGATTGTCGATGAGGTACCTGGTCGCATTCTGCATGTTCTCTTCCATGTAGCCACGGTATGGCTGCTGAACATCCCCGCTCTGGTTGATCATGTCGTGAATGAGCATGACAAATGCGGTGTTGGACTCCTTTGTCCATGAGTGACAGACAGGCGCACTCCAGTACCAGGCACCGGATGACGGGTCGTCCGGATTTTCGTGGAACCACTCAATCAGCTTTTCAAAGTTCGCAGTTCCGTATGTAACTGTGTCCCCGGTAGATATCTTATCAACAAGCAGGCGGTTTAGGTCCTCATCGGTCTTGTTGATCTTTGCAAGCGTGTAGCTGGCATACGAACTGGATGATGATTCTGACGGGTCTCCGCCCCAGAGGCTCCACCCACCGTCACTATTCTGACCACGTTCTCCGCCATTCACAAGCTTATCGATTCCAGTGCTGACAGAATTGTTTGCCTGATCACGAATTGACGCAAAGTTCGTCGGCGGGTCTGCACGACCGAGATAGTAGTTCTTTACATTGAGGGAAGCAAGCATCCTGGATGTGGTCTGCTCCACACAGCCATAGGGATACCCGACCAGATAGCCAAGCCCGGAAAGGGTTCGTCCCTGTGCACCTGACTGTGCCACAATCTTTGTGACATTGCGGTTGGTGTTGTTTGTATGGACGGTGTTAAACTCCATCGTCACCGGTGTAGTTGCTGACGTAATCCTTGATGAGTTGATGGATTTCACCTGAATGGAAGGGACATAGATTGTGACATCTTTCCCCTGAACAGAAGCGCTCTTTCCATTCGCAGATACGGTATAGTTGAAGAGATTGCCGTTGAACGTGCCCGGTTCAGTTGATCTCATCCAGATATAGAGATAATTCCAGTTGTAGTTGTAAAGATATGCAGTCTGTTCACTGCCGCCCCAGATTTCAAATGAGTCTGGTACATCGATGCTGAGATTTACCGCACCGGCCTTATTAGCGCTCACCCGTACATAATGGTAGAACCAGTTGTCAACCTGCGCACGGTCCACACCGTACGCCTGTCCATCCGGGTAACTTAACTGATAGTCAATTGAAGTGATAGTCTTTTGATCGGTAGGGCTGCCCCTGACCGCATCATCGGAGGTTACGGTAAGGTTTACCAGATACGCGCCACCTGTTGCTGGTGTCCAGGCTATCTCCCGCGAAAAGGTTCCTCCGGGAAGAATGACAACATCATCATAAGTTTGATTTTGGACAATGATTGCGTCTTTTACAATGGTAACATTGATAGTAAGAGGGGATGTCGCAACAGTCCGCTGGTTTGCAACGCTGGCCCGTATCAGTGTCTCTTCGTTAACAGGAACCTGACGGTTCGGAATACCAATACGTGCATCGACGACACTTGAAACGATTGTCGTGATACTCCCGTTTATGATCGCATCAACCGGAATATCCTCTCCAGAGGTTGAGTTTAAAAATCCGTAGTTATTTACCGTTATCGCAACAGGTGAGGATTCACCGTTGTCACCCACTCCGATGAAGGAGAGATAACATAAATCAATTCCACTCCCGGATAATCCTTCAAGAGTCGAGTTCAGGCCTGCAATACGCACACGGCCGCTCTGAATATTCTTCTCTAACGAATCAATTGACGGACCTGCCGTTACCTCTGATAACGATACCAACACCGGATTCCAGGTAATGTCAATATCATAGCTTCCAAGCCGTACCACATCATCTGCCACCACTGCAAGTTGTACACTGTCTCCTTTATTCAACTCTGTTGCTGAAGGATCAATAAAGAGAGTTGCCGCCGAAACGGCACTACACAGTACTGCAAAGCAGAGGAGGGCAGCGACACATAATTTCATGTTTTTCATCAGAACCACTCCTAAAAATCAGCGGATATTGAAGTAATCATCCCTCAATTCCGCATTATACTGGGCGATAAACATTGCATCACCCACATCCACATGGCTGTTCTTCGTGACATCGGTCTGGAGGAGGCGCGTACCCGTCGTTGGTTTATTAGCGTCAAGACCAACTACCCATTTAAGCACTTTCAGGGTGTCTGCCTGACTCACAACGCCGTCTTCGTTCGCATCTCCATAGAGCAGAAGCGTGGCACTGCCATCGGTAACCGCGACAGGAATGGTGAAACCATTTATGTCCCACAGCCCTGCAGAGAGGTCCAGAGGCGTCTCATCGCCAGTGCTTCCAATAATGTCAATCACAAGTGTGGCAACTGTCACACTACCGCTTTCACTGCTTGTCTGTGCACCATTAAAGATCACATACCCCTCCTGCGCATGCAGCAGGTTTTTCCCTGTCAGTGCAATGTCTCCTGATACAACATCTGTGACAGTGATCATTGAAGCGTCATAGCTGAAGTTCATCTGATATGCGGCAAGGTCAGTGACACCCTCCACAATAATTGGGATCTCAATACCTGTACCCGGAACAAACACGTCATTCTGTGGCAGCACAATTGATGCCGCTGCCTCGGTATAGGAAATGAGATTTTTGGTGCCGATGTTGTTTGTGTATGACGTCTCATAGTCGGTTACATGACCGGGATTTACTGTGGCGGAAATGTCATACGTCCCTGCTGAAAGGGTTTTATTTCTCCAGACAGTGGTGGATTCACCAGGGCCAAGAGCGATTATGGAAATTCCGTTTTCAATCGCAGTGCCCGTGATTTCATAGCTAAGAGTAGTTGCCACACTGGAGACCTGCCCTGCATTGGTGACCTTCACACCGATTGGTGTTACGGCAAACTGAGTCGTTGCTCCAGGTGCGATGATCTCCGTCACCAGATCCGGAGCAGTGACTCTCAGATTATGGTTATACACATTGTTGTCATAGCGGAGTTCTTCAACCACCCGGGGTTCCGGATTGACAGTTACTTTCACCGATTTATCCTGCGGGAGGCTGGTTGTTTCGGGATCTATTCCATAATCCTGAGCAGACTGCTCGACGTTCATGTAGAGCACCTCTGCAGTTTCCCCTTTCAGAATGTTGTAGTTAAACGTAGTGTTTTTGGTGAAAGTGGCAACCTCTGCCACAACTTTCACAGCTGTTCCGCTATATACAAAATCACTCGTACCGACGTTGGTAACATAGAGGCCAAGGTCATTGACGCGGACTGTGTCATCACGGTTGATCTTGACAACATGCGGTGCATCCACAATCGGCACAAAGTCCGGCAGTTCTCCTGCAACCGGCATGAAATAACCATACCCTGAGGAAACGAGCATATCGTCATGGATACAGATAACCTGATAATTCACTGAGCTGGAACTGCCGAGTTCTTCGCGGTATGCCTGCTCAGCAGCTGTTGGTGCAACGAATGTCAGAATCAGCTGCCCACTGGCATCTGTGTACCCGGTATATGTCTGGCTGTAGGGGTCAGGATATTCACCCAGATAGGTCCAGACATTCTCATTTCGCGGGTCTCCATATATGCCAAATGAATACAGATCGTATCCTGCTGCAGCACCCAGCCTGAAGAGCACCTTTGCACCTGAGACAGGCATGCCATTGTGATCCGTGAGGGTGAAGGTTACCGGAACAGATGCACCGACAAGCACGTCATCCATTATTGGATATGTCAGATTGTATGACGTGTCTGTGAACATCGTGCCTGTGTAGTGCATGCTTCCCTCAACAGGATTTAAGAGACCAAATTCTGCTGAGTAGTATCCTGCTTCAGGTACATCTACCGATTTGCTGTATGTTCCGTCAAACTCCATGGTTGAAGCATCGAATGTGCCGGAAGATGAGAAATATGCTCCAAGCTGATCAAAGGTGAACAGACCTTTTTCAAGGATTGATTCATCATTCGGCCCGGTGCTTGTGATGGTTATCGTACGTGTATCATTGTCTGCTGCAACCGAAACAGTGCGGCTTACACCATCCGGTTTTAAGTAGGAATGATACGCCGGGGCCATTGGTTCAGCGGTTAGCAGATCTGCTGCAATTCTTGAGCCTGAATACGGGTTGTTCAACGGATTAGCTCCAGAATAGATCCAACCCCACACATCCACACCACCGGTCACTGCAAGATATTCATATCCTGCAGCTCCAACCTCACCAGGTGTGACAGTAAAACTGCACGTGCCTTCTGCATCTGTTGTGTTGCTCAAAACGCCGTCTCTGGTGTAGAGATAGACGATATGGCCTGCTACAGGTTCACCGGCGTGGTATTCAGAACTCTCATCAAGAGTATAATTATACACCGTAAATCCGAGTGTTGCCTCATCTGCCGGTATACTCTTATACCCCTCCTGATCCCATGTTGCAGACCATTCTGATGATGTTTTAGACAGATAGGTTCCATCGAAAGGAAGGTCGAAAGAACTCTCAGTGGTCCTGTGCTGTATCCACGGTGTTAATTCACCATAGACCAGGGCTGCACTTCCTTCATTATACTCACCATCTGAAAACGGCGTTGTAACATAGACCAGTGCGAGGTACGCACCCTCAGGCATGGTCAGGCTGTAGACACCGATACCACTGTTCATGTCGAAATTTTCAGAATATCCAGTGACATCCATCCCCTGAATCTCTGCTTCGAGGTCAGCAAGGGATGTAAGCTCCCCTCCAAGGAGCGAATTGCGTGCTTCTGCAGTAAGGGAGTTTATCTGGGTCTCACTAAATGCTACCACTGTCGCAGTAGCAGTAGTGCTGGTAGATTTTCCGTAATGTCCGGAAGAGATGACTGCACTGATATCAATCGAAGAGCCGGGACTGCAGATTGAATATTCCGGAGAAATCGATACTTCATAACGGTCATCCTCCTCGGAATTGAGAGAGCCTACCCGTACATCATTCAGATAAATTGAATAATACCAATAATCTCCGACGTCCTCAATAATCGCGCTCAGGTTCAGTTCCGTTGCCACAACTCCGCCAACCGGGGTAATTGTCTCAGTATAGACGATCGGCACCGGCGAATTGTTCCGAATTGTCAATACCACATCATCGGTGTATGGTGTCCCGTCTGTATTTAAGAGGGGATACATAATGGATAACGTGTCGTTCGGTGCTGCCCGGTAATCTTGTGATTTATAGATAAAGTCACCAGCCGGCATTTCTGGCGGAGGGGCAGCCTTGAAGAAAGCTTGTTCTATTTTATGCTCATTCCAGGTGATACGCAGCATCAGGCCTGTATTATCGGCATACGTGGAGAGATCCATCGATGTCAGGGCATTGCCCGACGCATCGGTAACAACGGTCTGATTCACAAAGTCATAGGGAGGAGCGTAAGCGTTTCTCCCGACAGAGAATTCAACATCTTCGCCTGCCATCGGCACACCGCCGGTGACATTCCACGCGACTGCGATGACGGGCAGCAGATTGCCGTAAACAGTAAATTCTTCTGAAACACTGCCGCCAAAGAGTTCATAGATAACACCGTCACCAATCGGGGTGTTACCCAGACCACCTGTTACATTGACTGCCTCAAAGGCGTTCACTCTTCCGGCACCGTAGACACTGTTTTTCACCATCGTGTCATGCACAGCACCATTCTCGTCAATGTGAACAGCTGAATCCATCAGGGCGTCTTTGATATCTGTAGAAGAGAGACTGCTGTTTCCTGCAAGCATCAGTGCCGCTGTTCCTGCCACTGCAGGTGCCGACATGGATGTTCCGTCAAGAATTGCATATCGCCCATCCTTATATGAAGAGATGATCCCCACGCCTGGAGCAACAACATCAGGTTTGATATAGGGGTTAGCTGAGTCCACCGGGCCCATACCGCTGAATGTCGCCAGATAGTCCATCATGTAATCCGTGGCACCGACCGTGATGACGTCCTCTGCTGTACCCGGCATGCCGATGGTACCATGGCCGAATTCACCATCATTTCCGGCGGAAACAACAACCGTAGTATCGAGGTTCATCACGTTGTTCAGTGTTTCTGAAACCAGGTCCCTACCATTGGACTGATAACAGACCGCTATCCTGATACTATCGACGCTGATGCTCTCGCTCCCTGCGTTAGTCAGCGTCGCTTTCCAGTTGCCTGTCCATGCACCTGAATTGTCTGTATACGGTGCCTTGAAGTAGTAGATATTCGATGGGGTATCAAATCCAAGCCAGTCAATGGCACTGCCTGTAGCAGTGTAACCATCTCCATCAGTTACGGTAAAGGTCACGTTTCCGCCATTGATAATCTCATCAATAACATAGCTTCCTGCATTGCCTCCGTACACAGCTCCAACAATGAACTGCGGCTCAAAGTTCGTTTCGAATGATGGCGCTGCCTCAACGGTTACTTCTACAGAAGAATTGGCCTCAAGCATTCCGACAATCGTTTCAGAAGAGAAATACTCACTCCACGGACCATAGAATGCACCAAGACTCATGGAGATAATATCTGCCCCATTCTCAACCGACCACTCAACACCGTCCAGGATATCGGAGAATTGACCGCTTCCGGCTGCATTCAGGACCTTTGCACCCATCAGGTTTGCACCGGGTGCCACACCCAGCACCACATCAATTATGTTGCCACCGTATGTCGTTTCCACAACACCTCCGGCAGATGTCCCTGCACAGTGTGTGCCGTGGCCATTGTCATCATATGGCGTCTCATTATTACCATTGACAAAATCAGCCCATGCGACAATCCGGTTGCCAAAGGCAGGGTGACTACCGTCAATACCAGTATCAATAATTGAGATATTGACTCCGGCACCGAGATTTCCCGTATCCCATACGGATGGGGCTTCGATAAAATCTGCACTCCAGACAATGCCACCCTCTTCGGTTGAATACACAATGGAATCCGGAGACACCTCATTCATCGTCTCTATGACAGGATCGGTCGCTGTAACCGTAAAGTCATGTTCAATGTGATCCACTCCGGGCAGCAATGCAAGCTTTTCAAGGTCTGCCGGATATGCCTCCACACGAATGGCATTTACAATCCAGTAAGACTGTGCAGTTTGTGCGGCCAGAGGATCCATTCTGGCAAGTGCACCCATTGCCATCTCCTGCTGCGACGCAGCAACAGCTTTCATCATCTGTACCGACGTAGTCCCGGTCGGTTGATCACTCATGATCAAAAAGACCGGAATACGCTCCCCGCCAGCATCCTGTGGCGGGTCTACAATCACATATTCGCCAGTTCCATCACCGTCAAATTGCGCTGCTGACGCAGACACAATCAGGAGGAATAATGCAAATGACAGAAATATGCATTTATTTACAAGCGATCCCATAAATCTACCTCTCAGTAAATACCATTGTCAACGCTAGGAAAATATAATAAATTTGTCATCCCTGCAGGATTTTTTGGTATTGCATACCAGTAATGATTATAAATATTATTGTTGATTTAAACAATCCATATAATCCATATCTCAGTATTATTGCTTGAAATAAGCATTAATTTAGTAATTTAATCAAAATTTGGCATTCAAACATAACTATATAAACATATCTCAATCTGAAAAAAACATAACTGGAGAAATCGGTGACGAAAAATCGACACACACATCCTGAAAATTTCAATTAAACAATTGTTAATGAATAAAAATGTGCTATACTATAACAGATCTATAACAGATTCGGATTCCTGCCTTCCAATATTGCATACATAACTGAATGAAGCACATTTAAACCGCAAATATGTTTAAAATAGATTATTAAACCAATATATGTCGATTTTCGCGCAATTCATTTAAGATTTGTGATGAAATCAGGACCATAATAGAGTATTGGATAGGGGATTATTTGGACCTGAAAATACGCATGACAGCAATTTCATATCATATTACTGAAAATATTAATCAGGTAATCGCATGGCTCAAAAAAAATACATAACACTTCTGTGCATCCTCATCATTGCATTTCTTGCATCAGGAGTACAGGCACTTTCGATAACCGCAGGACCTGACCATATTGAAGAAGGGGGACAAATAACCGTAACAATTCAGGGACTTGAGGACGGCAGCTCCTTTTCCATGCACATCGGCGCAGATATTGTACCTGAAGAAAATCAGGAGTTTGCATTTTCGTCCAATAACCTGAATATGCCATTTACGCTTTCCGATACAACTGTAATAGTACAGGCGGAACCAATCATATGGACCAATTTCAGGTACCAGCAGGACTCGGACAGCCCGATTAAAAGTCTTGGATTCGGGAGTGATGACCACCCAGTCAGAGATGGCGTTATAAATGATGAGGAAAGTTTCGGATTGATTAACGGGGGATCTGAGATAGCAATGCTTGAGATCACCGGAAAAGCCCTGCCGGAAGCCAGCCTGGTTTCAATTTCTCTTGAACTGAACGGAGTGAAATCAGGAGTTGACGACTCATCAATATCATATACCATTAACAATATGGACCAGGGGACGGCCACCATCATCGTATCTGTTGACGGAACGGAAGCATTACATAAAAAAATAGAGGTGGGCGAAGCAATCCCGACAACAGTTCCAACAGCAGTCCCGACACAGTCCTCATCGGGCGGTGATGATGTTGAATATTCAGCAAACCCCACAGCAACACCAGATACAGCAGCCCAGGACACAGAAATAACAGCATCATCAATCGATGGGTATGCAGCACTAAATGCCCTGACAGAAACCATGTCAGGAGCAGAAGCCGAGGACATTGTAATTATGAAAAATTCCCATCCTAAAGACATACCGGATGAATGGGAGCTTGTCTACGGAGCATATGTGCTTTCACCGGCATCACTCCGTTTCAGTGAGCCGGCAGACTTTTCAATCACAGGTGATGAAGGACTCGAGACGAATGCACGGTTTATTGCTGAATACAAAAATGGAGAATGGACTATCCTCCCAACTGAACTGAAAGGCAATACCCTTGTTGCAAAGATATCAGAATCCGGGACATATGCACTCATGACCTTTGAGAATACGGAATCTGTTCCGGAAACGACTGCACCCTTGCAAACACCCGTTGATACAGATGGATCTGCATCTCCGGAACCCTCCATCCCCACACCCACAGCCTCAGGACTTCCCTTATATGCCGGCATATTCACCGCTCTTGGAGCACTGTTCGTTGTGCAGAGACTGGTTAAGTAATAAATGAATAACCCTTATTTTATCCCGTTTCACGTTTCAGATAGCTGAGCAGATCTTTTTTGTCTCACCGTATCCCTACCAGATAGAACAGGAGAGGAGTGCCACACCTCCAATAACCAATCTCTGACATGTGCCCAAATGCAGGACAAAACCACCAATATATAATAAAATAGAGAATCAGATCACTCGAATACCCACTCATCCAACTTCCACCCACATATATGAAAAAAAGACGGCCTGATTTCAGGTACAGCCCCCTCCACACGGGATCCGAGTGGCAAATCCCTTACGCGATGGTATTTGATAATCCGGAAGAAACAATAATAACCTCATACGCACCACAGCAGCCCCTTTATTACTAAAGGCAGATATTCCAGATTCTGCACCACCATACACCCGAAATAATACACCCGAAATAATGACCGTGATACTGGCATACGGAGGATGATTTGTCATAAAATGCAGAATGAGTCAGCTTCCAGCAGATACCAGCACCAGATTCTTCATTTGATTGAGCACCATTTTCAGGAGTATTCAGTATTTTTTAAGGGCTGCTTTCCTTGAGAGCTGCAGTATTTCAAGAAAACACTTTTTGCCCAAAGATTCCCCACATATCCACTGCTGGTAAACGAAATCCGACGTTTTATGATTCACCGACCCATGCATACCAGTGAATACCAAATGGAAAGAAAAAAGGACAGATTCACTGCCTGTCCATGCAAACAGCAGGATCGGCCGCCATCAGCCTTCCGAGATTCATTCTGCATTGATTCAGATAAGAACTGACCCCGACCGATCATATCAAATGCGCACCGTTTGCGATCGAGGGCAGGGGAAAATGCCAATTATCACCCTGAAGCAGATTAGAGAGAACAGGTACAGCTGAAATCCGCCTCCTGCCCCCTATTGTTATACCACCGGAGAATCGCCTTCAGCACTGCAAGGCCCCATTCGGTCCACATTCGTTCTATTAATAGCAGACATATGCTGGATACAGTTCAGGCATCAGCACATTCATGCCAGATGCCCCCATTAATTGTCAAACCAAAAACAGGCCCATTTGGAATCTTGAATTGCTGAATCGTCATAGGTCTTTAACACCTGCGTACCCGAAAACCCCAAACCCACTTTGTTATTGTCATCGACCCCCCGATACCCTCACGAAAACGGTCCATCAAACCAGAAATAAAATTGATTCGGAATGGTTCTTTTTGCTTATTCTGATATTCCCCCATCGTTGGAATTTTTTTGTATTTCTTTTCACTCACATATTCAGAATATCTGTTGATCTGGCGGCACCTCGAAAAAGCCACACTTTTTCGAGGTGCCTATGAACACCCCTCATCAGAGAGATAGTTTCACCCTTTTTTCAGCAAACCGACCAACCATTGGTGATCGAATGGCATGCCCAAATCATATAGCAACATACAGTTTATTGTTGAATAACAGTGGGCAGCAGATAGAACAACGATATGAAAAAAGGGCAGAGAAACAGACCATTAGGAGAATTATATAGCAAATAACCTCCGAACTCGCAACCTTGCACAGGAATAACACAATAACAGCACACAAACCCCACATGACCCATCACACAGTGCACAAGGATTCACAAAGAGAGGGACACCCCCCGCCCCCATCAAAAACGGAAGAAATGAATCATTCGAAGATATTGACAGGACCCAGGATTCATGAAAAAATTCTCAGACTCACCGTAAGAGCACGCATAAAAAAGCGATGAATAAAATATCTAATCCTGCCGTGAAAGGGGGAAGAACTGCTGGTAAACATCCCTCCTTTCATCAACATCAGTGTGCAGATAGATTTCAGTTGTCTGAATTGAGGAATGCCCGAGGTTCTCCTGTACAACCCGGAGATTTTTCGATCTTCTGTACAATTCAGATGCATATGAGTGACGGATCTTATGGGGCGTAATGCCCTTAGGAGCCCATTTATTGAATATGTACTGGACAGTACGGGGAGAGATTGCATGCCCCATCTGCCCTACAAACAAGGGCCCGTCAATCCTCCCCGCACTAAATTTCCGTATCTCTTCAAGTGTCTCGTCATCAACAAAAACAATCCGTATTTTCCCACCTTTACCTAAAACACGTATGGTATAATCGTCAAAATCGATATCAGAGAGCGTTATACCACAGAGTTCAGACACACGAACTCCGGTAGCATATATCAGCCGAATAATCAGCCTGTCGCGGGCATCACCATCAGGAATTGACTGTAAGAGAAGCATCACCTGATTATGTTTGAGATATTTGAGCTCCGCCTCCTTGATCCTGGGCCGGCCCACTGCCGGAAGGGGATTAGATCCGATAACGCCCTGAGCATACAGATACCGATAAAATGACGAAAGTGATGACAGGATCCGATGCAGAGTTTTAGCTTTATAATCACGCAATGACGTTAAAAAAGCCAGATAATCATCTATTGCAATCGGAGTCGTATTCACCGTAGTATCAAGGCGCCCATGAGCCAGATCATGCCAGTATACCACAAGTTTTTCCATACCCTTGTTACGGCAGATCCAGAGATAATATCCAAATTTTCGGATCACCTGCCCATAACTTGCTATCGTACCAGGCGAATAATTCCTCATTCTGAGGTGATGAAGGAACCGTGGAAGCCACTCTGAAAAAAAATCTGCCTGCATAGCTATTTCTTTGATTTAAGCATTTATATGCTTTTTGCGTAGAATAGTCATTTCGCGCAAAAATCAGAAACCCCAGAGCGAGAGGGAAGAATCGGACACCAGGATATCCAAAGAGATAATGCAGGAGAATCAGAGCCAGGATTACCGAAGAGAACAACACAGAGTACATAAAAAATATCACAAGAGAAGGAGAACAACAACAAAAATACGGAACAAATAGTAACAAATAGTAACAGAACCCCGCAACCACAATTTGCGGTCGAAATTAACAATTCAGGCGATTACTGAGCCCGGTTTAAAAGATATCACAAAACATGCAGGTACGGAAAAAACAGTCACACCCCTATCAAAAAGATTACCAGAAATCAATCTGCTAAAAATACGCCCAATTCTTCAATTCCAATGATAATCAGCCATTTCTGACATGCAACCGGAAAAAACGGATCACCCACCACAAGTACGACGATGATGTAACAAATAGTTACGAGAAGAATTCTTCAGAAAATTTGCCCAATTTAAACAATTCAGACCAAAAAAGAGGATTTCAGCCAGGCTGAACCCAAAAACCAGACACAAAAAACACCACTTGATCTGACGCATTTGTCTGGCGGCCAGAAGATTAAAGCAAATACTAAGAACGATTTAGACCCACGTTACATAAGGTAACACACAATTCTAAGAGTAATTGGAACCTTTTCGCTCATTTACGCCAGAATTACACATATGCACCCCACCCATTGATTTGCTGTTTTACCAAAATTACAGGTATCAAAAGAGCCTTTTTTCACCGGACAAATGAAAAAAAAACTGACTCAAAAATGGAAACAATTCAGTAATACTATTTTTGATATCTCTGAGATGAACAAACAAATTAACCCAACAATATATCCAACAAACAGTATCCACCCCATTAAAGGGCAGGAAACGGCCACATAAAGACCCCTCTGCTGCCATTTCACCCTTGCAGATGAACCACACTACCTCTTCAGAAAAGATAATCCTGAGACTGCATTTGTATTCTACTCCACATTTCACCCACATCCGGCAGAATCACCACACCACCCCCACCCCCAACCACTCTTTTTGCACCGCATTGAAAAAACCAGAAGCCGAAGAAACACCAGAAGTAAATAACCCCAATAAACCACCTTTGGAAAAAAGAACCAAAAAATACAGATTCAGCAGTGGCATCCGGGTTGCAACCCCCCCTTTGAGATGCATACAGCCCAAGTTTGCCAATTCACCCAATTCCCTCAAATTATGGCGAAATAGAAATTGACAGCCCCAGGCATTCTGAAAATTATTCCAATAAATCGCCCCATTTTGGGCTTAAATTTCAGACAACACCGACATTCAGACAATGAAACTTGCTTTGACTGCCCACAAATTGAATCCAACTTGTCAAATCCAATTCCGATTATTTTTGAGATTTTTCGGCCATGAAGCCCCCCCCGAGGCAAAATAGAGAAAACTGAGACGCAGTTCCCAAAAACTCATCATCCAATATTGAATGTGAATATTAGGCCCGATTTGAGGGTCAAGTCGAATCCCCTTTGTACAAATGTGAATGAAGTATGGAAATTAAGCCAAAATTAGGGCGATTTTAGAGATGGCTCCTCAATAATACAGTAATGGTTACGTCAATCACACAGTAATTTTAGAGGAATTTTGAGCGAAGTGCCGCACCCACCATACCAATACACATCACAAACACCAGGCCCCGCATGGAAAAAGGGCGCCGTTTACCACCCAGGACAAATCAAAATTAAGGATGCCAGCCATTCCTGACACAATTTTCTCCATCCGGATGGTGAAAAATCCACCACATAAGCGCAGAAAATTCCCCAAGCCAATACACGGAAACTCGGACCAATGACATGAACCCCACCCACCTCCTACAAACCCCATCCCGACATCCTGAAATATCACCCATACCAATGCAGCATTTTTGGAAAACAGGCCAGCACCAGCCGGTCAATAAACCCCGACATATCAATTGGAAAGACAATTGGAGGATCTATAGCATCCTGAAAATACGATTTGACCCCCAACGACACTAGAATCCCGACTCATTTCAAACCACCCGACAGAAACCACATCTGCACACAAATTAACCAAAAATCTGACGCAAAATCACAGAATATCAGCAAATCGTCAGAATAATTTGAACAATTTACATGCCACCACAACGGCAATAAACCATATGATGCTATATGGATGCGATGCCCAATTTTAATTCATTTGCCAAAATACCCCACATACAGATATGCAGGAATACAATAGCAATCACAGAATTGCACCCGCTGCAAACACCAAAACAAAGAAAAATTGGCACCCCCCACACCCCCCCTCAGAACCCACAGACAGGCAGATCGGCATTCAATCGGAAAATGAAAGGCAGGACATTCTGTAATCCATGTAATTCAGGAAACCAACGAAACACCCTTACATAACCCCATCCCAGGGAACACCCCCCTCAAAACAGCCAAGACGCACATGATGCCACACACCCAACTTAGCTGAAAAGGACCACCACCCCCGGCATTCAATCAGAATATGATCCAAACGCAAGAATGAGCAATTTGAAAGATATTTTAAGGAGCTGGCAAGGCCATGCAGGACCGCAGTCCACACCGGTAGAACCATATGATGCTATATATCTCACTGAAAATTCCGAACTATCCCATAAGGTTGATGAATGGAACAACCCCATATTAATTGATGGTTGTTGAAGGGAATCTCCCGCAAGACGAAAACGGGCATAACGACTCTTCTGAGCCAACAGAAGAAATGCTTCGGGAAGAACAGAACGAACCAGCCGCATTAACCGACACCCCCACAGCCGGTTTTACAGAAGAAACAGACGAAAAGGACACAGAACGTGAAATTGCAGGTAAGGACAGGGAAAAAATACCAAATAACAACCCTACCAAAGCCACACCTCCGGTTTCTGAAATCGTGGGTGAAACCGGCATATCACCGTCAGAGAAATCGTATGCACAAGTACAGGAGGAAGTACAGGCCATCCTCGGATTCAATCCTGATCTGCCAGTCCTGATGCCGGGACGAACATCACTTACCCCTGAAGATAAAGAGCGGATCAACAAATACCGCAAGTTTCAGAAGGTCGATGGCGCCGCATACCGGCGGGTAAACCAGTTTCTCCGGAAACATACCTATGTAACTGCACGGGAATGGGCAATCGCCCGACTCTGCGCCGACTTTACTACACGAGGGGGCGCAGAGATGACATTTATCGGTGAAAACCTCCCGGAACTCGTGCCATTCATGACAGACACCTATTCGCCGCAGGCAGTAAATCAGGCACGTAGTTCATTCAAACGAAAAGTACGAAAGTCAGGAGCAACCTTTTTTTATGGCGCCCTCTGTGGTTTCTTTACCGCAGATGAACTCGACGATATCCTCTTTGAATCCTCCGAAGTTGCCCGATTCCTTCTGGAAGTAGAGGGCACATCGATCGACATTGATGATGAAATCGATATCGAGGACCGCATTACCGAAGTCATGCGAGAGGTTGCAGAAGCGGCATCCATGATCCGGAACCGGGAATCTGTGAAAAATGACGAAGAGGAAGAAGATGAGAATGAAGAAGATGAGGACGAGGACGAAATGTCCATAGACGGAGAAGCCATATGAGAATTATACACGTAGTCGGCAGGTCAAACAGTGGAAAGACCACATTTATTCATTCCCTCATCCCCCTCCTGATGAAACAGGGAAAAACTGCAGTGATTAAAAACCTTCATTCGCACTATTTTGAACAACCCCCCGGAAAAGACACAACAACCCACTACGAACATGGGGCAGACATTGTCATCGGAACAGACCCGGAAAAAGCAATCGCCGCCATACGCAACGGATCACTACATGATATACTGAACCTTCTTTGCGATCAGGGAATAGAATTCACCATCATTGAAGGGCATAAAGAAGAACCATTTCCAAAAGTTGTTATCGGAGATCTGGAAGTTGAAAGATGCGTCCTCAGGACTCCAGAACCGCAAGATGTCCTTACCCATATCGGTGAATTTGCCGAGGTATTTACCCTTCAGGGACTGGTACGGGAGCTGAAACGAGACTGCATGTCAGATGATACCGGATGTGTAGCCGCATTTAACGGAATCGTACGAAGAATCACCGGGACGGATATAACAGAAACACTGGACTTTTCAGAAACCACAACCATCCATACACTCTCCGCAGATATACGCAGAGAGATGGAACAGATTCCCGGTGTGCTGGGTGTACGTTTCCACCACCGGACAGGAATCATTCCTGCAGGAGATGACCTCACCTATATTGCTGTTATCGCCCGTCACCGTCAGGAAGCATTCGCAGCACTAATGCACGGTATCGACAGAATGAAACATGAATTACATGATGCAGGAAAAACACTGGAAGGAGAATACCATGGAAACACCTGAAAAACAACTGTTCGGAACAAACGGAGTACGAGGTATCATCGGGGAACAGATGAACCCTGAACTGGTGATGAAGATAGGAATGGCACTCGGAAGCATGAGAAAGGGACGCATCGGCGTGGGCCGTGATACCCGTACATCCGGGCCTGCACTATCCCGTGCAATGATAGCAGGCCTGCTTGCAACCGGATGCGACGTTGTTGATCTCGGCGTGCTTCCAACCCCTGCGGTCCAGTATCTGGTGCGCGAACACTTTGATGCCGGTGCGGTCATCACTGCGTCCCACAATCCACCGGAATATAACGGCGTGAAAATAATCGAAGGTGACGGTACAGAGATGGACGATAATGAGACCATCTGCCTTGAAGGGCACCTTTTTGGAGAAGACTTCACCCTGTCGGGATGGGAAGCCATGGGGAGCCTCACTTCCTCTCCGGAAATGATATATGAGTATATCAATGCCGTTGCCGGATACTGGAAAGATATCAATGCTGATGGAATGACCGTTGTTGCTGACCCGGGGTCAGGCCCGGCATGTGAGAGCACACCCCGGATTCTCACAAAGATGGGGTGCCGCGTGATCACCATAAACGGCATGATGGACGGGACATTTCCGGGCAGAATGCCGGAGCCAACACCGGAAGGGTTGCAGCCTCTTTCAGAACTCGTACGCGAAACCGGTGCGGCCTTTGGTGTTGCCCATGACGGTGATGCAGACCGTGCAGTCTTTGTCGATGAAACCGGACAATACCTGGAGGAGAATGAACAGTTTGCCCTTGTTGAACGATTCATCTGTTCAGCCACGCCCGGTATTGTCGTAACACCGGTCAGTACATCACTCCTGGCAGAACGCATTGCTGAAGAAACAGGATCCGTTGTCGAGTACACGCGTGTCGGGAGCATATCTGTCGCACGACGGATGCTTGCCCTGGCAGAAGAAGGAAAAACCGTCGTCTTTGGTGGAGAAGGAAACGGAGGGCTCATTCTTCCCGGCCACCAGCACTGCCGTGACGGCGCCATGACTGCCGCGACGATGGTGGCACTGCTGAAATCAAGCGGGAAAACACTCAGTGAACTCCGGGCGACACTGCCGCCCCATGCAATGCTGAAAGATAAAATCTACACTGATTCACCAAAAGAACTCCTTAAAATGGCAGAAAAAACATTTTCAGGAGAGAATCCCGATCTGACGGATGGGGTCAGAGTCAACCGTCAGGGAATGTGGGCACTTCTGCGCCCCTCCGGCACAGAACCCTTTATGCGCCTCTATGTTGAGGCAGAGACAGAAGAGGAAGCCGGGGCATTCAGGGATGAGATAAAAAGAATCATCTCACCCTGAATTTTCGGCTCTGAATGTTCAATTCTGACTTCTCATTAACATTTTTCCCCGAATACTTCGGCCTCTCTTACCGCACGGATAAATGTACGAATTTTGGCATGGTCTTTAACCCCGGCAGACCGTTCGACCCCCGTCGCCACATCCACACCATCCGGATGGATAGCCCTCACTGCCGTACCAACGTTTTCAGGAGTCAGGCCTCCCGCCAGATAGACCGGAACCGTTGCCGTTTGTCGCACTGAGCAGGAATATTCAAAATCATACTGTTTTCCTTTCCCCATACTCGCATCGACAATCACTGCATCGCAATCGTCCGGTACAACCATCCCGGGCGAGACGACCCGGACAACATGAATCGAAGAGGGAACCATCGTACGGGGAAAAGGGTGGCTCATCTGGATCTCATCGGGCCGGAGCGCACATACAGCCCTGAGTTCATCCGGGTCAGTTGTGTGGGTGACAATGGCACAGATTGCATCAGAACCTACGGCTGAAAATATCTCTTTCACCCTGTAATCAGGCAGATTGCGCCTTGATTCAGCGGAATGGGAAATCACACCAATAGCATCTGCACCGGCGGCAACTGCAGCCATTGCATCTTCTTTTGTGGTGATACCACAGATTTTTATCCGCATACTTTTGACCTCTCCCAGTAATTCCCATCTGCAGGTGCATAATCATTCCCCGGATCTCCTGATCGATGTATATCCCGTTTTGAGGCATGCAGGTATTACACTCAGGAAACGGAGTTTTGAAAGATATCTGATTACCGTGAGACACTCCCTCAGGCAGTAAAAAAGGTAATAGAACATAAATTCCATTCACATCCGGCAAAAGACTTCGGGCAGCATTTTTCCATTCATTCCAGTATTTCATCATTCCGGACAGAAAGGTGGAAAATAGACATTCAATGGGGCAATGAAAAACAACATATATAGAAATGACCCCATTGGAACATGAACAGCCGCAGAATCTTCGGTTTTCTCCATGGTGCTGCTATGCAATACAGAGAAAGCCCCGCTATTTAGCTGGCTAGCTGAGCCCCATTTTCATAAAAGATACCCTTTTATCATATTATCGCTGACATCCTCATCAGGAATAATTATGAAAATCGGCATCATTGGAGGCACAGGTGATATCGGGGAAGGTCTGGCCCACCGCCTCTCACAAAACCACCAGATCATCATAGGATCACGTGACAAAGACAAAGCGTGTGAGAGCAGTGAATGCATGGTCCAATGCCTTTCAGAGAGAGGCTGTTCAGCCCACTGTTGCGGGGCAACGAACCAGGAAGCAGTCGATATTGCCGATATTATTGTAATTTCTGTCAATTACCGGCACCTGGAATCGACAATCAGTTCTCTGACCGGATTTGAAAATAAGATTGTAATCACACCGGTAAACCCCATTGGAAAATCGGATCATTTCTATTACAACCCGCCTGCCGAAGGATCAGCTGCCCTTGCTATTAAAAAAATGCTGCCTGAAAGTGCGAAGATAGTTGCTGCATTCAACAACATTTCTGCACAAAAATGGAAAAACCTCGATGAAACACTGGATTATTCAGTTGCAGTCTGTGGGGATGACAAGGATGCAAAAAAAATTGTAATGGGACTTGTAGAAGAAGTCTCTGAACTTACCGCATTTGATGCAGGACCCCTTGAAACATCATCAATCATCGAGAGTATAACCCCCCTCATTCTCAACATTGCAAAATTCAACAATATGAAGGACGTCGGAATCAAATTTTACTGAAAAAAGGTCCCATATTCTCTCTTTTTCCCCTTTTTTAACTATTTACCGGGTTTTATCATACATTCTCCCTATATACGTACTAAGATTCAACCCCGGTACTATAGAATATATAGAAATATTTATATCCGTTAGAAGGAAGATGTCTGTAAGCATTCGTAGAAATACGGATGATAAAGGCATGTCTGGTAAGATGCCACAATTCAGGATTAAAACTCCTGTAATTTTATTTGGTATCCGTATCGCAGGGCATCCGTGAGTTCTACTGATATCCTGTAATACCCGAAAAATTTGGAGGAAATTATGGTAAACCTTAAAACACCCAATTCAAACGATGCTGTCCACACATCCAACCGTTCAAAAAATGTCGTGCCAATGTCAGGCATGTGTTCACGATGTGTTGACGGATGCAAAGGAAACTGTGACATCTGGCTTTCATCGTTCAGAGGCCGTGAAGTACTCTATCCCGGGCCCTTCGGAGAAGTAACTGCAGGTGCAGATAAAAACTACCCGATTGACTACTCACACCTCAACATCCACGGATATGCAGTTGGTGCACGCGGACTTCCCGCGGGCGTAACAGCAGACTCAGATACCGCGGTATTCGAAGATGTAAATACTGAAGTGGAATATGGATGGGATATTAAAGTCCCGATGAGAGTGCCTATCTTTACCGGAGCACTCGGCTCTACAGACATTGCACGTAAAAACTGGGAGCACTTCGCAATCGGTGCTGCAATTTCTGGAATCACCCTTGTCTGTGGTGAGAATGTCTGTGGTGTAGACCCAGACCTTAAGCTTGACCAGAACGGAATGGTGGAAAGCTCACCTGAGATGGACAGAAGGATTGAGACATACAAGAAATTCCACGAAGGGTATGGAGAACTTCTTGTTCAGCTCAACGTTGAAGACACACGCCTTGGTACCGCAGAATACGTATCCAGCAAACACAACCTCGAAACCATTGAACTGAAATGGGGACAGGGTGCAAAGTGCATCGGCGGTGAAATTAAAGTCGGTTCCCTTTCACGTGCAACTGAACTGAAAGAACGTGGATACATCGTCCTTCCGGACCCCACACGCCACGACGTTCAGAAAGCCTTTGAAGACGGTGCAATCAAAGAGTTCGAGCGCCACTCCCGCCTTGGGTTTGTCACCAAAGAAGGATTCCTGGAAGAAGTAGACCGCCTCCGTGACATCGGCTTCAAGCGTGTCACCCTCAAGACCGGGGCCTACTCAATGAAGGAACTTGCAATGGCAATACGCTACTCTGCAGAAGCAAAGATTGACCTCCTTACCATTGACGGCGCACCGGGCGGAACAGGAATGAGCCCATGGCCAATGATGAACGAATGGGGTATCCCGACATTCTATCTCCAGTCCCTTGCATATGACTTTGCAGCACAGCTTGAGAAGAAGGGCTACCGTGTACCTGACCTCGCAATCGCCGGCGGATTTGCTGACGAAGCAAATGCATTCAAGGCGCTCTGCATGGGTGCACCGTACTTCAAGGCAGTCTGCATGGGCCGTGCACTCATGATCCCGGGCATGGTCGGAAAGAACATCGCCAAATGGATTGAGAATGACGAACTGCCAAAGAGCGTTTCAAAATATGGTTCATCAGTTGAAGAGATCTTTGTATCCTACCAGGAGCTTAAAGAGAAGTACGACGGAAGAATCGATGAGATTCCACTCGGAGCAGTCGGTATTTACACCTATGCTCAGCGTTTCAGAACAGGAATGCAGCAGATGATGGCCGGAAGCCGCAACTTCAGCTTCAGTTCAGTCTCAAGAAACGACGTGATGGCACTTACACCGGAAGCAGCAGAAGTATCAGGCATCCCCTACGTCATGGAATCATACCGGGACGAAGCGCTTGATATTCTTCTCGAATAATCCTTTTTTTTCGAAAAATTACTCTGAAAATCCAACCTTATAGTCACACAATCAGGCACACCCACTGCATGTACTTCACCCCAACATAATATGAACAAGATACGTTCAGGTCGGTTGACAGAGGTGATGATAACCCCTGATATAGAGGATGCCACCGCCATACAGCCAGAATCACTCTTTAAATTGCCTGAAAAATGCAGCTGATGAAGATGATCAGTTCACCATCAGGATATGATACATCAGGTTTTGAAGAATTCCGGTGCAGGATACCCTTCATGAGACAACAGATAATTCAAAAATTAATTCGAGTGGATTGCACCCAGGTAATCTGAAATTTCATCACAGATTTTCCCTTCACTATTGCCGGACGATCCAGCGTCCATTATTTGTCTGTACAACAGAGCATTCCAATTTATTTTGGGAAAAAACCCGTCATTTTACAATCATGACAGGGCATTTCGCATGATAAGTTACTTTCTGACTTACACTTCCCAGAAATACGCCTTTTATAGTTCCAAGACCCCTGCTGCCAATGATGATTAGGTCAGTTTTTTCCCTCTCGGCAATTCCAATTATCTCAGTTGAGGGATCACCTATTGCAACCTTTAATGTATATGACAAATCCCCCTGTTCAAAAATCGTAATAATATCATTTATTCTGGATTTCGCATCTTCTATGAGAAGGGAATGTACATCAAAGTTTGCCTGTACCATTCTTGATTGCGAAGGAGGAGTCTGTATGATATATACCAGGATCACATGGGAAGACAGAATCCTTGCAAAACCTGCCGCTTCATCGGCCGCACGTCGTGCATTTTCAGATCCGTCAGTTGCAAGTAGAATATTTTTATACATGGTATTACTCCAATACAATTCCTTTCAGAACGTACATGGGTTTCACCCGACATGAGATGCCAGATAAAGGGCCCACCATTGGGAGAGATTCTTATTTCAATATGTTTGCATCTGGAAACAATCAGGTGCATGCCAATCCACAGATTCGCGATAGATTTTCATTGACCCGATATAAAGAAATAACGATCCGCTATATTGATTCACCAAATATTTCGTGATGTTTCATCAAAATATGAAAAAAACGTTCAATCCATGTGCATTATCAAAGCATTCAGCAAAACACGGTATTTTTGTCAATTGCGGGGATTTCAGATAATCAGGAGATTTGAAAAAAAAGCCCCGGAATGTCGCTAAAAGATATGTTTGATCATCTGTTTTTCGTCACGTAAATATTAACCATCCGGCCAGCAACTGTTAATGGCATAACAGAAAAACCAGAAACGGAGATATTCTTAAAAAAAGATTACGCCAATCATCTGAACCGGGGCAGGCCCTGAGTAAAAAATGATTTCTAATTGGCACATTAATATCCCGCGAAATCCAAAAAAATAAGCAAATATTCAATATTACAATGAAACGGTGAAACATCCCTTGAACGCGCAGACAATACAAGACGAATGGTTCTCAAATATCAGAGGTGACATACTTGCAGGAATTACCGTTGCACTTGCATTGATTCCCGAAGCAATTGCCTTTTCAATCATCGCCGGCGTTGATCCAATGGTCGGCCTGTATGCGTCATTCTGTATTGCAGTTGTAATATCCGTTGCAGGAGGACGGCCAGGCATGATTTCGGCTGCAACGGGCTCAATGGCACTGGTGATGGTTATTCTTGTCCGGGATTTCGGACTCGAATATCTCCTGGCAGCAACCATCCTGACCGGAATTATTCAATTTTGCCTTGGTCTTTTGAAAGTGGGCCGGTTTATTTCATTCATTCCATATTCAGTAGTGCTTGGCTTTGTAAATTCCCTTGCAATTCTGATTTTCCTCGCCCAGATCCCGTTTTTAATTGGCGCCACACTCCCCGTATATGCAATGACTGCAGCAACAATCGCAATTATCCTGTTGCTGCCCCGCTTCACACGGGCAGTGCCCGCACCCCTTATCGCCATCACTCTCATGACTGCAATTGCAATCGGAACAGGGTTGCATGTGCTGACAGTCGGAGATTTAGGTACAATTACCAAGACACTCCCCCTGTTTCATCTTCCAATGGTGCCGATAAGCATTGAAACACTTTTAATCATCCTCCCGTATTCTGCAACGCTGGTTATCGTTGGGCTTCTTGAATCACTCCTGACGGCATCAATCATTGATGAAATGATCGGTACAAAAAGCAATAAAGACCGGGAAGTAAAGGGACAGGGCATTGCAAACTTCATTACCGGTTTTTTCGGAGGTATGGCCGGATGCGCAATGATAGGCCAGTCCGTCATTAATGTAACATCCGGAGGAAGAGGAAGGCTTTCTTCAATGACTGCCGGCCTTTTCCTGATTTTTCTGATTATTGTTCTTGGGGATCTTGTGGCACAGATCCCCATGGCAGCACTTGTAGGCGTTATGATCATGGTTGCAATAGGCACATTTGAATGGCAATCTGTGAAAGACATCGCCAAAATCCCCCGGAGCGATGCATTTGTTATGATTGCAACGATAGCCATTGTTGTCTACACCCATGATCTTGCAAAGGGTGTACTCACCGGTGTTGTGCTTGCCGCACTTGCCATGGCGTGGAAAATGTCCGCTATATCCGTTTCAGGAGTTGCCATGGAAGACGGAGTGAAAATTTATACCGTAAAAGGGCAGCTTTTCTTTGGAACAATGGCCGCATTCATTGATCTTTTTGATTTTTCCGGAGACCCGGGGAGAATTGAGATCGACTTTCAAAATTCCCATATATGGGATCACTCTGCTGTTGAGGCAATTGCCAGAGTTATTGACAAATATCAGCAGGAAAACAAATCAGTTTATGTTACCGGCCTCGATACAGAAAGCCAGAAGACGCTTGATAAGGGATTTTCCTGAAGTCAGGATTTGTTCAAACATGAATTCAGGATATATCCCCTGTTATTCAGAATAATTGCGAATTCAGTTGAATCCCATACATCACAAATCACCATAGCACTCTCATCGAAAAACGGCAAAAAAGGATTCGGATCATTTCAGCAGGTCAGTTTATCGTCTCACCATGCTGTGCAATATCGAGTCCGACATACTCCTCGTCTTTTGTGACCCGGAGGCCAAATGCCATATCGACTGCTTTTGCCAGGATAAACGTCCCAACAAATGCGAATAGCACTGCCGCAAGTGCACCGGCAATCTGAAGTCCAATCTGGGAGCTGCCGCCAGAAAGGAGACCGCTTATTCCGCCGATTGCAGGTACGGCAAATATGCCAAGGGCAATTGTCCCCCATAATCCGCCAACACCATGGATTGCCCATGCATCCAGCGATTCATCCCAGTTGTGTTCAAGTCTAAACAGAAGAGCCCCATAACATAATATCCCGGATATGGTCCCGATACATATTGCAGACATGGGGCCCACAAATCCTGCAGCCGGCGTTATTGCGCCAAGACCTGCAATTGCACCGGAGATCATACCGAGAGAACTTGGTTTTCCATGAATCCAGGATGCAAACATCCAGGATAATGCACCCGCTGCTGCGGATATGTTTGTTACCGCAAATGCATTTATTGCAACTTCATTTACTGCAAGAGCACTTCCCGCATTAAACCCAAACCAGCCGAACCAGAGCAGTGCACCGCCGAGCAGCGTCAGGGGTATGTTATGAGGTTCAATATTGTGCTCTCCAAACCCAAGTCGTGATCCTATGACAAGTGCAAGTGCGAGAGCGCCAAACCCTGCCCCTATGTGAACCACAATTCCGCCTGCAAAATCCAGAACTCCCAAAGAAGATGCCCAGCCGCCGCCCCACACCCAGTGTGCCAGTGGATCATAGATAAATGTCGTCCATAAAAGGCCGAATATGATAAAAGAGCTGAGCCTTACTCTCTCAGCAACAGCGGATGTAATAATTGCAAGAGTTATTGCCGCAAATGACAGCTGAAACATCATGAAAAGCATATCAGGCACAGGCTCACCCGACATGCCAACACCCTGGAGCATGAAATAGTCAGGGCCCCCGATTAACCCCCCAATATCAGGACCGAACGTGAGACTGTAACCAATCACTACCCATTGTACAGATACCAGTGCAATTGAAACAAAAGAAAGCGTCAGCATTGATATCAGATTTTTTTTTCTGACAAGGCCTCCATAGAAAAAACCTACCCCTGGCGTCATCAGGATAACCATTGCAGTGCATATGAGTATGAACGCCGAATTAATCATAATCGTGCCAGTTTCCATAGTATTAAATCATCATCTCCACATTTCAGAGAAGGAAATTAATTTCCATCACTATTAATTATTAACTGAATTCTACAACAGACACCCATATAATCAATAGTATCAGCTGCAAAATCAATAGTGAATTAATCAATATCAATATAGATAGAAAATAACACCATTTTCAATTGTTCACTCATTTCAAATCCATGAATTATGTGTCATGGAAGGTCACCCAGCAGAATGATCGTTTTTCCTGAATCAATTGCAGAAAAGACCGGCAGGACCCATTGAATAAGTATTATTATCTTTCATGCAATGAAGAAGAAATTTTGATTCCTTCTTTAACAATTTTAAAATTCATACCGTTCATGCACGAGAGGGTGACTGTCAGCAGAAAAGATACCATGCACCCCACCGCCGTGCAGGGACTAACAATATGAAATTCACTCCCGATTGGGCATCTAAAAAACCGGCAGATACCAGTCAGACAATTCATCTAATCACCGATAACCCCATCCCATACCGGTAATTTTTACATAGTACAGTATTTCCGGAGAATACGATTTATTTACAACGTCAATCCCAATTTATGCAATAAACCTCCGACCCAAACAACATGCTACGCGGCAATCACTAAAGTTAAAAAATACCTAAGCCCGGAATTTGTAGATCATATTTAAGTATTCTGTTGCCACAATGGCGTTGTGGTTTACCATGCAACATCCCACCGAAACCACTGTAAAAGATAGTCCTCCTGAAGAGGATTCTGAAAAAAAAAGAAGAGATACGATTCACGAGCTCATCGAATTTCTAAAAAGTGAAAATCTTACGTTCAGATGGAAAGCCGCCCAGATGCTGGGGGGAATGCATGCCAGTGAAGCAGTCGAACCTCTCATAGAAGCACTTTCGGATGAATATGTCGACGTAAGCTGGATTGCCGCCAAATCATTAGGAACGATTGGTGACAAAAGAGCAGTCATGCCCCTGATACATTGTCTGGCCAGTGAGGAGCAGTGGCTGAGAACAGGGGCTGCAACAGGACTCGGGAGGATAGGAGATAAAAGGGCCGTAAACCCGCTCATAAAATTATTGAACGATGAGAAAACAAAAGTCAGAATCGCAACAATTGAGGCATTGGCATCAATCGGTGATGAACGCGCAGTGGGACCACTCATCGGTCTGCTAAAAGATGGAGAAAAAAAGGTGAAAGTTGCTGCAGCACATGCACTCGTGACATTTAAGGGGGATCGAGTAATCAAAGCACTAAAAGAATGTCTCAATGACACCGATATTCAGGAAGAAGTCACTCAGGCGGTAAAACAAATCGAAAGCAGGGATGAAATGCAAAAAATGAGCATCCCAATTTGATGCTCAGAAAAAAGTGATAATAATAAAGAATTCTTTTTGAAAAATAAGACCTTCCTCAATTCACCGGTAAATCGTATTCACGAATAAAAGAAGGGTGGGGGCAGGGTTATTCGCCCAGAGCAGCAGCAATACATTCCTCAGTAGATCCAAGGACCGCCGCTGCACCGCACATATTCGGTACATACGCAAATGCCTTACCCGAATTGACCATTATCGTGTCAAAGTGATCCATTCCGGGCGAAACAACAATACAGGTATCCTCCCACACTCGTGCACCGGACTGCTCAATTCTTCCAACAAGATTGGGATGTGCCTGCGCCACACCCCGTGCAGCAAAGATGTACAATGGTTTTATTACCTTTTTCCCCTTCAGTAGCCCTGCAATCTCCTCCAGTTCATCCTCTGAGCAGTGCGGACACCCAATTGCCACCGCATCAACAGTCCGTTCCTCAAAGACTGCCTCAATCTCTTCCCCGGTAATGGTGATCGTTTCCAGTGCGGATATATCAGTCCCTCGTTCCTGCAGCACACGGGAATCAGGGGTGATACCCTCAACGTGATACAGCGCCACTGCCCCACTGGCAGCCATTGCAGCGCCAAGTGCCTTCAGCTGGTCGCGATTTGGCCGTATTCCATAAAAGAACGGCACACGGTTGCCCGCCACCTTTCCGGCGAGATACCCGATGGCACCATAATGGCGGGCATGGAGCGTTTCTTCCGCTTCAATCCGGAATGCCACCTGCGGCATCCTGTTCTCCCAGATATGCAGACCATAAAACGGCGTCTTCCCGATAATTGCAGCAGCAAGGGCAGAAGGACCACCCTCACGATTCGTCCGGGCACCGATTACCGAGTTCGCATAGGACACAGCAGACGACTCAGACCATGCAATATGTTCTCCGTATGATGTCCGGTTGATATAATACGGTGTGCAGGTGCACTCCAGTTTAACTCCCAGCCGCCGGTATGCATCCAGAACAGCGTTCTGTTTCTCTGCAAAATCAGAGGGAATGCCCATCTCCTGCCATCGTTCACGCGGCATCCCGATTGGATTAAGAACAGCGGGCACAGCCACCCGTGCATCAAGACTTCTCAGCCATTCGAGACCCCATTTACCTATCGTCTTATATGATGCACCTGCCACCTGTGCGCTGGTGATTGGCACAAACTTCTCTGCCCCGAAGACTTTTCCAAGAGCAACAAGAATCTCCATCATCTTCCTGCGGGTTTCGCCGTATTCTCCCGCAAGAACCTTTTCATCATCTGAATCAAGGTACATTATATATCAGTCCCATTCAGCTCTGATAAACTTCTCTTCTTCTCCCATGACCATTGTCGCATCAATTCCCATCTTCACATTGGTCCCGTCACCAATACGGCAGGGGTCCAGAGATGACCCACGGACTCCTTCGATGATCATCACATCACGGTCTGCACGCACGCGGGTTGCAATAGCATACTCCACATCCTCCATCCGGAACGGGTTGATATCCTCATCAACCACCACAACATGTTTCAGGGACGTATGAGCAGCGAAGGCCGCCATGATAGCATTTTTTGCATCCCCCTGCGTGCTCTTTTTTATCTGGACAATGCCATGCAGATATCCGCACCCACCGGTTGTAAGAACCACATTTTTCACCCGCGTAACACCGGCAACTGCCTGGAAGATCTTCGGTTCATACGGCATGCCCATCAGGATTTTATGCTCATTACCGGCCGGAAGAATCCCGTGATAGATTGCATCGGGCTTCATGTGCATCCCGGTGATCTCAATCACCGGACCCTGTCGAACCGGATCATAGGTCCCGGTAATATCCACGAAAGGACCTTCCTCGGTGGTCTCACTTCCAATATACCCTTCCAGCACGATCTCTGCATCCGGGACCCGCACACCATGTGAACAGGTGTTTAACTCGATCTCACCGCCAAGCAGCTCAGCAGCATACTGCATCTCTTTTCCCTGCGGTACGCGGGTGCAGGAGGCAAACGTCACTGCCGGATGAGTACCGATTGTTATGGCAACCGGCAGGCGTTCTCCATCGGAAAGGGCATCCTGGAGAAGGGAATGTGTATGCCTCCCTTCTACGAGCCGGGCCGCAAGCCGCTTCTCATCAAGGACCTGCATCCGGTGGATGGATGCATTTTCAACCCCGCCATATTGTGAAAAGACGATCGCTGATGTCAGATATCTTCCCGCATCAAGAGGGAAATGTTTCATCACCGGAAGACTGTTCAGATCCGGTACACTCATATTCAGGCGTTTCCCTTCCGTAATCATTCCATTCTGCCCGGTGGCTGCCAGGCGGGGCACAATATCATGTTCAGGAATCCCAAGGGCGCAGGAGAGGGAGGCACGCGATGCCGTCACATTCATTACACCCTTTCTGTTGCCGTCCAGCTTATGGAAGAAGAGGAGATCGTCGGTTTCACTGGCCAGTTTCGGGGCTTCAAAGACGGTTGAACAGGGCTCTTCAATATCGATGACCCGTCCTTCCCCGCGCATTTTTTCGATAAACGTTCGCATTAATATTCACCTTTCCATCGTGTACTGAGGGTATGGTCGACATTCATATGATCAAGGACACGGGCCACCACCATATCGACAAGGTCCTCGATTGATTGCGGCCGTGTGTAAAATGCCGGGCTGATAACCATGATTGTGGCTCCTGCTTCATCAAGGCAGAGCATATTCTTCAGGTGAATCCGGGAAAGGGGCATCTCACGGGGCATCAGAATACACGTTCTTCTCTCTTTCAGGCAGACATCTGCCGTTCGTGTAATAAGATTATCCGAAAATCCTGAAGCAATAGCAGCAAGCGTCTTCATACTGCACGGAATGATGACCATGCCGTCATACCGGAATGACCCGCTCGCAAGATCGGCGAACATATTGTCATTATCTGCATAGACAACATCAAACCCGGAGAAATCCACCCCTTCATATTCAGCGATACGCAGTGCAATATCCGATATGATGAGATGCACTTCTGCTTTGTCCTGGAGCACTTCCAGAAGGCGCCGTGCATACACCATACCGCTTGCACCGGTAACTGCCACAACAAATCGTTTCTTCATATCTTTACCGGCCTGTCTCTATAGAATTAGTCTGTCCTGTTTAGTTGGCTTTTTGATCGATAATACCCTGCCTGCTGCATCCGCGACGGCATTCTGCTGACCTGGTATGGTATAAATCCCCAGACGCCACTGACTTCTTCGTGCTTTGTTGAGAGCAGTCAGGAGGGGGGAGAGCTCTTCAAGAGATGTCAGATCATAATGGTTTCTGACCAGAACCCCCATCCGCATCTCTGAGGGAAAGGCAGGGATATCCACAAGAACGGACATCTCATCAACCCCTGCCTCAGCAGCAATCTCCTCTGCAATTACCCTTGACCGGATGACCGTGATTCCCTGTCGGTATTCCTCTGCATTCACCTGATCCTGACCCACATAGAGAGCACGTTTATAGAGCCGGCGGTCAAGAACGCGCTGTGTCAGGCTGACAGCCGCTTCTGAAGGCGATGAGAGTAGTGCAGCGATAAACGAGAAATCATTCATCCGCATCAGTTCATCGTAGGCATCCCCTCCCGGTGCGGAGGCATGCGAGAGACTTGCAATGAGGATCATCGATTCTGCAATCCGTGACACATGATGAAAATAGACAGAGGGACGCATCAGTGTTCGCGCAAGAAGCAGAGATTCTGCAGAGTTTATACCGTTTTCCCTAAGGTACAAGCCGGATTCGTCACTTATCGCACTGCTGTGAATCAGCCGGTCAGGATCCACCGTGCCATACGGGACACCTGTGTAATGCGCATCGCGCATCAGATAGTCCATCCGGTCAACATCAAGATCTCCATGGATGATTCCTGCATACCGATGGGTGCCGTTTACCATCGCCGCAACCTCCTCCGGGTCAACTCCGGCCCCGGAAAGAACGGGAGCCAGATCCTCAATCAGCAGAGGTGCGATATCATCGTGCCCTCTTCCACAGAATTCAGTGAGCAACGGTTCTGTTGCATGTGAAAACGGTCCGTGCCCAATATCATGAAGAAGACCGGCCGCCTCGGTGAGAAGGCATTCATCGGCGTCAAATTCAAGTTCGCGGCCCATAGCTCCTGCCAGATGCATTGTCCCGACAGAGTGTTCAAACCGTGAATGGTTTGCACCAGGGTATACCAGATGCGAAAAACCAAGTTGGCGGATATACCGGAGGCGCTGCACATGGGGAGCATCAAGAAGAGGAAGGAGCTCGTCGGATACACGGACATGGCCATGTACAGGGTCTTTTATTGTCTTCATCTCTGTCTTCAGTTAAGAATCAACATATATTTAGTGATAAAACTATTGTGTCACATGATAACTTTCCTCTCCGGCGGGACAGGCACCCCCAAACTGATGCGGGGATACCGGACGCTCATTGCAGACCATGAGATGACAGTCATTGTAAACACAGCAGAGGACATGTGGTTCTCCGGCAGTCACCTTTCACCAGACATTGACACAGTGATGTACCTCTTTGCAGGACTCCTTGACACAGACAGATGGTGGGGTATCCAAGATGACACCACCATCACCAGTGAATTTCTTGAGAGAATCGGGTGTCCCGAACCGGTTACCCTCGGGGACAGGGACCGTGCGGTCAACATTGCACGGGCAGAGATGCTCCGCTCAGGGATTACACTCACAGAGGCGACACAGCATCTCTCATCCCGTCTCCAGTGTGATGCGACCATTCTCCCCATGTGCGACACTGAAGTTACAACCTGCATCCAGAGCGATGGTACGGAGATGCACTTCCAGGAATACTGGGTCGGACACAGGGGAGCAGTGACAATAGACGCAGTCATACGGAGATGCAGTGAAACACCCATAGCAACAGAACAGGTCTTAAAGGCAATCCGTGATGCCGATGCAGTTATTATCGGACCGTCAAACCCCGTCACCAGCATCTCACCGATTCTTGAATGTGAAGGAGTGAAAGAAGCACTCAAGGATCAGTTTGTGATAGTAATTAGTCCGTTTATTGGTGACATACCGGTGAGCGGGCCAGCTGCAGAACTGATGATGGCATGGGACATGGCACCAAACGGGCAGTCAACCTATGATCTCTACCGGGAGTTCACCGACGTATTTGTTCAGGACATCCGGGACCCAAAACCGATAGAGGGGGCCATCCGTCTGGATACCCTCATGACGGACAAGGAAGCCGCACTGGCACTGGCAGAAAACATTCAGCAAATCATTGACACACAAAAAGACCACAGGGATTCATGACACAGGACCACTACGCGTTTCGGGAGATTGACCGGGCCGTTGCAATGACAAAATCCATCCTTATTCCATTTGACATCGGAATATGGCTTCGTCTGGCACTTATAGCCCTGTTTGCCGGGGGGGCAGCCGGAGGAGTGCAGTTTTCAACCGGCTCCATCTCTCCGGAAGAACTCGGTGATGGTCAGTACATCAGTTCTCTGTTCCCGCAGAACACGGATGCCCTCCTATCTCTCCTGCTGCTCATCGCAGGAGTTCTGCTCTGCATCGGCCTAGTCTATCTTCTTTTAAACGGAATATTCCAGTTCATCTTTATCAAGGCACTTGGAGCAGGAGACATTCACATACGGACATACTTCCGTGAAAGTACCCGTCCCGGCATTCATTACTTCGCGTTCCTTTTCATCCTTTCGGGTCTCTTTTTTGGCATCTGTCTGGTTCTCGCATATCTCCTGTTTGCTCCGCTTATGGGAACACTTAGTGCTGATACGGCAATTGCAGGAAGAATCCTGATATTTATTGTACTGATGCTCATCCTCATGATCCCCTATCTCATTATCCTGATGCTGACAACGGATTTTGTTGTCCCCATCATGAACGTCGACCGATGCGGCATCATTGAAGGATGGCGCCGATGCCTGCATCTTTTCAGTGCGGAAAAAACGGAGGCGGCACTGTATACGGTCATGAAACTCATCCTCTCCGTCTGTGTCAGCATCATCCTCTCCGTTGTGATGATTGGAGTGGGAATTGGAGCAGGCATCCCCCTGATGGGGATCCTTATCGCGGCAGGCGGGCCCCAAAACATCTCCCTTCCTGCCATAGCCCTTCTTTTTGCGCTATATTTTGCCGTAGTAACCTTCTGCGGACTGATGGCAAGTGTGCCATTCGTGACGTTTTTGCGCACCTATTCACTCTATGTTGTTGGTGATTTCGATGAGAGATATTCCCTTCTGAGAGACCCGTCGTCACCAAAGGCAGGGGAGGATACGGAAGAAGCATGATCACCTTCATCTCAGGCGGAAGCGAATCAGCCCGCCTCATCGCAGGGTTTCGTTCATTCATGGATGATTCAGAAATTACGGTCATTGCAACACCCGCATATGCACAAGAGTCGCCATGCGGGTGTTCCATTCCCGATCTTGACACCCTGATATTTCTCTTTGCAGGCATCCTTAACACCAGAACATGGCATGGCATTCAGGGCGATACCTGCACAACACACCGTGCCCTCAGACGACTCGGCACAGAAGAATCACGAGCCGTGGGAGACCAGGAGCGTGCCCTGCATATTTACCGCGCGCAGAGGCTGAAAGAAGAACGCCTGACAGATGCGACAAACTCCATCACCCACGCTCATGGTATTATGGCACAGATACTGCCCACCACCGATGATATAGGGGAGTGGTCTGTCACCACCCCGTCCGGGCGGATTTCGCTTGCCCGGTACAGGACCACATATGATGACGACACGCATGCATGTGCTGTCCATGCTCCGTCAGGCACGACACCTCACGCATCCATGGAATCCATTGAAGCAATCCGAAACAGTGACATCGTGATCATCGGTCCCGGAAGGCCGGTCACAGGCATCATGCCAGTACTGATGTGTGCAGGAATACCGGAAACACTCGGGAACGTTCCCGTAATCTCCTTTGTCCCGTTTACCGGTGAACGAAGTAGGACACGTGGGGCAAAGACATACGCTCCGGAAAGCAGGGCTGAATGCCCGGTTTACGATCAGTTCACCGATTTGTATCTGATGGATACCCGTGACCCCCTGCCCTTTGATAATGCCCTCCACGTTGACACACGGATGGATTCACGCACCAGGCGTGAATCACTTGCATGGGACATCATGGCCCTCGCAGAAGGGTTGAAAAAAGAGAGTAACCGGTAAAATTGTCAGGTATGATTAATTCCCAATCTCAGAGAATGCGTCCATGACATTCCGGACAAATTCAGCCATTCCCAGGATTCCGTCAAGGACTACCTGGAAAAATGTCAGGGTTCCTTCGATGTCAATATCCCCCACACTTTCATCCACTCCCGGATCCATGGCATAAGGCAGTGATATCACCTGAGCAGGAGTCGTGGCAGACACTTCCGAAGAAGGCGGAGGGGTTCCTGCACCAGGCGTGTACCCTCCCATTGTCAGCCCTGCTTCGGTGTACATGCCCGCAAGGTATGCCATCGCATCACCGGCCTTCGCATACGCATCCTCTGCATACCGCTGTGCACCCTCATCATCTCCGGCAGAATCACGATCATGGGCAAGTATTAGGAGCATTTCAGCATTGTCCCGGTAGGAGAGGACGACAAGGACTCCCTGTTTATCAGCACCGCCGGCACCCCTGTACTCTGCTATCGCCGGCTCAATCGCTGAGATCATTCCCTCTGTATTCTGAAAAAAATCCTGAGTGACCGAGTCAGTCAGTGTCGTCCTTCCAACACTGAGGAGATACTTTGCTTCAGAAAGGGCAGTATAGGCATTATGCAGGTCCATCTGAAGGGAGGCCTCTATCAGATCACGGGCATCGGCAGCAACCTCTTCTGCTGCTGATGTATCGCTTCCTTCATTGTATGCACGATTAATTTGTTCTTCAAACCGGATGAGATCATTTTCCGTTTCTGTCCGCATGCCATTCACTGCCGCAAGGTCAATGAGGGAGATCCTCTCAGATACAGAATCGAGAACAGTAACACCATCACCAGCAATGTGTTCAAGAGAGAGCACTTCTGCATCACCGGAACCCGCCAGGTACTCGGGCACAACCCCTTCAAGGTGAACCTGCAGTTTCGTTACCGACGCCCCGGGATTATAGAGTTCAAAGCCTGTCACTGTCAGATACCGGCCACTCCTGGTACCAATAGGCATCTCACGCCCATCGGCAATTATGACAGCATCCCACGAGTCAGACCCCATATCAGTATATACCGTAATGAACTCATTCATCGACGAAACGTCGTATATTATCTCAATATCAGCGGTCACCGCCTCTCCGATTACTGCATGCCCATCCGGTACAACAGACGGACCGGAAGTAACCGTAAAAGCACAGACTGGCAGAATACAAAACCAGATTGCAATCAAAACCATGCCTGTACGAGCCAGTTCACCGGAGGTTATCCGTTTATATCCGGTCATTTTATCCACCCTATTTACCTTCCTCAATTATCCGGATAATTTTCAGGAGCCGTTTCTTACGGGCACCCTCCTGTGACATTGCGGCTTCACGAATGAAAGGCACAACATCCGAATCCATCTCTGCAAGCATTTCTGCAGCCGCATCGGAAATTGCACCTGATTCACCGGATACGATCTGAGCCAGACCAACAATTCCCTCTCGGCCCCCGATACCGGAGAGAACATCCACAATCGTATTCTGCACAGAAGGAGGCATCGAGCTCACCATTGCGGAGAGAATACGTGCTGTAGTCTCCCCACCCTTCTTCAGGTCTGCTGTTCTTCCACTCGCAAGCAAAAAGAGTGTCTCTTCCGCGCTTCCGGCAGGGGACCAGCCGATCTTTGAAAGGAGGGTTGCAGCATGCATCGCAAATTCCCTGTCACTTCCCCGCATTGCAGACATCAGGTCAGATTTCAGACTGCTCTTCTCATCATAGAGATCTACGAGAAGAGCAGAGGAGAGTGAATCTTCACCACCTTCAATGCGAAGTACCAGCTCTTCACAGGTGCGCGAATCAACACAGACATCCTGCGATTCAGACTTACCCCCGGATTGAACACCGGCTGAATCTGAAGAAGATGCAGATTCTGCATCTGCCGCCTTTGCCCCAACTCCGGCAGAAAAACCTGTTTTCTTCCGTGAAAATATGGATCGGACAGGAGAGGCAGCGACATCACTGATACTTTCACCTGCTCCATGCGCCTCTTCGAAAATACGGCTGTCAGCACCGATATCTCCTGCAAGAACCGGATTAATCTCATACAGCGCCAGAAGAGCAGCATTCTTTGCTTCACCTGCGGCTTGCTCAATGAACTCCTGCAGTGGTTCAATAGCCCGATAGTCATGTTGCACAATTGCTGCCCGTATGGCATCTCTCACCCGTCGATCAGGCTCTTCAAGGTGAGGCAACAGGAACGGCAGGGATCGGACATCACAGATCTCCCCCAGTGCCGCTGCCGCAGAAATACGGATCTCTGAATCCTGCACCTGAAGTGACCGAAGAAGAACAGGAAGACCAAACTGCCCATATGTCGCCGCTGCATGCGCAGCAGCATCACGTACCCCCGCATCCTCATCAGAGAAGAGATTAATGATGAATGGAAATGCACGCTCGTTATTCATCATCTGAAGAGCCCTGACTACCGCAAGACGTACATCAACCGATGGGTCCTTCGAAAGATGGGAAAGAACCTTCATCATCCCTGTCTGGGCGGTAAATCCGATAGCATCCGCAACTGCTGTCCGCACTATCTGACTCTTATCATAGGCAGCCTTCAAAATATACGGATAAGCACGCTCCCCTTTCATGGAGAGCACATCTACTGCCGCAGCACGAATAGCTTCGTCTTTGGAGGAAAGTGCTGCAACCGCCATTTCAAAGGAGATATTATGAACCTTTACTCCTTCACTGATGATTGCATAGATCTGTTCGGTTGCAACCTTCTGGAGCCTCAACCACTTAAACCCTTCAATGACCCGTTTCTGGGTCTCCCGGATCTCGTCATCTGTGGGCCCTTTGGGTTGATTCGCCTCAGAATTCTTCTTTTCCCCTTCCTCAAGCTTCTTTCTTTCCTGCTCTTTTTGAAGATTTTCACGTTTCAGTCGATGTTTCTCTGCCGATTTCCTGAAGACACCGATAATATTTTTCTGCTGCGTTTCGGGAAGAGAAGGCAGAACTGCCTCCAGTTTCTGTGCCGCATCAGGACCCAGTCCTGCCAGAGCATATACTGCGCCCATCCATTCATTATCTTCCGAACGTACAATCCGGATGAGATCCGGGATGACCGGATCACCAAGTCGGATAACTGCACCCCAGTTTCCGCTGGCGATTGCATACCGGATCTGTTCACCCTGTGTCCGGGGGGTCCACCCTTTTCGTTTCAGTGCATGCGCCGCATCAATACGGATCTGTGAATCCGCATGGTTCAGAGCGCCCACAAGACACCGTTCCGTCTCAGGGGTGTCGTAGCAGATAAGAGCATGAAGTGCTGAAATACGCACATTCGGATCACAATCCTCCATATACGGCAGAATTACAGGTATAACCCTTTTATCACCGATCTCCCCCATCGCCTTTATCACACGCCGCCTGAGAGCAGGATCGTCCTTCTTTATCAAAGAAAACAGAAGAGGGAGCGCACGTTCCTTAAGCCTGATAAGCTCATCCCACTCATCGCACAAAAAGAAAAACATCGCTTTATCCTCCGATTTCTCCGGAGTCCATCCAAGGCCCTGCAGACATCCGGCTGCTTTACGCTGTTCAGCACCTTCAGAATGATAGAATTTTTCAATATTTTCTCTTCTCAGACGATTTTTTTCTTCAGATTTTTTGAAGATACCGATAATCTCCTTTTGACGTGACGGCGGGAGTGACGGTAAAATCACTTCCAGTTCACGTACTGCAGCAGGACCCAATTCTGCCAGAGCATGTACTGCAACCGGCCATTCGTTGTCTCCGGTTCGCACAATATGGATAAGAACCGGGATAACCGGGTCACCGAACTGGATAATTCCATCCCAGTTCCCGCCTGCAATCGTATACCGGATTTGATCTCCATGATTCCGGGGGCTCCACCCTTTTCGTTTCAGTGCATGCGCCGCATCAATACGAATCTGGGAATCCGCATGGTTCAGGGCACTCACAAGACTCCGTTCCGTCTCAGGAGTGTCATAGCGCATCATTGCGGTGAATGCTGCAATACGGATATCCGGATCAGAATCCTCCATATACGGCAGAATTGCGGGCACAACTCTTTTATCGTCGATCTCCCCCATCGCCTGTATCACCTGCCGTCTGAGAGCAGGATCGTCCTTCTTTATCAAAGAAAACAGAAGAGGAAGAGCACGGTCCTTCATCCCGATAAGCCCCTTCCAGTCACCACACAAAAAGAAAAACATCGGTTTATCCTCAGGTTTTTCCGGAGTCCATCCAAGATCCTGCAGGCATCTGGCCGCTATGCGCTGCTCATCCCCTTCGGAATGATATAATTTCTGAATATTTTCTCTTCTGACACGATTTTTTTCTTCAGATTTTTTGAAGATCCTGATAATCTCCTTTTGCTGCGATGCCGGTAGTGATGGCAGAATCGCCTCCAGTTCACGTGCTGCAGCCGGACCCATTTCAGTCAGGGCATGTACTGCCCCCACCCACTCATTATCTCCTGTACGCACAATCCGGATGAGATCAGGGATGATCATTCCACCAAACCCCTTCACTGCATCCCAGTTCCCACCGGCGATTGTATACCGGATTTGATCCCCATGCTGCCGGGGGCTCCACCCTTTACGTTTCAGTGCATGCGCCGCATCAATACGGATCTGTGAATCGGTATGATTCAGAGCACTGACAAGACACCGTTCGGTTTCAGGGGTGTCATAGCGTACTAATGCAGTAAGTGCTGCAATGCGGACTTCCGGAGCGCTGTCATCGAGATACGGAAGAATAACAGGCACAACCCTTTTGTCACCGGTCTCCCCCATCGCATGTATCACCTGCTGTCTGAGAATAGGATCGTCCTTTTTTACCAGAGAAAACAAAAGAGGAAGCGCACGTTCTTTAAGCCGGATAAGCTCATCCCACTCATCGCACAAAAAGAAAAACATCGGTTTATCATCCGGTTTTTCCGGAATCCATTCAAGACGGCGCAGGCATTTGGCTGCTGTGCGCTGTTCTTCCCCTTCTGCGTGATATACAATCTTTTTCAGGACAGGAATTCCGGATTTCCCGATACATCCAAGCAGACTAATTGCCCCAAGCCGTACATCCTGATCTTCGTCACCAGTACGGTTCACCAGAATGTCAAATGCATCCTCTCCACAGCGCATGACAGCACGGCCAAGTGAGCGGCCTGCTTCAGCCCCTGCATATCTGGCCAGTGCAAGAACAGCAGGATGGTCCGGCCCCCCGGACTGGACGATGGCCCGTGCCACATCCATCATTTCACGATCATTCAGACCGCCGAGCACATCAGCTACAGCCCGCGGGTCATTCTCACTGAAAAACAGAAGAGCACTCATGGCTGCTGCGGCATCATCACCCATCCCTTTCAGGTAAAAACGAACAATACACTCATATTCACGCTTTTCAATGCATTGTTCAAGAGTGGGTGCCGACCGCCTGAAAAAACCCATTTCCGGTTAGTCCTTCCTTTTTCCCCGTATAATCATCGTATTAGTCCGTGCATGGGTCACAACTGCAGAACTAACGCTTCCCAGCAGGAGTGCCTCAAGACCCGTCTTTCCGGTAGAACCCACCATAATACAGTCTGCACCGATCTCTTCTGCGCAACGGAGGATCTCTTCTCTGGGATCTCCCCATACCGGATGTGGTATCACGGAGACACCCTTGCTCCCTGCCTCTTTTTCTGCATCTTCAAGTGCTCTCTTTGCCTCTTCAGCCAGAAATTCAGTGATCAGTTCATAATTCACATCAATAGCATCTGCCTGTGGGCTTACAAACATTGACTGCACTGCTCCCGGGTTTGTGACACATATCGTATGCAGAACCGCATTATGCCGCAGTGCTTCCTCTGCTGCGGCGCGTACTGCTTCTAAAGATTCGGAAGAACCATCCGTTGCAACAAGAATTGTGGAAAACATCTCTTTATCCATGGATTTCTTTCATAGAGGGCAGATTAATCTTTGTATTGCTGAATAGCACCTGATCGCACTGAGAGAAAAATAACTTACTCTTTAAGCGCAGATAGTATACCAGATTTGTCCATGAGAATACCAATAAAGGATGTAACACCGGAAACAGAACGAGCAGTTGTTATCGGATGGATTAATGAAGTGCGTGATCTCGGAGGACTTGCATTCTATATCCTTCGTGACAGAACAGGATTCCTTCAGGTCACAATCGTGAAAAAGAAGGCATCGGATGCAGTTCTTGCTGCCGCGAAAGAGGCTTCACGTGAGTCAGTTGTCCGCGTAACCGGCATCGTCAAAGCTACGGAAAAAGCACCGGGCGGTCGTGAACTTATTCCTGAGAACTTCGAGATCATCTCACGCGCGGAGAGTCCGCTGCCGCTTGATGTGTCAGAAAAAGTCCCGGCAGAAATTGACACACGCCTCGATAACCGCTACCTGGACGCACGGCGCCCCCGTGTTGCTGCAATTTTTCAGATCAGGAGCACCGTTACCCACGCGATCAATAATCTCCTCTATGAAGAAGGGTTTACAAACATCACCACTTCCAAGATCGTCGCAGCGGCAACAGAAGGAGGAACAGAACTCTTCCCGCTCGCATATTTTGAAAAGGAAGCATTTTTGAACCAGAGCCCGCAGCTCTACAAACAGATGATGATGGCTGCAGGGTTTGAAAAGGTCTTTGAAATAGCCCCGATATTCCGGGCTGAGGAGCACAATACAACCCGCCATCTCAATGAGGCGACATCCATCGATGTGGAAGTATCCTTTGCAGACCACCATGATGTGATGGACCTGCTGGAACGGGTGATTGTCCGGGCATATACATCAGTCGCAGAGTCATGCGGGCCGGCGCTGGAGGCTCTCGGGAAAGAGTTTACGATCCCAAAAACTCCGTTCCCCCGCATATCCTATGCCGAGGCAATTGACATTGCCGCACTCTCCATTGAAGAGGACATCAGTTATGGAGATGATCTCTCAACCGCTGCCGAGCGGGCGATCGGAGAAGAGATGGGAGAACACTACTTCATCACCGACTGGCCGACAGAGATCAAACCATATTATGCCATGCCCTATGAGGATAACCCTTCAGTCTGTAAGGCATTTGACCTGATGCACCCGAGAATGGAACTCTCAAGCGGAGCTCAGCGCATTCATGAACATGACCTCCTCACCACCCAGATTGCAGCAAAGGGCCTTTCACCGGAGAGCTTTTCATTCTATCTTCAGCCATTCAGGTATGGAATGCCTCCGCATGCAGGCTGGGGTCTCGGCATGGACCGCCTGATCATGACAATGCTGGACCTGCCCAATATCAGGGAAGCAGTCCTCTTCCCACGTGACCGTCACCGCGTAACCCCATGATGCCAGAACTGATACTCCCGACCACCGTTGTCGGGAGTTATCCTGCAGTCGGGTCAGGAGGCCTCCGGGCCCTCTTCGATCCGCTCAAGCCAGCCCGCACTACAGCAGTATCCGACCAGATCTCCGCAGGAATTGACATAATATCAGACGGACAGGTCGGCAGGGACATGATTGCACTGATTGCAGACTTCCTGCCGGGTGTAAAGGGGCAGGATGTCACCGGACAGATTCATCCGGCAGGAAAGCCGATCACGCTTCCCGGAGTGAAATATGCCCTTTCACGGCATCCTGCAGTGAAGGGGATTCTCACCGGACCGACGACCCTTGCCCATGGGCTTGCGATCAGGACACCGGTTTACCGGGACCGGAGCGAACTGATCCCTGACATGGCCCTCGCACTGGCGCAGGAGGCACGGTATCTGGCAGATGCGGGTGTCGCCATTCTCCAGCTGGATGAACCTATTCTTTCCACCGGTGCGGCTGATCTGACGGTCGCACACGATGCGGTGAATATCATCACCGGAAAACTGAATGTCCCGTCCTGCATGCATGTCTGCGGAAATATCAGGGGATGTATCGATGAGATACTCCGGTTTCCGGTTGATATACTGGACTTTGAATTCGCAAACAACCCGGACAATCTGGATGTCCTTTCCCGCTCAGACCTGAAAGGAAAGAAGATCGGATTCGGATGTGTGGACTCAGCAGACAGAGAAGTCGAGAGTGTTTCTGTAATTGCAGAGCGCATCACAAAAGGAATTGAAGTCTTTGGCGCTGAAAATATGCTTCTGGACCCTGACTGCGGCCTGCGGATGCATTCCCGTGAAGGGGCGTATAAAAAACTGGAACATCTGGTTCTTGCTGCACGACAGTGCAGAGAAGAACTCACATAAATTTTCATTCAGACTACACGTGCTGTTGTTGACAGATCAATTCCCTCATTCGTGATATTGTACGGGAAAAGTCGGTTTGGCACATTTGCATTTTTGATTTTTGCAATCTCCATTTTTCGTTCAATCTCATTTCCATGACGCTCTTCGATGAGGTGAATATAGACATCGGCATACCGTATGACAGAAATCTCATCTTCCGCTGAGTGGACATTGTCATATAGCAGAAACAGTATCGTCCCCCCATCCTGGGTAATCATTCCCCCATAATTCCTGATCAGTGAAATTGCGGCATCAACGCCCCCATTATGGATAACACTCGAAAGTGAATCAACCACGTACCGTTTTCCGGGCATCTCTGACAGGGCATCCCCCATCTCATCCGGCGTCACCGGCGTCATGCCAACAGACGGACTGCTGTCTGAGATCAGATACCAGCTGTCATCACCGCCGGTCGTTTCTTCATCTGCTTTCCAGAACTGTTCGGCAATCTTTTCAATTCCCGAAATAGCGGATCCCTGAATGACAATAATCGAACCCGCCGGAAATCCCCCCCCCAGTTGATAATCCAGACCAATGATACCTGTTGATATCTTTTTCTGACCAGTGATTTCAACCTCTTCAATATCCACAGGCATTTGCGAAAATGTAGAGATTCATAATTATTTAAATCATTCCTTAAGTTAATCTGCCTTTTTCAGGCTATTTCCCTGTAATTATGAAGATGTGAATGTTATTCAGGCCATTTTTATTCAGGGCCATATGTTTCACGAAGTTCCCGACGCAGCAGTTTCCATCCTCCAACCCGGGGAAGCTCATCAACAATAACCATCTCACGCGGCACTTTATACCCGGCCAGATGCTCACGGGCATATTCCTGCAGGTCTGACAGCGTGAGAGATGCACCGGGGAGAAGCGCCACAGCTGCATAGGGGATCTCGCCACGGTGAATATCCGGCACCCCGAAGACTGCCACATCGTCTATCGCCGGATGGTTAATAAGCACCTTTTCCACCTCAGTCGGATATATTTTCCACCCGGACATCACAATCATGTCCTTCTTGCGGTCTGTGATAGCAAGCATCCCGTCTTCTGATAGATACCCGATATCTCCCGTTAGAAACCACCCGTCCGGAAGAAAAACCGCCTGTGTCTCTTCTTCCATCCCCCAGTATCCTGATGCAACCGCAGGCCCCCGCAGTGCAATTTCGCCTATCTCCCCGGTTCCACACTCAACCGACGGGTCATCTGTATTGACAATTTTCACTTCAGTAAATCCAATCGGCATGCCAACACTTCTGAATTCATCTGCATACTCATAGTCCTCCGGCCGGATAGCAGTCCCTGTACCGACAACGATGGTTTCGGAAAGGCCGTATGCATTGACAATCGGTATTTCGAACCGTGAAAAAAACTCCTTCCATATGCTGGGGTGGAGGGGGCCCCCTCCGCTGATCATCTCCCGTGCTGACCGCATCCGCTCCTCTGTTCCCGGAGGGGTCCGAAGAAGAGAATGGATAACAGGCGGCATACCGGCTATGACTGTGGCCTGATATGACTCAGTGAGCCGAATATACTCATCAAGAGAGAAACGGTCCATAATCACCCAGGTGGCACCGGCACGCAGCGCTGAAATACCCCAGGAAACCCCGACATGGGCCATCGGATATATCCCCAGATATACATCATCTTCGCAATACCCGAGTACTTCACGTTCATTGTCCATCGCTGCCATCCAGTTTCCATGGGTGAGCATCGCCCCCTTCTGTTTTCCTGTGGTGCCTGATGTATACTGAAGCTGACAGAGATCATCTGACCTGCAGTTACGGGCCCGGGCAATGAACGGTACAGAGAGACATTCCTCCTCAAACGATGGAATACCTGTTGTGATCACATCAGCTGAAATTCTGCCGGAAAGGACGTGTGTTTCAATCTCTGCACTCCCTTTTAAATCAGTCACAATACATGCCGCCCCGGAATCATCCAGCAATAAGGCGACCTCCTCTGGCCGGAGGACATTATTGAGCGGGACTGCCACACCGCCCATCCGCCAGATTGCAAAATACCAGAAGAGATACTCAGGTGAAGGGGGAAGGTAAATCCCGACCCGGTCTCCCGCAACAATTCCACGGCCGATAAGACAGGATGATAGTCGGCAAACCCGTTTCAGGAGGTCACGAAATGTGTATTCGGTCCCCGAAACCGGGTGGATGAGGGCCGGTTTGTCTCCCAGACGGGCATTGACATCAAGAAATGTGGTACAGTTTGGCATTCACAAAAACCTCAGATGATCTACAGCGTATTATTGTATACATCAAAGAATAACCATTCTGTTTTTAAAAACAGGATGAAACGGATGTTTCAGACTCCGTTTCATCGAATGGTCAGTTATCAGGTTTCATCATTGATATTCAGGCAGATGCACCTGCATCTGCTGGGGAAGCCCACCCTTGAAATACTGCTGGATACGGTCGTACTGTTCACGCACGCGCTCATTCATCATCGGGCGAACCTTCAGAAGTGCCTTCTCAAAGTGCTGCATCCCCACTGCCGCAGCATTATCCCGCATTGCAAACATGGCAGCCTCACGGCAGAGCAGGTCTAAATCAGAACCCACATAATTCTCTGCCTTCCCTGCAATTTCGCGGAGAAGCGCTTCGCGTTCCGGGTCTTCTAGTTTAATGTTGTGCTCTTCTATAAGGCGGGCAACGGCACGTCGCCGTCTTCCGGGTGAAAGGATTTCATCACTGACATTGATCTCGGCAATTTCCGTTGCAAGGATCTCATCTGCAGTCAGCAACACCCTTGTATCGGTCTCCTTTCGGTATGCTTCGACAGCAGTGCTGAAGAGCACCTCAATACCACCTTCATCGTAGGATGCGGTTCCATTTACCAACACCTCCACCGATGAATTCTCGATAGGAATCCCCCGGGAATGGATGGAAAGTATCTGCAGACGCCCCTTTGCATCCGGTTCATGGACTGCGACAAGACGGTCAAATCTGCCGGCACGCATGAGGGCAGGGTCGATGATATCCGGCCTGTTGGTCGCCCCCATCACCACAACCCCTGTCATATCCTCCAGCCCGTCAAATTCTGTCAGAATCTGATTGACGACACTCTCAATCACATGGCTGTCCTGACCGGAGCGTGCAGGTGCAATGGCATCCAGTTCATCAAAAAATATAATCGAAGGAGCCACCTGGCGTGCCCTCCGGAAAATCTCCCGGACCGCACGTTCACTCTCACCGACCCACTTGGAAAGCAGCTGCGGCCCACGAACCGGGATGAAATTTGCTCCGCTTTCATGTGCCACAGCCTTTGCGATGAGCGTCTTTCCTGTGCCGGGCGGCCCATAAAGGAGCACTCCGTTCGGGGGATCAATGCCTAAGTTCAGGAACCGTTCCGGACGGGTCAGTGGATATTCAACCGCTTCACGCACCTCCTCAATCTCGCGTTCCGCACCTCCGATGTCATCCCAGGTCACATGCGGCACTTCAATAAGCACTTCCCGCATTGCGCTGGGATTCACTTCCCGGAGCGCATCAGCAAAGTCACGGGAGGTCACCTCCATCTTCTTCAGGAGCTCTGGAGAAATCTCATCCTTTTCCAGATCAATTTCCGGAAGATACCGCCGGAGTGCACGCATTGCCGCCTCTCTTGCAAGCGACTGCAGATCCGCACCAACAAATCCGTTGCTACGCGAAGAGAGATCCTGAAGCAGACGTGCCCGCTGACTCTCAATCTCTTCAACCGCAAGTTCATACCGTTTCTCTGCCTCTTCACGATATTCATCAGGAATTTCATCAAGAGCCTCCTCCATCAGAATCCTGGTTACTTCTCCTTCAAGGGGCATGCCATGCGTATGAATTTTCAGGATCTCAAGGCGTCCGGTTTCATCGGGAACACCAATCTCAATTTCCCGATCAAACCTTCCCGGCCGCCGAAGTGCCGGGTCAATAGCGTCAAGACGGTTTGTCGCTCCAATAACGAGCACCTGCCCCCGCTCCTCCAGACCGTCCATCATGGTAAGGAGCTGAGCAACCATCCGGCGTTCAACTTCACCCGTCACATCCTCACGACGTGGAGCAATTGAATCCAGTTCGTCGATGAAGATAACAGAAGGTGCATTGGACTCAGCCTCTTCAAAGATCTCCCGGAGACGCTGTTCAGTTTCACCATAATATTTTGAAAGAACTTCAGGACCTGCGATTGAGATGAAATGTGCCCCGCTCTCATTTGCAACAGCCCGTGCAATCAGGGTTTTTCCCGTGCCGGGAGGACCGTACAGGAGCACCCCTTTTGGGGGTTCAATGCCGAGTTTCCGGAACAGTTCCGGGTGGCGCATGGGCAGTTCGATAGTCTCCCGGACATTCTTCAGCTCATTTTTCAGGCCTCCGACATCCTCATAACTGATTTCGCGGAATCCGTCAAAACCGGATGCCGGTTTCTCTGAGAATTCGATAATAGTATCCTTGGTAATGATGACGGCATCCTCCGGTTCAACCGTCACGAGCCTGAAGGGGATAAGCTGCTGCTGCATAAACGGAAGACCGGCAAGCACCGGGACAGTATCCCCTTTTGCAACAGGATAGCCAAGCAGTCGCAGCATCGCCTGGTTGAAATTAATGGGGGGCTGATTAGAGAGATCTTCGGGTGGTGCGAGAATGACGCGGGAAGCGTCGGTCTCTGTCTCCACCTTCTCCACCTCAATTTTGTCCCCGCTGCTTACACCGGCATTCGAACGGGTGAAGTTATCTATCTTTACTTTCCCCTGGTCCCAGTCATCAGCAAGCATCCTCCATACTTTTGCCACTGTCCTGCGTGACCCGGTAAGCCAGACAAGATCCCCCGGGACAAGTCTGAGGGCGTTCATCGTTGCAGGGTCCAGTCGGCATCGCCCAAGACCCCGGTCCTCAGGATATGCACTCTCAACATTCAGTAACATGGCCAATGGTCACCTACCTTCATATACCCTCTCGGGGTATAAGTACTGTATCTATGAGAGTGCTCTGTTTTGACCCATTTTCCGGCGCAGCAGGCGATATGGTGACAAGTGCGCTGCTTGAATGCGGCGCTGACAGGGATGCAGTCACCCGTGCAATGGCATCGGTCGTCGCTCCTCCCACCTATATCGTGGTGGAAAGATGCGGCATCCGGGCACTTCAGATCGAGACACATGCGGGGCCTGCATCACGGACATTCCATGAGGTATGTGACATTGTTTCTGATACCGATGCTCCTGACTCAGTGAAGGAGATGGCTGTCAGGGTATTTACCCGCATCAGGGATGCGGAAGAAGAGATACACGGTGCTCATACCCATTTCCACGAAGTTGGCGCTGACGATGCCATCGCAGATGTTGTTGGTGCATGCACAGCATTTCACTCCCTCTCACCCGATGCGGTCAGGACGACAGCCGTAGCAGTCGGGACGGGAACAATAAAAAGTGCCCATGGCATCTACCCGCTCCCGGCCCCCGCCACCCTTGCCATCCTCAGAAAAGGGCACCTTCTCATCCGGTATACCAATGAAGAACGTGAACTCTGCACTCCAACAGGGGCAGCACTTCTTGCAGAATTCATGGCAGCAGGCACCCATGAAATAACCACCGACACCGTGCATGTCACAGCTGTGGGATATGGAGCAGGTACACGCAATCCTTCACACATGCCAAATGTATTGCGGGCTTCAGTCTGTGAACCCGAACCAGAGAACGAACGAGAAACAAGAGAAGCAGACACTATTGATATCCTTGAGACAAATGTGGATGACACAACAGCAGAAGTCATTGCCTATACCCTCGGGCGGCTGATGGATGCCGGTGCACGGGACGCATCTGCAATACCTCTGATCATGAAGAAAGGACGCCCCGGCACTCTGATTCGGGTTATCTGTTCTCATGCACTGGCAGGGAATCTCATCCGGATACTGTCTGAAGAACTGGGCACACTCGGCGTCCGGTGTATTCCGTCTGTCCACCGGAGTATCATCACACGCACTATGGAGCCGGTTGAAATTGTGGTGGGCTCCGAAACGGTTTCCATACCCGTTAAAACCGGCTGGATTGGAACAGAACCTGTGTCCTGCAAGGCCGAGTTTGAAATAGCACGGCAGGCGGCAGAAGCCGCAAAGGTGCCGTTACGTGATGTTACACGCCGTGCCGAAGAGAAACGCTGGAAAGAACTGAGGGGTGAAGACAGATAATGGTGAAACTAACAAAAAAGAGCACGGGCATCCCCTGCCTTGACAATCTCATCGGCGGCGGGCTTGAGACATGCATCATCATCCAGTTTTACGGTGAACCGGCTGCAGGGAAGAGCACTGCTGCAATGGCATCGGCGATTGCCACCCTGCGTAATGGAGAAGATGTAATCTACATCGATACCGAAGGATTCTCCATTGACCGCTTCTGCCAGCTTGCGGGGGATGATGCAGAGTCCCTTGCCGAACGCCTCATTCTGTTTGAACCCGCAGACTTTACCGGACAGGATCATGCAATCGCAGAATGCGCACGTCTGCTCGCAGACCGAGCTAACATTGGCCTAATTGTCCTTGATTCAGCAACGGCACTGTACCGGACAGAAAACGGCCCCTCAGGAGAGGCACAGAAACGCCTTGCGCGTGAACTTATCATGCTCCTCGGGTATGCACGCCGGTATGATATACCCGTGATCGTCACAAATCAGGTTTTTACCGATATCAACACCGACAGACTCCGGGGCCTTGGCGGCACTAACATGCACCATATCTCGAAGATTATTGTTCGTTTTGAACGAAATGACACAAAACGTCATGCAATACTCGAAAAACACCGCTCCCGTCCCGAAGGGACCAAAATAACATTTGCTATTGAAGAGAAAGGGTTCAGAGAGGAATAATTCCCTCAAAAACCGTTACTGCCGGACCTTCCATCGTAATTGTCTCATTCATCACGATTGTCAGAGGTCCGCCCCGTGTCTGGACATGGACGGTTGCCGGCATCTTTCCGAGATGGTGCGCCACGGCTGCGGCTGCTGTTGAACCGGTGCCACATGAATATGTCTCTTCCTCAACACCACGTTCAAATGTTCGTATCGTGATGCTGTCTTCGCCGTCGCACTGGACGAAGTTTACATTCGCACCTTCGGGAAACACCGGGTTTGAACGGATACCGGGTGCCACTTCATTGACATTGACCGCTTCCACATCATCAACAAAGACAACCGCATGCGGAACACCCGTATTGGCAGCATAGACGGTAAACCCATCATACTCCATCCTGAATTCCCCCTCTCCTGCGGCAGGAATATCGGCTGACATAAATTTTGCAGGACCCATGTCAATCGTGGCGGTAAATTCACCCTCATCACTGTAAGACATGGTGACCGGCATCACCCCGGCCTGTGTTTCAACCGTGCACTCTCCCCCCGTGTATTCAGAATCATATACATATTTGGCGAGGCATCGAATGCCATTTCCACACATCTCAGCTTCACTCGTATCCGGCTGGAAAAGGCGCATCCGTACGTCACAGGAATCAGAGGGGGATACAAAAAGAACTCCATCCGCACCGATGCCAAAGCGCCTGTCGCAGTATAAACGGGCAAATTCTCCCTTCATTTCATCGGGGATTACCGGCCCGTCCATCTCATCGATAAGCACAAAATCATTACCATTACCCTCTAATTTGACAAACGGAATTTCCATGATATCTCTCCTGACATTCTCATCTTATCGCAGCGCCGCAATACCTGATGCAGGGGAAGCTACAGCACGGGCACATTGAAAAGCATATCCCATCCTGTATGTCGTCGGGGATAAAATTCCCATCGATCAATAATCCTGAAAAAAGGTTATGATGTGCCCCAGAGATTCAGGGCACGCTCAAGTTCAACGTGATCGGTTGCATATTCAGCTGCTGATACCCCTTCAAGGAACGCGTCCACCGCCTGACGCATCGCACGGGCACCTGCTGCAGTGCCGTCCGGATGGCCGTGGATGCCACCCCCTGCCTGCAGTACGATCTCCGTTCCGAGCGTTTCGAGCTCTGCATGCACTTTTCCGGGGTGAAGGCCGCCACTCGAAACAGGGAATACCGGCCGGAACCCATACCACGGATCAGTCAGTGCATGATTATCCTGAATCAGCTCTTCGGCATTTCCACCCATCTTTCCGCTCACCGTTCCGGTGTGCAGCTGATCTCCACCCGTCATCCGTACGAGGCGCGCAAGAGGACGCATCGCAATGCCGTGCTCGGGGTTTCGGGTCATTGCGGCGTGCATGGTCCGGTGCACATGGATGGGAACAGAAATACCCGGTTCCTCAGCAAGTGCCTGCAGTGCCGAATATCCGCAGGTGATAACATCAACCATAAGCGTGTTTGCACCCCGTTCAAGTGCCTCCTCGGCCCGTTCAACAATCCTGTCTGCACGGTCGGACACATTGACGGCATACAGAACCTGCCGTCCCGTTTCATCCTTTGCCTCATCAAGACGTGCCATCACTGCCTCAACCCGCTCCGTCATCGGACAGAATGCCTGGTTGGTAAGCGTTTCATCGTCCTTGATGAAATCCACGCCACCCGATGCTGCTTCGTACGCCACAAGAGCAGTATCAGCAGGAGTAAGACCCACCTTTGGTTTAATGATGGTTCCCACATGGGGCCGGTTGCGTGTTCCCAGAAGGTGCCTTACACCCTCAATACCAAAGTTCGGACCGTTGAACCGGACAAGAGACTCCGGAAACTCGACATCAGTCAGTCGTACAGCCTCAAGCCTACCCAGCCCAAAGAGATTGCCTGCCACAACAGAGAGATACTGGGGCACATTGCCGGGTTCAAATATCTCTGCAGGAAACCGGATAGCAGTAAGATATCCTCTGCCGGATTCCTCCACGCTCTCCACGATGCCGTCAAGACGCCTCACATAATCCTGTCGGGTTGTAAGGGAGGTCCAGGTACCGGTTGTTTCTTCCTCCGCAATTGCCTGTGCGGCCTCCTGCGGTGTCGTCCTTCCATCAGGACGGAAATAATAATGCGCAATGACGTCTTCCATCTCTCTCATTCTCCATAATGGTGACTGTATGCATAGTCTTTTTGGAATTCACTGATATCCCACCCCAGGTGATCACGGATGACAACCGGGGCATACGAAGGGGCAAATGCACCAATCTCTGTTACAATGAGATCCACATAAGCAGGCGGTGTTACGTCAAATGCCGGGTTTTTCACCGTGACATGGGCAGGAAGCTTCCTTTCACTTCCGGTCACTTCCTCTGCCGGACGCCATTCAATCGGTATTCGTTCACCAAGAATCGTGCGTGGTGCAAATTTATAGGTCTCAGCAGCAACGATAAACGATTTTCGGGCTTCATGTGCACAGAGTGCAATCTGTGACGTCCCTATTTTGTTCACAACCGCCCCGTTTGCAGTGACTGCATCAGTTCCTGTGATAACCAGATCAACCTTCGGCATAAACATCCGGGCTGCAGAGTCAACAATAAAGTTGACCGGAATACCAGCATCGGAGAGCATCTGAATCGTAATATATCCCTGATTGCGCGGACGCACTTCCGTTGCATATACCTCTCGCACCTTGCCCTGTTGATGGGCACGGACAATACAGGCAATGGCCGCTTCAGAGTTGCAGTGCGTCATAATAACAGCGTCATCAGGAATCTGCCGTGCAGCTATTTCTGCAATCTTTTCAACAGCTGCATAAGACTCACGGATAAATTCTGCAGCGCGGTCATTTAATGCACGCTGTGCATCTTCAAGCGTTGCGGCCCTCCGGACGCCCTGCATCACATACCGGACAGCATTCGGCAGAGAAACAGCCGTCGGACGCGTTCCGCAGAGAATTTCTGCTGCTTTTTCCATTTCACCGGTGAATGCTGCAAGGGTTTTACAGTCAAGTGATGCCCCGTACTCCTGAAGGGCGGCGGCAGCCGTACGGGCAATTCGCCCGGCTCCCCGTACCCGCATTGAGGAGATGTCATCAGCAGTCTTTGTGAGAACCATCGTATTCATTTACTTCAATTACACCAATCAGTATTAATGCGACTGTTTGCGGGTGAACTGAGATGACAACAGCAGTTGTCTTTGACAGTGCAGGCACCCTTCTGCATACATACCGGGTGCTGAAAGATGTCACGAACGGCACTGTCCATAAGAATGTAGAGACTATTACACTTACCGCCTCCTGCAAAGAACGCGCACTGATTCTGCTCTATCTCCATTCACGCGAGATTATCAATGAGGATCCCACACGCCTGCTCTCCGGGTACCTGAGTGAGAACAGCATCGATTTTGGCATCTCCTGCACCTGCAAGGCGGTCACTGCCGATTATATCCGCGATCTCCTGTACAATGACACCCATGCAACAATAGGCGACCTGCAGGGGTGCATACGGACTGTCTGGGCTGCATGCAAAAAAGAGGCCGTGGTTGCACTCAACTCGGGAGTGATGCTAAATGGCAATCTGGGAGGCATTGAATATGTAATTACGGCAGGTGGACGACCGTTTTCACGTGCGCGTGAGACAATCCATGACCTGCAGGCACGGGGTATTGCCACATACATCGCTTCCGGCGACCGGACAAAAAAGCTGATGAAGATGGCCGACTACCTCGGCGTGCCGCAGGACAATACGCATGGTGTTGCCACCCCCGCGATTAAAGAACAGGTGGTTGAAGACCTAAAACGGCAGTATGACACCGTAGTGATGGTAGGAGACGGAATTAATGATTTACGGGCCATGAAAAAGGCGGATTATGCAATTCTTTCACTCCAGCAGAACAGAAAAAAACCTGAACCCCTGATGAAAGCTGCAGACTTCACCATCACATCCGTGTATGAAGTTGTGCATATTATTGACAATCTCTAATAATTAATTACACCTATGCGCAAAATTATGATAGAATAATAACTTTTAAACCACCGCAAAATGATACTGTGAACGGAAATTATGGTGCCTCTACTAACAGTTGAAGACCTGTCCATGAAGTTTGATGGGAATACCGTCCTCAACAATATCAATTTTCAATTAGCAGAGGGTGAGATCCTCGGCATCATCGGACGAAGCGGTGCCGGGAAGACGGTGCTGATGCATCTCATCCGTGGTGTGGATACGCCTCCAACAACGGGCAAAATTATCTACCATATATCGACCTGCAGCAAGTGCGGATATGTTGACCTTAGAAGCAAAGAGGGCAGCACATGCGCAAAATGCGGCGGAGAGATGGTCGCTGAGGACATCGATTTATGGGCAGATGAAAACAAACAGAAGAAACGCAGCATTATGGTCCGGACTGCCATCATGTTCCAGCGGACATTTGCGCTGTACGGTGATGACCGCGTTATCGAGAATGTTCTTCATGCACTCTCAGATATCGGATATCCGGGTGAAAAGGCAGTCAACCGTGCTGCAGATCTTCTGGATGAGGTGCGACTGTCCCACCGGATGATGCATATCGCACGTGATCTCTCCGGTGGAGAGAAACAGCGTGTTGTGCTTGCCCGCCAGCTTGCCAAGGATCCATTCCTCCTCTGTGCTGATGAACCGACAGGAACGCTTGACCCCCGTATTGCATCCATTGTCCATAAGATGCTGCACAATTCAGCAGTCAATAACAATATGGCAATGGTCGTATCCTCACACTTTCCGGAGGTAATTGTCGATACATGTAATCGTGCACTGCTGCTGGAAGAAGGCGAGATAAAAGCCATTGGTGAGCCTGCCCGGATCATCAGCACCTTTATGGAAAATGCTCATGAGGACAGTGGTTACAGAGCGACTCAACTTGGAGAACAGATACTCCGGGCACGCGATGTTTCCAAACGGTATCTCTCAGTTGACAGAGGTATGATCAAGGCCGTTGACGGAGTCTCATTTACGGTCGCAGAACGGGAAATCTTCGGTATTATCGGAACATCCGGTGCAGGGAAAACAACCCTTTCCAAGATGATTGCAGGCATTATCGAACCGACAGACGGGGAAATGAATATCCGCATCGGTGATGAATGCATCGACATGACCAAGCCCGGTATCGAAAAGCGTGGCCGGGCGAAAAAATACATCGGCCTTCTCCACCAGGAATATGATCTCTATCCTCACCGGAGCGTTCTGGACAACCTGACCGATTCCATCGGTCTTGAATTCCCCAAGGAACTGGCAATGCGCAAGGCAATCATCACGCTGAAGATGGCCGGATTTACGGAAGATAAGGCAAAAGGGATTCTCAACCGTCGTCCGGGACAGCTTTCCGAAGGTGAAAAGCACCGTGTTGCCCTTGCTCAGGTTCTTATCAAGGAGCCAAGAATCGTCATTCTCGATGAACCGACCGGAACCATGGACCCAATCACCAAGATCGATGTAAAACACTCAATTGTGACGGCCCGTGAAGAAACAGATGAAACATTTATTGTAGTCTCCCACGACATGGAATTTGTACGCGATATCTGTGACAGGTGCATTCTCATGCGAGGCGGAAAGATCGTCAAGATCGGACCGACTGCTGAGGTGCTCCAGGAACTCTCAGATAAAGAGCGGCAAATTATGACAACCGTCTAAGTGGAGTACTATACAATGACAGAGATCCGCCTCGATGGCGAGAGGCTGGAGGTACCGGAAGGAACACTGCTCGGGGATCTCATCCCCGGGCATCCCACTGAGTGTAGTGTTGCGGTGATCCGCCCGGCGGACACCACATCTGCAGCCACACGCAATATTCGTGTTACAACGACCGCAGGAGAGATAGTCATCGAAATGAACGATGACATACCATCTATTTTACAGAAAATCATCTCTGCGGGTGCCCCTGATACCGGAACACATCCAGAGATAATGATACTAAAATGGGCTGACCGGCAGGCAGCATCATTTGGCCCGTTTCCTACGAATTATATACCGGAACGGTCCCCCCACCGCTATGACCGTGGGGATGTGATCCTCGGATGTGGGGGATATGACCCCGGACAATCATACCTGCTCTTTTCAAAGGCACCCCACATCGCTGACCACGGCGCCGCAGGCGGAGGGGGCATCATTGGCAGAATTGTCTCAGGAATGTCGGTGCTGGAGGAATGGAAACCAAAAGATGCGATTACGTCAATGGAACGAATCGTCCAGAGTGCAGACACATCAAATGCCTTCACAACAACAGCCCGGGATGTTGTCCTTGAAGATGGCATGAGTATTATCACCTGCGTCCGTGCACGTGCTGCAGGATACCGGAACGGGGAAATCGACACCACACGGGCACAGAGTGTGGAACACCTGCTCCTGACATACAGAACCGGCCGATACCATGTTTCACTGGATGCAAGCACCCACGTCCGTGATGATCGTATGCGTGAGAGTGAGGTATTCTACGAAGGGGAGCCGCACTCCCGGTTTGAAGGTACGATAACAACGCGGGTCAGCGGAAGAAACCGGGGTTCAGTATTCATCTATACGGATGACATAGCCGGAAGCCCGAATCATACGGCCGTCGGCAGTGTGGAGCACGGCATCGAACTGGCACATATCGCGGGCCACGGCGAGACCTTTCTCTTTACCGTGGAACCGGGACAGTTTGACATCCGTGGCATGGCCCTCTCGGATGCGAAAGCGGTTGCAGAAAACCGGGGCATCACCCTGAATACCGATGATGAAACCGGTGAACGGATTGTCATTTCACAGGCACCGGAAACCACTCTGGAAGTTCTTGCAGGAAATGAGGTCTCTGTTACCACAATTCCGGCCACTCAGGTCATCTCGGTTGAACTCTTTGACGACAAAGCACCACTGAGCTGCTACATATTCCGTTCGGTAACCGGCCTCAGGTGGCATGAAATCGGTGAAATGCCACTGATCATGCATTTTGAGGACGTATCACTTTTCCAGCCGCGAATTAAAAAAGGTACGAATATCAATAAAGAAAATACACCGGAAGGAAGCGTGCCTGCAAATATGCTTGCCATCACCAACGACTCCCGAAAGAGCGCGGGTCTCATCGGCTGCAGAACAACGGAAAACAGTGAATTCGGCCCCACATCAGAACCCTTTGAAGGGACAAATATCATCGGGCGTGTCTGTGAACCGGAGAAACTGCCCGCCCTGAAGGAAGGAAGCATCGTCTATATCAGAGAGGTGACACGATGAGCACAAAGGAATATATTCCCACATATGTGGGCACAATTACCAAGTACGTCTTCATTGATTCACCTGACGTCACACCACAAACACTTGCCATACGTGCATATGAAATCTCAGACGGGCTGATGATCAAAGAGACCTGTTTCGGACTGCAGGTGACAGGTGATCCTGAAAAAGTGAAGAAACTTATCACTGAGCTGCGTACGGTTGATCCGGCCCATATCTTTGTCAAAGACCGTGGGTTTCCTCCCGGTGATCCACGCCGGTGCCGTGCAAACCTGGGCGGCGCACGGCCGGGATATTACGGCCATGAATTTGAGAACGGACTCTTACGGTTCATCTCACATGGCCTTGAGGAACTGGAGAAGAACACACCACCGGTGAAGCGATTAGGGAAGAAGAAACTGGATGAAGGAAAGGTACCCCTGAACAGATTAGTTGAGATCATCAAAAACGAGGAGGCATAACAGAATGGCAAAAGTGTTTATTTTCCCTGCAACGAGCCTTGTGCTCTCAGATATGGTTGAGAGATGGGGCCATGAGGCACTGGGGGCAGCGACCGGAATCCGGGAACGAATCCAGACTGCAAGCCTGGACTCACCTCCCCTGCAGATGACACCGGAAGACCCGAAGAAGGGCCTGAAATACGCCGCGGTTGAGGTGCCCTGCGGCGTCAGGGGGAGAATGTCCCTCTACGGGCCGATGATTGAAGAGGCTGATGCTGCGATAATCATCAATGATGCAGACCTCTCATTCGGGTGCATGGGATGCGCCCGCACAAATGAACTGGTGATGTTCATGGTGCGCCAGCGAAAAGGGATGCCTGTACTCGACATCAAATATCCGCAAACGGATGATGAAGGAGTCGCATTTGTAACCCAGATCAAAGAGTTCCTCACAGGACTTGAAGGTGAGAGCGATGAGTGAGCAGCCGGTCCGTGTTGCACAGCTCTCCTGCGGGCCCGAACACAGCGGCGTCCAAAAAGAGATCTATGATGCTGCTGCGGCAGTCAATGCCGAGATGTTCTTCCCGGATGTGACACTCGCCGACATCCGCCGGTCCTATGATGCATTCGGTCTTGAAGCCCGCTCCGGGGATTTGAAACTCGCCATCGCCCGTGCGATGGCCCTGGTTGAGGGAAAAGTAGAGGCTGATGCAGTCTTTATTGCCACCTGTTTCCGCTGTGCGGAGGCAGCTATCGTCCGGAATGAACTGCGGCGCTATATCCATGAACACTCTGATCTCCCGGTTGTGAGTTATTCCTTTACCGAACGGACTACCTCAGGGACACTCCTCACCCGGATGGAGGCACTCACCACCATCGCACGAAGGAGAGCACTTCTCGCCCGCGAGGTGCAGACAGGAACAACGATGGGCATCGATTCGGGGTCGGCAACAACAAAAGCAGTCATTATGCAGGATAATAAGATCATCGGCACCGGCTGGATGCCCACCACAGAAGTGATGGATAGTGCCAATGGGGTCATTGAAGCCGCCCTGAAGGAGGCCGGCCTTGAAATGGCGGATATTGAAGCTCTTGGCACCACCGGATACGGCAGGTATCTCATCGGGAAAAAACTGGGAGCCGACCTCATTCAGGAAGAGCTGACGGTCAATTCGAAAGGTGCGGTATATCTGGCTGACCGGCAGCGCGGTGAGGCAACGGTGATCGACATCGGTGGAATGGACAACAAGGCGATTTCCGTCCAGGACGGCATCCCCGGCACGTTCACCATGGGCGGCATCTGTGCCGGTGCGTCCGGACGGTTCCTGGAGATGACGGCCAAACGAATCGGCGTCGACATCACTGATCTGGGCCAGATTGCAATGAAAGGGATCTCAAAGACCGTGCCCATGAACAGTTACTGTATCGTCTTTGGCACCCAGAGTCTTGTGAATGCACTGGCTGAAGGCAATTCGAAAGAAGATGTGGCCGCAGCAGCATGCCGGAGTGTGGCAGAACAGGTCTTTGAGCAGCAGCTTCAGGAAGTCGATATTAAAGAGCCGGTCATCATGGTCGGCGGCACATCACTCATTGAGGGGCTGGTTCATGAGATGGGAGAGCTGCTTCAGACCAACATCCTTGTCCCGCACCATTCACAGTATATCGGGGCTGTCGGGTCGGCCCTCCTTGCATCCGGGTTTATTGAGGAGAAGTGACTGCCATGAAAGGTCTTGAGTATTTTGAGGTGGAGTGTGTCGAGCAGGCAGGTGCAGAGACATACAGCCAGATTGCGGACAATATTCTCTCAGATCTCAACCTGAATCAGTCCATCGGAAGGCTTCACATCTATATTGATCCGGAGATACCGCTGTTCCTTGCAGTCGGGGTCATAAAGCAGATGCCGGGGCTGGTGCATATTCGTGATTTTGCAAGCGCCCTTGGAACGGAGACCGGGGTGGTGCTGGATATCGGTACTGAGACGTACCTTTCACCGATGCTTTCCATCCTCTGGGACCGGTACGGAAGGGACCTCATCACTCAGCCGGACCGGTTTACCGTTAATATTCTTGTGCCGGGTCTGAACCCACGGGAGATTGAGGACATGGTGGTTGTGGACCCCAGTGAAGGAATGTTCCATGATATCATCTATGCATTGCAGTGGATTGCGCCGGAAGGGTTCAAAGTCAGGCGCCAGTCGATAGGTGAAGGAATCTTCAGTTATGTGGCAAGTGAAAACACGCTGGATCAAGAGGAGATTGAGGCACTTCTGAAAGAGAAATTTGCCCGTATCGGAGTAAATGCATGACCGTCCTTGTCCCTATTACATACAAAGGAGGAGTATACCGCCATGACATCGTTATTGACCTGATCGACGATCTCGGGGGATATATTGTCCAGAAACATATGATTGCCCAGGAAGTTGTCCTTCAGTCCCTTGTGCCAAAGGATGACATCGAACTGATACGAACAATAAGTCGTCCTCTGGCTGGGATCGTAATTGAGGCCCCCCTTGTCGGTACCGAGATTGCCGTCGTCAGCCCCAGCCTTGAGATACACCACTTGCCCCACACCTCATGTGACGTGGCAGAGTATCTCAGAAGCGCCGGGGCGAAGACCAATATGATCGGGCTTGCACGCGGCTTTGGCAAACGCATTGCAAACCTCAATATTGAAGAGCGGGACATTATCAATGAGCACGACTGTGCGGTATTTATGCTCGGGAACTTTGAATCCTGCATTGAGTACAAGATGCCTGCTCTGCGCAGGGGTATTACGGTGCCCATCATTCTTACCGGAAGGCCGTCTACAGAGGCCCTGCAGCGGATCATCGACCCTCCAGTTGATGGATATGTCGGAGGTATCGGGAGAATCGGCCACCGGATGAAACGGCAGGAAGGGGAAATCGACCGTCTTGATGCACTGGTTGACGAGGTATCCACGGTTCTTTCCCGGAAGCGGGAAGAGGTGGCAAAAGATCCGCTGTCGGTAAATCCTGCACGTCTGATGACCGTGCTGGATGATGCAATGGAAATTACCGAGCGGTCTACCCATCCGACACCAATAACCGTTCAGATACGCGCACTGCGTGTTAAACTGCCGTATGACACGTATGCAGACGCAATTGCAGCAATAGAGATTGAAAACGGCGTCAGGATTGGCGACATTACCCGCATTCTTCCATCCCGTATGCGGGATTATATCCTGATTCACATCAGACCGTTCTCAGAGACGAAAATTATCGTCTAAAATACGTAATTATATCCCTTTTTTCTGACAAACTTCTGTTGATACATTAATGGCACATACCGTGGATTTTGAAGAGACACTTCAGGAAATTCTGAAACGCGGACCAAAGACAGCATCAACAGACTGGCTGGAGGGAATAAAAGAGGAATTTGGTAATGTTCCCCTTATTTATCAGAAGATGGCCAAAAAACCCGAAGTTCTTCTTTCGCACCTGATGTATAAGGATGCAATTTTCGAGACATCATCTATCGATCCAAAGATGATTGAACTGATTAGTATCGCTGTCGGAGCAGCACTGAACTGCAACCACTGTGTTGAATACCACATGCATTCTGCACTGAAAAAAGGTGCGACAAAGGATGAAATCCTTGAAGTGGTTCTTATTGCAGGGTCACTTGCGCAGGCAGCCGTTCTCGCAGATGCATACCGTATCATTGATGTCGGAACAACAAACGGGTGCGGCGCTTCCTGCGAAGTGAATGGTGTCAAACTCAAAAAGAACGGCGACTAGATATCTCACTTGTATCTTCTGTTTTTCTTTCGCCATACGCAGATCAGGAAGAACACACCAATACCTCCGGCACGCAACTCCGGATATAAAAAAGACCCGGCAGTCGTGGGCAGAGGCATTGTGTCCTCAGATACTGTTTGCGCCTCTTCAGATCCATCACGGACATCGGGAAACGCCCCATCTCCAACAGATATGCCGCCGGGAACGGCAGCATGTGCTTCTGCAGTCATTTCATCCACTTTTTCTGCACCGTCACTGGCAGTGGTTGCTGAAATATCTGCTGTCAGGACCGGATATGTCAGCCGGACACTTTTCGTTGCATATGATGTGCGGCCACGGTCATACCGGTCCAGGGGCTGAGGGAGTGCCCAGACCAGATATGTGCCGGGGTCCAGTGTCCCACCTGTCCTGCCGGTATCCCATTCATAATCCCACACACCACTTCTGACAGAAGCACGGGTGAAAGAAGCGGCATTCCCGGAGACAACCGGCGTTGTAATGCTGTCCAGCCTGACACCGCCAGGTGCAAGATTAGGACCGGTCAGGAAGAGATACATCTCATCATACCCATCTCCCATGCCGGAGAGGTGAACAGTCTCCCCAATCACTGCAGATGATACAGGAGAGACCAGTATCAAAGACCAGCAGAATAGACAGATGCACAGAGCAATCGAGATGCAGCCATTATTTCTCATTGCATTTCCTCACTATTATCTTCCTTACGGCGTACCATATGTAAGATGTATCGCCGGTTTCTTTCAATAAGGATTAATGCACGGGAATCCATACATGGGATTATATGACAGGCCCACGCGTACTCATTGCATATGCCACAAAATACGGAACAACAAAAGAGATAGCGGAAGAAATTCAGGACGTTCTGGGAGAAAAAGGCATAGAGAGTGATCTCATCAGTGTGCTGGAGACAGGCAGGATTGATGCCTATGACGCAGTAATTCTCGGAAGCCCGGTGTATATGGGTAAAATGCTTGTTGAGGCACGGGAATTCTGCAAGCAGTACCGGCCATATCTCATGGATAAATGGCTGGCTATATTTGTTGACGGAATCTCATGCTGCCCTCCCGGGAGCACAGATATTTCACCTTTGATTGCTGCAATCGATGAAATGTATGAATACGTGAGACCGGCAATGAAAACAGGATTTGCCGGTGCTTTCAGTCCAACCGATCTTTCAGAGGCAGATGCACAGATTGCCGGCATGGTACGTCCTCCGGTCGGAGACTTCAGGGATCATGAAGCGATCCGGGTCTGGGCACAGGAAGTTGCATCGGCCATCCTTGAGCTTAACCCCTAAATGCGACGACAGCACATAAAAGGCGAGGTTTCTTAAAGAGAAACGATATACATTTCATATCTTCAGACGCCTTTCCTTTAACCTACAAGAGAACAGTTGACAGACACCGGAAGAGAAAATACCATGAACAATCGGATACTTGTCATATACGCCACCAAATACGGCGCAACAGAAGGAATTGCCACTGCAATCGCAGAAGGTCTTCAAAAACAGGGTCGTGACACAGATGTAAAAAACGTAAAAGACGTTTTTGACATTACCGGCTATAGTGCGGTAATAATCGGGAGCCCGATTTACTATGGCAAAGTACTTCCGGAACTCGTGTCATTTGTCAGCCTTCACAAGAATATGCTGCATGAAATACCCGTGATTGGCTTTCTCTCAGGATACTCGCTCCTTGACATTTCGCCGGAAAAAAAGCAGGCCGCATCTGCTGCGTTCGATCAGGTGCGGGAACATATTGAACTCAGGGATATCGGATATTTTGCGGGTAAGATATCAGAAGAACAGCTTTCATTCAAAGACAAGGCGGTAATGAAGATCACCGGTGCAAAACCAGGAGATTACCGCAACAGGGAAACGGCCATTATCTGGGCACAGGGCCTTATTGATCTCTGCCTTCTCCAGCTCTGACCCATTTCCGGACAACTCCCTTTTCTCCCTCCTCAGTATCACTATAGAGATTATTGGAATAGATATATGCATCCATCAGAATAATTATATTCTTCCCCGGGGACCATAATGTATTGCGGGAGGTGGGAGCCGAATTAAAGCAGACAGATCCGATATACATCAGGAATGCAATCAAACAAGCATATCAGAACGGCAACAGGTCACGGCACAACACTTCGATCATAAGCGCGGCACCTTGAACCACCATCTTTGCATACCAATAAACTAACAGACCTGTTGCACACACATTTTCCAATAAAGCACAATCAGAATAATTCTTTTATTTCCTCATAACCCACCCTGCAGATATGCAGGATTTATGAGGAGAATCACCCCATTTTCTATGGAACGAGTCGTCCTGCACCATTCTTCCAGCTTCCGGTTTCCCGCATATTCACAGATACGCCACCAACCCATCTGCCAAAGAGAGTCAGGCACCTCCGATTCGGCATATCGGGCACACAGGGGTCTAAGAGCAGAGATTCCGAAATTCCCTGACTAAAATCTCCCGGAAATATGAGGAAAAGGAAGGATGCAGCAATGCGTGCCGATGCTGCTGAATTCAGCCGCCTGAGCCATCCCATGGATGTCGGGTGTACTCCCCGGAAAGACTCCCACAGAGACGATATCATACAGCCACCAGGCAGTTCTCTCAACCGGATGAGATCCCGGGGAGGATTTCCCGGCGGGTGACAGGAACCGGATCAGGAGTGTACCGGACCGCTGATACCCACAGGGCCGGCGTTTCAGAAGAAGTCTGAGAGCGTCGTGTGCGACGGGTCCATATCCTGCCACGTCCAGCCGACTGCTTCAATAATGCGCGAGATTGGCTGTTCAACCGACCGGTTCAGCATTTTTTCGAGATCTACCTCGAATTCCGGTGGAATCTGGTCTGCATACTCAAAACACACAACATCGGTCTTTGGGTATTTGCCCGTTACATTTCGAATGTACACCCGTTTGGGTTTACTTCCGGAGAGAAAACCGGCCCCCAGGTACTTATTGGAATATTCTGCCCCCCTGACGTGTGCATCCTTGTTTTTGTAGCTGTCAAGTGATTTGTTAATACCACCCGGTATCCCGATTTCATCAAGAGAATAATTCCCTTTGCGGTACTTTTTGATCACGTCACCGAGATATGATTTGACAGCAGCCCTCCCGGCACCCCGTAATATCAGCTCCATCACATGCTGCTGGACCTCTTTTGTCACCTGGGATGAGTCGGAGCGTTTCATCTCAAACCCGACGATATCAATCTTATCGACCTCTTTTCCCTCTTTCCAGACAAGATGTCCCGCATACCGCTTCTTTCGTCCGGCCTGGAAGAACCGCCGGTATATCTTCTCAAATTTGATGGAGAAGTAATGCGTATCAGCGCCGAGGACGTCACGGGAAAAGTCCCCATAACTCTCATTGAGGCGTGCCTCAATCGCCCGTGCCATGGCAATTGTCGCTTCGGTGTCGGCAACAGGGAGTTCAATCATACAGGAATCCGTGTCCCCGTAGATTACCGTGTATCCCATACCCGTGATCACGTCACGGGTGTGGGCAATGATTGCCCGCCCCACTGAGGTGACAGCTGATCCGATTTCCCGGTCATACAGGCGGAACCGGGCATATCCGGAGACACCATAATAGGTGTTCATGATCACCTTGAGGACATTCTGCTGGATGTCATACAACTGGTAATCCGGTGAGCCGTATTCAAAGGTGTCACGCAGTTTTTTCTTCTCATCGCGTTCATTGAGAAGGTCTGAAATGATAGCCCGCGTGAGCCCGTCCGGGGTTTTTCTGAACCGGATGCCATTGGGTGCATGGAGCTCCCCGTCCGGATCCTTCGTCTCCATTGATGCATTGATAGTCATCATGCACATCGGGTACAGGGACTTCAGATCAAGCACAACCACATTCTCCTTCACTCCCTGTGAAGGGTCAAAGACTGTTGCACCCTCAAATTCATCACCTGCCGCAAATCCCTTTGAAGGAAGCACATATTTGCCGGATGCCTTGCGAAGCACAAAGATATCGATTACATTCGAAGAGTTGAGGGTCCGGTCCAGCGGACAGCCAACATACCGGGCAATCTCCCGGTAGAACCCGATGATTGTACTCTTTGCATCAATACCCACACAGAGTTCAACATCACGGAGATTGTAGGCCACGAGGTTCTGCGGATCATTCCGCCAGAGATCGCTCAGGGTGCCCGTATAGCGGACCTTGCCTTCCCCGAGTTCATCCTCCCCGATGGCGTCCAGCCGGTATGACTCCTTGCGGGAGCTCTGCATCTTCCGGTATCCCATTAAAAGGTCAAAGAGGGCCCGCCCACGGAGCGGATTTCTGGCACCGGCCCCGGGAATCCGGGAGAGGGAGTCTGGCTCAAGGCCCAGTGCTTCCATGCGTTTTGTAATATAACTGATATCAAAATCGACAAAATTCCACCCGGAAAGGATATCCGGATCCGTCTCGCGGATATATGCCGCAAGACCCCTGAAGAGATCCCGCTCCGAGGTATAGGTGATAATCTGATGGTTCGGCCGGACCGGGACAGGCACCGGACCCTCCCCATCACCCGGAGGATGCAGATAGAGGGTCACATAGGCATCATCAAACGAATCATGGCAGGTGATGCATACAATGGCGTCACGCGTTGGTTCCGGAAACCCACGCTCATCCTCACACTCAATATCCATCATACAGATACGTGCGGGTGCATCCACCTCTGTGGGTATAATATCACGGAAATCTGAAGATGGGCCCGGCACCATGGCGCCGCCGGTCAGACCCCTGTCTATCAGGTACCGGGTGGCAAAGGGGATGTCTGCTTCGTAATGCGGTTCATAATAATCACGGACATCACGGACATCACCGGGTAAGCGGGTATAGATTCTCCGAAGCGCTTCTCCCCGTATCGAGGTATAGACCGCGGTTGTATCAACTTCTGTCTTCGGATGGGGAGGGAGCGAATCTGCCTTCTCCAGAGGAGCATAGAAATAGGGTCGAAACCCGGTCACCTCTATCTGGTGGGCTGTGCCGGCGGGGTCACGCCCGAAGATATAGACCACCGGGCCATCGGGAGAATTTCCGTACTCAACCTGGTTTATTGCAAGGCTGAGACTCCCATTGTTACTCATCAGCCCTCCTGCAGAGTGCACAGGATGCATCAGCCGCCTCCATGAACCGTGCCTGTTCCCAGTCGTCAAGGTTCCATTCAATGACCTCTTCAATCCCGCCCCGTCCAATTCGTGCCGGTACTCCCAGAGAACAACCCGATATGCCGTATTCACCGTTCAGGACACAGGAGACCGGCAGTATGGCATGGGCATCATCAGCCACGGTGCGAATAAGATTCACAATATGCCATGCCGGCCCGAATACAGTGCCCCCCTTGCCCCGGATCACCTCCATACTTGACCGGCGCATCTTTCCCAGAATATCATTGCGGATATCCTCAGTCACAGCCTCAGGGAGGCAGGAGAAAAGCGGCACCTGATGCTCACCATGCTCGCCCAGCACCCATGCGTCGCCCTGAATACCATATTCTTTCAGGTAACCGCCGAATCGCGCCGCATCAAGCTGACCGCCGAATCCGAGACACCGTTCACGGGGAATGCCGCACTGCCGGTGAAGATAATAGTTATTCGCATCCATCGGATTTGTTATTGTGATCAGAACACCGGAATACCCATCCAGAAAAGCAGCACAGTCATCGGCTGCAGGAAGGTTTACCGAGAGCAGGTCAGCACGGGTTCTGATATCAGGCGTCCGCGGCATACCTGCAGAAAAGACTGCAATATCAGCCCCGCTGATGTCGTCAGGGTCTGTTGAGACAGAGAGATCAATACCGGTATGAAGAATGTCAAGCGCCTGTGCATGGGAGAGGGCAGTATTGCTGTCATAAAGACAGATTTCATCTGCAATTCCCAGCACTGCGGCGAGGTAGGCAACCTCACCACCAATCTTTCCGACACCCATTACCGAGAGGCTGGTCATGGATCAGTTATGGGTATGCTAATAATAAATAACTACAATTTCTAACCAGATGGTCACGTTAATTCCGGGAGAGATAACAGTAGGCGGCGTCAGGTTGCAGAACCACTGCATCCTTGCAGCAGGAGTGCTGGGAACAACCGGCGCATCCCTCGCACGGATGCTCAAAGCAGGTGCAGGGGGCGTTGTTACGAAGTCAATCGGACCTGAACCGAAAGAAGGGCACAAAGGTCCCTGTGTTGCCGTTTATGACGGTGCCGTGATGAACGCAATGGGTCTTCCCAACCCGTCCCGCGATTTTATCGGGGAACTGGACGGACTCGCGGGGGCCCCGGTCATCGCGTCCATCTTCGGAGGGACTCCGGAGGAGTTCGGAGAAGTGGCGGACTGGTTTGCGGGAAGGGTGCAGGCGCTTGAACTCAACCTTTCCTGCCCGCATGCAGAAGGATATGGGGCGGCAGTGGGGGCGGACCCGGATATGGTTGAGCAATGTACGCGCATGGCCAAACATTCCGGACTCCCGGTATGGGTGAAACTCACCCCGAATGTTACGGATATAACGGAGATAGGCCTTGCTGCGGAACGCGGGGGAGCAGACGCGATTGTGGCAATCAATACGGTAAAGGCGATGCGGATATCGACAAATTTCCGGCGGCCGGTGCTGGGGCACGGCATGGGTGGTCTCTCCGGCCCTGCCATCTTCCCGGTGGCCGTACGGTGCGTATGGGAACTGTATGAAAGTTGTGAAATACCCATCATCGGATGCGGCGGCGTATCAAGTGCAGACAATGTGGTGGAGATGATGATGGCCGGTGCGTCAGCGGTTGAAATCGGCAGCGCGGTCATTGATGATGCGGAGATATTCCGGCAGATAACAGAGAGCCTTTATCGTCATGAGGGTGGGAAATGTCCGGAAGATATCGTGGGGTGCGCCCATGCATGAAATTCCATCTGTCCCTGTGGTAATCACCGACATCATCGAGGAGTCGCCATCCATCAGGACATTCGTCTTCTCCCGCCGGTTTCCGGCAGAACCGGGCCACTTCTGCATGGTATGGGTGCCCGGCACAGATGAAATACCCATGGCATTCTCCGCACAGAATGCCATTACCGTACAGAAGGTCGGGGAGGCAACCGAAGCGCTCTTTGCGCTCAGTCCGGGGGATGAGATCGGAATCAAAGGACCGCTCGGAAACGGGTTTACCCCCACCGGAAAAACGCTCGCCGTCGCAGGCGGTGTCGGGGCAGCACCACTGCGCCTTCTCGCCACATCCGGCATGGCAGATGATTTTATCCTGGGGGCACGCACTGCCGCTGAACTGCTCTTTGCTAAAGAGCTTTCCGGATGCACCAGCCTTCAGTGCGCCACTGACGACGGCACATACGGGCACCACGGGTTTGTAACAGACCTCCTGCGGGCAGCAGACCCCTCATCCTACGACACCATCTGTGTATGCGGCCCTGAGGTCATGATGAAGGCAGTCCTCAGCATCCTCATTGAGGCAGGATGCCCGGAGAAAGGGCAGTTCAGCCTTCATCGCTACATGAAATGCGGCGTTGGAATCTGCGGATCATGCTGTATTGACCCCACGGGTCTGCGGGTCTGCCGTGATGGCCCGGTATTTACCGGAGATATTATCGTGGACAGTGAATTCGGGTCATACGGACGGGACGCATCCGGGCGCAGGAAGTCTCTCTAACCTTTTGCCCGTCACAACCTGCCCCCAATGTTTTTTGTCTCCGCCTGCCATTTCAGGTTACCATGGAAGAAAAACCCTGCCGCAGGTTATAGGCGTATGTGCCGGACATCCGGGGATTTTACATCCATTTCGGCATATACATCCTCATCAACATCCCCCTTTTCACCGTCAATGCAGTGACCGCCTGGGGAAACAGGTGGTTTTACCGGGTAACGCTCTTTCGGGGAGTCAGCATTGCGATGCATGCGGCATAGGTCCGGGGAGGTATTTACTTCCCCGGAAAGGAATGGTAAGAAAAATACAGCAGACTCCTGAAAAAGAGAAGACGTAACAATGTCTTTTTTCGGATGTTTTTACCGATGATACTGCCGGCCGGCATTAATCATCGCAGCACGATAGACCTGCTCTGCAAGAATCAGCCGTGCCATCTGGTGCGGAAAGGTCATAAGCCCAAAGGAGAGCAGCAGATCAGCCCGTGACCGCACCTCCGGTGCAATGCCAAGACTGCCGCCAATGACACAGGCAATTCTGCTGTTTCCTTCCAGTATGGCGTCATTGATGTACCGGGCAAAAGCCTCTGACGTCATCTGCTTCCCTCCGACGTCAAGCACAATGCACAGGTCCTGCGGGCGGATATGGGAGAGAATGCGGCTCCCTTCTTTTTCAAGGATGCGTGCCTGTTCAGCGGAACCCGCATTGTCCGGCAAACGCTCATCCGCCACTTCGGTAATCAGGAATTCCGCCATCCCGGTCAGCCGCCGGGCATACTCTGCAACTCCATCCCGGTAAAACGGCTCTTTTGTTTTTCCCACGGCAATGACCTGTATCCGAACCACGGCTCAGCCCTCCGGAAAAACCGTTTGCAGGCGGGCGAGATCATCAGCATTGTTGATATTGGTGAACGTCATGAGGTCCGGGTCAAACCTGCGGAGGAGACTGCAGTCGACATAATGAGTGGTAAGACCAGCCACGAGATCACGCATCGACCGTGCCTCATCACCCTCAAACCGCTCAACCAGTGCCTGCCGCCGGTATACCGCATGAAGGGGTTCTGTCATCCCGTTCTCCCAACGGGGGATTGCTGCGTCATACCCCTCTGCGACACGAAAAAGATACTCAATCACTGCTCCGTTGACACAGGGCATATCACAGGCAACAGCAAAGATGAAGTCTCCGTTGGCTTCAGTGACACCGGCATGAATGCCGCCGACAGGGCCGAGACCCTTATACCGGTCCGGTACAACCCTGACACCTGCAATCCCGGAGAAGCGTTGGCACTGGGTATTGTCGCGGGCCACTATTATGACTTCATCGACGATTTCGCTCAGGGTGGAAACAAGGCGTGAAATAAAGGTCTCACCGCAATGACTGAAGAAATATTTTTCCATCCCTCCAGCCCGGCGGGCCTCACCACCTGCGAGAATGACACCTGAACGCATGAAATAATCACGAATCTCCCAGTGTTTCCCGGAACCGGATGAGCCGGGTGAGGAACTCGTTTGCGGGGGTGTGAATGCCATGTGCGTTCCCTTTTGTAACCAGGGCCCCGTTTATAAAGGCAATTTCTGTGCGTTTTCCGGCTGACAGTGCCTGGTACATGGATGAATGATGGCTGGCGGTTGCAGGAACCTGTACATCATGCAGGTATTCCAGATACGCATCCGCCGTAGGATGTTCCAGTATGATGCCTTCCGCATCTGCAACGGCGTACGCTTCCTGTACGATGTCTGTTATTACTTCCCAGGCATACGGATTCCGGAGGGTGCCGTACGGCACCCCCATAATTGCACCAAGCGGATTTAACGCCGCATTGTAGATAGTCTTCCCCCAGATAGCTGTCCGTATTGAATCTGTCGCAACAGCGACAATCCCCGCCTTTTCAAAGAGTCCGGCAAGGGAGAAAACACGGTCGTCACATCCGTCCGGGAACAGGCCAAACTGTGCATCCCCTCCGATAACCGAGATATGAATGTCAGCGTCACCCCGCCATTCAAATCCGGTGATGATCATGGCGCCGATTACATTGCCGGTATATTCACTGATTATTTCCTCATTTCCTATTCCATTCTGAATGGACACAACAGCGGCATTCCCGAATCTGTCCTTAAACTGTTCACAGATCTCCCGTGTCTGCGTCGCCTTGGATGTAATAAGAATATAATCATATTCATCGCCAGGAAGGTCTGTGGCGCAGGGAAAGAAATAGGTCTCATCGCCCCAAAGGCCGGTAAGGCGCAGCCCAAGACGTGTGACGGCGTCTGCATGCCGTGGTCGTGAAACCGCATGGACTTCTGCCAGTGATGAGAGGCGGGCAGCAATGGAAAGCCCGACTGCACCTGCCCCAAGTACTGCTATCTTCATGATCTTCCGGTACGTGATAGATATGCCCTCAGTACATTTAAATGGTCATTGTTTCAGCCCCGAAGAGGTTAGGGGGCCATACCAGTGCCAAGGGGGAAATTGTGATGGTAAATCCACGGCGCTGCCGACTCCCTTTGATACTCTCACGAAGATTACTGGAGGGAATAGGAAGAACACCCATATGGGGACCGGACAGAACGCATGCCCTTACCCGGAAGAAAATAATCAACGGTTTCCGGTGGGATTAACCCGCCCTGATTCGGCATTTAGGACTGTAACTCCTGCTGTTCCATCGCAAGAAGTGCATATTTTATTGAAATATCGGGCGTATACCCCCCAGGTCCGTTCTTTGCCACAACACGGTGACAGGGAACAACCAGAGGAGTTGGATTTCTCCGCATTGCCATTCCGACGGCCCTCGGGGAGGTCCCACACTCCAATGCAATCTCCCCGTATGTAGCCGTCTGTCCATACGGAATTCGGCAGACCGCACGATACACGGCAGCATAGGGTGCATTATCCTCTGTTGCAGCGGACCGGAGGGGAAGCGTCTCCCGCAGGGTTCCCGCACAGTATGCCCTGAGGGAGGGGGGCACCGGACCTTCCTCACCGCTCTTTGCAAATGATATACGATGGATACAGTCATCTGACCAGTCAACATGCACCCACCAGAGATCAAACCGGCAGGCTCCGGACGTCAGCGCCACGATTTGGCCTCTTCAATAAACGAGGAGAGCGTGCATGGCACCATCTCTTCCTGCATCCAGGGGGGAAGACCACTATGGACTTCATCCTCAAGAAACCGGCTTTCCCCTATAAGAAGAACACCACGGTCTTCCGGTGTGCGCAGCACGCGGCCAAGCGCCTGCAGGACCCGGTTTATGGCAGGCATGGTGTACGAGATGAACTCCCCCTCCCGCCCGAATTTGTTTTTGAAATATTGATTTGTCATCCGCCGCACTTCCGTGAACGGCGCAAGCGGCAGGCCGAATACCAGAGCACCGGATAGCAGTTCCCCCCGGTAATCCAGCCCTTCACTCCATTTTCCGCCGCAGACACCAAAAAGAATACCAAACTCCCCGCGGGACGGGAGGGACATAAACTCCCGGAGGTCACCCGCCGCATCCGATGATGACGATGATTCAATAAAGACCTTCTTTCGGTTCAGGCGTGACGGGAGGCGTGCTGTGAACCGCTCCAGCAGTTCATATGACGGGAAATATACGGCCAGACTTCCGGGAAGAGCCGCAAAACTGCGGATATACCCCTCAATACGCTCCGTATTTCCGGCATCCCGCCGCATCCGGTAGGTGGAGGTGACGTCCCGTGCACAAAAAAGCGCACGGTTTTCGCGTGGGAACGCATTTGGAAGGCTGAGAGTCTTAACCGGAAGGTCTTCAAAATAGAGGCGCCGATACCTGTCCACCGGAGAAAGCGTGCCGCTGATAAAAATGGCGCAGGCATGATAGGATGCAATGTCCTTCATGGTTGATGAGGGGTCAATATTGCGCACCTGAAGAGAGATCTCCTCCCCCTTCTTCCGGTAGAGAGTGAGAAAGGCAGGGTCGTCAAGCGCCCGCATAATCCGGTAGAAAAAGGCAGTCAGCCGCTCCACAGCACTCTCTTTGAAGTCACCCGCCTGTTTCTGCGCCTCATGATACGTCTCTTCCGCCTTGAGAAGGTCGTCAACTATTTCATCAATGCGCTGATAGAGGCTCCCGGAAAGCACAAAGCGGACAAAGGTCGCGGGGTCAAACCAGTCCTCTTCCTTGAATGACCGCTGCAGGGAGTCCATAAACTGCCCGACACGGGGCAGCATATTCAGGAGGGCATCGACTCCTGAGACACGCCCCCGCATTCTTCCCAGTTCAATCATGCCCTGATCAAGCGAAGCACGGAAGAGCGTGACAGACTGGATGCTCTCAACGGTATCTCCGCAGTTGTGCGCCTCATCAACCAGAAGCAGGGCATTCTCCGCTTCAATACCCAGCGACTGGTACAGCTGGTCACGAATGTCTGTGTTAAAGAGATGGTGGAAATTGAGCAGTATCACATCAGCATCCCGTGCAGCCTGCAGCATTACCTCATACGGACAGAGACCTTTGGAGAATTCATGAAGTCGATCGGGTGAAACCTGTGTCCGTGCCACCTGATCAGCACGGGTCTTGAGGGTCCCTGAGGGCACCATCCGCAGACCGTCCGCTCCCTCAATAAAGACCCGGCTCCGGATGAAATAGGGGCACAGGAGGGGGTGGTCCACATCCTGTTTCCGGACCTGTTCGTCAATGATTTTGTCATTGGCCGGTACATGTGCACCTTTCCGCGCACGTTCGCGCATCAGGGAAGTGGAGAATGCCTTCAGTCCCTCACAGACACGATAGGTGTCCCCCTCTCCTCCCATCGGGCACATCTGGCGTTTGCCGACAAGATAGGAGTACCGCAGATTCGGATGTTTTTTCCGGACGAGTTCAAGTTCACGCACAAACGTATTGAGCTGACTGACCGTCCGTACTGCGACAATGACTTTTCTGCCGTTTGCCTCTTCAAGGAGGGCTGAAACTACACTTGATTTACCGCAGCCTGTCGGGGCATCAATCATCCCGATGCCGCCTTCCCGTGCACAGGCAGCTGCCATATCCAGCATATCTTCCTGGTGGGGACGGTATGACCCGTACGGAAAATAGTCACCTCTGACGCCCATTAACCCCCATATTTGTCTGTGGTGCATCATCTACTCTTGGGTATGGACCGGCGGGGATCGTACTGCACAAAGAAATTTATCCGGGAGGCAGAAGATACATTACGTATGGAATCATCACGCCGTTTCGGTCGGTCTGCTGACAACCGGATGCTGGGAGGCGTTTGTGCCGGCATTGGCGGCTATCTGCACGTCAGTCCCACGCTGATCAGGATTGTCTGGGTGGTGCTCACGATATTCACGTATTTTTTGCCCATGACACTCCTCTACATTGTCCTCTGGGCCCTGATGCCGGAAGAGAGCGACCCGATGATCATTGATGCAGAATACCGCATCAGAGAATAACATCAGACAACTCCCCTTCATCGAAAGGAGAACTCATCGGATCTTTTCATCTGAACAGTGCCTGAAACGTACCTTTCACCCCCGTTTTCTACAAACCATTTTTGCGCATCCGGCCGCATGTATAGAGTACTATGGCAATCCACCCCATCGACTTCCGGTACGGCACTCAGGAGATGCGAGCTGTCTGGGATGAAGAGAACCGGTTTCGCTGTGTTGTTTCAGCTGAAGTCGGCCTTGCTGTCGCAGAGGCAAAGGCAGGAGTTATTCCGCAGGCTGCTGCCGATGAAATAGAGGCGCACGCACCAGACGCCTCCCTTGCACGCGCAAAGGAGATTGAAGAAGAGATCAATCACGATATGATGGCCATCGTAAAGGCCCTCTCCGAAGTCTGTGGTGGGTCTGCACGATGGGTCCACTACGGAGCCACATCAAATGATATTCTCGACACCGCAACCGGTCTTCAGGTGAAAGAGAGCCTCGGCATCATCGAGCAGAAACTCAGAACCCTGCTTGGTGTGCTCTTAGAGCGCAGCATTGAGACAAAGAATCTGGTTTGCGCCGGGCGTACCCATGGCCAGATTGGCGTGCCCACCACCTACGGCCTCCGGTTTGCCATCTGGGCGTCTGAGGTATCCCGTCATATTGAGCGACTGGAACAGCTCCGTCCGCGTGCAGCGGTCGGCCAGATGACCGGTGCTGTGGGAACACAGGCATCTCTCGGAGAGGCGGGCACTGCAGTCATGGCCAATATGATGGAATATCTCGGGCTGACCCCGGTGGATGTCTCCAGTCAGGTCATCCAGCGTGACCGGTTTGCAGAGTATATCATGTTCCTTGCAAATGTGGCCACCACACTGGACAAGATTGCCCTTGAAGTGCGGATGATGCAGCGCTCTGAGATCGGTGAGCTGGAAGAGTCCTTTGGCAAAAACCAGGTCGGCTCTTCCACCATGCCGCACAAGCGCAACCCGATTAAGTCAGAACAGGTATCAGGTCTCGCCCGTATCGTCCGGGCCATGGTTGAGCCGGCCCTCGCAAACAATGTCCTCTGGGATGAGCGGGACCTCACCAACTCGTCATGCGAACGGATCACCTTCCCTGAGACAAGCATTCTCTGCGATCACATCCTGACGGTCATGACAAAGGTGCTCACCGGGCTGCGGATCCGCGAAGATAATATCCGAAAGAATCTCGACCTGCTCCATGGCGTGAATATGGCAGAATCCGTAATGATCGAACTGACGAAGCGCGGGATGGACCGGCAGGACGCCCATGAACGGGTACGGGTCGCCTGTATGATTGCTCTGGAGGAGAAACGCCCGGTTGCAGAGGTATTTTCAGAGGATGAGGCAGTTGCCACCCATCTCACCTATGATGAGATTGTGGCGCTCCTGAATCCGGACAACTACATCGGAACCGCTGTCGCGCAGGTGGAAGCCCTCGCCGAAAAACTGGGGCCGCTCACCACATAACCGGGAAGATATTTCCCTGACAATCCATTTTTACAAAGATGCTATCTCAGATTTCGTTTCGCTCCAGACACCGGGTGGTCACAGCACGGTTGCGACTGCTTAAAGAGGAAAAACGATGACATTCCCTGTAGTCTGGATATACTGGGCAGTAAGCCTCACCATCGTTACGTATGCGGCTGCGTGGATGCTGAACAATAAACGGGAATACGGGTATGCCGCACTCGTTGCCATCTATGCGGTGTATCTCGCCGCATCCCAGATTCTCGCCGCACGCGTGGTGGAGTTTGATATCGGCATCTATGTATTCCTCGCACCGGCGGCTGTGTTTATCTACCCGTTCATCTCGCAGGCAATTGATATGATCAATGAGGTGTATGGGATGAAACGGGCCCAGATTGCCATATTCATCGCATTTGTGACACAGGTGCTCCTGGTCATCTTCTTTGTCATGACCAATTCGCTCACACCGGCTCCCTTCTTTGCCTATGAAGAGGCATGGCAGGAGATCTTCACCTTCGGCATCCGTCTCACCATCGCGTCATGGGTATCGTTTCTCATTACCCAGACGATTGACGCACGCATATTTGCCGGCCTTAAGAAGCGCTATGAAAAGCGGATCATCCTGCGGTCTGTGTCCAGTGATGCCGTCGGCCTGACCCTTGACTCCATCATCTTCGTCACCATCGCCTTTGCCGGGGTGGCTCCTCTTTTGCCACTCATTATCGGCCAGATCGTCGCCAAAAATATCATCGGGTTTCTGGACACACCATGGTTTGTCTGGTACAAAAGGATGCTCGAGCAGAACCCGGCACCCACCGACAGGCAGGCGGAATGAAGATGCCGCATATCTTTCTTTCGGGATATAAACCGACAATTCCTGCATGAACAGGTGAATACCCCTTCCGGGGAGAGGGCAGGCCAGCCGATGCCGGCCCCCGGACTGGCCAAATTCACATTCTTTTTCTACTCAGTGAAGATATTGTACAAAAGGACCGGACATATCAGGAACGGGGCAAAGAGATGGCAGCGGAGATTAGCCTGAAGGGCTGGATAGAAACAGACGGTACGGTGTGTACCGCTGAAGAGATTGCCTGCCGTCTCTGTGAAGGGACAGACTGGCTCACCTCATGCGGGGGAGAGTTTTTTCTTTCCTGGGAGAATGGATGCGCACGTGATCAGATGGGTATCGTTCCCGGCAGATGCGATGCAGGAGTGGTGATGGAGAAGAGAGTGGTGACAGGTCATGTGAGGCCAAAACCTCCCCTTCTGCCGCTCGCAGATGCTATTGAAACGGCAGTGCGGCTCAGAAGTTCCGAAGGAGTCGTAGCATTCTCCGGTGGTGTTGATTCCGCTCTTATTGCAGCCATTGCAGGACTCCCCTGCGTGACTGTGGGAATTGACGGCTCACATGATCTGTGCCATGCAACCAGTGTGGCACGTGAAATTGGTCTGGACCATACCTGCGTCACCGTCTCCCCGGAAGATGTCGAAGACGCCCTGAAAGCGGTGATGAAGGTAATCCCCCGTGTCACACCGGTCGATGCATCGATTGCGGCAACGCTCTATTTCGTTGCGCAATGGGCAGGGGAGATCGGATATTCCCGCATTCTCGCGGGTCAGGGGGCAGACGAACTCTTTGGAGGATATTCCCGGTATCTTGATGCTGCTGACATTGAGCGTCTCTTTCGGGATGACTTCGCCGGCCTTGCACTTCAGGGCGCACGCGACCAGGCGGTGGCCGGTCTTTTTGGCTGCCTTATTTCCTGCCCGTTTCTTGATATACGCGTTGTGCGCGCTGCGGAAGCAATTCCTGCCCATACCAAAGTATCAGGGGGAATCCGAAAACGCCCCCTCAGAAAGGTCGCATGCAGCTATATGACGCGGGAAACCGCCTGTTATGAGAAGAAGGCAATGCAGTACGGAAGCGGCATCTGGAAGGTCATCCAGCAGGCCGCACGCAAAAACGGTTATAAAAACTCAGTACAAGGGTACATGAATCAACTCTGAAGGGCGCGAAACGTATGGTTTTGGAAAATGATGTAGAAGGAATTGCAAAACTTGCAGATATCCATATACAAAAAGAGGAACTGGCAGAATTTACCTCCCAGTTCAATCATATACTTGAATATTTTGATATCCTGGATACCGTCAGTGAAGGTGAAGAAGGCGTTGCCGATCTTGTTAATGTCCTGCGTGAGGATGAGGTCACCCCTTCACTGACACAGGAAGCAGCATGTGCTAACGCCCATGAGACGGAAGACGGGCATATCAGGGCACCGCGGGTGATGTGACAATGGCAAAAGAGTACTTCTTTGATGAAGCAGACCGGACGAATGCATTTATTACCCGTCTGGACGTGGCCATGTACGAGGAGACAGGCGGCCCGCTTGAAGGAAAAGGAATTGCTGTCAAAGACAATATCTCGACAGCAGGCATCCCCACCACCTGTGCATCCCGTATCCTTGCCGGATATGTCCCGCCCTTTGATGCACATGTAATAACACGCCTCAGGGAGGCAGGCGCTGCCATTGTGGGCAAGACCAATATGGACGAGTTCGGGATGGGGACAACCACCGAAAACAGTGCATACGGCCCGACCACAAATCCCCACGATGCATCACGCGTTCCCGGCGGTTCATCCGGCGGAAGTGCCGCAGCAGTCGGCGCCGGTATGGTTGACATGGCGCTCGGCAGTGACACAGGCGGTTCAATCCGGTGCCCCGCGGCATTCTGTGGCATTGTCGGCCTCAAACCAACCTTTGGCCGTGTCTCGCGCTACGGCCTCATAGCATACTCCAACTCGCTGGAGCAGATAGGCCCTCTGGGCAGGACCGTCACCGATGTCAATATCCTGATGTCTGCCATTGCAGGCCCTGACCCCCGTGATTCGACAGCCTATGACCGCCCGTATGCGCACACCCTGTCCGGAGATATTGCAGGCATGAAAATCGCTGTCCCGGACGAATTTTTCGGCGAGGGCGTAGACCCCGCGGTGGCAGAGTGCGTGCGCACAGCTATCGGGAAGCTGGAAGATGCCGGTGCCGAGACAATGCCCTGCTCCATTCCCTCGATGGCATATGCGCTTGCTGCATACTACGTGACCTGTACGAGTGAAGCATCCTCAAACCTCTCCCGCTTCGACGGAGTGCGTTTTGGCCCGTCCGTTGAGACAAAGCGCTCATGGCACGATGAATTCCGTGACCACCGGGGTGCACTCTTCGGAAAGGAGGTGCAGCGCCGTATCATGCTGGGGACATTCGCCCTTTCTGCCGGATACTACGGCAAATACTATGCTAAGGCACAGGTGGCACGGGAGAACGTGCGCAAAGACTTCCTGAGAATATTCAGGGAGGCTGATCTCATCGCAGGCCCGACCATGCCGCAGATCGCATTTAAGCTCGGGGAGAAGAGTGAACCCCTCTCGATGTATCTCGCAGATATCCTGACGGTACCTGCAAATCTCGCAGGAGTGCCTGCCATATCGGTTCCCTGTGGAACCGTTGAGAAGATGCCTGTCGGCCTGCAGTTAATAGGCCGACACTTTGAGGATGAACGTGTTGTGGACGCTGCATTTGCCTACGAGACGGAGGTGCTCTAAAAATGACTGACAAAACCGTCATCATCGGCCTTGAGATTCACTGCCAGCTCAATACAAAGACAAAGCTCTTCTGCGGCTGTTCTACCGATTTCCAGGGAGATGAACCAAACACCCATGTATGCCCAATCTGTCTGGGGCTCCCCGGTGCAATGCCGCGCCTGAACAAACAGGCGGTGCTGTATGCCCTGAAAGTCGCAAAGGCCCTGAACCTGACCGTGCCGGAAGTCTCAGAGTTTTCCCGTAAGAATTACTTCTACCCCGATCTCCCCAAGGGCTACCAGATATCCCAGTATGACAAGCCGATCGCAGAGAATGGCATCATGGAGGTGGATGACGACGAGGGCCACCCGAAAAAAGTCCGCATCACCCGGATTCATCTTGAAGAGGACCCCGGACGGCTGGTTCACAAGTCATCACGGGACCGGGCAGGCTACTCCCTTGTTGACTATAACCGAAGTTCCATACCCCTAATCGAAATCGTAACCGAGCCTGACCTCCGGTCCCCCAAGGAAGCACGCCGCTTCCTGAACAAACTCCGATCAACACTGGAATACCTTGAGGTCTTTGACGGGGAGCGGGAAGGGTCCATCCGTGTAGACGCGAATATCTCCATAAAAGGACATAACCGGGTGGAGTGCAAGAACATCTCCTCCTATAAAGGTGTGGAGAAGGCACTCAACTTTGAGATCACCCGCCAGCGCAACCTCATCCGGAAGGGACAGAAAATAGAACAGGAGACACGCCATTTCCTGGAAGGACGGGGCATCACCACCTCTTCAAGAAGCAAAGAGGATGAGAACGACTACCGGTACTTCCCGGAGCCGGATCTACGCCCCCTGAGAGTCTCAGGATGGGTGGACGACATTGAACTGCCTGAACTTCCGGATGCACGCCGGGAACGGTTTATGGCACAGTACGCCATCTCTGAGAACCATGCCCGCACCCTCACCGGTGACCTGAAGGTCGCAAATTTCTATGAGTCCGTCGCGGATGCAGACCCCGCCATTGCAGCCACATGGGTGGCAGACATCCTCCTGGGCGAGATTAACTACCGTTCGATGCGCATTGATGACGTGCCCGCGATGAACATCGCAGACCTCATCGCACTCATCCGTGATGACACGATAACCGACAAATCCGGCGTTGAAGTGCTCAGAACGATGCTTGACCAGTGCATGGGAGAAGACCCTGAATCCTGTGAGATGCCTGCTGATATTGTGACCCGGCTGGGCCTCACCAAGGCTGCCGGAGATGATTTCACCGATATCATCCGGGAGGTCATTACCGCAAATCCCAATGCCGTTGCTGATTACCGGGCCGGGAAAAAAGGAGCTGTAAACTTCCTCGTGGGGCAGGTCATGAAAGCGACTCGCGGACGGGCTGACCCCAAAGAACTTAATACCGCAATGGCTGCCGCTCTGAAAGAAGCGGAGGACTGAACACCGATGCATCTTATCATTGCGGAAAAGAATATTGCAGCCCGGCGCATCGCAGATATTCTTGCTGCTTCAGCGGAATCGGGCAAAGGGACAAAGGTTCACACCGGAAAAGAGAATGGTGTCAGCACCTACCGGTTTGATGACGCCATCACCCTGGGACTGCGCGGCCATGTGGTGGAGATTGATTTTGAACCGGGATACAGCAACTGGCGCTCAGAGGTGAATACCCCACGGACCCTGATTGACGCGGGGACTATTAAAAAGCCAACCGAGAAGAAGATTGTCTCCCTGATAAAAAAACTCTCAAAAAAGGCGACGCTTGTCACCATAGCCACTGATTTTGACCGGGAAGGAGAACTCATCGGGAAAGAGGCCTTTGAGATTGTGCGTACCGCCAATGCAGATGTGCCCGTCCAGAGAGCACGGTTTTCCGCAATCACGCCACAGGAAATAACAGCTGCGTTTGCAGAGCCTGCGGAGATTGATTTTGATCTCGCAGCAGCAGGTGAGGCACGCCAGATCATTGACCTCATATGGGGGGCATCCCTCACCAGGTTCATATCAATTGCCGCCAAAAGGGGCGGGAAAAGCATTCTTTCCGTCGGCAGGGTCCAGAGTCCGACCCTCGCGATGATCGTCGATCGCGAAAAGGAGATTGAGGCGTTTGTACCGGAGCCCTACTGGATGCTCTCGGTGGATACCGAAAAGGACAAAACGCCGGTCACCGCACGCCACACCACCGACCGATTCCACGACAAGAGTGAGGCAATAAAAGCTGAACAGAACACCTCTGCACCCCTCGTTGTCACCAGCGTAAAGGGAGGAACGAGGATCGATCGGGCACCGGCGCCCTTTGATACCACGTCGTTTATTGTCGCAGCAGGCCGTCTGCGATTTTCTGCGGCAAATGCGATGCGCATCGCAGAAGATCTGTATATGAACGGTTATGTCTCCTATCCGCGTACGGACAATACCGTATACCCAAAGTCACTGGATCTCGAGGGTGTCTTACAGGAACTAAAGAAGACCAGCTTCTCCCGTGCGGTGGAGTGGACGCAGGCGCACCGCAGAAAAGAACCGACTCACGGCAAAAAATCAACCACTGACCATCCCCCGATTCATCCGGCAGGGGCCGCAAAAAAGGAGGCACTCACTGACGACCAGTGGAAAATTTATGAACTCATTGTCAGGCGGTTTCTTGCGACACTCTCACCGGATGCACAGTGGACGACACTGAAATACCTCTTTGACGCAGGGGCTGAGACCTATACCGCCACCGGATCACTCCTTGCAGAGGCAGGATACCGGGAAGTCTACCCCTATAGTGAGGCAAAAGAGACTATTCTTCCGGAGATGCAGGTGGGGGATCGTCTCCCAATCCTTGCCGTCAACAATGAGGAGAAGTATACCACACCGCCCCCCCGATATTCTCAGTCAAAACTGATTCAGCGGATGGAAGAGCTGGGGCTTGGCACAAAGTCTACCAGGCACGAAGTTATCGGCAAACTGGTCTCACGCCGATATGTGGAGGGGACCCCGGTCCGCCCCACCCTTGTCGGGAGGGGTGTTATTGAGGCGATGGAGAACCATGGAGTGCCCATCACAGACCCGGAGATGACAAGCATCATTGAACAGCACATGGAGGAGATAAAGGAGGCAAAACTCTCCCGTGATGAGGTCATCTCAGAATCCCAGACAATGCTGCGCCGCGTCTTTGACGCCCTCGAAGCAAACGAGGACCAGATCGGCCGTGAAATTATGGACAGAAACGATGAGGAGAGAATCATCGGAAAGTGTCCGGTCTGTGGCCATGACCTGATGATACGCCAGACCAAGGGCATGTCACAGTTCATCGGATGTACGGGATACCCCAACTGCACCTTTAATATCGGCCTCCCCGGTGCGGCATGGGGCACAGCCATTCGGGAAGAGAAGACCTGTGAGGAGCACGGTCTCAACTATGTCCGCCTCATTCGGAAAGGGGCACGCCCATGGGAGATCGGGTGCCCGCTCTGCAACCACATCAACTCCAACCGTGAAGCACTCATGATGATGCCCTCCGCAGACGAAGAGATGATTGCACGCCTGCATGCGGCCCATATCTACAGTGTGTATGAGGTGGCTAACATCGGGTCGGAACGGCTGGAGGCAGCACTCACGACCGATGCGGCAACAGTGGCATGCATGCGTGAAGAGGCTGAAGGGGTCCTTGAACTCCTCCGGAAACGCTCAGAATTAAAGAAATTCGTCCGCAAACATGTGGTGCCCCGCCGGGGCCGTTCACCTGCCAAAGTCGCTGCAGCCCTTGTTGAGGCAGGGGTCGGGGACCTGGGAGGTCTGGCTGCGATGACACCTGAGGCACTCACCCGGATGCACCTCTCCGCAGCAGAGGCAGAAGCCCTGCTGCATGAGGCACGGGCGGTCTATAACCGCGCCGCACTCCGTGAATACGGGGTGCCCGCGGTGAGTCTGAAGAAATACTTTGAGGCGGGCATCACCACACCGGCAGACTTCTGCGCCCTCCACCCCGCATACCTCAGTATCATCACCGGCATTAAGCCGGAGACGGCCTGGAAGCATGCTGCAGCGGTCTGCACAGGGATGGGTGTTGCACCACCGCAGAAGGTTACAGCAAAGATTGTGGAGACCGGCCGCAAAGAACTCCTGCAGATCCCGGGTCTGGGTGAGGCAATGCTGGAACGGCTGTACCGGGCCGGGGTTATTGACCCGGCAGGGCTGAAGGGTGCAGATGCCGGACACCTTGCACAGATGACAGGGATACCGGCAGAGAAGATTCGTGCATTTCAGGATGCATGCAAATAAAACTGATTGATAACGATGGATGACAGCTGGAAAGACTGGGTTCATATCACAAAACTGGACCCGGACAAAGTAATCGGCAACGATGCAGTCGCAGAGATTGCGACAAGCGGAACGGACGCCCTGATGCTCTCAGGGACACTGAATGTAACCAGGGAGAATATGCAGGAGCTTTTGGCGCAGGTGAAGGAGTATGACCTGCCCATCGTTGTTGAACCTGCTGGCCCTGAGGCAGTTATCCTGAATGAAGTGGACGGCCTTTTTGTACCCAGCGTACTCAACACATCCGATATCCGCTGGATGGTGGGCAAACACCAGTGGTGGGTAAAACATACCCGTGTCGACTGGTCAAAAGTGGTTCCTGAGGCCTATATCGTCCTGAATCCGGCGTCATCCGTCGGCAAAGTGACAGGTGCCAGGTGTGACATCTCAGCAGCAGATGTTGCCGCCTATGCTGAGGTGGCAGACCAGTATTTCTCGTTCCCCGTGGTATATATCGAATATTCGGGAACGTATGGCGACCCGGCAGTGGTGGCCGCAGCAGCAGAAGCTGTCTCTGACGCCCGCCTGTTCTATGGCGGCGGCATCAATAATGCAGAGAAGGCTGCAGAAATGGCACGGTATGCTGACACCATTGTCGTCGGCAATGCCGTCTATGACGACGGTGTTTCCGCACTGAAGGCAACCGTGAAAGCAGTCCACTGAAAAGAGAGAACAAAAACCATGCCAGAGGTCGAAATAGTCCTTGTTGAACCCCTGTATGAAGGGAATATCGGATTTGCCGCGCGGGTAATGAAAAACTTCGGGTTCACCCGGCTTGTCCTCATTAACCCGCCGGAGATGAGCATTGAGGCAACTGCCCGTGCATCCCATGCAAAGGATGTGCTGGAATCGGCAGTCATTGCAGAGTCGCTTGATGACGTGATTGCAGAGTCCAACATGCTTGTTGCAACAACAGGTGAACTCTCAAAGACAATATCCCATGCAATGCGCATGCCCTATTATACGCCGGGCGAACTGCGGGATATCGTAGCCCCTGTTGACGGCAGAATATCCATTCTCTTCGGGAGAGAGAACTGGGGGCTCTCCAATGAAGAGATCCGCCAGTGTGATGTCATCTGCACCATCCCGACATCACCGGTGTACCCGATTGTCAATATCTCTCATGCAGTCGGCATCATCTGCTATGAGCTTGCACACCTTCCGCGGGGAGAGTACATCACCGCCTCCCGGTGCGAAATGGATGCCCTCTACGACCATATCGACGAATTCCTTGATCTCGTTGACCACCGCGAATACAAGCGGGCAAATACCATGACAATGATGCGGCGGATCTTTGGCCGCACTCTCCTTACCGGGCGGGAAGTGACCACCCTCCATGGCCTCATCCGCCGTGCCGAGTGGCACATCAATGGGGGGAAAAGCACGGGAGATGATGATTCAACAACCGTGGACAGTGGGGTGGTCCCTGAATGACCGGGACAGAGACCGGCAATTTTTCAAGATAAAATAAATACCGCTCACAACCCATTTTCTATCAGGTATTATGATTCTCGTTGACTGGCAGATAGAGAACCGCATCGAGCGGGGATTTATAAAAATCGACCCGTTCGATCCGAAGTTTATTCAGCCCAATTCAATTGACATCCGGCTGGGGGACCATTTTGTATGGTATGAAGAGTCTGATGACGTTATCGACCCGTACGAACAGGATTCAATTGTCTCCCACGTGAGCGAGAAGCATGCAGAGTACATTGATGTTCCGCCCGGTATGTTCCTTCTTGCAGAGACGCATGAGTGCATTACGTTGCCGGACGACATCGTGGCAACCATCGAAGGAAAATCAAGCATTGCGCGCCTGGGCATTGCCCTGCACCAGACCGGCGGATGGATCGATGCAGGATTCTGCGGGACAATTACTCTTGAAATCTCAAATGCAAACCGCCGTCCGGTCCGCCTCTATGCGGGAATGCCAATCGGTCAGCTTGTATTTTATACAACAGAACGTGCAGAGAAGCCATACGGTTCAAAAGGGGATGCAAAATATCTGAACCAGCGGCAGGCAACCCTCTCACGCTACCATAAAAATATCAGGTGAACCGGTCCATACCAGGAATCCATACCCTAATTACGGAAAAGATCAAAACGGTACTCGCGACATATATACCGAGGAGTATCAACCATGCGGATTTTGCTGATTCATTCCGACCAGATAACATATGAGGCCCAGAAGAAGACACCGGTAGCAGAAGAGAACATTGTGCCGGCCGACGGACTTGAAGAGGCACTGACAGCATTCTGTGCTGTGGAAGCGCCGGACGAAGAGAATATCCCGGGTGTTGCGGCCAAAACCGCAGCGGAGATCCTTGAGGCGGCTGAGAAGCTCGGCACAACAAATATCATGATCTACCCGTATGCCCACCTCTCCAGTGACCTGTCGTCCCCAAAAGCGGCGATTCAGGCACTGACAGCAATCGAGGAGATCTGTTCCCAGGCAGAAGGGATGACCGTCAAACGTGCACCCTTTGGCTGGTACAAGGCATTCACCCTCTCCTGCAAGGGCCACCCCCTCTCTGAACTCTCCCGGACGATTACTCCGGAGGACGCAGAAGAGAAGGCAGAGAAGAAGAAAGTCACACATACCTTTTTTGTCCTCACCCCTGAAGGCGTCCGGGAAGATTCTGCGAAATATGCAGATGACACACCATTCGGGAAGCTGGTCATAAAAGAGACCGGAATCGCCGCAGAAACATCCGGTGACTCTGTGCACTGCGAACTGATGCGGGCAAAGGAACTCGTTGATTATGAGCCTCTCTCTGATGTCGGAAACCACCGGTGGATGCCACGGGGAAAGATCATCCGCGACCTGCTCAGTGATTATGTCCTCGGACTGGTGCTTGACTATGGCGGCATGCCGGTTGAGACGCCGGTCATGTACGACCTTGACAACCCGGCAATAAACGAACATGCAGGAAAGTTCGGCGAACGCCAGTACAGGTTCAAATCAGGCAACCGCAATATGATGCTCCGGTTTGCCGCCTGTTTCGGGATGTTCTCCATCATGCACGACATGCACATCTCACCGAACACGCTCCCGATGAAGATGTACGAGCTCTCCACCTACTCCTTCCGTCATGAACAGAAGGGAGAGTGCATCGGCCTGAAGCGCCTGCGGGCATTTACGATGCCAGATATGCACTCCCTCTGCCTCGACATGGACCAGACGCTCTCCTGCTTTGAAGAGCAGCTGATGATCGGCTGGCAGACCGGCCGCGACCTCGAGACACCGCTGGCCGGTGTCTTCCGGTGTACGGAAGGATTCTACGAAGAGCATGAGGACTGGGTCAAGGGCATCGTAAAGGCATCCGGTGTGCCGATGCTCATTGAACTGCTCTCTGACCGTGTGCACTACTGGGTGGCAAAGGTGGACCTTGCAGCGATTGACGGACAGGGCCGCCCCATCGAGAACCCGACCGTCCAGATTGATGTGGAATCATCAACACGGTTCGATATCAAATACTTCACCGACGAAGGAGAGGTACATCCCCCCATCATCCACTGTTCTCCAACCGGTTCGATTGAGCGGGTTATCTGCGCCCTTTTGGAGAAGACCGCAACACAGGATGTCCCGATGCTTCCGGTATGGCTCTCCCCGACACAGGCACGTATCGTGCCGGTGGCCGAGCGCCATATCCCCTACGCCACTGAGGTATGTGCAGCCCTGACAAAGGCAGGCATCCGCTGTGACATTGACGACCGCGAAGAGTCGGTCGGCAAGAAGGTCAGGGAAGCAGGCATGGACTGGGTGCCATACGTGGCAATCGTCGGTGATGCAGAAGCTGAATCCGGCACACTCACCGTGACCATCCGGAAGGAGTCACAGCCAAAGAAGCCATACAAGGAAGAGATGACACCGGAAGCACTGGTTGAGGCAATATCTGCGGTGACTGCAGGCAAACCGGTGCGGAAAATATACACCCCAAAGAACCTCTCCGTGAAACCACGGTTTATCTGAAATTTCCTTCATTTTTTTCACTCATTTCAGACACATGGTAACGGATTCATCCGCCAGTCATGAAGCGAACGCTCCATGCAATTATGCCGGATATGCTGATGAACAATGCCTGCGGACAGAGCGTCAACCGAAAGATTACACTACCGTGCCTGCCCAAACCTACACTAGTACGAGCAAAACGGAGCATCAATGACGCACCCAGATTCAGCTAACCGGATATATCAGACGAGCTTCGCCAGTGACAACAACACAGGGGTCCATCCTGCGGTGATGGAGGCCATCGTGGCTGCAAATGAAGGGGACGTTATTGCCTACGGCGATGATCCGTTTACCGGGAGGGCGGTGGACGTCTTCCGGCAGCACTTCGGTGCCGATACGGAGCCGTTCTTTGTCATGAACGGCACCGGGGCAAATGTGACCGCCCTTGCAGCCATCACACGGCCCTTTGAGGCGGTCATCTGCACGGACTGCGCCCATATCAATGTCGATGAATGCGGAGCGCCGGAGCGGGTAGCAGGCTGTAAACTCCTTCCCGTCAGCGCACCTGACGGAAAACTGACCCCGGAGGACATCGAATCGTGCCTCTCCGGACGGGGGGACGAACACAATGCACAGCCGAGGGTGGTCTCTCTGACCCAGGCAACCGAGACAGGGACAGTCTATTCACCGGAGGAAATGCGGGCCATCGCAGAGACTGCACATGCAAACGGGATGCTCGTCCACATGGACGGTGCACGCATCTGCAACGCGGCAGCAGCCCTCGGGAAGCCCTTGCGGGAGATTACCCGTGATGCGGGGGTGGATGTACTCTCCTTTGGCGGTACAAAAAACGGCCTCATGTACGGCGAGGCGGTACTATTTTTTTATCCTGACCTTGCCGCAGATTACCGGTATTACCGCAAACAGGCAACCCAGCTCGCCTCTAAGATGCGCTTTGTTGCCGCGCAGTTCACCGCCCTTCTGGAAGGGAACCTCTGGCTGGAGAATGCATTGCATGCAAACCGGATGGCTTCCCTCCTTGCAGCATCCGTCCGGGAGATTCCGGGCGTGGATATTGTACAGCCGGTGGAGAGCAATGCAGTCTTTGCGGCCATCCCAAAAGAAACAGTGACTCCATTGATGGAGCATTCGTATTTCTACCTGGCCGGCAGTGACACCCCAATACCGGTGGCCCGCTGGATGACATCATGGAGGACAACAGAAGAGGATGTGCACGCGTTTGCAGCGGCAGTTAAAGAGACGGTGCAACGTGCAGGCAAAATGGGGTGATATCCGGAAAAAGGAGAGAAAGAGTCTCAGACACCCGTCACCGTCACACTGCTGCCCATCGATACCAGCCGTTCCGTGATCTTGCCGTCCGCGACCGTGATCTGCAGGGTAACATCATCCATAGTATGCTGCGGATCCTTCAGGGACGGCATCGTGTGCCGGAAGGTATAGACAGAGTAGGGCCGGGCACCATCACCAGGCTGGTAACTGCTGCTTTCAACCGCCACAAGCGGTGTATCGTTATAGAAATCCTGCACCGTATACCCGGCAAGGGCGGGGTTTTGTGCAATCTCCTCTTCAATGAGGCGGGTCAGGGTCTCTTCTGCATCCGCCTCTGCCACCTGGAACGGGATGATGGAATCAGGTTCGCCGGCTTGCGGGGGAACCATCTCCTGCGGGCCCGGTGAGGCGAGACAGCCTGCCCCGCAGATAGCGGCACAGATGCAGGCAGCACAGAAAATGAAACTGGATGTTTTGGGTGCCACCCTATACATCCTCCATTCCATATTTTTTCACCATACTGCCGAAACAATCATTCAGCCCGCGTTGGGACATACATTCTGCACTCATTCCCTGAAATTGATCCTTCAGATACTTGGCAATAGTGATTTTTTACACGTGCCTGCCACTCCCATGCTGGTGCAGATCATCCGACCACATCAAGTGTCATCTGCCGGTCACAGATCACCCGTCCGTTCTTCCACTCACAGTCATGTTCGATATAGAGATACCGGCCGGCATACGGCCAGATCACATCGAGGTATGCATCTCCCGGACGGGCAAGAAGCACGATGCGATTTGCGCATGACCATGCGTATTCCCTGAGCATCGCTGCGACACGGGCGGCGCTCTCTTCATCATCTTCGTATATCTCAGGGTCATGCACGACCACAAAAAGCGGTGCATTCCGCGTCCGGACAAGAGAGGTCAGTTGTGACGGAGTACCGGCGCGAAGGGCTGCGGCACCGGCACGCCCGTTGACTGCCTGCACAAAGGCCCCGTCCCGCACCCGCCCACAGGTTATGACCACTGCGCCGCCTGATTCACGCAGAAGCAGGGCCGCAAGTGTCTCTTCGAGGAGCGGCCGGGGTGCTGTGACCACGGTGAGGAGCCCGCGTTCGCAGTACTCCGCAGGTTGTATGACATTCTGCTGCATATGCACATATGCGGCCCGGGGTGCATATGAATACGCGTGAGAGACGGGGTGAAAGTGTGTGTCACACGACGGGAGGAATGTTCCGGCAGGCACCGGGAGGAATCGTGAGCGAGAAGGCCGCTCCTCTGCCCACCGTGCCTGCCTCTTCGATGCCAATGCCGGTGAGATCCAGAATTTCACGTATGAGATAGAGACCATACCCGGTGTTTGAGCCAAAACCTTTCTCAAATATCCGTTCTTTCATCCCATCAGGCACTCCCACACCATCGTCCGCAAATGTGAGCGTACCGCTGCCATCTGCATTCGGCATCCAGGTGACCGCCACAGAAGAGGCATTGAATCCGTGCCTGAGAGAATTCTCCATGAGATTGAAGGCAACCTTCTCAAAGAGAGGATCTGCATAGATCTCCAGGTCGCCCGTATTGCACGAGATGGTGAGTGCAGAGAGCTCTGCATCCTGTGATACATTCCTGATGACAGAACAGATATGCTGCCATTGAGGTGTTTGCATCCCAATATCCTGATAATCTCGTGAGAATATAATCTGCCGCTCAATTGTCTCTGCAATCTCAAATAAATCTGACACATACTCTGCATCAACAGGGTCTCCTGCTGCAAGAGAATCCGCAAGCAGTTCTTTGAATAGCAGCATCGCGGTTACCTGGTTCAGGATGTCATGCCGGGTGACAGAGGAGAGGAGGGCAAGTTTCAGGTTCGTCCTGCGCAATGCCTCTTCGGCCATCACCTGATCACTGATATCGATCACCGCCCCATGGATGCCGCCAAACTCCCCGTCGCGGATAATGGGGCTGCTGTAGACCAGTGCAGGAAATGTGGTTCCGTCCATGCGACGGATCGTGAATTGCATCGCCTGTATCCGGTCCCCTGACGCAATGTCGGCGATTTTTTTCTCAGCACGGGTGACATCTTCAGGGATCACACAGTCTCTGAGAAGAAGGCCGGACTCAGGCAATTCAGGACCAAATTTCATGGAAGAAAATGCGGTCTGGTTTGCAAATGTCACGGATCCTTTTTCGTCCGATTCATAGAGAATGATGGGGATGAAATCGGCAAGTTCCCTGAACTGCTGTTCGCTCTTTCGCAACTGTTCAAGCATCTCTTTCTTTTTTTCCGTGACATCAATGCTAAAAAGGGCAACCGCGTCAATATCCCCGCGACTGCAAAAGACAGGAGACAGATGCACCTCAGTGACGCGGCTTCCCCACTCCACTTCAATAGTTTCAGACGCCATATTCTCGATAACCCGGATAAATCCTTCCTTTACCCTGTTCATCACAGGTGAATCATACTCCAGAATACCGGATTCTGGCGACGCGTTCCGAAGAAGGGAATGGTGCCGGAGGAAGGCCTCATTGCCGATGATAACCGATCCGTCCCGTCTGAACAGTGCTGCATTTTCAGGAATGCTGTCGATGAATGTCTGCAGTGCATTTTTTGAATATTTCAGACGTTTTTCAGCAGCAGTCCGCTCCCGAACTTCATCAACAAGTGCCTTATGGGAGAGACAGCCCCGTACAGATACCGCAAATTTCCGTACGACATTGCGCAATTGCGCCATTTCTTCCGCACTGAACGCTTCATTCCTGTTCTGGGCATAAATCTTGAGAATGCCATAATCTCCCAGAGGATAGAGTGCATATGCCCCTCCCCGGATCTGCTTTTCCGTTACCAGCGATGAAAATACCAGATCATGAACAGCATATGAGACCGCCTTCCCGTCGGTAAGCGGAGTAAAGAGAGGGTGCGTTATGGGCAGTGTCACAAAGTCTGCCATCACCAGCGGGTAGGCATAGACACATGTTGCATCTCCTGCATCCCCCCCGTTTTTCAGCACATCATTTCTGAGCCAGAGTGAAACAAATGAATAGTTCTTCCGGGCCAGCAGAAGTGTACAGAATGTGTCACTATTTTCCTGAAGATCAAGGGAGTTGCCTATGGAAAAAGCGAGTTCATTGACTATTGAGAGATTTTTCGAGACTTCAGACGTCTGATCAGTCCTCATAAAACCGTCCGGCCACACAGGTATAATTCAGGCATTCAAGCATCCCTGTCCCCATTGAACTGATTTCCCCGAATGAGAAAATCCCTTCCATCTTAACAGGTGCTGGTATTTCAGAGACAGCCGCTTTAACCGTCTCCAGTTCACGGAAGTATCTCTCACCGGTTATCCATTTTCGGCAAATACAGTTGATCAGAAACAGAACAGCAGATCTGTTCTCCATATCCCCGGTTGCAATCTTCGCAGAGATGGCCGCTGCATTCAGCAGAGATTCATAGGAATATTTCGCAACGCGAAAAACAGCATTCTCCGGCACATCACCTGCACAAACAAGCGACCCGTCAGGCGTGATCTGCAGCACCGCCCTGCAGACAGATTCGGGAAAATCGGTCTGGAGTAGCATCGGGTGATATGCAATCCATTCTTCCGGGCATTTAGAGGGAAAAACTCCCTGGCAATCTTCTTCAATGACTGTGAGATATTCATTCAGCGGATTTCTCCAGTTTATCTCTCTCACACAATTATGATCAGTTGCTGTTGATATCATCGATTCAGAGATCGGAATAAACCCATGCCTGGCTGCAACCATGCAGTCAGCAGAGAGAACCGCAAATACAGCTGCAGTATTTGAGAATGCTTCATTTGAAAAGACAGAAGGCCGCAAAACCATATCCTCGTATCCCATAACGGACCCAATATAGGTCACCCCGTTCCCGAACAGTCCATATATCTGCCGGAGAAAATGCGTGGAAGAATTCGGCCCGGGAAAATATATCATCACTGTCCCACCCCCTTCTGCAAAAGGCATTTCCAGGTCCTGAACAATGTCCCGTGAGATATCGTCTGTGATAAAATCCGGTACAATAAAAGGCCCTGCAGCACATGAAAACCTGCGAATTAATGCACCGCAGTCCCTGACGGTTGTCCCGACAATGAGGCCGGGTGCAATACCACCCATAAACCGGATACCCGCCCCGGTAAGTTCCCTGCGCAGCAGTTCAATATCCGGCACATCCGTATCCGCAAAGAAAAGCGTAAAAATGTCATCCTGACCGGTGTAAAGAGCCTTTGCAGCAGCAAGAACGTCGCTGACAGCTGATGATGAAATATACAGATCAATGCCCCCCCAAACGGCACCTGATATGCATCTATTCATTTACGCCAGCATAAATATTTGCCTGCAAAATGCCCGAAATACAGGTCCTGAAGCCATTTACAGATTTAAAATGTCAGATACCGTTTTAATCAAAATTTAAAGTGAAATATCTGAAAAAAAGACGCAAATCAGTATTAAAAAATTATGAGGTATTACAGTGCCCCACAGTTCCGGTATATCTCATCCTGCATATCTTTTCCGAGCTTTCCGATGGCATCAGAGCGGCACCGCTGGCAATGCCGCATCTGGCGGACATACGGGGCACATGCATCATGCATTGCCTTCTTGTCCGCAGGGGTGGGCGGAGTGATATGGGCAAACTTATACTGTGGAATGACCGGGATGATATTGAAGGTATAGACTCCCATCTCTCCCATCTTCTTTGCGATATCGACGACATGGTGGTCATTGACGCCTGGTATCAGGACTGTGTTCACCTTGACGAGCATCTTGCGTTCCACTGCCATCTCAATACCTTTGATCTGCTGTGCAAGGAGGCGTTCTGCTGCCTCACGTCCGTGCAGCTTCTTTCCTTCCCATTCGACAAAGGAATAGATCTTCTCGCCGATTGCCGGGTCAATTGCATTGCAGGTCACCGTGATGTTTCCGACATCATACTCTTCGAGGAGGTCAATAGACTCGGGAAGCATCAGTCCGTTTGTGGAGAGGCATTTGATGGGAACCGGGAATTCCTCCTTCAAGAGACGCAGCGTCTCAAAGGTCTCCTCATTTGCAAGCGGGTCGCCCGGCCCTGCAATGCCGATGACCTTGATGTAGGAGAACTTCCCCATCACTTCCCGGACCAGCGCAATGGCTTCCTCAGGTGAAAGCACCCTGCTGCAGACGCCGGGGCGGCTTTCGTTGACACAGTCGAAGTCACGGACACAGTAATTGCACTGGATATTGCATTTTGGTGCTATGGGAAGGTGCATTCTTCCAAACTTGTGACATGCTTTTTCGCTATAGCACGGATGTTCCTGGATCTTCCTGAGAACTTCGGGGTCGTACGGGATCTCCTCTCCGTTAACCGTTGCAGTGGGATATTCGCCGGATGCCATTGAATAGCCAATTTTGTTACAGATAAATAATAAACGTATGGAAACAACGCAACGAAACTGAAAGGGGACCAATATACTATATATACTGTATCTGGATCTTCTACTAGGAATCAGAAAGGACAAATTAGCCTTGCCATATTCGTGCTTTTCCTCGCTGCATTCGTGTGCGGATGTGCCACAACGGATGAACCTGCTGAACCAACACCGGTCATCACACCGGCCCCCACCGTAGAGGAGGCATGGGCTGTTACCGATCCCATCTTAATCAAATCAGCCGGCGTGCCGGACTACAAAACAGAGATACGGGCAGAACCGATTAACAATGTCTTCGGCATCTATGTCAGCCTTGATATTGATGCCACCGGAACGGGGGGCAACATGGCAAGTGAGGGAGACAATCTCTTCATGGTGGCTTTTGCATACAATTATGCAGCAGTGCCGAAGGACTTTACCATCACATCCTATAGCGACGTCATCGCATCCGGCATACCCTATAAATCATTGACAGACCGCATCTTCCCCATGAATGTGAAAACAGAAAATTTCGCCGTTGTAGGGCTGAAAGACGGGATGCAGATTAATCCCGCTGAGCCCTATAACTATGGCGTCATCATCATGCTCAGGGATGACGTGTAAAAACCATCCTCAGGGATTCTCTTTTTTTGGTGCCCGCTGAATCATCACATCAAGATTGGGGACGATCATCCACACCGGAAAATATCCGGCAAACGCCTGATCATCCACCTTGAACATATGCAGGCGGGTATATGCCTTGCTGATGGTTTCAAGTTCTTTTTCCGCCTCCTCACCAGGAGTTTCCGGAAGTGCCCGGATTCCACTGAGCAGGGTATTCTGCAGAAGCCCGTGGTTATATTCAGAGAGTTCAAGCACCAGTTTCCTGCTGTATATCCCCTGGAAGTAGCGCACAACAAGAAGCTGTGAAAGAAATACCAGAAGCAGAGGAATGGCATTCGGCCCGAGGGCAACAAATCCTTCAATTCTCATTACACTGGATAGCGACTGGCCCGGAAGGAGCAGGACACCCAGTATCAGCACCCCCGATATGGCCGCAAGGAATGCCAGGATAAGAATAAATTTCATGCCATTTGCAATTCCCTGATTCAGGCGGCGTGAGATATCAGTGCGTATTCCCATAATCCCTGAAAAGAAACCGGGAGAGTACGGTTTGATCTTCAGTATCCCGGAGTAAAATGCAATAATCGCAAGGGACTGCACAATCAGTATGACCGCTGACCGGAGTTCAAAGAATCCGGTGATAAGACCGATGAGAGCAAGGATGATGCTTACTGAAAAGAGCAGAATAAAGCCGGGAGCTATTGGCTGGCAGTTAATGAAGAAGAGGTTCCAGAGCGTCTCTGCATAGAGCTTGCGTTCACGCGTAACTGCCGTTCCGGCACTTGCCGCCGCATCCCGCACGAGGTCGGTAAAACCCCCGTTCTCTTTGCCTGACGGAAAGGCAATATCTGCTTTTTGCGTGGGAAGCATCAGAATGATGGGGTTGAACATCAGCAGAAGGAAGGATGCCACCACCCAGAATAGGCTGTAATTGGGCAGTTCTGCAAAGAAGATGACATTCATAATAAATGCGAAAAAAATCAGAACCAGTGCATATTTTCCGGCCCCGTGTGTTTTGCTGTATTCCGATATCTTCCGATCAGTATCGATAATTTCTGCCTGCATCTCTGTCATAAGACGCCGGCGTTCTGCTGTATAATTGTCACTCATTTCAGTATAACTCCCTGATATAGCTGCACTCCTGCGGCCCTCACATTCAGATATGTTCTCTCCCCGTATTGAAATTACTTCAGGAGAACGACGAAAGGGGTGCATCAGGAAGAGCGCACGGAACTCACTATACCCTTCCCCTCCGCCATTTATGCGCCGGCAGGCATCCCCGGAAGTCATTTCCGACTTCAATAGACCCTCCTGCACGGACCTCTGCATCAGCCCTTTTTCTGCATGACCGTGCCGCATGCGACACACCACAAAAAAACAGGAACAGGGAATATGACCGGAAGTCATTTTAGTTACCTGAAGTTACATTAGCTAGTATTAGCGGACGGGCAGGGAAATGGATACCATACAGAAGACTCACAGGATGATTCGATATGTTTGTGTGCTCTGCATCTGCATAGCAGCACTGACAGGAATTGCGGCAGGAGGGTTATATGAACCGACCGTCACAGCAACTGAAAGCACAGTCACACCCACAGTCCTGATGCCGGGGGATACCGGGATGATCACCGTGATTCTGAAGAACACAGCGCAGACATCGACGGCGACGACGGCTGATGCGCAGATCACCACACAGACTGATGTAAATCCGACGATCACAAGCGTCTATCTGGATGGCAGAGGTGATATCGAAGTCCTCGGCGGCAATTCACAGTTCACCGGAGACCTTGGGCCGGGACAGGAGATAACGCTCTCCTTTCTGATTCAGGCCCCGGAAGAGTCTGGCATCTATTTCCCCGTCCTGCGGGTCCGGGTCAGGGGTGCAGAAGGACTCACCTACCCGGTGCCGGTGAATGTAAATATGCCGATAGCAACCCTCAGCACGGCGATGCTTGTCGTAACACAGGAGGAGAACGGGTATGTGGTGCCGGGAGAGACCATCCACCGCACTGTGACTATTACGAACAGCGGCAGGAGCGCTGCAGAAGACATCCGTATCCGGATTGCAGACGACAACCCCTACATCGGACCTCTTGAAACAGGGGCCTTCTATCTGGAGTCACTTGCACCCGGAAAATCAGACGAAATTACGGTCAGCCTGATAACCAGCCGGTTGCTGGAAAACAGTGTGCAGGAGATCCCGCTCGAGATCACCTACGCAGTGGTGGACGGGATAGCGGTGGCGCAGACAGACTCCCTCACCCTTGATGTGCACGGGCATGCCGAGCTTTCCATCGCATCAGTGCGCACCGACCCGGCCAGGGTTTCCGCGGGTGAACCCTTTGAGATGACCATCCGGCTGGAGAATACCGGCACAGATGAGGCCATTGCAACCACTGCAGAAATGGATCTGCCTTTTGCTGGCTCAAAAGAGGCATATATCGGCAAAATAAAGCCGAACAACGATGCCCCCGCGGTTTTCTCCCTTGACAGCGGAAAGGGAGGGGACTATCCCTACACCCTGACAGTCACTTGGGAGGATGACTGGGGTATACATACAGAATCATTTGACCTCACCCTTCCGGTGAAAACGAATGACTCAACCGCAGCGATCGTTGGATTCCTGATCGTCCTGATTCTTGCAGTGGGCGGCGCCTATTACTTCCTCGTATACCGGAAGAAGACCGGGCAGGCATAAGCGATGTTTGACGATCTGAGAGTCTCTGCCTTTCTTGCCGCCCGGTCCATCCAGCGGGGAGGGAGTGGCAGGAATGCCATGAATATCATCATCATTGCCCTGGTACTCACCAATATGATCTTTCTCCCGTCGGTGATTATGGGGGCAATGGACGTATATTATGTGCAGACCGTCGATTACATCTCATCAGATGTGATTATCAAACCCCCCGAAGACATCCGGTATATCGATGATGTGGAGACGCTGCTTGCAACGGTCAACCGGGTGCCGGGTGTGGTGCGCGCCTCCGCACGTTATCCCATGGCAGGATCGATAGACTTCGAGGATAAGACGGTTGCAATGCAAATTGATGCTTTTGACCCGCGGGATGAGACGGAAGTCACCCTCTTTCACAAACACGTGAAAGAAGGGGATTTTCTTGGCAGCGGGGACCGGGACCAGATCCTCGTCGGCAGTCTTGTGGCAGGTACCAAGGATGACACCGGAGAATTCTATGCATCCCTCGGCGGAGCCACTGTCGGGGATTCAGTCGTTGTCCGGTATGCAAACGGTGTCGTGAGGGAATACCGCATCAAGGGAATATTCACTACCAAGTCATACCAGGCAGATTACATGGTCTTCGTGACAAAAGATGAGATGGACGCAGTCACCGGCCTGGGTGGTGCACAGGCAACAGAGGTGCTGGTAAAGACCGTTGCCAATGAAGATGCACCACTTGTCAAAAAGCGGATCCTCCAGTTTGGTGTAGGAGAGGATGTCGAGACATGGGAAGAGGCACTGCCCGATGTCGTGAGTGAATCGGTTGAGTCCTTTGCCATTATCAACATGATCAGTGTTCTGGGAAGCCTCGTCATCGCCGTGGTGCTCATCTTCATCATGACCACGATTAAGACCTTCAACAACCGCAAACAGATTGGCATTCTCAAGGCAATCGGTCTGAAAAAAAGCATCATTATAAACTCCTATGTGATGCAGGTGATCTTCATCTGCCTTATCGGTGCCATCGTAGGGTCAATTCTCATCGGTACCATGGTCCTCTATTTCACCACCTATCCAATTGAGTTCCCGGATGGCGATGTGACACCCATCGTAACCTGGACAATGATCGTCGAGAATACCGCATTGCTCTTCATCTCATCTGCCGTCGCCGGATTCATCCCTGCCTGGCGGGTGACAAACGAAGGGATTCTGGAGGCGATTCGCGGTGGATGATTACATCCGGGCAGAAGGACTCCGGAAATTCTATACGATGGGAACCGTCGAAGTCCGGGCAATCAACGGAGTCTCGTTTTCTGTCAGAAAGGGGGAATTTCTGGGCATCACGGGTTCATCAGGGTCGGGAAAGTCAACACTCCTCCATATGCTCGGCCTGCTTGACCCGCCGACCGAAGGGACGATCACCATCGACGGCAGGGATGTCGTTTCCCTGTCGGAAGCTGAAAAAGGGATATTCCGCCTCTCCCGGTTCGGGTTCATCTTTCAGGATTATGCACTGGTGCCTGAGCTCACAGCAGAGGAGAATGTTTCCCTTGTCGCAATGGCACGGGGGGAAGAGAGAGAATCATATTCCCGCCGCAGCAGAGACCTCCTCAGCCAGGTCGGTCTGGGAGAAAGGGTGGCCCACCTCCCGTCCGAACTCTCAGGAGGAGAACAACAGCGGGTGGCAATTGCCCGGGCGCTCATCAACTCCCCCGAAATTCTCTTTGCAGACGAGCCCTGCGCCAATCTTGACAGCGCCAATTCACGCGCAGTGCTTGATTTATTCCGGGACATTAACCAGAAGATGAACCTGACCATTATCATGGTCTCGCATGAGAACTGGCACAAAGAATACTTTGAGCGGATTATTCGCCTCCGTGACGGAGAGATAGATGAGGATTTCCGGCCCGAAAAGCCGGATGCACCCCTCGCATACGACCCCTGAACTTTCGCCCTGCACGGCCTGAATGTAAAAAGGATTTCCTGAAACCATATCACAACCAGATATGGCCCGGCCAAAACAGCCAATCGAACTCCAGCGCAGTCTTTTTTCATTTCATACCGGAGGTAACCCACCCTGCAGGGACATGCCCGGAAAAAATGCATACCGGCGCCTTTGCTATTCCTGTCCCTATGCTGAGCGCAGCGGGGGTGTTCTCTTCTGCCACCGTCATGCCATGGCCGTCACCGTACGGGATAAATACGGTCTGAAAGAATGGAAAGAGCTCAGGGAAGTCATTCTGAGACGGGATGGGCACCGGTGCAGGCTCTGCGGTGCTGAAGAATATCTCCACATCCATCACCGGGACGGCGATCCGACCAATGACGGGCCGGAGAATCTCGTCACCCTCTGCGAACGATGCCATTCCCGCGTCCATGGCCATAGGAACCGGCAGGCGTGTCAGCCACGTATTCAGGAGAAGTGGAGACTGGAGAAATAAGGTCCGGTTGCAGCGGGTGCCGGCACATAGTCCAAAAAAAAATAGCAGGTACAAACCTTCAGCACTACACGGATGAATTCTTCCCACCTTTTCATAAAGAAGTAGTGCTCCATCGTCCTCAACGGACCACCTCCCCGGAAACCAAAATACTAATAAGCAGTACGTCAATGTCCCCCTGATAGCAGGCACTGAATTATGGGGACAGTGACTGCTGCACACCAGATTACTGCGATCAGGGGGTATTAGGTATTCATTATTTGATATTGGGGAAATGGAAGGCCATAGCAGTATTAGTAATAGTTCTGGCAGGCATTTCAGGCAGCTGGGCTGCAGAGATTACCGTTCCGGCAGACGGTGCCGCCATTTATGGCGTGGATTACTATGCACAGGCAGAAGGCATCATCACCGTCGATGATGACAACGCCGACATTCCGGTGCCGCCTGCAGACTTTGCAACCATCACCGATGCACTCGCCGCATCAACGGACGGAGACACCATTCTGGTGTATGCGGGCAGGTACAGCGGGTATCATGAAGTCACCAGCAGGGTCACCCTGGCAGGCATCGGATGGCCGGTGGTCACCGGGAATGCAAATGACCCCACCAACCAGATTGGCGATGTCTTTGCATTCCGTGCGGACGGCTGCACCCTCGAAGGGTTTGATATCCGTGACGCAGAGTGGAGAAATGTGACCATCTCTTCAGCACAGGATTCTGCCGGTGTCAGAATCGGGTATGCCACAGGGAGCATATCCTCGTGGAGTTTTGGTGATGCAGATAACACCATCATCCGCAACAACCGTATTGAGGACGGATGGTATGGTATCATTGCCACACAGGGGTCAGATAACAATCAGATCTACAACAATACCATCAACGCCACCCGCTACGGCGCGTGGTTCCTGTATGCACGAAACAACAATTTCACCGGCAATACCGTGACAAACACGGCATACAGTCCTCTCAAAAACACCTATCGCACCAGTTCTGTGGACAGTTATTCAACCAATAACCGGTTCACAAACAATCTCTTTGATACTGCCGACTGGACACCATGGGGGCCGGATGGCAGCTATGGACGTGAGATTCTCATTGAGGACACCAGCGGGAATGTTTTCACCAATAATACCCTCAAGAACCGGACATATATCCGGATTGCAGGTGAAGGAAACACGGTTTCGGAGAATGCCATCTCAGGCCCCTCGGAATACCATTTTGCCGGAATTGACATCAGTGAGGACGGAAATACGGTCCAAAACAATACCGTCAGCAACCATAAATACGGCATCCTGCTGAAAGGGAGTGCCGACAATCTCCTGATGGCAGGCAATACCATTGAAGACTGCACCTACGGGTTCGGATATGCAGGCGACCTGAATTATGCCACCAACAAGCCAAAACGATATAGCATCGATACCACCAACACCGTGGATGGAAAACCCATCCACTGGATCGTGGGGCAGACCGGCAGGACTTACAATTACTCCACGCTCACTCCCGCACCCGGATATCTGGCCCTCATCGGGTGCAGCAACTGTATGGCAGAGGACTTTTATCTGGAGAAGAATGCCCAGTCCCTCCTCATATACCGGTCTGACAACATCACCCTGAACAGTGTCTCCGCCCACGGGAATGGCTATCAGGGTATCCTCATCGGGGAATCTGCAGATATTATAATCGCAGATTCACACGCGGATTCAAACGGGCAGGATGCGGTGAGTAACAGCGGCTATGCCGGCATCTTTGCAACGGACACAAAAAGACTGCAGATAATCCGCTCCACGGCAACCGCCAATAATCCGACCGGGATATTCCTCCAGTACAGCTGTCCGGACGTCTCTGTTGAAGACTCCACAGTCACTAACAACGGCCACTCCACCGATGCGGGTGAATCATACGGGATACGGAACTCCGGGTCGGATAATGTTCGTCTGACGGTGACCGGCTGCACGATAGGCAATGATTTTACCTCCCGGCAGGGAATTGGAGTCGCAAACCACGGCCGGGATGCACTCATCTGTGACAACCGTTTCTTCAACCATTCGGTTATTCACGCACAGAACTGGGGCGCAGACACCCGCTGGAATGTGACACCCGCATCCGGCACGAATATCCTCGGCGGGCCATGGATTGCAGGGAACTTCTGGGACGACTATGCGGGGGCAGACACTACCGGTGACGGACTGGGCGATACACAGGTACCGTATACTACCGGCGGGGGAACACCCGGACAGGACTTCCACCCGCTGGTTGACACGTTCATCCCGGACACAGAGCCGCCGGTGATCATCATCCATGCACCAATCGGAGGAGGAACCTACCCGGCGGCCAGTGTGCCCCTCACCGTCTCCAGCCCGGACAGCGATGTAGCCGCATGGTGGTATGCGCTTGACGGCGGGGCAAACGTGACGTTTGTCCCGGACATCATCCTTCCGCCACTCAATAACGGCTCCCACAGCCTGCTCGTGGGGGCACGGGATGTCTCAGGCAATGAGAACAGTTCGGTTGTCACATTCACCGCAGAAGTGGACACCACTCCGCCACGCATATCTGTCATCTCGCCTGCGGAGAATGCCACCTATACCACCCATGACATCCCCCTCCAGGTCGTTTCACCCGACTCCGATCTCTTCGCCTGGTGGTATACCCTCGACGCCGGTGCAACAGTTTCATTCACCCCGAATACTACGCTCTCCTCCGTTGCAAACGGCACGCACCTGCTGCGTGTCTTTGCCGATGACATCACTGGCAATGTGAACAGCACCGCAGTGAACTTCAACGTGCTGGCCACCGGCCCGACTCCCACTCCTACCCCAACCCCTCCTACACCCACGCCTGCACCCACCACCGACGACGGAGGCGGTGACAGTATACCGGCAGATGCCTACCCCTTCCCGGTGGTGGAGGAACCGGCCTTTGGGATTACCATTCTTACACCGAAGCCCGTCCGGATGACCGAACGCTTCACCGAGGTCACCTACACCGCACCCCGGCCCCTTTCACGTGCATACTACCGGCTGGATGAACAGGAGATGGTGCTGGTGGCACCCGGTGCACCCATCCTCCTCGGCCGCCTGACGCTCGGCACCCATACCGTCACGGTGACCGGTGTCGATTTCTTTGGCCGCTATGGGGAAGGGAACCTGGTCTTCGAGACAATCCCCCTGGCACTGGGAGAGGCGGGCACCGTGGGCACCGCAGCGTACCCCGACGAGGCGGCATTCAGCTTCACCGGCCTGAAGGTGAATTATACCCTCACCTTTGAGGCGCAGACCGCTGCAGAAGAGACCACCGATGTCTTCATAAACCGCCGGCTGACCGGAACCGCAGGTGAGGATGCGGTGGTCGCCTCCTCCGCTTCACGAAACGGACAGGTGGCAGTTATTGCAAATCAGGGAACAGAGTGGCGGACATACACCGTGCCAGTGCCGTCTGAGATGGTGGTGCCGAATGCAGAGAATCTCATCTCCTTCATCCACCAGAACAACCCGTACCGGACCGAAGATTTTGCCGAGTGGCATGTCCGCAATGTAGTCCTTGCACCGTCCCTGCAGGCATCCGCACCCTCCATTGAGGTATTCACGCCAAATCAGGCCTGCGGACCGGATGAGGAGTTGATGGCATGGGTAAAAATAGCAGGCGTCGCGCCGGATGACCGGTATGAGGGCACCGTCTGCCTTATTGCACCGGACGGAACAGAGTTGCCGTTTCCGGGAGGGGCCGGTGAGGTGGCACCCCTTGCCGCAGACTATGTCACGAATAACCATCACGGACGTCTGCCGGGATCATTTGTCTTCACGGGAGGCATGGAGAACGGGACATACCTCTTAAGAGCAACCCTCACGCCTGAGGGGAACGAGCGGCTGGTATCGCTCTCATCCGTTCCGGTGTACTTCAGCACGACCCCTTCCGTGCATCTCTACCGGAACCGTGCAGACCTCTCGGACGGTATGATGCTTCGTGTCACCTCCGCGGTCACCAGAGGAGAGGGGGACAGGAACGCCTTACTGACTGTGCTCATCGAACCACCGGAAGGGCCCGTTCTCTACCTGCCGGCGGGAAGCGAAGAGTATGCCTCCACCCGGATAGAGCCCCTTTCCTCAGAGTACATGCTGCTCTTAGATGAACGCATAAACGATGCGTGGCAGGACGGCACCTATACCGTCCGTGCCCGTCTCACCGGTGAAGACGGCGTACTCCTCGCTGAAGACACTCTCACCCTCTCTGTGTCACGCGATGACGGGACCCTTCAGCTGGTATTCCCCCGTGATGCCAGAGCGAAAACGGTCTCCGGGAGCAGAATCAGGCTGACGGATACATCCACACGGGAGATCGTGCAGGACCAGAGTACCGGCGGGCCACATACCGGGGTCACCCTGACCGTGCCTGCAGGGACTTATCTCATCAGCGGTGACATCACCACGACTGACGGCAGCCTGTGGATCATCTCCGGCGGCTCCTCCAACCGGGCTGTTGTCCGTGCAGACGAAACAACGGTAACAGAACTCTCCCTCATGCCACCGATGACCGACATGGCCACGGAGGTGGGCATATGAACCTAAAGAGATGCCTGCTGGTATTCATTCTCCTCGCCGTACTCTCAACACCGGCTCTCGCTGATACCGACATGTGCTCCGCACCGACCGTCTATGTGCCGCAGACCGCCGAGGGAGACAGCATACCGGCAGAAACAGCAGCACTCCTGAACCTCCGGTTCACCCAGACCCTGCAGGGGGCAAACCCGGGCGTCCGCATCAGTTCAGCAGCAGAGATTGGTGAACTCCTCCGGGACGAACAGGAGAGAATGGCTGCCGGCACCGATAACGGAGATATCAGAGTCTCAATCGGACAGAAGGTCAATGCAGAGTATGTGGCTGCATTCTCTGTCGGGCAGGTGGGATCCCGCTATGTGGTCACCTCATCAATCGCTGACGCCGACCTCTTCATCGTAGTGGCGCGGGCAGCCGTCGAAGCCGCTTCAGCAGATGGACTGGACGGTGCGGTGTCACAAGCGGCAGCAGACCTCGGCGATCTTTCAGGCCGCATCCGGGCGCATGAAAAAACCCATCCGGTCCCTCCACGGGGCCCATCGCTCTCTGCTATCATCAGTCCCACATCGGTCACGTCGGAAGACATCCGCGAGACCACGACCATAACCGTAACCGTCACGAACTGCGCCGGGAAGCCGGTGCCGGACACCAGGGTCTATTTTGAGGCCACAACCGCGAGAGGGCAGGTAACAGGCGAAGGGAAATCCGAAGAGCCCGGCTGGTACGGATGGCAGTATGCCGTCACCGGCCCGGACGGGACGGCACGGGCCACCTATCGACTGGTTGCCTCGAAGGGTACAGGTGCCGGGAAGGACACCGTCACCATCGGAACGGACGGACGCGGCGGAATGGACGCAGCGGCCCGCGTGGATATCCCCATCACCGGCGTGATGCTTGAGGCACGCCCAACAAAACCGGAGATCCCGCCGGAGGGCCAGACCGACATCACCGTCACCCTCTTTGAACTGTCGCCGGACGGAGACCGCCGCCCGCTTGCTGACCGGACCCTCAATCTCGAGAAGTTCCGGCTCTCCGACGGGGTCCGTGTCATTGTGGCCGGAGAAACGGATACAAAGGGGAACCCGGTCACCGATGCAAACGGTGAGGTGCTCCTGAAGTTTATCGCCGGAACGAAGGAGGGCACGGAACAGATGCGCATCCTCTTTCAGGATGTTGGAAGGGGATATCCCGATGCGGTGGATGCATGGGTGGAGATTCGTGTGAAAAAGGATGAGTATGCAGGCACCGTGAACTGGAAAGAGTCCGGGCGGATGGCGTATGAATACTCGTTCCAGAGCATGCATGATTTCATCGCCTATGATTATTCATTCAGCCTTACCGGGCATACCATCAAGGAGAAGAGCACGGGAAAAGAACAGACCGATGCCTCATATACCTTCACGGATTCTTCCGACATCTTCTCCTCAGGCTATACTCCCTATGAGACCTCACCCACCGGTGACCACTACGACATCGTGCCGTTTGAGGAGGAGTGGCTGGTGGAATCGTCCATCCGGGGCCGGGTTAACGATTACCCGACCATCAACAGGGTGATGAACGAAAAGTTCTCATCATATGAGATTCCGGTCAGCCCCTATCCGGTCCTGCTGCCTGCAACGGGTGCCCATTCGTATGATGTTGCGGTGACATGGTTTGTCCACGGCACCCCCCACACCGGGACGGACAGCGGCACGATTCCCGCAGTGGGAACACTCGCAGTCGGGGGGGCAAGGCCGGTGACTGCCATCCGCATGAAGAGTCTGCCGAACCTCGATTCTGAGGACCCGGACAGATGGGTCCGTGACACGCTCATGCGGCAGGGGGACGGGATTAATGAAAAGATGTCTGCACTCAGCGATGCAAGGATCACCGGCCTGATGAAACAGACCGGGAAGAACGTCTATGAACGGTCATGGTCAACACGCGACGCCGGGTCATATCATGACACGCTCTTCACGTTCCTCGACTCTGATGCGATAATGGATCTGGAGCAGTCGTTTACGCGGGACGTTACCCTCAGGGTGGTGAAATTATGAACGGAAAAACGACAACGGCGGCCGCCATTCTTCTGCTCGCCTTCTTCGTGTTTGTATGCGCTCAGGCCCAGACCATCTCTGTCACGCCCTCAGGAGGAGACTATCCCGTCCTGCAGCAGGCACTGGATACCGCCTCACCGGGTGATGTGATTATGATTGCAGCAGGCACCTATCCGGGCGGGGTGATGGTCAATGTGCCGGTCACTCTCTCGGGCGAAGACGGCGCCATGGTAGGGACCAATGCTGACACGGTCGCTCTCTATGTGAATGCAGATGATGTTGTCATCCGTAATCTGGCCTGCACCGCATCGGGTGCCGGCATCATCGCAAACGAGACGGACGGGCTGCAGGCAGACAGATGCCGGGTCATCAGCGATGACACCGGCATCCTCCTTACGGGCTGCAGTAACTGTGCAATCACCAGCACCGAGGTCACGGCCAAAAGGACAGGCATCGAAACAACATTCTGCAATGCCACAACTATCTCCAAATCCCGTGTTTCAGCCGGCAGTGTTGGGATAGCCATGAAAGACTCCTCTGATGCCGCAGTGGAAGAAGTACGCATTCTTGGCGCTGAGATTGGAATTCTGATGGAGAATTCAGGCGGATGCAGACTGGATGCCGTCACCTTCGCAGGGATCGGCGACGCTGTCCTCGGAATTGGCATCACCGACTGCACCATCACCGGTTCCGTATTTACGGATGTCACCCAGTATGTCCAGTTCTATGCGGCGTCCGGATGCAGTATTGAAGCCCCTTCTCTGCAGGGACCTGCGTTTTTTGCGGCAGACATCTTCTCCGACACCGGGTACCGGTGGGGCCCGTATTCCGTTACCGGGCGGGACTTCGCTCTGCTGTATGATTCATATGAGACTCCTGAAGGCTACCTGCTCTTCGGGGACGCAATGAACATCACGTTCATCGCAGCAGCAGAATCACCGGAACCGCCTTCAGTCACCATCACTGCAGACCTTCCGGCGAACACGACCGGAATTGCAGAAAATACCTATGGACTGTACCGCACCGATGGCACCGCACCGGTACTGGTGGCAGTCCCGGAGGTATCAGACTCAGGGCCGGAGATACTGCGGATGAACGTAACAGAACCCGGACATATCGCCCTTATGGCCCGGGCAGAAGCGGAGGAGACACCGTATTATTACATCTTCCTCTGGGTGGTTGTCGCCCTCGGTGTTTTGCTGCTTCTGGTGCTGTGGCGAAGGCGCTGACGGCAGAAGGAATAACCCACACCATTTTCCAGATGAGGTGATGAGTGCAGGGGAGTTCGTAATTATCGCTTGGTTTATCAATCAGCCCGCCGATACTCCACTGAGCACCTATGAAAACAATATATGGAATACTGATGGCAGTCACCCTCGCAGGCATTCTCTGTGCGGCAGGGTGCACCACAACTGAAACAGCAGGGGGAGATACACCGACACCTGTTGCAGTGCAGGATAAAATCGTCTCGGTTGCGCAGGACAACAACGGCGACATCATCCCGGTGGACATGCACACCGAGATCCGGATAAGACTCCCGGAGAACCCGACAACCGGCTACTCCTGGAATGTGACCGGTGCTGACGGCCTTGCCATTACGGGCGACACCTTTGTCCCGCCCGAAAAACAGATCCCCGGTGCAGGCGGCACACATGTCTGGACGCTTGAGCCGAAAGTCACCGGCATTGTGACATTCAGCGCCGTATACGTCCGCCCGTGGGAAGGCATCCAGCCGGATGACGAGACCTACACCATCACCTTCTACGTGGCTCCTGAGGGGACGTCTGTGATGGATGTTATCAGCGCAAATAACGGCACCACCATCTCCGTGTCAAAGGGCGATGCCGTCCTTGTGGCACTGGATGAGAACCCGACGACCGGATACCAGTGGACAGCTGCAGTCTCAGGCACCGCAGAGATTGCCCTTGAATCGTTTATTCCTCCCTATTCGGAAACACCCATTGTCGGTGCGGGCGGCGTGCACAAGTGGCTTGTGACCTTCACCGGCGAACCGTCCGGCACCTTTGACGCGGGATACGCCCGTCCGTGGGAAGAGACGGTGGAAGATGCAGAGTCGTTCACCGTCACCTTTGCCGGGGTTTGACACCTTCCGGCATCTTCTTTTTCGCATACCAATTCCAAAAAGATGAGAAATTACGGCAGTGGCACATCTCACACCCCTCCGGATTCAGTCTGATTTGCAGCCAGTGCAAAAAACCCATCCACAGTTTCAGCCCGCCGGGCCAACTCATAAATAGAGAATCCTGCCAATCTTCGCACGAACACTCATGACAGATTTTACCATCGCCGAGATTGCACCGCAGATGGTCATCGGCATGCGCCGCCAGGGATTTTATCAGGAACAGATTCCGGCGATGATTATGGAGCTCTTTCTCTACGTAGAGGAAAAGGGGATTGAGATTGCCGGCATGCCAATCTTTGTCTGCCACGAAACATCCCCGGAAGAAGCGATGCGGGCAGCAGAGGAGGGGAACGCCGACATTGAAGTCGCACTGCCGGTGGCGGCACCGGTTGCCATCACGGATGACGGCCCGGCGGACCTGACCTGCTATGAACTCCCAGGAGGACCGATGCTCAGGGCAACCCACAGGGGCCCGTATGAGACGTCGGAAACGACCTATTACGAGATCTTCGCGTGGCTCGAACAACAGGGAAAGCAGATCACCGGCCCGATTCGCGAGGTATACCTGAATGACCCGGCTGAGGTGGCAGCGGAGGATATTCTGACGGAGATTTATGTGCCGGTGGGATGAAGGGGTGAAAGAGAACTCCGGGTAACGTTTAAGGATGGGACAGACAGCCTGATTCATGAATGTTCAGAAATATTTTTTTCCTTCATTTGATTGGTATTTCTGAACATAATCACGTTTGTCGAAGTCATGATCAGGGATAAGAATCTGGCACAGGTATTTTTGTGAAAAAATGAACCGGATATCTGTTAAATACTTTCACAAAAAGGATGAACAGAGTATATATATCAAAAAACGAATGGGCCTGCCCGGATTCGAACCGGGGATCTTCGCCGTGTAAAGGCGATGTCATAACCAGCTAGACCACAAGCCCTGCATGCACCTTGTGCCTTAACTTCATTTTTTTCAAAGATATTAAGCCTTGCGGATTCTTCAGACAGGGATGGCTCTCATACGCCAGGATGCCCTTTCTTCCCCCTAACCCGCCCGGTGTTTCCTCACCTCACGGCACCTCCTGTCCCCCCTCCACTCTGCTGCCCCTTGTTCTGCGGTTTTCGTTCTGTGGTCTTTATAAGAGACCCCGTCATACATCTATCAAAAGGGAAACGGCGGATTTGTGCCCGCTTCGGGCCGTTTCCATCACCGTTCCCCCGGCAGGATAAAGGACCCCCCATGGATACCCTCATCATCGCCGCGGCATGCTATGTCGTGGTAAATATCATCGCATTTCTGGTCTACGGGCGTGACAAGCGGCAGGCAGAAAACGGTGCATGGCGCACCCCGGAAAAGACACTCATCATCGCGGCATTCCTCGGGCCCTTCGGGGCATATGCAGGCATGCAGAAATTCCGGCACAAGACACAGAAGCTGAAGTTTAAGCTGGTCCCGTTCTTTCTCGTTCTCCACTGCGGTGCAATCATCTGGTTCGGCATCATCCTTTTCTCCGTGTGAACGGCAGGAAGAGCCGCAGAGACACCTGCCCGCACCCGCCGGAGAAGGCAGAAAGGAAGGCACAGAGACACACCCTTTTTTGTTTCCCGTCACATCCCCCGTTTCTGGGCTCCCTCCGGTCACCAGCCTCAGATACCCGCACATCGTCCTCCCGCATAGACGGGCAGAAGAAACCCCTCCTGTGACCCGTCGCACCTGATTAAGGGGCAGTAAGAGAGAAGGGGGTCTTCCCACTTGTTAAAAAGTGATGACGTTAAAATCCCCAGAGGGACCAGACCAGAGAGGCACTCACCATCATGACAATAAAAAGAGCCGCCACGATCTTGTACCAGCAGGACGTGCAGACGCCGAGAGGGCCCATGCAGTCATCGCAGCAGCTCGTTTTGCAGGCGGCACAGGAAGCGGTTGCCGGGACATCGGGGTGCTTTTTGCAGTGCGTATGTGTCATACGTCCTGAATTGGATTAAATAGCAAAAAAGATACCGAAATCCTTTTTTTTAACTCTTTTTTCTGTCTTAAATTGTCCCGTTGAGAAACGGATTCACAAGACCATCACCTGCACCGGACGGTCACCTGAGCTGTTCACCTGCATGCAGAAAGAAGCGGAACCCGAAAAAAGGAGATATTTAGAGGTAGCCGAAGGACTGGAGGGTCACTTCGGGGTTCACTGCACCGCAGCGGTAGACCTTTCCTTCGGAGATCTCATTGATGGTCACTTCAGCAGGTGCAAAGAGGCCCTGATCAATCTTGAAGAAGTCGAAGTTTGCCTCCTTGAACGTGTCGTAGAACGGCTTGCCGTAGGAAGAGGAGGTGCTGGACGGAATCTTGTCGACATAGTCTGCGATGTCGGCACCATCGATGGTCAGGTTGATCTGGCCGTAGTAGATGGTGGCGTCATTGGTGCATCCCATTGCCTTGGTGGAGTCTGCCTTTACCGGAGCGATTGGCGCTGAACCGCATGCACAGATGACCTTCTTCGGGTCATAGTGGAGCTGCTCGAGGCGGTAGATAGCGGTCTCGACACAGCGGCCGGCGACCTGGATGGAGCCGACAACGGATGCAGTCGGTGCAACCACTGCACAGACGTTTGCAACATCGACATTGCATGCGTCTGCAATCTTCTGCATCACTGCCTCGTTGGGGAGGGTGTCGGACTCAAGGCAGATGACTGCGTAGTCACAGTCGTCTTCGTACTCAATGAGCTCGTAGCACTCCTTCGGGTTGAGGGAGAGGGCACGGGCCGGGCCGCTGCCCATGGCGAAGTACTTCTCGTGGGTGATTCTCCAGCCTGCTTCCTGTGCACCCAGGCATGCCAGTGCCGGGAAGTCGGTGTTGACCTCTATGAAGGGCATCGGGACGTGGTTAATCTGACCCATCCGGAATGAGACCTCTGCAAGGCCGCCCATGCAGATCTCGGTGAAGCGTTTTCCTGCTGCATAGCCGCCTTTTGCCTGAACACCACAGTCAACGATGCGTGCTCCGTTGTCGAGCTGGTGGAAGACCGCGTTGAAATCTTCCGGATATTCTGCAAGCTCCTCAAAGAGCTCAAGTGCAAGTTCATTAATGCTGATCATGAGAGTAAACTCCTAACGCATTAATTGTTTAAACAAAATAGATAAGTATTGTTAATTGGTGGAGTCAGCAGCTATCGATCTCTTCAATGACCCGTTCCGGATCATACCTGAGCGTTATCAGGCGGGTCCTGCCCCGCCCCTCACGGTAGTGCAGATTGACGAGCCGCATTGAGTCTAATTTTGTGACCATCTCATAGAACCGGGTATAGCCCAGTTTCATCGAAGAGGCCTTCACCGCCTCGTGCACCGTTCCTGCGGCCATCTCCTTCTTTTCGCGTGAGCATTCGGCAATCACGCGCAGAAGCGCACGCTCCTCCGGGCGGAGGGCACGGATGGTCGCCGTAAGATGCAGATACTTTGATACCTCATAAGCGCGGCAGACATCATCCCGCTCCACACTCCGGCGGGCATCCCTCTCTGCATTAAGTCCGGCCCGCTTCAGGAGGTCGATACCCACCCGGAGATCCCCGCCTTTCAGCGTCTGCTCGGTGATGAGGTCCAGCATCGCCTCACTGATGACCCCCGGATAGAATCCCTGCTTCACCCGCTGGCGGAGAATCTCTTTGATCTCGTCCTCGTCATAGGGCGGGAAGTAGATGTCCGTCGGCTGAAACACCGACGCCACCCGTGCATCCACCGTCTTCATCAGATCAACCGACATATCGGAGATCACGGTAATAACCCCGATTTTTGTGCCGGGACAGGACTCATGAGCCCGCAGGAGGGTGTAGAGCACCTTGTTGATCTCGTTTTCATACATCAGGTAGTTCGCATCGTCAAGGCAGACCAGAAGAACCGTCTCATCCTTTACCAGCAGGCGGCAGACCGCATCAAAGACCTGTTTAAACGACGTCCCCGAACCCGGGGGGAGGTGCCCGGAGAGGCGCCGGAAGATCTGGGAGAATATCGCAAATTTGGTATTGTCTATCTGGCAGTTGATATGCACCGGCACTATCTTTCGGGTGTGCTCCTCAATCTCGGTGAAGAGTTTCCGGATACTGGTTGTCTTCCCGGTGCCCGGCAGACCACGGCAAATGGTATTCAGCGGCCGCCCGCCGCGGAGACCAGGCTGTATCTGGAACGCAAGCTCCTGCTCCTGTGTGTCACGAAAATCGAACTGCCCGGGGACAAAGTCAAACTCAAATACCTCCATGTCCTGAAAGATTGACTCGTCCCACATCAGCAGGTTCTTCTTCATACCAGAGAATCTCACGGCGGGATATATAAGAATAGGTGTTTGTTCCGTTCACCCCTGTGCATCGTCAGTGCTGCGCCTTCTGGAGAGCCTCCAGACAGGGCCTGCAGAGAGGGCGGTCCACAAAGAGGCGGCCCAGTTTATTTTCCTGTCTGGAGATGGGAGCCCCGCAGTCTGCACAGAACAGTCCGGTTTCAGCCATTGCCGGAACAGTCGCTGCAGCGGCCGCCGGTGCACAGATGCCGGATGTGCTCTCCCCTCCGGCAGGTGTATCAGGCTGCACCGGCACCCCCGTGTCTGCCCCCGGTTCCGCAGGTTCTGCAGCTCCTTTCGGTTCCGGCCCGGACAGGGCCGCATCCTCCGCCGCATCCCCTCTTCCGGGCAGGACACGGAACCGGTAGTTTGCAATCTGCTTCTCGGTTTCCGGATCATTTTTCCCGAATCCGGCAAGGACGTCATCAAGATAGCGGGCCAGATTTGCTGCATCCTCAGGCGTATCGACATCTCCTTCCACCGCCACACGGAGATTTTCGTACCGCTCAAGGTTCACCGTCACGCCAATTGTCAGTCGTTTTCCCGCTGTCATACTGCTGTCAGATATAAGATATGTCTGCCCTCGGTAGTTATCTCTTCCCCGCGGAGGGCGCGAGTATTTATCACCTGATGAAAAGAAGTAGTAGTGCAAACGGCAGGGGTGCCCTGTCGGGCAGATGATGACAGTTACCCCCACTGACGCAAGAATGATGATGCTGGGGTCTGATGCCCGATTATAAGGCACCCGCCGCATTCTGTATGCTATTTTCCCCACAATGCATGTTCAGACATACCGGTCCGTCATGCCGCATTATTCGCGTTTCGCCGTCAGCATCGGAATAAAGTCAAGCGCGTCCATCAGCCCGAATGAACCCTTTTCCGCCGCTTCTTCCGAATAGGAGTCCACATTATCCGTGCCAAGCCCCATCACCGCAAATGGCACGGGATCGCTCGTATGCGTCTTCAGGGCAAGCGGCGTCGGGTGGTCCGGCAAAAGGGCGATGACCCCGTCCACATGCGCAAGGATATAGCCCACCGCCTCGTCCAGCCGTTCAATGGCACGCACCTTCTCTTCTGCGCTTCCGAGATGGCCAGCCTCATCAGGCGCCTCCACATGCATATACACAAGGTCTGCTGTTTCCAGCGCCGCAACCGCATACCGTGCCTTCGCCATGTAATCCGTATCAAGATACCCGGTTGCACCGGGGACGGTAATGATATCCATGCCTGCACACCGGGCGATGCCATTCAACAGGTCCACCGCCGAGATCATCGCACCGCGGACACCATACCGCTCTTCAAACGACGGGAGCTGCGGCTTCTTCCCTCCGGACCACGGCCAGATACGGGTTGCAGGCGCCTTGCCATCTGCAATGCGCTTTTGGTTCACCGGGTGGTCTGCAAAGACCTCCCTGCTCACCCGGACACATTCGGCAAGCAGGGGGGCATCTGCGCCTTTCGGCAGATACTCTGCAATCTCCTCGTCCACAATGTCATGCGGCGGGGTCGTCTCTGCACCCGCCCCGCCGGGCACCACCAGCAGGTTGCGGTATGAGACGCCAGGGTAGAGCGACACGTCCGGCAGTGCGGCATCAAGGGATGCCAGTAAAGCGGCACCCTCCTCCGATGAGATGTGGCCCGCCGAGAAATCACGCATCACCCCGTCCGTCACTGTCACCAGATTGCAGCGGTAGGCAATCTCGTCAGGACCCAGATCAATCCCCATCGAGACTGCCTCAAGGGGCCCTCTGCCGGTATAGTACAGTGCCGGATCATATCCCAGGACAGAGAGATTTGCGATATCACTGCCCGGTTCAAACCCGTCTTTTACTGTCTTCAGCATCCCGGAACGCCCCTCGCGGGCAATCCGGTCCATATTGGGGATATTAGCGTATGCAAGCGGGGTCTTGCTGCCCAGTGCCTCACAGGGCCAGTCAGCCATCCCGTCGCCAAGGATAATCAGGTATTTCATCTCGGAATTCCTCTGGTATGCCACTCGTATTCTGATATTCTTCGGATATTCTTCCGGTGCTTACTGAACAAAAATTCTCTGTCACCGCAGGCTCAGGGGGTGGACGATGTCATCTCCTGCAGCAGGGCACGGACAGCGGTGCGCACGGACTCTGCAGATGTCACGGGAGGCACCCAGCCGAGCGCCTTCATCTTTTCCACACCCAGCTGCATCTTCGGCACATCGCCCACCCAGCCGCGGTCGCCACCGGTAAAGCGGTAGGTGACATCGGCAAGACCCATCTCCTCCACGATGATATCGGCAATATCGGTGACACTGATCCAGTCCTCGGACCCGACATTATAGAAGTTGAAGGTATCATCCGAGTGATCGGCCGCATACAGGATACCCCCGATACAGGCGCTGACTTCAAGGTATGACTTGGTCTGCTTCCCGTCCCCGAGGATCTCAAGTTCAAGAGGATTATCCCTGAGCTTGTGCATAAAGTCCCAGATGACCCCGTGGTTGCTGCGTTCGCCGATGATGTTTGCGAACCGGAAGACCCACGCCTTCATGCCGTATGTGGCTGCATAGGCGGAGATCATCGCCTCGTCAGCCAGTTTGGTGGCGGCATAGATGGATATGGGAACCATCGGTGCATAGTCTTCCGGTGTCGGGATGACCGATGCCTCGCCATAGACGGTCGACGTTGAGGTGAAGACCAGCTCCGGCACCTCATACAACCGCATCGCCTCCAGAACCCGCATCGTAGCCTCGGTATTCTGCCGGTATACCTCGTATGCCGCCCCTGCGCTTGCCCGCACATCAGGATCTGCTGCGACATGGTACACCCGCTGTGCTCCTGCAAACGCATCCTGCCAGCCGTCTTCAAGGAGGTCGTCTGTCAGAAGCAACAGGGAGTCTGCTGCAATATGTCCGGAAAGATGGTCAGCTGTCCCGGTTGAAAGATTGTCGATGACAATGACCTCGTCCCCCCGGGCGACCAGTGCATCTGCCAGATGGGAGCCGATAAACCCGGCACCGCCGGTGATGATCGATTTCATAGCTGACGAACTATCGTCTGCTATACCATTAAAAACTCTCTTTTCACATAGAATAGTGTGACTCCTGACCCTATAAGCCGTGAATATATCTTCATATTTCTCAAAGGAATGGTGATGGGTGCTGCAGACATCATCCCCGGCGTCTCCGGCGGGACGATGGCACTGATCACCGGCATCTACGAACGGCTCGTCAATGCCATCGGCAATATCCATATCCATACCCTGCAGCACCTCATCCGGGGAGACAAAAAAGCATTTCTGGACGGCGTGCGAGCTGTTGATCCGCTCTTTATGGGCTCACTCGTCGCAGGCATCGGGGTGGCGGCCCTCATCATGTCCCGGATCATTCTCTTCCTTCTGAACGGATACGCTGTTGAGACCTATGCACTCTTCTTTGGAATCATCCTTGCATCCTCGGTGCTCATATTTGCAGAGGTCAGCCGTCGGGGAGCAGACATCATCGTATTTCTCATCGCCGGATTTGCCGTAGGATTTGTCATCGCAGGGCTAAACCCCACATCCCTCGGCCACTCCCTCCCCGTGCTCTTCATTACCGGTGCCATCGCTCTCTGCGCGATGATCCTCCCCGGCATATCGGGTGCATACATCACCCTCCTCTTCAACCAGTATGAGTATCTCCTGAATGCCGTCCACACCCTCGCCCTTCCGGAGCTCATCACCTATATGACCGGCGGGATCATCGGGCTGCTCGCCTTCTCCCGGACACTGCAGTATCTCCTGCGCACACATCACGCGGTAATGCTTGCGTTTCTCACCGGTCTTATGCTTGGGTCCACCCGGATGCTTGCAGGCATCATCATGCAGGAAGGGGGATTCGGGATATCCGCCATCCTCTTCACCGTTGCAGGGATAGCGCTTATCGGACTGATGGAGTATGCAAAACGGCGGATGGCAGCCTCTCTCCATTAACTGAGACGGATGGGGGTTAAAATACCCCGGCACATCTCATCTCACCCGTATAAATGGATTAAATAGCTGTTCCCCGACATAACAGGCAGGCATCAACAGATTATCTATAATATCATTAGCATCCACTTTTTTACGACATCATGCCTCAATGATGATTGACTTTCAGGGATTGAAAGAATGAATATTGGAATTGGTGAATTTGGAATCAAGGAGGTCTTTGGCGGCCTCCAGATTATTTTTGTGGCATTCGGCTCACTCGTGCTGGTGCCCCTTTTAACCGGGCTTGACCCCGGTGTTGCGCTCTTCACGGCTGGTGTGGGAACCCTCATCTTTCAGGTGATTACCCGGTTTAAAGTGCCGATATTTCTGGCATCGTCCTTTGCGTTTATTCCGGCAATCACGTTTGGAATCGCAACATGGGGTATCCCCTCGACGCTCTGCGGTCTTGCCTGTGCAGGTCTTTTTTATGTCCTTCTCAGTCTGTGTGTGCGCTACTTCGGTGTGGGAGTCATCACCCGGGTATTCCCGCCGATTGTGGTAGGTCCTGTTATCGCTGTCATCGGTCTCTCCCTTGCACCGGTCGCAGTCTCCATGGCGCTCGGCATGGCCGGCGACACACAGGTAATCCCTGTGGAGACAGCACTCATCATCGCCGGCATATCACTCGTGACAACGATGGTCATCTTCCTCTTTGCAAAAGGATGGCTCAAACTCATCCCGATTCTCTGCGGTATTGCTGTCGGATATATTGCATCGATTGCCCTCGGTGTGGTCAACTTCGCACCCCTCTCCACTGCCGCATGGGTGGCGGCACCGAACTTTGTCTTCCCCGAGTGGAACCTCGCAGCAGTCCTCTTCATCATCCCGGTCGCCATTGCACCGGCAATTGAGCACTTTGGCGACATCCTCACCATCAGCTCGGTAACCGGCAAAGACTACCTGAAAGACCCGGGTGTCCACCGCACTCTCTTAGGAGACGGTGTTGCAACGTTTTTTGCATCCATGGTGGGCGGCCCCCCCAACACAACCTACTCTGAAGTGACAGGCGCTGTCAAACTGACCGGCCACTTCAACCCGCTGGTGATGACCTTCGGTGCAGTCTTTGCAATATGCTTTGCATTCATCGGCAAGATCGGTGCATTCCTCAGCACCATCCCCGGACCGGTGATGGGCGGCGTCCTGATTCTCCTCTTCGGCCTGATTGCAAGCCTGGGTATCGAACAGATGGTGAAAAATCAGGTTGACCTCACCGTCCCGAAGAACCTCGCCATCCTTGCTGTGGTGCTCGTCTCCGGTATCGGCGGGCTGTTCATTCCAATCGGTGATTTCCAGCTTGCAGGCATCGGCCTTGCAGCAATCATCGGTGTGGCGTTAAACCTCATCATCCCTGAACCAAAGAAGGGAGAGGAGCCGGTTGTCGAGGTGGACTTCTGATATGGCGGTCTATCCGGTCACCCACCCCTTAATCCGCCACAAGGTGACGATGCTCCGTGACCCGGCAACGAACTCCAAGGATTTCCGGGAGATCGTCACCGAGCTCTCCACATTCCTTGCTTATGAGGCAACAAAGGACCTCCCCCTGACAACGACCACCATGACCGGCTGGCAGGGCACTCCGATCGATGTCCAGACGGTGGAGGAAAAAGACCCCTCCATTGTCCCTATCTTCCGTGCGGGCATCGGGATGCAGGAGGGTTTTTTGACCGTCATTCCAACAGCACGCATCAGCTACATCGGCTACTACCGCGATGAGGCAACCCTGCAGCCAAAGAAGTATTATGCGAAGCTTGCTGAGGACGTGCAGGACCGGCGCAATTACATCCTTGACCCGATGCTTGCAACCGGCGGCACCACTGCCGCGGTATGCACACTGCTCAGGGAGGCAGGCGTGAAGGACATAAAGGTGCTCTGCATTCTCGCGGCGCCGGAGGGTATCTGCCGGATGCAGGAGGAGCACCCGGATGTCGACATCATTCCTGCGGTGATTGACAGCCACCTGAACGAACAGGGCTACATCATCCCCGGTCTTGGCGATGCGGGCGACCGCCTCTTCGGCACGAAATAATCAGAACGGATTACCAAAATCCTCTTTTTTTCAGACCGTGATACGAACACTCCATACCGCTCGCCTTTCTTCGCTATATGTGCCGATTTCAGTAAGATAAGTATATATTGAGTCCCTGCTTTTTTTCCATGAGGGCACACTGATGCACAACCACAATCACCATTCAAATGAGAATCGGGCACAATTTGCATTTGAAAACGCATCAATAACCGCCGGATTTTATGAAACCCTGCTGATGAATGCCAATGTATGGATTGCATTTCTTGACCCAAAGGGCTGCGTCATTGTCTGGAATAAAGCGGCTGAAGATATAAGCGGATATACAGAGAGTGAAGTCAGGGGAAGCAGAGAAGTCTGGAAGAAACTGTATCCGGACCCGCCATACCGGGAAGTGGTTACCCAAAAAATTGATGATGCCATTCAAAACCGGCAGAATCTGGAGAATTTTGAGACCGTCATCCATACAAAAGGGGGGAAGCAGAAGGAGATCTCATGGAATACCAGAGAGATCCTTGCAGAAGACGGTGAAATTACCGGATATATTACCATCGGGCGGGATATCACCGAAGTGGTCTCACTGGGGAAGAAATTCAGGACGCTTTTAATGAACGCAAACGTCTGGATTGCGTTTCTTGATGCGGAAACCCGCGTTGAAGTCTGGAACAGCGCTGCAGAGGAGATTAGCGGATTCACGGCAGAGGAGGTCACCGGCAGCAATGATATCTGGAAAAAGCTCTACCCTGACCCTGAATACCGGAAAGACGTGACAACGAAGATCATCGACATCATCTCCCGCACAAAAGATCTTGAGAATTTTGAGAGCAGAATACATACCAAAGACGGGCACGAAAAGATAATATCATGGAATACCCGTGAGCTGGACAGCGATGAAGGAAAGACGCTCGGGTTTATCCTTATTGGACGCGACATCACCAAAGAGAAAAAACTGCATGCCGAGATTATTGAGTATATCGGCGAATCTGCGATGAGGCTGAAAAATCCCGTCGAAGTTATAAAGAACAATATGGATGAAATAATCACTCGGCTGGAGAACGATGAGTGTACAACGGATGACCTGATCCTGCAGATCAAAATTCAGACAAAAAATGCAGAAAAGATTATTGAAAACCTCTATGAACTGAACAAAGCGGTAAGTCTTGCTTTTGAAGATATGCCTCCCGAACTAAAGAGATATTTATCGGAGTAAGCGAGCATGGATTTGTCTTTTGATGAGAGCAGTGAGGCGGCAATTTATCTTGTACTTTCAGAACCACGGAATCTCAGGAAGAAAAATATTGAGATTATAAAGGAGATTACCGCAAAAGGGTTTACAACAATTGTCATCACCACAAACGACCCCTACAATGTGCTTCGAAAAGATTACGTAAAGGGCGGCATCAACCTCGACAATGTCCATTTCATCGACGCCATTACCAAATATGCGATAGGAAAAGAGTCCGAAGGCGCGGTGAACTGTACATTTGTCAACAATCCCTCAAATCTGACCGATATGGGGATAGCGGTCACCGAGCTGCTGAAAACCATTAATGGAAATAAGGTCTGGGTTCTTCTGGATTCCGTCAACAGTATGCTCATCTACATCTCGTCTGCAAACCTGACTAAATTCATCCACTTTATAACCAGTAAATTGAAGATACTGGACATATCGGGAGTTTTTCTCGCAGTGGAAAAAGGCATCGAGCCATCCACTCTGATGCAGCTTGAGAGTTTTGTGGACGGGGTTGTCGAAAGTGAGGGATGACAAAGAAGAATCTGATTCTTTGTCCATTTACCCTTTATTAATACAATCAACAGAGAGAATTACCTCTTTTGCATACCGCAGGGGATTGGGGTCCTAAGGAAATATGCCTCACTTTCGGACATTGCCCTGCACCAAGTAATAAACCGTATAATACCGTCTGCCGATACTAATACAGGTTAAATATGTATATTGGCATCGACCACGGCACAACAGCACTGCGGTTTGCATCGGATACTGCAGAATTCAGGATACCCCGTGAGAAGGCAACCGGGTTCACAACTGCGGCACTGGAACAGATCTGCCCGGTTGAGGAGATTGAGGGTATTGCCGTCTGTTACTCAATGGGAGATGCAATCACCGCCATCACCGACATCAGGAAGGTTAAAAACCGCGGCATCATCACCCGTGAAGGAGCCGGGAAACACACCGGCGGCGGGACCCGTGTCTATGACGAGATTGCAAAATCCGGCATTCCCGCAGTGGTCATTCCCGGCATCCACCGCGGGTCACCCACCGACCCCCGGTTCAAGGCATACTCTCACCAGACAAGCCCTGAGAAGCTCGGCATCGCCTACGCGGTGCAGCAGGCGCTGGGCGACACCTTCATTGTTTCAGATGTAGGCTCCAACACCGTGAGCCTGCTTGTCACCGAAGGGGCCATCGCCGGTGCCTTTGATGCCTGTGTCTTTGCGCCGGGCACCACTCACGGCGCCCTTGATGTGGATGCGATACGCCGGATTGACCGGGGAGAGGAGACGGCAAACGAGGCATTCCTCCACGCAGGCGTCCACCACACCACTCCCGATGACCTGCAGGAGGCAACCCTCGCCCTCTGGGCGGCAATGGAGTGCGCCTCTCTGCGCCTGCTTGCCCCCGACGCACCGGTGGCCCTTGCCGGATCACAGGCACCCGCCATCGCAGCGGAGGTATCCCGCCTCATCAGAACGCCGGTGACCATCTTCGACGACTGGGTGGCGGCCCGCGGCTGTGCACGGATTGCACGGGATGTGTTTGAAGGTGGGGTGAAGTCGGTGCTGGGGCTTGGGGTTGTGCGGTGAATGGGGGAGGCGTCACCCTCATTCAAATATTTCTGCACGATTATACATACAATTCCTGAGCCACACATTCCGAGAGCCTTTTATCCGGAATAGTGCTCTCATCCTGCATCATGCTCCGGGAAGACCCTGAACGAACAAAATGCATGCAGGGGAGCATAAAGCAGGTTGCCAGAGTCACAGGGACCATTTAGATGCAGCCAGATGCAGCTGAATCCGCAACCGGGCAGCAAGGATGCCGCGCTAAAGGTCTCCGCAAAAACGAACAGCACTCTTCTTCACAGAGCCATCCGGATTACCAAAACCACGCCGGAGTCCCCCTGCACCGGAATGCCCTGAAGACACTGCTCTGACGGAGGTTCCGGTTATTCCTGTCCACTTCTGCAAAAAAACAGACCGCATCACACCCACACCACACCACGAACCACCCACAAAACCATCACCCGCCACCCCCTCAATTCTCGCGTGTTTCCCCACGCCATTCATCCTTTTTCGACAAATAAAGCAGAATCGGCAGTTAATTTTCGTCTGGAGGGGAGACCCGGCATGCCCCTGCCAAAAATTCTTATCTATTAATCATGTAAGATTATATGGGGATATTTTTGAGAGAACTACGCATTCATGGAAGAGGAGGGCAGGGGTCTGTGACCGCAGCAGAGCTCATAGCAACCGCTGCCTTCAAAAGTGGCGTCTATTCACAGGCGTTCCCCGCATTTGGTGTCGAACGGCGAGGGGCACCGGTGCAGGCATTCGTCCGTTTCAGTGACGAGAAGATCCGCCTTCGCAGCCAGATATATGAACCCGACTACATTGTCGTGCAGGATAGTTCGCTCATTGCCGATGTCGACGTCTTCAGTGGACTGAAAAAAGGCGGCATTGCGCTTGTCAATACCGAGAAAGATACCGTCGCGGGTGTCCCCGACGGGGTCAGACTCATTGCTATCGACGCAACATCCCTTGCCCTTGAGATCCTCGGGCTGCCGATCACAAACACCACCCTCATGGGTGCATTTGCCGCGGCTACCGGTGAAATCGGGCTGGAAGCACTGGAGGAGGCACTTTCCGAACGCTTCTCCGGCTCCCTTGCTGAGAAGAATATCGCAGCAGCACGCCGCGCCTATGAACTCGTAAAGGAGGGACAGTAATATGGCACTTCGTATCGGATGCGCTGCTGCACCCGGCAGGGCACAGGATAACAAAACCGGATCATGGCGGGTTTACATGCCGGTCGTGGATATGGAGAAATGCATCCTCTGCGGCACCTGCATACTGCTCTGCCCGGAAACGGCAGTCAGTGATAATGATGGCCAGATCCTCTTTGACCTTGACTTCTGCAAGGGCTGCGGCGTATGCGCCAAGGAATGCCCTGCAGATGCGATTAGCATGATTCAGGAGGAAAAATAAGATGTTACAGATAATGGAAGGGTCTCACGCCGTTGCAGAGGCAGCCAAGCTCTGCCGGCCGGAGGTCGTCTCAGCTTACCCAATCACCCCCCAGACCCATATCGTTGAACGTCTGGCAGATTTTGTCGCAGACGGGGACCTTGACGCAGAATATATCTGTGTGGAATCAGAACTCTCCGCACTCTCCGTCTGCCTCGGATCATCCGCCGCAGGCTCCCGAGTCTACTCGGCCACCTCATCGCAGGGCCTCATGCTCATGGCAGAAGTGGTCTTCAATGTGGCAGGCATGCGCCAGCCGATCATCATGTCGATTGCAAACCGTGCACTCGGCGCACCGCTCTCCATCTGGAACGACCAGCAGGACTCCATCTCCCTCAGAGATGCCGGATGGTTCCACCTCTACGGAGAAGATGTGCAGGAGATGACGGACCAGCACTTCATTGCATACAAGGCAGCAGAACAGCATGATGTCCTGCTCCCCGGATTTGTCTGCTTTGACGGGTTCATCCTCTCGCACACCTACGAACCGGTGGACATCCCGACACAGGAGGAAATAGACGCATTCCTCCCGCCCTATGTGCCCTACAACAAACTCGATGCAAAAGCACCGCTCTCTATGGGCATGTACGCCACCCCTGACTACTACATGGAGTTCAGGTATGAGACGGATGCAGCCCTGCAGCGTGCCGGTGACGCCATCAGCAAAGCCGGTAAAGAATTCGGCGAGATGTTCGGCCGCGACTACTCCACCCACACCGAGAGTTACCGCATGGACGACGCTGATGTCGCATTCGTTGCGCTCGGCTCCATCTGCGGCACGGTAAAAGACGCCATCGACGAGATGCGTGCAGACGGCATCAAGGCAGGCCTTGTCAAGATTCGGACCTACCGCCCGTTCCCGGCAAAAGAGCTTGCACAGGCGCTCGCAGGAGTCTCGAAAGTTGCAGTCCTTGAGAAGAACATTTCCCTCGGCTCTGCCATGAAAGGAGCTGTGGGCCCTGAAGTGAAGGACGCACTGACCGGCACCGGCATTGACGTATACAGCTATGTCACCGGTCTCGGAGGCAGGGATATCCGCAAAAAGGACATCCGTGCCATTGCTGCCCTTGCAGAGAAAGGGGAAGGAAATATGTTCTATGGTCTGAGAACGGAGGTGCTCTAAATGGTCGACAAGTCACTGGAACTCTTTGACTGCGGCCACCGAGCCTGTGGAGGATGCGGCCCTGCGATGCTTGCACGGCTCATCCTGAAAGGCGCCGGGGAAGACACCATCATTGTCGCATCCACCGGGTGCATGGAGGTGTTCTCCACGCCGTATCCCGAGACCGCATGGAAGGTTCCGTGGATCCACTCGCTCTTCGAGAACGCAGCAGCAGTCGCATCCGGCGTCGAGGCTTCCCTGAAGCACAACAACCGGACAGAGAAGGTCGTCTGCATCTGTGGTGACGGCGCCACCTTTGACATCGGTATGCTCTGCATCTCCGGTGCCTTCGAGCGTGGGCACGACATCACCTACATCTGCTACGACAACGAGGCCTACATGAACACTGGTATCCAGCGATCCGGTGCCACCCCGTATGACGCAAGCACCACGACATCGCCTGCAGGCAGGATGTCAATGGGTAACTCCCGGCCCAAGAAAGATCTCCCCCAGATTCTCAACGCCCACGGCGCATCCTATGTCGCAACAGCATCGGTTGCATACCCGATGGACGTCATGAAGAAAGTCGAAAAAGCAGTCAACACGCCCGGTGCATGCTACATCCAGGTCCATGCACCGTGCAGCACAGGATGGGGTTTTGATGGTGCTAAGACCATTGAAATCGGCAAACAGGCCATCGAGTGTGGCCTCTGGGTCAACTACGAGATGGAAAACGGCGAGCTGAAAAAGGCAAAGAAAGTGCGCCGTGTCCCGGTTGACGACTATCTGAAGGCACAGAAGCGGTTCCGCCACCTCTTTAAGCCACAGCCGGTTCCCGAAGAGATTGCAAAGATTCAGGCAATCGCTGATGCAAACGCCGAAAAATACAACATCGATATCGAACTGAATGAATAACCCACCTTCGGTGGACATTCGCCACTTTTTTTAATCCCGGAAAAAGGAGGATTGGATTATCTCTTCTTCAGAAGAGCGCATGCTCCCAGTCCTGCCAGAATCCCCAGGAACCCGGAAGGTGTCTGTGTGGGCGTGGGCGATGCCGTCGGTTCTGCTGTTGCCGTCGGCTCCGGCAGGATGGTCGGTTCAGCGGTTGGAGTGGCTGTTGAGGGCATTCCTGACGGATAGGTCATCATATAATACCCGGTCTTTGTGATCGCTGCCTTCAGGTAGCCGTCATTACTGTCTGTCTCTGCGGAAACCGCATACCATCTGCCTGCGGATTCACTCCACCACCATAGATTGTGGGAGAGGGAGTTATCACCGATGAGAATGCCCAGGTCAGCAGACGGAAAGAGCGATGACCCCTCCGGGCTGATGCGGTAGGTGGATAGCGGATTCTGCCCCTCAGGGAGCGGGCCGACATTCTGCGGGTCGCCCACCATGATCATGGAAAGGGACATGAGCGCCTGCGCCTTGTCGTTTAAGGCCCGTGTCCCTTCCGCTATCGAGACATATGCCATCTTCTCCCCATCATACAGGATGGTATCTGTCTGCACAATGCCACCGGTGGTGGTATCAAGCGTGACTGTCCCGGTGCCGGTGATCAGAGTCGGAATTTCCGGAGTGGGCGCTGTCCCGACAGAATCCGTTGCCGTCGCAAGCAGGGTAAAGGTATCGCCCTCTATCCTTCCCACCACATTTTTCAGCCCGTTCACATCGGCATAGGCATAGTAGGTATACTCTCCGGCATCATACGCAGAATTGCCGGTGTCCCAGACGCAGGTAGCACCGGGCTGCACCGGCACATAGGCATAGGCAGTCTGCGGATGCTGTTCGGTGATAGATACTGCACGGGGGACGGCTGCATCGTCATAGAGCGCCGAATACGTGAACCCCCCCGGAGCCTCCACATAGATATCAATGCCGGGATCAACGGCACTGACACCCGGACGGTTGAAGATTGGATACAGGTTCGTCTCCATCCTGAACCCGAGTTTCACGCCCCGGATGGTCTTATACCCGGTGCCGTCCTCGCCCCCGCCGGAGGTGTAGACCCAGAGCTTTACCCTTGCTTCCGGCTGGTCCACCAGAAACGCCACATGAGGCGTTGCCTGTGCCACCCCGTTCGGATATGAGTACCACGCACCGGTGCGGCTGCCAAACTGCACGGGTGTCACATCAAACGGTGAAGGAGTCACAGTCACGGTAATCTCCGGCACACTCGTAACGGAAACATCCGTCCCGGACGGATACCATGCCACCTGGGTATCATTGGCTGCCAAAACGCCCGGCTGCAGGACAAGGCCCTCTTCACCGACAAAAACAGTCGACCCCTGGGTGACATCAGCCACCGATGCACCAGCCGGCATCGCACAGACACCGACAAGGCCGATAAAACACGCAAAAAGAATCAGTTGTATTCGCAATCATTTCACCTCATATATCTGGCAGATATTACCTGCCAGATATAAGAGGGTGCCGCCACGCATCCGTTGGATCACTCTTTTTTGCGGCGGACAATCAGGTACGGGACCAGGAATATGACCACAAGGCCGATCCAGAATGTCCCGAAGATGAGAAGCGCCTGTTCCTGGAAGGCGTCATAATAGCGCACCTGTGCACTCCGGGCATTCTCCCAGAGAATCGTCGTGCCGTTGCCGGTCGCATTGACAACACCGCCTGAACTCACGGAGCCCAGAAGCGGGTTTTCCACCCGGTATTTCTCTGGCAGCGATACCGTAATCGTGGAGGCATCGGCAAGAAGCACTGTGAGTTCATTTGATTTCAGGGGTGCGACAAAGTGAATCGTATAATTGCCTTCGGGAAACCGTATGGTGCCGGAGAAATCCTCTGTATAGTTCACCGGACCGGTTGCATTGAAAAGCGAGATATCCGATACCGTAATCGGCACCGGTTCGCCCAACAGCCCCGGCTCGGTGAAGGCATACTTCTCTGCCTGGAGCACCTCAATCTCTGCGGTATAGGCAGTGCCATTCTCTGCGACCGTATAGACGGCCGAGAGAGCAGACGCCGTGCCTGCACAGAGAATCAGCGCAAGACAGACAAGAGCGACTGAATATCTGCGTCTATCTCTATGGGCGGTTCGCATTGGCGGATCACCGTCTCCGGGTCTTTCAGGAGGTGCCCGGTCACCACACACACAATCCGTTCGTCAGGGTCGATGCGGCCTGCTTCCACCAGCTTTTTGATACCGGCAACCGACGCTGCAGACGCAGGTTCCACACCGATACCTTCCTTGCGTGCGAGGTCGCGCTGCATTGCAAGGATCTCCTCATCGGTGACAGACTCAGCCGTCCCGCCGGTCTCGCGGATGGCACGCAGCGCCTTCTCCGCATTGACCGGTGCACCGATACGAATGGCGGTCGCCACCGTCTCCGGCTCTTTGAATGGTATGACTTCCGGCAGATTTCCGGCGATCGCCTCGACAACCGGCTGTGACCCGGCTGCCTGAATGCCGGTCATCATCGGCATCCGGTCGATGAACCCGAGTTCGATGAGTTCACCGAGGCCTTTGTGGACAGCAGAGATATTCCCGGCATTGCCGACCGGGAGAACGATGCGGTCCGGGACTTCCCCCAGCTGGTCAATGACTTCAAACCCTATCGTCTTCTGCCCTTCCAGCCGGTAGGGATTGACTGAGTTTAAGAGATAAAGCCCTTCAGAGATGCAGAGATCGTGCACCATCTCGAGTGCGCGGTCGAAGTTGCCGCGGATGGCAATGACCTTTGCACCATGCATCAGTGCCTGCGCCACCTTTCCAAGCGCCACTTTCCCGGCAGGGAGAAGCACAACGGAAGGAATGCCTGCCTTTGCCGCATACACCGCCAGAGACGCCGAGGTGTTGCCGGTTGACGCACAGGCAACAGTCTTCATCCCGAGCTGGAGCGCCATCGAGACACCGACGGTCATCCCGCGGTCCTTGAACGAACCGGACGGGTTCATTCCTTCATGCTTTGCATACAGGTTTTTCAGGCCGAGCTCCTCACCGATTCTCTTCATGTGGTAGAGCGGCGTGCCTCCTTCCTGCAGGGAGACAGGCTCTCCCGTCACGGGTAAGAGTTCCCGGTAGCGCCAGAGTTTCAGGGGACGGCGGTCCCACTCGGCACGCGAGATATTCAGTTCATCAAGGTCGTATTTCACCGCAAGCAGATGACCGCATGCACTGCAGCGGTAGATGATTTCATCCGCTGAATATTCAGTACCACAGCCTATGCAGACAAGACGATACATGCTGTATAGATTGGTGCCCGCGATAGGTATAGATACTCCCCTTATCAACCCCCTCAGAGACAGGAATAGAGATCATCCCGGCGGTCTGCACGCACCGGAAATGCAGCACGCGCCGCCCGGACAGCGGCCGGGCTGATATCCGCACAGAGAAGCGCAGTCCCCGCATCATCTGCCCGGACAGCGGCCTCCCCCTGCGGGTCGACAACGCCAGTCCCCCCGCAGGTGCCTTCTCCGGTGAGCCCGCCTGCCGGGTTCACGCCCGCCACATACATCTGGTTTTCAAGGGCACGGGCATGCAAAAAGAGGTCCCAGTGCTTCAGGCGGGCGCAGGGCCACGCCGCAGGCACGACCACTGCATCACATCCCGCCCGTGCATAGGCAGAGAAGAGATCGGCAAACCGCAGGTCATAGCAGATAGCAATGCCAAACATGACCCCGCCGAGCGTGAATGTGGCAAGCTCGTCCCCCGGCAGAAACGACTCATCCTCCCCGCCCGGCGAAAAGAGGTGAATCTTGGCATACTCTGCAATACGAGTGCCGTCCGGGGCAAAGACTGCGGCAACATTCTGCGGCAGGGTATCCGTCTCTTTCCGGTATGAACCCAGCACATGAGTGCCTGCCTCCGCCGCCACTGCCGCCCACCCCCGGCAGATGGCACCGGACCCGTCATCCGTGAACTCCGTTCCATGGGGATCCCACCCCGTTGGATACTGCTCGGGAAATACGACAAGAGAGGCACCCCGCTGTCCCGCCTCCCGCGCAAATTCCAGCGCACGCGCAAAATTCTGTTCAGGATCGTCAGGAGCGCTCTTCGCCTGCACACAGCAGATGCGAACGCATCCCTCCCCCATCAGGAGTCCCCGGATGCCGTTGCAACAGCGCTCCTGTTCACAATAAACACCCCGGCAATGATAAGCGCAGCACAGATGAGAAGCAGCGGACCCCCAAACGGTACAGAATACCCCATTATCTCCGCTGCGATCACCGTCCCTGCAAGAACAATGGACCCGCCGACAAGAATCATCCCCCCCCTCAGTACCAATTCAGACATGATTGTACAACACCCTCCGGTTATCAGCAATAAATCTCTTCTATGCCTTCATTTACCTTTTTATTCATGCCGGCATTCAACAAATATCTCCGCCGCTGTCTCTTAATGCGGGAGAAAAAAACTAACAGACGGCATATCTATGCCCACAGGGATTGCGGATGGATACACTATCGGTGTCGGCACGGCGCCAAAAAAAAAAGAAAATTACCTGTACCGCTTATTCGTACAGGAATGCTTCGTCAATCCGGGTGTATGAGGAAATCTCTTCCGGAGCGAAATGAATCGCAATCTCGCGTGCTGCTGTCTCATCTGAGTCAGAGCCATGGATAACGTTCATTCCTATTTCCATTGCACAGTCACCACGAATGGTGCCGGGTGCTGCTTCTGCAGGGTTTGTTGCCCCGATCATCTGCCGGGTGATGGCAACGATATTTTTGCCTTCCCATACCATCAGGAAACAGGGTCCGCTGGTGATATAGGCCTTCAGACCTGCGAAGAATGGCTTTTCAGTGTGCTCAGCATAGTGCTCCATCACACGGTCTTCCGGAAGAGTCTCAAACTTTCCGGCGACCATCTTCAGGCCTTTCTTCTCAAACCGGGCAATGATTTCACCGACAAGGCCGCGCTGGACACCATCGGGCTTGATCATTAAAAAAGTGCGATCCATAAAGGGATCACTCCTTACCAAGTGCCTTGCGGCCTGCCTTGGTCCAGACAACACGACGGGGGACACGCTTGAGGTCGTAGTTGCTCTGGCATTTTGGGCTGCAGAAGTAATAGATGGATCCGTCTTTACGGACATACATCTTTCCGGTACCGGGTTCCAGCGGCTCACCGCAGAACGTACAGATATGATGCTCAACCATTCACTTCACCTTCTTGAAAGTTTCTTTGCCTCACGCTCAGTTTCGATGAGCATCAGGACGTCGCCCTCACGGATAGGACCAACCGTGTTACGGGTGATAATACGGCCTTTGTTGTTTCCTTCAAGGATACGGCACTTCACCTGCATGGCTTCCCCATGCATGCCGGTACTGCCGATGACCTCGAGGACTTCTGCCGGCGTTGCGTCTGCCATAGGTCAGTTCACCCTCTCAGTTCTTTGATCTGCCCGACAACTTCGTCAAGGAGATCTTTTGCCTTTCCGGCTTTGACGATTGCTGCTGCTGCTGAACCAACGTCCAGTCCGCTTGCGGCGCCAACATCATTCTGCTTATTGATGATCAGGTACGGAATCTGCTTTTCGTCGCAGAGTGCCGGAAGGTGCATCACAATCTCTTCCGGCTCAACGTCGCCGCCGATAAGCACGAGCTCAGCGTTTCCGCGTTCGACAGCCTTTGTTGCTTCGTTCGATCCTTTCTTAATTTTGCCTGTGTCCCGGGAGACCTCAAGAACTTCGAGAGCTTTGTTCTGGATCTCGTCTGGAACTTCAAATGTTGCGTATACTTTTGACATAACTCACCTCATTCAGGAGCACAAAATGCACCCGGCCTTCTGCCGGAGCATGTGGGTAGCGTATTGCTCCCTCATCACTCATCAGTTCGTGATTGATGTAGCCATATCATATCGACAGTGTGGGAAATAAAGGTTATTGAACCTAACCTCCACCCGCACCATATTCCGTTTGAATTCAGGCAGAAGGCGCCATAACGCGGAATATTGAGGTCCCGTTTTCCGAAAATACCTGCTCCAGAATCCCATCCGGAAGGAGGACGGTATATCGCTCATGTTCGGTATCCCCCAGCACCAGATAGTCGACCCCGTAGAGCGCTAACAGCGACGGAGAACGGGACGGATCTTCATAGATCATCTGCACATCGGCAGCACGCTGCAAGACGCCGGCATCATTCCCCCGCCACATGATCTCGTGAAACGGCATCCCGATGACCGTGGGGATGCCGGTGAATGACGATATACGGGAATAATATTTGTAGTCCCCCCCCTCAGCCTCAACAATGGTGATGTTCCCCTGCAGGGCTGAGAGATATGCCACCGCGGCAGCGTCACCCGGATGAGATCCCTCCACCCAGGCAAGACCGTCCAGCGTCTTGCCGCCGTAGCCATAGGTCAGGTCCGGAATGGCCACCGGCGCACAGACCAGAAGAAGAACCATAAGAGCGGTGCCGGCGCGGACGGCCCGTGCCGATGCAAACCGATCCCCGACATGCTGTGTCAGCCAGTCACCCAGCCAGAGGAAGGCACCGGCACTCATCATCATCCAGGCAGCCAGACCAAATTTGAATACCGTATTCATCCGGTAGTAGACATCCCCCATCCCGTCGATGAGATAGAAGAGTTCGGTGAATATCAGGACAGCCATCCCGAAGATGGAAATCACCTCAGCAGGCAGGAACTTCCGCCGCATGAGGAGGGCGGCAAGCGGCACTGCGGCAAGACCTGCAGCCACATACCCGGTGAGAACAAAGGGCACGAGCACAATAAGGAGCCAGGTGTTTTGCCATATGTCGCGAAGCGTGGCGCACCAGAAGACTACGATGAAAAATCCGTAGACCAGCATGAACTCCGGTATCGGAGAGGGGCCCGGCACGATGGCGATGCCGGCGATGCCCTGTGTCGTGAGCATCAAATAGTAGGGGGCGAAGAGGAGAACGGAGAGTACCGGACAGACCAGAAAGAGGCGCCACGGATATGGGTCAGGTACCGCAGCCTCTTTGGCCCGGTACCAGACAAGTGCCCCGACGGCAAGCAGAAGCGGCGCATACACGAGGACATCCCATGAATTAATGCCCGGCATCACACCCAGTGCGAGCGCTGCCGCACCCAGACATATCCACCTGCTCCGCTCGGATAAACCACCCCATTCATGCAGGATGTAGAGCATGAGAAAGATGAAGAGCGCCTGCACGAAGAGCGAGATGACATGGGCATGAGGGTCCCCCCAGAGAAAGGAGAAGAACGGATATTCATTGATGGTGTCAGTGATGGTGCGGGTGGAATTCCAGAGCACACCGGATGCATTGGCGCCGGAGATCACCTGAACAATAAACGAGGGGTTGACCAGAAAGAGAGCCGCTATCGGAAGTGCCCGGAAGCGGGTGAGGAGCAGGTGACCGGCCGCATAGAGGGAGACGGCTGCATTGGCTAAGACCGTCGGCAGGATGAGATTAAAGGCGACCGATGACGGTGTGCCGGAGAGAATGCCCGTCACCCCCATCATCCAGTGCCCGAGGTAGTAGTAGATCGCAAGCGACCCCCCGGCAAACCACGGGTCAGCCGGAGGCACCACCGGCGCACGCATTACGGACGCAAGGAACGCATGGTCCATGAACTTCTCTGCGTACGAGATCATCGGGTTGAAGAACCGGACCTCGGTCATGAACACGAAACAGAGCAGAAAGGCCGCGTCCCACTTCCAGACACCGGAAAATTTCCCGCGGGTGTACCAGCCGGTGGCGGCATAATACCCGATGACCAAAAGAAACGGCACCACCGCCGCCTGCACCGGGATATGCACAAGGCCCAGGTACCAGCTGATGCCGCCAAAGAGGAGGAACGAAAGGGGGTAGGAGACCGGATAGGCAAACCGCCCGAATGCATTTGAAAGGGCAGGCCAGAGTGCCATCTGCAGGACCTTCAAAATAAGCAGCCAGAGTATCAGCCCTGCTGCCTGAGCAGCCGCCCCGATCATTTGACCTCCGACACATCCAGGGAGTGGGAGAAGGCACGGCGCAGAAGGGAGACTGCCCAGTCACCAAAGACATAGAGCGAAGCCACGCCGCCTGCAACCGTGACGCCGTTTTTGACGAGATGGTCGATTACCGCAATAAGAGTCGCAACCGCAGGGTCCACACCGGCAAGCGACAGGGTGAGCGCAACGGCGATCTCATAGGTGCCGACACCGCCGGGCGTGACCGGCACCGCCTTGACCAGATTTCCGATGACAATGGCAAGCGTGACCACTACAAACGGAATGGCCGCGCCGAACATCAGGGCAATGATATAGCATATAACCACATCAGTGAGCCATATCACGATGGAAAGGGCAGAGAGACCCACAATCCCCTTTGCCGAGAGCGAGGCGGCCTTCACCTGATTCAGGAGGTCAATACCCGCTTTCAGATATTTGTTCTCAGACTGCAGCCGCCCGGCAGAGAAGAGCACCAGCACAAAGATGCCGCAGAGTCCAAGCGCCACATAGATGACGGTGATGAACCAGTCAGGGACATTCAGGACGAAGGGAAGGGTCACCGCACCCAGGAGCGCGATGGTCACGATGTCGAAGAACCGTTCCACCACCACAGACGAGAGGCCGCTCGTATAGGTCGCATCCGCTTCATGCCTCAGGATAAAGAGCCGGATCAGGTCGCCCAGTCGTGCCGGGACGATGAGATTTGCCGTCTGCGAGAGGTAGATGCAGGCAGTAGAAAGCCAGAGGGAGACAGATACCGCGAGGCTTGCAAGGATGGAGCGGTACCGGATGCCGCGAAGAAACCATGCACCCACACAGATGGCAACCGCAAGAATCAGGTATGACCAGACTGCATTCTGGACGGCGATGAGAAGGTCATCCCATACGCGGTAAAGCATAAACGCGATGATGCCAACGGCAAGAATGGTGGGCAGCACAATGGCTGTTGCCTTTTTAATCATTCAGGTGCCGCCTCAGGTGGAAGATCGCCATTCCCATTTCAGACACATCGCTGAATCTGACTGTCGTCTTGTCACTGGTCCGCCAGCGCACAGGTATTTCTGCAATACGAAATCCCCGGTTCTGCGACCGGACGAGGAGTTCTGTGTCCCAGAACCAGTGCGGGGCCTCAATGCTGTCCAGAAGGGGGAGGATACGCTCCCGGCGGACCGCCTTAAACCCGCACTGGTGGTCATACAGCGTGCTCTTCAGCACTGTGCGCACCAGAAAGTTATACCCCCGGCTTGCCACTTCACGCCCCTGTGTGCGCACAATATCGCTCTCCGGCATCAGGCGCGACCCGGTTGCCACATCACTGCCGTCACGGATGGCCTGAATCAGTGCGGGCAGGTGTGCCATATCGGTTGCAAGGTCCACATCATAATAACAGACAATATCTGCATCCACTGCACGGATGACACGGGTCAGGGCCGTCCCGCGGCCAAGGCGCTCTTCTGCATGAAAGAGCCGGACACGAGAGTCTTTGTTCTCCCATTCACGCACAAACTCCGCACTGCCGTCGGTGCTGCCATCCTCTGCCACCGCGAGCAGGAATGAATCCGTGATCCCCTCCAGCACCTCAATGGAGCGGGGGATGGCAGTCTCGAGCGCCTCCCGGTCATTGTAGACCGGAAGAATGGCGCAGACCTCGTATTCAGTCACGCGACGCCTCCCTGGACGTGATCGTCTCTGCCACCGCCTGTGCCGCAGCCACCGAACCCTCCATGCTCCGCTCCGGATAATTGGGAGAAGAGAACATTCCGGCGCAGTAGAGGCCGTCCACCTCATACGGGGGAATAAGATTTCGGTATCCGGTGGTGTATACCGGCCCTGCGGCGGTATCGGTCGTCATATAATGCCAGCGAATTTCATCACGGGAGACGCTGAAACGGTTGCAGAAATCTGTGATCATCCGCTCTTCATGGCCCTCGGGGAGCCGGTCCCGGAAGTAGGATGCCAGATAGACGATATGCTCCCCATACCACTCAAAGGGAGCAAAGTTTGTGTGCCCGATGACCGCCCCGTATGGCGCTTCATCCTTCACATTGACCCAGTAGATGCCCTGCAGTACATCACGGGAGAGGCCCATCGTCACGCAGGCCGCCCCCTGATACGGGATCTCCGGGAGCGAGGGGCCGCCCAGAGAGGTGAGAATGGAGGGGCGCACGGTTGAGACCACTGCATCATAGGGTGCCCCGTTGACCATCCATGTCCCTTCCTCCGTTTTTTCAAGGGCGTGGGCAGGGATGCCGGTATGAATTGCCCCGCCGTTCCTGCGGACTGCATCCGATAGCGCAGTGATAAGGCTCTGGTAGCCATGCCGCAGATATCCCAGCCGCTCTCCCTGCGGACCACGATCAGAACGGATGGCAATCCGCGATATCAGCCATGCAGCCGATACCTCATGCCGCCAGTCCCCGAATTTGCTGCGCAGCAGTGGCGCAAAGAACGAATCATAGGCATGCCGGCCGCAGGTATCCAGAATAAAGGCGTCTGCAGTCATATCATCATAGGATGACGCCCGATATTTTCCGGCCCTGAGCGTCAGAAGCCCAAGCCTGATTTTATCGCGCAGCGTGAGAAGCGGATAGCGGAGAATCTCAAAAGGAGTCGTCAGCGGATAGATGCGGCCCTCGCTGAAATAACCGGTGCTCCCGTTGAGCCAGGTGAGATCTGCTGCGAGACCAAGTTCATCCATGAGCGCCAGAAGGTGCGCATCACCGGAGAAGCAATGGTGATAATATCGCTCAATATTGGTATCATGGACAGGAGAGGAGGATAACAGACCGCCGGTCTCTGCTGAGGCCTCCAGCACATCAACAGAGTAAGTGCGGGAGAGGTAATATGCGGCAGAAAGACCGGTTAATCCTCCGCCTATGATGCAGATTCTCATTATATATCTATTATTAACAGGAATTGCCATAAGAAAGTTTTTGAAGTTATGAAAGAAACATGTCTTATAATCTGAAGAAGCGATTATTTTCATTCGATCGGATGGTGTGCACATATGAGAGTTTTTTTCATAGGATTCGGCCAGGCAGGCGGAAAAATTGTCGACATGTTCATTGAACAGGACAAGAAGGCACCGACAAGGAGCTTCCGGGGAATTGCAGTAAACACTGCACGGACGGATCTTATGGGTCTCGACAACATCGAGCTCAAGGATCGCATCCTCATTGGACAGACCGTGGTCAAAGGCCACGGAGTCGGCACTGACAACGTAACCGGAGCCAAAATCACCGCAGATGAGATTGACAGCATCATCAACACCATCGACAACCGCGGTACCCACGACATTGATGCATTTGTAATCTGCGCAGGTCTTGGCGGAGGTACCGGGTCCGGTGGATCACCGGTGCTGGCACGCCACCTGAAGCGAATTTACCGTGAACCAGTCTATGCGTTAGGCATTCTTCCGGCACCTGAGGAAGGCAGGCTGTACTCCTACAATGCAGCCCGCAGTCTCTCAACGCTGGTAAATGAGGCTGACAACACATTCATATTTGACAACAGTGCATGGAAAAACGAGGGCGAGAGCGTCCGCGGAGCCTATCAGCGTCTTAATGACGAAATCGTCCGCAGATTCGGCGTGCTCTTCCGTGCAGGGGAGGTCAGCAAGTCCGGCGTCGGTGAGATGGTTGTTGATTCCAGTGAAATCATCAACACGCTCCGCGGCGGCGGTGTGAGCACTATCGGGTATGCAGTGTCAGAAACCGTCAGCAAGAGCACCAAGCAGAAACAGGGATTTGCGGGCGGACTTCTGAAGGGCCTCAAAAAACGCGAAGCAGCAGAGGAAGTGCTCACCGGGGAAGACAAATCGGCAAAGATCATCGGCCTTGTGCGCCGTGCTATGCTGGGCCGTCTGACCATGCCCTGTGATTACACCACCGCTGAGCGTGCGCTTGTCCTGATAGCTGGTCCTCCCAATGAAATGGACCGCAAAGGTGTCGAGAAATCCAAGTCATGGGTGGAAGAGAACATCGCGGGTGTTGAAGTCCGTGGTGGTGACTACCCCACAGAAAGCTCAAAGGTGGCGGCAGTGGTTGTCCTTGCAACTATCGGTGACGCACCACGCATCCGTGAACTGATGGAAATTGCAAAAGAAACAAAGGAGGATGTAGTCAAGTCCAAAGAACGTCGTTCATCCATGTTCGACGGAGACGAGATTGATCCGCTCTTTGAATGAAAATCAGATGATCAGGTGAAATACACCATGAAACGGGGAGTAACACTAATACTTTCATTAATGCTCGCACTCTGCCTGGTGCAGGGTGCAGCAGCAGCAGATTTTGTTGACAGCGTCGCTGACGTAGACCCGGCATCCGGTGACCTTGCACCCGGCGAACAGGTGATTGTTCATGTCATCGTCAAACTGACAGGCAGCGGAGAGAACACATTTGATACAAATGATGAACTTGAGGCCTACACCGAACTTGTTGATCCGGAATGGGATTACACCATCCTTGTAAATAGCCAGGGTATCCCAAAACATACCACCAGCCGGTATGTGCGTCTCCTCGGATGGGACCTTGCATATCCGGACACCAATGAAGTGAGTGTGGACTATACCCTGGTCGGAAAGGTACCCACCGTCACCCAGACCACTGATGTGGCACTATTCCGCCTGCGCCAACTGGATGCAAACGGGAACATTCCATCCGGTGGAGAGTTGCTCATTGAACGTACGGTGATTAATCCCGGAGATGTAGACAAGATTCGGGACCTCCGCGAAGAACAGATCACAGAGCTCCGTGCATCAATTGATGAGTATACCGCACTTGGCGTGAATGTCGCACAGGCAGAACAGCTCTTCCAGCAGGCTGATGACAAGATTGATCAGTCAAAGACAGCCAGCTACTCGCAGGCAAATGTACTGCTTGCGGATGCAGGGACTCTTATTGAACAGGCAGAAGCAAGCCTCGAAGATGCCTATGCAGGCAAGCTTATCGATGACGCACAGCTGACCATCGATAAGGTGAACAGCGACATCACCTACTTCATCAACAACCGTAGCATGTCGGGCGACACCCGGGTAACTGCGATTCAGAATAAAGTGGCCCTTTCAGAGACGCAGATGTCACAGGCAAAGGACTTCCGAGACAATAAGGACTACTACCAGTCACGCCTGAATGCAAACGAGGCACAGCTGACAGCAAATGAAGCTCTCACAATGTCTACCGAACTAAGAAAAAATATCGGTGAAGGCGGGCTGCTCCCCGACTTCAGCGGTCTGGGGACATATGTCATCATCATCGTTGCTGTCGTCATCATTGCAGGCATCGGATTTGTGGTATACCGTCGGTTTACCAAATGGGATGAGCTGGGATAATCGTCACAGTCATCGCTTTCAGCTTTATATTTCTCCCTTTTTTTAAAAAACCGTTCTGTGCACTGATACGCCACTCTTCCACTACGGCACCTTCCTTTAATAAAAAGCACGTTTAACCGCTGTTTCTTGCAGATCCGCATAACCGGAGCAGCAACAGTTCACATAAGCCACAGTCCCGTATTTTCCTGCATTGCACGACTCACACATATTGCCCGAGAACCTGTACTCACAGGAGAGCGCTGTCTGAAGACAAAATCCCTTAATCACCGAGGAAGACAGATTTCAGCACCATCCGGTACGCACAGCACCTGTAGACATTCAGAGGACGGAATACCTATCAGTCACCACCACTTCAGAATTAGGGCAGCTGCCATTGAACACAGAGAACAGCCTATACCGGGCAACAATTTTCCGGTGCCACAATACCGCATACCGGAAATCAAATAATACCGGGAACAGAAGGGAGCAGGAAAGAGGCAAACTACTCAGAACACACAAAAAAAGGAGAGAAAGTCCGTCAGGCAGTGCCATTCACCGGAATATCTCCTGTCAGAGCCATCTCCGGGCGAACAAAGATATTCCAGTTAACGCTGCCCATCTGCCCGTCACGGAGGAAATAATATGCGAGCAGCCGGTCCCGGTTGTCATGGATGGAGAACCAGTAGCTCTGCCGGATAACATCTGTCCTCAGGTACCCCGGCAGGTCAGAAAATCCGTCAGGATTATGGGAGACGACAACATCATATCTGCCATCTGCAAAATACTCCGGATTATCCGCCGCAGACGAGATATAGGTCAGTTTCTGAGAGCCCTCACCCCGATAATACCACGGCAGCGGCCATACGCCCTCTGATGTCACCGCAGTTTTATTCCCGGCATCAATCAGGCGGAAGAGTTCGCGGAGCTCCTCAGAGTTCTGCACCTGCACGATGGGTTCATTGATGTCAGCCGGCGTAAAGGCGACATGGGCCACCATCACAACGAGGAAGAGCGAGAGGACAAGGGCCAGCAGTGCCTTTTTGCGGGTCATTAAGAAAGCCGCCACAAAGATCATCGGAAGGAGCTGATGGAGAATCAGCCACGGCACCTTCTCGCCAATGACTGCATACGTGGCAAGTGACGCACACATCCACCAGATACAGAAGAGCGTAAAGCCGAGACGGCGATTACACCCCTCCCTGTCCCCGTCTCCGTCACGACAAAGAGCACCCGCACTGGCTAAAAGGGCAGACGCTTTGCGGCGCAGCGGTGACGAACGGGTGGCCGTTTTTTCAGATACGACCGTACCTGCTGCAGCGTCCTGCCCGTCCGCCGATTCAGCCAGATCCGCTTCAGGTGCAGGTGCAGATTCAGATACAGGCTCAGGTGCCGCCGCCTCTGTCACTTCGGACCGGACAGGCGGCGTCATGCAGCACTCCGCCGCACACGCCCCACAAGCAGCAGAAATACCGTTCGCTTCCGGTATGGCACCATCCTCTCCGGCTGATGCCACGGAAACGTCAGGCACCGCTGCTTCCGTCTGCCGCCTTCCCCTCCTGAGGAACAGGACACAGACAAATGCCTGCACCGTTCCCACACAAGCGAGGAGAAGAATCGGCACCTCATAGAGCATGAAGAGGATGATATAGAAATATGGCGGCCCTCCAAGACGCTGCTGGGACGACATTGCCGTCCAGTGCTCAATGGCACGGAATGCACCGGTCCACAGCACTTCCGGATGTGCGCCAAAGGATGAATAGAAGAGCGAACCCACCGCCCCCATCACCGCAATACCGAGGATGAAATCAACCCACCATCCCTTTTTCAGATGCACCCATTTCAGCACCACGGCGGCGAGAAGGAATACCCCGAATATTGCGAGGATGATAGGCATATTCTCCTTTGAACAGCAGCCCAGCCCTGCGGCAAGGGCCGCCACCAGCACATAGCGGCGCTGCCCGTATTCAAAATAATACAGGAGCGCCACAACGATAAGCAGGGAGAAAAAGGCGATGAAGATATCATTGCGCAGGAACCGGGAGAAATATACCATATCCGGAGATATGGCAAGGAACAGCGCAGCAATAAGAGCACCCTGCCTGCCAAGATATCCCAGCCGATATATCGGCCAGACCAGAAGCACCATCAGCGTTCCCAACAGGGCCGGGACTATCCGGCCGATGAGATCCGAGTCACCAAAGAGAGCGAACATGCCCGCTGTTATGTAATACAGAAGCGGACCATGATAGACCGGGTCATATACATACGTCCCTTCTGTCAGCAGTTTAAAGGAGAACCAGGCATGCACGGCCTCGTCATGATGAAAGAGCTTCAGGTCAAGGACAAAAAAGCGCAGAATAAGCGCGACAATAAAGATTACAATGAATAAATGTTCAAACCGTAACCTACGGAGAAATGTTGGAGAGGAATCTGCGGCTTCCACGCCGCACCCTTAGTTCTCCAGAACGATTTCAATGCCAATGTCTTTTGGCACCTGAATGCGCATCAACTGGCGCAGTGCACGCTCATCTGCATCGAGGTCGATGAGGCGCTTGTGCACACGCATCTGCCAGCGATCCCAGGTTGCTGTCCCCTCGCCGTCCGGACTCTTGCGAATCGGAACGATCATGCGCTTTGTGGGCAGGGGAATCGGACCTGCGAGGTTTACGCCGGTACGTTCTGCAATTTCTCTTATGCGATCACAGACCATTTCAACTTGCTGAAAGTCTGTTCCTGAAAGACGAATTCTGGCTTTTTGCATGTTTATCACCAAAAAATGAGAGGAGATTATCTCATATCTTTGGCAATGACGTCAATGCACATGCCTGCTGCAATAGTTGAACCCATATCACGGATTGCGAAGCGACCAAGCTGCGGAATCTCTTTGATCTTCTCAATGACCATGGGCTGGACAGGGCGGAACTTGACGATTGCTGCATCGCCGGTCTTGAGGAAGGTGGGGTTCTCTTCTTTGACCTGGCCGGTGCGTGGGTCGAGCTTCTTCTGAAGTTCCATGAATGTGCATGCAGTCTGGGTGGTGTGGCAGTGGAAGACCGGGGTGTATCCGACGGTGATTGCACTGGGGTGGTGAAGAACCACAATCTGTGCAATGAATTCCTCTGCAACTGTTGGTGGCTTCTCTGCAGGACCACAGACGTCACCACGGCGGATGTCGTTCTTGCCGACACCACGGACGTTGAATCCGACGTTGTCACCGGGCTGTGCAGTGTCGTGCTCTTCGTGGTGCATCTCAATGGACTTGACTTCTCCTTCCACGTTTGCAGGCATGAAAGAGACCTTCATTCCCTTCTTCATGATACCGGTCTCAACACGTCCGACAGGGACGGTTCCAATACCGGAGATGGAGTATACATCCTGGATTGGGAGACGGAATGGAAGTGTGGTTGGAAGCTCAGGTGCAACAAGTGTGTCAAGGGTCTCAAGAAGTGTGCGTCCCTTGTACCACGGGGTGTTTGCAGAGTGGGTTGCGATGTTGTCGCCGACGAATGAGGACATGGGGATGAACTCAATGTCGTCAGGTTTGTATCCAACCATCTTGATCAGGTCAGAGAGCTGTTTTTTAACTTCATTGTAGCGCTCTTCGCTGTATTTTGCTGCATCCATCTTGTTAATGCCGATGATGAGCTGGTTGATACCAAGGGTACGTGACAGGAAAACGTGCTCCTTTGTCTGTTCCATGGGGCCGTCAGGTGCTGCAACAACAAGGAGTGCTGCGTCAGCCTGGGATGCACCGGTGATCATGTTCTTGACGAAGTCACGGTGACCTGGGCAGTCGACAATGGTAAAATAGAACTTGTCGGTGTCGAACCTCTTGTGAGCGATATCGATGGTGATACCACGTTCACGCTCTTCTTTGAGGTTGTCCATAACCCATGCGAATTCGAATGAGCCCTTACCTTTTGACTCTGCTTCCTTTCGGTAGTTCTCAATAATGTGCGCAGGGACTGCTCCTGTCTCAAAGAGAAGTCTCCCAACGGTTGTTGACTTCCCATGGTCAATGTGGCCGACCACGGCAAGATTCATGTGTGGCTTATCTGCTGCCATATTTCAATAACCTCCAAATCGTAAGGATGGGCTCGTTAGACGTCTGCCCGGTCGCTTTGATACGAGTATTATTAATAGGAGGGGTAGGTATTTAAATGATTTCTTCAGCGAAAAGAGCACAGAATTTCCGGCATGAAATTCTCACCAACCGACACCCTGATATTACATCGGATTCCACCTAAATCTTTGGATGAAGACGTTGCCACTGAACAGAACAGGCCCGAACGATATGGTAAAGGTCACATGTGCCGAGGAAAGAGAAGTTTCCGTGTACAGTAAATGTGCATTCTGTGTTCACTGTGAAGGTGTCGTCGTCGGCCGCCGCGAAATGCCAAACCCGCAGAAAAAAGCGATCGCTGACATGAGATTCGGCGGAGGGGGGGATGAAGGGCTCCAGAACGCACAGATGACCTTCAACCTCTTTATCAGGGACGGAAGCGCCCTCCTCTGCAATGACGACAAGAACGAAGGGTTCCAGTCACTCTATTCCTACTGAATCGTTCATTATCCCAATCTTTTTTCCGAGCTGGCCTCTTTGCAGCAAACACTGGTTCAGCCCTTCCACGGGACGGCCGGGCCGGCACTGCTGCCATACAGCAATGCATCCGGGTTTTTGCACTGTGCCCGGACAGTGTAGTTCAGAACCCCGTGACCGCAAGGGCAAGAAGCACCATACAGCGCGTCAGTTCATGGGAGGCTCCGACGATATCCCCGTTCACGCCGCCAAAGAGACGCCGGGTCACCGCCATAAGGACAGCAGTGGTGAGGAGCGCTGCTGCTGCTGCAACCCCCACCGAAACCGGACTGACCGGCAGGAGAATAAGCGGCACAACCAGCAGGAAGGAGAGGGGTATGAACCACCAGCGCGCGAATGTATGGATATAGGAGAACATCCCGTCACGGAATGGCTGACCTGCGGCGATAAAGATGACCTGCACCATCTTCCCCATCACCTCTGCAATGAGAATCGCCCCTGCAATCCAGGTGACGGTGGTGAGGCCCGCATAGGTGAGCAGCATGACGACCACTGCCGCACCGACCGCACCCGCCCCGAGCGTCCGGTCCGTGAGGGCGATCACCCGCTTCTCCCTGCTCCCGTGGGCCATCAGCCCGTCGCCGAGATCGCAGAGGCCGTCAAAATGGTTGAACCCGGTCAGCACCAGCACGACTGCCAGTGCAACAGCACCGGCGATCTGCGGTTGGACAAAGAGTATGGAAATGAGCGCAGCAATGCCCCCGATCAGGTAGCCCGAGAGCGGGAGGATATAGGCATGCCGCGCAAAGGCATCGTAGTCCGCATGTCCGCCCATCGGAAGGATGGTGGTAAACTGGAGCATCGCACGAAGCGCTTCGGTGATTCTCATCGTATTATCCAAGATGGACTATCACGCTATAACTGCCTTTGTATCCCCGTTTCACCAGCAAAGCAGGCTTGTTCCGAAAACAAATATAATTGCGTTAATTACTCTGATTTGTAACTGTTAATATCTCATTCAACCAACAGTCAGGCAATGAGCATCATTTCAGAGAAACCTGACATCACCTTCTCGCGCCCGATGATGGGCGTGGTAATCGGCAGCACCAGAATATCCACCGTTCCGGGGATTTCTGCTGCCGGGCCGACACCGGAGCTCACGCTTGCCACATCTGTCCTGGACGGGGAGATTATTGTCAACGGAAAAATAACCAGCGCCCCGGTCGTGCCCGTCAGCCCCACCGGATGTGCCACACCGGCCACCCTGACCCGTGCCATGGCCGAACTCTGCGGCCTTCAGCCCTTTGTGGTGAACGCAGGTGTCGCATACCCGCCGTCATATCCTGCACTTGATGTCTACGGCGCATGCGGAGGGGACCCCCGCGAGGGCGATGCAGTTCCCGACGCCGAGGCACTGTATATCCGGGGACAGACCCTCGGCACCCTCCTCGGTCAGCACTCTGACTTCCTCCTGTTAGGAGAGAGCGTCCCCGGCGGCACCACCACTGCACTCTGTGTGCTGCGGGCGCTCGGCTATTCTGCCAATGTGAGCTCCAGCCACGTGGAGCACCCGGCATCCGTAAAAGAGGAGATCTGCGCCGCGGTGCTGAAACGCATCGAAGACGAGGGCATCACCGACCCACTCGCCATCATCCGGGCGGCAGGAGACCCGATGATGCCGGTCTGTGCAGGCATCGCCTCCACCTATCCGAACACGCTGGTCCTCGCGGGCGGCACCCAGATGCTTGCAGTCGCGGCACTGGTGAAGGCCCTTGGCGGCACCCCGCCCCGGCTTGCCACCACCGTATATGTCCGGGACGACGTAAACGCCACCTTTGAAAAGACCGCCGCAGAGATTGGCACCACCGCATGGTTCGTGGACCCCGACTTCGGCAATATCGGCCATCCCGGCCTCGCCCGCTACTGTGCCGGTGAAGTAAAGGAAGGCGCAGGTGCCGGCGGCGCCCTCTGGCTGGCATCCACGATGGGCCACCCGAAGGATGCCATCTGGGAAAAGATACGCGAATTTATGAAGGATTACTCCTGAACACAGGAGTATGCCCACCCCGCATGGCTTCGTGGTGCTTCTTGGCTCGTCCCGCCTGAGCCTCATTCCCGGACTCTCCGGGGCGGGCAGGACACCTGAGGACACCTGGCAGACACCGGGCCGGGACGCTGCTTTTGTAGCAGGCTCCGGCCCCCTGCCCCCCTGCCTGACGGTGGCCGGGGTGACACGGGCGATGTGCACGCTCACCGGCATCACCCCTCTTTTTTTCCGTGCCGGGTATGCAGGGAGCCTCCCCGTTTCTGCACCCATGCTCTCACTCACACCGGCAGGCGATCCCCGTGACGGCCCGTCGGTGCCGGATGCAGAGGAAATTGTCAGGAGAGCCGCAGACGCCGGCGCCGCCCTTGGAGAAGACTGCCGTACCCTCTGGGTGGGCGAGTGCATTCCCGGCGGAACGACTCATGCACTCTGCATCCTCCGGGCATGCGGATTCAAAGGCAGGGTCAGTTCTTCTGCAGACAGAGATGCTGCCGCCGAAAAGGAGGCCCTCTGGGAGAAAGTCCGGACACGCTGCCCGGACATCTGCTCCCTCCGGGGCGCTGCCCTTGTCCGGGAGACCGGCGATCCGGTCATGGCCGCGGCACTGGGCCTCATACAGGGATTTCCTGGTGACATCGTCCTCTGCGGCGCGACCCAGATGTGTGCGGTGGCCGCCCTGGCAGATGACAACAGCGGCCGCATCACCTGTGCGATGACCGACCGTGTCTGGCAGGATGAAGCAGCAGACGTGGCAGTCATTGCCGGGCAGGCGAACCTGCCGGTGACCGTCTCCCCCGTCCCTGCCCGGTTTGTGCAGGCGCCGTCACCATCGCGTGCCTGCATCCGGCTGGTAAAAGAAGGGTTCGGTGCCGGCGGCGCTCTTGCCCTGGCACGCCGCCGTGGGTATTCAGAAGAGGAGATTGCGGCAGCTCTGGCAGCCACTATACGCTACCCCTGAACGGTCGTTTCTGCCGTACGTCTGAAAAAGATATACCCTCGCACAACAAATCACTATAAAATGCATCCCATATATGTGGTCAACAACTTTGGCCAGTTTAACCATCTTATCCTCCGGATGCTCAGGGATCTCGATATCGACGCAAAGATGATCAAAAACGATGTCCCTGCAGCAGAGGTCAGAGAGTCCTGCCGCGGCATCATCCTTGGCGGCGGTCCGGACATCAATCGGGCAGGCAATGCACCGGAATATGTGGAATCCGGCCTTCCGGTCCTCGGCATCTGCCTGGGCCTGCATATCATATCCACCGCCCGCGGCGGCTCCATCCGCCCCGGTGCATCCGGCGGATTCGGCGGCATAGAAGTCACCATCCACGACCATGACACCATCCTCGCCGGGTACCCGGACACCATTCCGGTCTGGGCATCCCACGGGGATGAGGTGTCCGTGGTGCCGGAAGGATTCAAAGTGCTTGCCACATCAAAGATCTGCGGTGTGGAAGCAATGGCCCATGAGACGGAGCCCATCTTCGGCATCCAGTGGCATCCGGAAGTCAGCCACTCGGTCGACGGAAAACGGGTGTATGAGAATTTCAACGCACTGACCCTCGACCGGGCCTGAATGTGATGGCAGATACCCGCCGCCTGGCAGAGGAGATACGCGCCACCGGGTTTACCTGCCTGATGTGCAGCGGATGCTGCACCAGGGGGGAGGATGACGGCATGCTTGTTCTGGTAAGTGCTCCGGAAGTCCGGAGAATTATGGAGCACACCGGATATGCATGGGACGATATTGCAGAGCCATATCCCGAGTGGCTGCCGGCAGAGGGGGGCGGAGGGTTCACGCTTGCGTGGTGCCTGCGCCGGACAGAGGAAACCTGCATCTTTCTGGATGAGAATAACCGGTGTACTATATACCCGGTACGCCCCCTCATCTGCCGGACCTACCCGTTTGCACTGGAAGACGGAGCGCTCTCGGTGTATGCATGCCCGGGCATCGGGCAGAAACCGGCATGCAGTGAGGCGGAGACGATTGCAGAGGAATGCATCAGGCGTGAAGCGGCAGAGGCAGAGGATGCAGAACGCACCAGAGAAATATTTATGGCAATGAAGCTGGGGCCGGACGAATGTGCCGTGGTGGACAGTGAAGGAGTGAAACGCATTGGGTGAAGTAAAGATTATCGGGACGGCCCATGTCTCGCAGAAGAGCGTTGACGAAGTAACCGACGCAATAGAGACATTTGAACCGCAGATTGTCGCCGTGGAGCTGGACCGGGGCCGCCTGATGGTGCTGAAGGGTGAAGCGGCGCCGCCGTCTGTTGATGAGGTCATCAAAGGCGGGAACTTCTCCGCCATCCTTGCCCAGTGGCTGCTTGCCTATGTCCAGCGGCGCATCGGGAAAGAGACCGGTGTCTCGCCCGGCGCAGAGATGATGACCGCCGTTGAACTGGCTGAGGAGCGGGGCATCCCGATTGCCCTTGCCGACCGTGACATCCACATCACCTTCAGCAGATTCTGGCACCTGATGCCCATTACCGAGAAACTGAAGATGGTGTATGCACTTGTGGGGTCAGTTTCAGGCGCCGGGAAGGCAGGCGAGGAGTTGGACATCGATTCGATGACGAATCAGGATGTTATTTCGGCTGCGATGGAGGAGTTCCGCCGGTTCGCACCGAAAGGTGCATCAGCACTCATCGACGAGCGGGACGCCTATCTGGCCCATGCCATTCACGACCTCGGCAGGAGATATGACCGGGTGCTTGCCGTGGTCGGTGCCGGCCACCAGGAGGGGATTGCCCGCTACCTGGAACACCCGGAAACCCTGCCCACCAAAGCCAGCCTCACCGAACAGCCGAAGACATTCCCGTGGGGAAAAGCCATTGGCTTTTTTGTCCTTGCAGTCTTCGCCTTCTTCCTTATCCTCATTGCATTCTCCGGCGCCGGTCTTGATGTGCTCCTCTCCGCGATGATCTGGTGGGTGCTCATTAACGGCATTCTCGCCGCAATCGGGGTCTTTGCCGCAGGCGGACATCCGTTTTCGGCACTGACCGCCTTCGCGGTGGCATGGATGACGTCTCTTAACCCCTTCATGGCAGCCGGATGGTTTGCCGCCATCACGGAAGCGAAAGTCCGCCGCCCGACGGCCGCTGACTTCAGCCGGATTGCAGAGGCGGATGATCTGGAACAGATGCGCAAAAACCCGCTCTTCAAGGTAGTGCTGGTGGCCGCTCTCGCCAATATCGGGAGCATCATCGGGACATTTGTCTATATCCTCTTCATCATGCCGATCCTCGGCATTGACCCGCGGGACATTCTCAGTGCCGGACTCACCAACCTGATGGCGTTTCTGGGGGGCATCTTCCCCTTCTGACGGCCACTTTTCGCGAAGCATATATTGGTGATGACTGAAACTTAGGTTATGAATCTTGGAACAACCATCATCAAGGGCCGGCGCAGTATCCGGAACTACAAGGATGAACCGATCCCCGAGGAGGCAATCGAGCAGGCAATGGAGTGCGCCCGTCTGGCACCGACCGCCCGGAACGGACAGCCGTGGCTCTTCGGGGTCACCACCAACAAGGAGACGCTGGCAAAGCTGGGCGAACTGGCAAGCCACGGGAAGTTCATCGCGAACGCTCCTGCCTGTTTTGCCATCTTCGGTCTGCGTGACGAGAAGTTCTATGTGGAAGACTGCAGTGCTGCCACCTCAAACCTGATCCTCGGACTCTGGGCCTACGGAGTTGCATCCTGCTGGGTCGCCGGTGACAAGATGGAATACAATGAGGCCGTGCGGGAACTCATGAAGGTCCCGCCGCAGTACACCCTCGTATCACTCATCCCTGCAGGATACCCGGCCATGGGAGAACGGATGGTGGCACCGACGAAGAAGCCGTTTGACGACGTCACCTTCAAAGACACCTACACTGAGTAGGTACACATCCCTGCCCGCTAAAGAATACCAAATCTTTAATTTTTTTGCATTCCAAGAGAATGGATATGAATTCTCCCCATCTGCAGGTCGCCCTGGATATCCAGGAGGCCGGCCGTGCAGTGCCAATCGCACTGGAGGCGGTTGCAGGCGGTGCCGACTGGATTGAGGCGGGCACCCCGCTCATTAAAAGTGCCGGTATGGACGCAGTCCGCCGCCTCAGAGAGGCGTTCCCGGACAATGAAATTATTGCCGACATGAAGATTGCAGACACCGGCACCATCGAGGTCGAGATGGCGGCAAAGGCCGGTGCAAGCATCATCTGTGTGCTCGCAGATGCAGATGACGCTGTCATTCAGGATGCGGTGCGGGCGGCACGCCTCTACGGGGTGCGCCTGATGGCAGACCTCATCAATACCGGAAACCCGGCAGAACGGGCCCGTGAACTTGAGGCACTGGGGATTGACATCATCAACGCCCACGTGGGTATCGACCAGCAGATGATCGGCAAAAGCTCTCTTGATACGCTCTCTGCCATCATCGGCGAGGTGACCATACCGGTGGCGGTGGCAGGGGGGCTTGATGCCGCAACGGCGGCACAGGCGGTGGCGGCAGGTGCTGCGATTGTCATTGTCGGCGGAAATATCGTCCGGTCCAATGACGTGACCGGCTCTGCGGCACAGATACGAGCCGCAATCGATGACCCGTCGATTGTGCCGCCGGAGAAAAAGTCCACCGGGGAGGAAATCCGTGCACTCTTTGCACAGGTCTCGGCGCCCAATGTGACCGATGCGATGCACCGCACGGGAGCGATGCAGCGTATCGTCTCCATCTGCGGAAGGGTGCGGATGGCGGGTCCTGCGGTGACCGTGCAGACCTTCGGCGGTGACTGGGCAAAACCGGTGGAGGCGATTGACGTGGCGCAGCCAGGCGATGTCATCGTCATCAACAACTCCGGCGACTCCTCGGTATCCCCCTGGGGCGAACTTGCCACCCTCTCAGCGATGAACCGGAAGGTGGCGGGCATTGTCATCGACGGCCCGGTGCGCGATGTGGACGATATCCGGGAATACGGCTTTCCCGTCTTTGCAACCGGCGTGGTGCCGAACGCAGGGGAGCCGAAAGGGTTCGGCGAGATTGGTGCCGGTATCACCTGCTGCGGGCAGACGGTCCGGCCCGGCGACTGGATTGTGGGGGATGAATCAGGCGTTGTGGTCGTGCCGCGTGAGCGTGCCTATGAGGTGGCACGCCGGGCGCTTGAGGTCAACAAGACCGAACGGCGCATCAGAGAGGAAATTCGCCGGGGCGCCACCCTTGCGGCAGTGACAGAACTCCTGAAATGGGAAAAGAAATAATTTTTTCCGGCCGGAACACCGGCCACATTCTTTTCGACGGCCTGATGAGAGGGGCAGAATAAACAACCCAATATACCGTGATGTCACAGTACTGAGCAGACACATGGGACAGACACTTCATTCATCAGGAGAGGCATAGGTTTGCAGGCACCTGAACTTTTCATTATCGCCATCGGCCTTGCGATGGACGCATTCGCGGTCTCTGTTTCAGCAGGCATCACCACCAGACGGTCGCTTGCCAAGACGGGAATGCTGGCGGCAGCGGTCTTCGGCGGATTTCAGGGAGGCATGGCCATTCTCGGATGGTATGCCGGCAGTGCCGTCTCCGCGTTTCTCGCCGGCTACGGCCCCCTTATCGCATTCCTGATTCTCGCCGGCATCGGCATCAAGATGATCTATGAGAGCCGGCAGGAAGGGACAGGGGAAAGCCCGATTGAGACCGTCCCGGCCCTTATGATTATGGGCATTGCAACATCGATTGACGCACTCTTTGCCGGGATGGGGATCGCCCTTCTGGGGGAGACCGTGCTCGTTCCTGCGATTATCATCGGCGCGGTGACCGCTATCCTCTCGTTTGCAGGCGTCTTTGCGGGGAGAAGGATCGGCCACCTGATCGGGGAGTATGCCGAGATTGCAGGGGGCGTGATTCTGGTGGCGATTGGGCTGAAGATTTTGTTTTTGTAATAGTGCTTCCCCACGATGCGGTGGCCCCCCTTTCTTCATCGACTCACAGGCATGGGGGGTGAATCCGGCACCGTTCAGGTGATGCCCTCGCCGACGGAGGCCAGAGTGTATGTCGATAATGATTATCGGGGCATGACTTCATCCACCGGAGAACTTATACTGCCAGACGTTCCCAGCCAACACACCCCGGAACGGCACGCATTGCTCGTCGGGGAGAACGAAACCGCAGAAGAAACAACCCGGCAGATGATACCGAACGGGGAGGTGCGGACATGCAGCCCGTAGACGCTGGAAAAAGAAAGGGCAGCCCCACCACAAGACCCTGCGCCAACAGTGAAATGTCAGGAACTGCCAATGAACAGTCGGCGGCTGACAAGATAAACATCACGGAGGCTCCACGGACAGATATCCGGGCCGGACCGGTCACGCTCTATCTCATCCCGCAGACCATCTCCGCGGAGATTCACGTACACGGCGGGCCGATCTCCGGGAGAACGGTTCTGCATTTTATGGTCTCCATGAGCAGGGCGACCGGATATCAGATAAAATGGTGATGGAATATGCGTTCGGTCCATTTGCCATACTGATTTTAAATATGCCATTAATGGCGCTTAAATATTGAAAATAGCAGTTGAACAGGTCAGCTATTCGTTTATTCCAAGCTTTTCAAAGGGGGTACAACGATATTGGTTAATAAGAAGAAAAAAATAAATATAACCAGGCAAAGGCCTTGCGAGGTAACTGTATGGCAATGAGTAAGAAACAACTGGAGAAGCAGAACAAAGCGAAGATGGCCAAGGCAGAAGAACTCTCGAAACAGGCGGGTGCGGGGAGCGAGGCGGCCAAGAAGAAGCTCAAGAAACTCAACAAAAAGATTAAGTGAACCACCCAAAATTCCCACATTATTTTATTTCTCTTTTTCTTTCAGGGGCGAATCAGACGGATATCACTGTACAGGTCGCAATATGCCCGTTTCCGGAGGGGAGCGAAAGGCTTGGGTTTCGGCTCTGCTGCATTCCCCAGGATTGCAAAACAGACTGATCCGCTTTCGTAAGGTCAGGGAGGACCATTGCAATTTATTCTCCTTGACCCGACAGCGATTCCCGCGAGACGCGGTGGTTGGCGCTGATGAGGGCTGAGCTTTCCTGAACCGAACGAAAACTGAGAGAAACGGGGAGGAAATTCCTTTGTTTATCACCTTTTTTGAGGGGCTGTATGTGTACCGGAACGAGTATCCACCCAGTTTCGACTCTCCCCTGATTATTCCCGCTCATTGCTGCATGAGCAGGCAGTGCGTGCCGCCCCGAGTATCTGAAGGGTCAATCCCTTCCGTCCATGCACCCTTCACCCGCTGAAAGGATGCAGCCATCGGTCGCAACAATAAATTGACCGATAGAAATCCATTCTCAATTGAGTGTTTTCCGGGTGAATAGCTGCACAAGGACACTATTATATTAACCCCACCAATATGAGTATATCATGAAACTAAAAGTGATCATCCATGAAGCAGAAGAGGGTGGTTTCTGGGCAGAAGTTCCTTCAATTCCCGGCTGTGTGACCCAGGGAGATACCTTTGATGAATTACTGGCCAATATATACGATGCAGTTGAAGGATGCCTCTCAGTAGATGTACATGACATCGATCTCTCCGGAAAGAGCAGGGTCATGGAGATTGCTGTGTGAAACCAGTCAGCGGCAAGAAATTCTGCAAAATACTCGAATCAGATGGATGGGAGCTGAAACGAATAACCGGCAGCCATCACATCTATGCCAAGTCCGGAGATACAGCCCGGATTACAGTTCCTGTTCACGGAAATACTCCATTAAAGATCGGGTTGCAGAAACATCTGATGAAAATAGCCGGTATTGATGAGTCAGAACTTTAAGCTGAAATAATAGTTGCATCCCTTCAGACACAACGGTTCCATCAGGACAAAAATCCAATTTTTTGGGTGCAGATTATTGGTTCAGATTATTGACAAAAAGAGGATAGCCTCTCTGCACCAGTGCAAACCACCAATCCCACAGCATGCCCCATATCTCGTCCTAATACGAATGATGCCATCCAGGCCAAATTTAGACATGAACGGACAAGTAGACCCTGGCTCGTATACGTGACCCAATGATTACCAACAACATGGATATACAACCCCTGTTTTTGCAAAAACGTGGCCCATATTGACCTCCTTTCCCAACACATGATGGCGCGTCAAAAATACGGCCATTTTGTGCATTATTTCCAATATTGAGCAAGAATTCCACACTAATAACGGTGCACCATTGCCACTCTATTTTGGGAGGATGGATTGGTAGGGTCCGGGTAAGAACGGGCCACTCCGGGCCGCTGTGTGGATGCAATTTTTCTGGACACAGATACATTTTGGGTTATTAATGCGTTGTTAGATCTGATGTCGGGATTTACCCCAAAGTTATGCGAACCATACCCTACAACTACATGAGTGAGGAAACAGCATATCCAGTACCTAACATTACTGGAAAATGACCTTCATTCCCTGACTGAGAAACGGAAGATGAAGGCAAATAGTAAATAGAATAATGATATCACACATTCGGAAAATTAACGCTCATTATAGGTCAGAAATATCTCATTTCTCTTTTCTGAGGAAACTTCTACAAGGCCAAATATTGGCTATTTTTTGGTTTAAGCAAAATTGGGCCTTGTAGAAATCCTCTAAGAAAAACGCAACCGAAAGATCGATCGTACGGGAACTCCAGTGTTATTTAACCACAAATACACTCCGGAGTTCCGTAAATAATGTCTGAGAACAGGTACATCAATCTTGTGAAAACCTCTCTCAGTGTAATCCAAAATTCTCATATACCTCTCCACTCTTCCAAATATTCGAAGAAGAAATATACCCAACACCAGCTTCTGACCCTGATTATTTTGAAGGAAGAAATTGGTATGGATTATCGCGATTTTACAGAATTAATGGAGATATTAACTCCAATACAAGAGGAGCTTGAATTGAAAAATGTCCCTCATTTTACTACACTCCAAAAATTTATGACGAGAATACCCTCCCTTTCACTCAAAATCATTCTGAAATGTGTGATTCGAATAGTGCATCAAAAAGGAGAGATGATAAAAATTACATCGATTGATTCTACGGGATTTACCCAGCTCATATGCAAGTCACTACTATTCGAAAAGGATCAATAAGACACGGAAAAGTTTCATCCAAGCTTCAATTGCTGTGGATTCGGACAAAATGACAATTCTGGGCTGGAAGTTTTCAAAAGTACCGGTCCATGACTCACAGCATGCAAAATCCCAGATAAATCAGGTCATGAGGATCACCAGATCAGAGTGCTTTACAATGGTTAAAGGATACGATTCAGAGGATATTCACAAAAACATTAGAGACACTAAGGGCACCGAATCAGTAATTTCTGTTCGAAAATGGAATGGAAATATTTACTCCGGAAAATATCGGATGGAGATGTTTGAGCAATTTAATCAGGAGAAGTACGGACAGAGAAATATGGTGGAAACGGTCTTTTCAATTCTTAAGAGAAGATACGGGGACACTGTTCGATCGAGAAAATATTACAACCAGATGAAAGAAATCAAGATCAGAATGGTCCTCCATAATATAACTCTTTGAAATAATTGGAAGGTTTTCTACAGAGCCGTTAATTCTGCTATATTGACGTCGCAATATCTGTGATGTTGGCCGAATCGGAACACACCAAAATACTGGACCGCTCATCAACCAGGAGTCCGCACCCACAGGTACCCTCTATGTGTCTTCCAATCCATATCCTGCCGATATCTATGTTGACGACATCTACTGCGACGGAACGAATGACCATGTCTATGATCTTCTGGCAGGACCCCATTCTGTAGGTATCATTAAGGATGGGTACAATTATGCAGAAAATACCGTAGATGTTGTCAGTAATCAGACCACCTATGTCCACTTCAACCTGACCGATGAATCCGGCACCGTTCAGGTGATGTCCCCGCCGACAGAGGCCAGAGTGTATGTCGATAATGATTATCGGGGCATGACTTCATCCACCGGAGGACTTGTACTACCAACCGTTCCTATAGGCGAACATCAGATTACCGTTACAAAAGACGGCTACGCACCATATATTGATAACGTGACGGTGGAAAAAAACCAGACCGTCTCCGTCACCGCGACGCTGAACAACGATGACGAGGAAGGAGACGGCCTTCTGGATGATTACGAAGAGAACGGCTTTAGAGATGGATTCGGCAACCATCACACCACCGACCCTACACTCATCGATACTGACGGCGACGGACTGGACGACTGGGATGAGGATTATCTAGAAACAGACCCATTTAATCCAGACACCGACGGTGATTTCATTTCCGATGGTAATGATGATGCTCCGTTGACCCCGGCCTACATAACAGTTCCTGTCAATTGGTTAATCGAAAAACGGGATGCAACGACCGGAGCCATATTTGGAGAGACGGGGATCAAAGGTGGATCGATGAACTGGCTGGTCGGCGATGAGGTTGCATCATCACCAGCGTATTTTATAGGCTGGATGGCATCAGGATACTATGTTGTTGGCGATATTCGAGATACTGTTGAGGCACTTTATCAGGGCGACAGCGTAGGGGCTGGCTTAAACACCCTTGGTATTGTTCCATTTATTGGGGATAGCGAACGGTCAGTAAATGCCCTAAAAAAAGTTGTGACCAGATATTCGGATAGAGCTGCCAATCTGGGACGATATTTAACAAAACAAAATATAATTCAGAGTATTCCAAGTGAATCCCTCCAATTATATGTACTGGATCACTGTTTTGACGGAGGCGCGACAGCGTTACGGAATATAGATGTTCCGATGACGCGGATACTTGAGGTCGGTAAAATCGACGGAATCCATCTGGCAAGGCACGCTGAAGCGTTAGGGATTGTTCAAGGTTCCTCACAATTGGTTAAAAGCGAAGGGGATATCGCGGAGATCATTGCAGAGAAGACCATATTGAATGATCTGTATCCGAATTCAATGTATACGTTCTACTCCAATGTAGAATTAAGAAATGTAAACAATATGGTACTCGGTGAAATCGATACTGTTATTGTAAGAGATAACGCTGTCAAAGCAATCGTACAGACAAAAATGGGACGAAATGCAGCTAAACACGCAAAGGATCAACTCAGCCGAGACATGGCTGTTATCAATGACCAGGAACGATTTATTTCAACGAGCATACCGGATCTCCTTTCAACCGCACAGTTCAGAATGGCCGAGTTAGAAACGGTTGCTATCGGTCCGAAAGACGGAAATGGATTTGATCATGTTCTCGATTATACAAACCGTGAACTACATGAACTCTACAAAACAATCGGAGTATAAGTTACCATGGGAATGGACTTTGAAATCCAGAAGTCGGACGGTACGCGGGAGTACGTGACTATGATGAGTTACGGTTCATTTAGTGACATTATTCGAGTAGGAGAAACATTGGGACTCGGTATGGATGAATATGAAAGTATTGTGGAATACTCTGGATTGGATGAAGAAAAAGTGATTCAACTGGAAGACGTTCAGAAACTTCTTCCATTTTATCGTAAGATGCTGAAACAACTTGAGGAACTTGACAGGAAGGGAATTATCCTCCTGACGGAGACAGATGAGCAAAGACGGAGGCGAGAAATGAACAGGTGTGGAACAACTCCAAGACATCGCTGGGAAGGAGCTAAATCACATCTTCATCAATTGATTGATCTGTGCGAAAGGACAATCCAATCAGGAGGTTCGATTGTCATGGTTATTTAATGGATGATTTGCTGCATTTGAAATATTGCTGTTTGCTGTCGGAATTGTAAACAAAATATTTGGCCCACTGACATCGATGGAGACGATGACGAACCCCTCATCCCTTCATACAATACAGCAATTAACGATGCGATTCGGGACCAGGTCGCCCTGCGCCTGGGAACAATCTTCGGTGAAACCGGTCTGAGGGGCGAGATATGCTATGATCTGATCGGAGGAGATACGTATTCCTACACTCCTCCCTATGTTACGGGCTGGATTGCCTCCGGCATTGCGGTATATGGGGATGTCCGTGATTTCATCTACGCAGTCTCCGAGTATGACACCTATGGAGCAGCCCTCACCGGAATCGGACTCATCCCGCTAGTCGGGGATGCAGAGAAAGTGGGCGCCGATGTTGCAACATATACCTGGAAATATCCCGAAGCCATCAAACCTCTTGGAAGACATCTTGCAGAGCAGGGGATCATCGGCCTTTTTTCTGCAGACAAACAGCTGCGGATCATTGACGATTTCTTCCCCGTCGGAGACGACGGAGTGAAGGTCGGGACACGCCTGAAAACCGAGTATGATGATCTTGTTGTGGACGACCTCGTTATGCTGATGCGCCGGGGCGTCGATCTCACGGAGGTCGTTCATGTCACGAAAGTGGGGGATGGTGCAATACCGTTTATTGAGGAAAGTTTGGACCATGCCGTTGGCCGTCACGTTGATGGGACGGAAGATGTTTTGAAAGACGCTACAACTCTTTTCCCAACGTCAGATCAAGTTGTTTGGTATACGGATAAAGGGTCACCCATTCAATATCCCGGCACATCAACTCTGACACGAGAAGAAATGAAAGAAAAACTAATCCAATGGGCTGATGAAGCGTTCGAAGCAACACAGAGTGGGTGGGCGACACAAAGCAAAAAGCCAACGTACTCTCCCCCAGATGCTCACCTATATGGGATTGATGAGATTAAGGTTCTGATCAATCCGGAAACCGGTGTCGCGTCTGTATTCCCAACGAAAGGACCACAGGTCTTTATGTATTACAATGAAAAGTGGAATCCAACAATATAGGTGAAATAGATGTTTACAATTGAATGGGATAAACGGGAGGTTAGAGAGATAGTCGAGAGAATCAGCAGATTATACCACCAACATCATGATTGCTTCAATCTTAGCACATCTGTTTATGTGCTTGTAAATGGAGTGGACATTTCCGGGTGCACAGAAAGACAGAACTGTATTTACACACGGTTAATGGACGTATTCCTTGGCGCCTTCTCGGTCTTTCGCTCCATCGACCCGGAGCGGCTGGGGGATAAACCCTTCCATCTTACCTATAATCTTGAGAACTGCGTTTTGGGAAAAGGGTTCCGATATTTCGTGCAATACGACAAAATGACTGATCTCGTGACCTTCGATTATATCTATACCGGAAAAAAAGAATTTCAATCAGTGTCTATCCCACTCAGAGACTTTGCAACCGGCGTTATCCTTTCAGCAGAAGAAATGATCGGGGAAATCCTGAGTATCTCAAAAGAATGCAGGGATGCCAGTTACCGGATCTTCAGGGCAGATCTGGATATTATCAAAGACTGGTATCAAGAGGTGTATGGGGAAGATACCTCGAAACAGATAGTTGTAAAACCTTCCCTGAACAGGCAGAATATCAATGAAACAGCCATAGTTCATCCCGGAATGATTCAGATCGTTTGGAATCGAAATGAACTGGAGGATCGTACCCGAAATGTTGTCTCTAAACTACGCTACAATCCACATTTAACATTTGAAATGGGCTTCCATTTGTTTATTGCCGATATCGATATCATTGGTGGGGCATATACGATGTTTGATTCCCTGTTTTTCTTCATTTTTTCTGATCTGTATTGGATCATCAAAGAAATGAACCCGGAATATCTCGATCCGGAAGAAATGAATTACCTGACTGATGGACCGGAAGGAGTTTCGGGTCCGGGTTTTGAATTTACCATAACTCTTCAGGATAACAAAACGTTACTGTTTGACTATCAATCTGGAGCGATGATTGATCATGCGCAGACTACTGCCCCTCTCAGGGAATTTGTCGAGACATTTGTTCAGGCAGATGAGGAGTACCTTCGGGAGGCGTTGAATGTCTGGCCGGAATTGGGTTCTTCAGACTTTTATCTCCGGAAAGTCACTGATATTTCGATACTCAGAAAATGGTATGAAAGAAGATATGGGGTATTGATTTCGTAAATTCCTGTATCCTATCCTCACATCGGAGGTAACGCCGCCCCCGGCTGAAATTCATTGATGATTTCTTCCCCGTCGGAGATGATGGGCGGGATCACTGTAGCAACCGAATTATAAGGATTTATTACGTCAGATCCAGTTGAATTGAGGTTCAGAACATGTCGTCAAAAAATTTAATTAAAATACGTATCTCTTCTCCCGAAACATGGGATAGCGATCCATTAAAGTTGTACCCAAATAGAGAGATCCAACCACACGATATTGCTGGTGACATTTATGTCGGTAATGATGATACCGTCTTGACAGAGACAGTCAGCGAATTATCGAAATACATCAACGATTATGTCTGGTATCTGATCGTTGACATGCACGCACTTATTCCAAATATTGCAAAAGGACAAATTGTCGGACTCCATTTTTTGGATGATCCTCACGTCCTATTATTTATTCCATATGGTACGCAAATTGAGGTGATATTTAAGTCGAATAATCCAAATTACCCGCCTTGGAAAGAAATTGTGGTTTCTCTTGAGGAATGGGTGGAGGCATTACAAATTGCCACAATGGATCTGATTGACCAATTATTATCAATTAATCCAATGTTAGAAGAAACTCTGGAAGTACAAAAACTCAGGGATTGTTATAACAATACTCACCAAATTCTAATGCAGTAAAGCACTGTCTCCGGAGAATCATTCCAATCAGTGGTTCACAGGTATATAAATAGATTCCAAATGAAGGATGGTATCCAACTTTGTAGGAGGAGAAACAATGTTCAGGATTGTATGGAATAAAAAGGATGTAAAGCGAGGTATTCAATCCGGAACAGGAGAAGCTGGGCCTATCGGTTTTCTAACACCCATACAGGTTTATGCAAACAGCGTTGATATATCAGGACTTGAAGAAGTTCCAAAAGGGAACAATACACATTTTGATGGCCTTTTCTTGGAATTTTTCCATATATTCCATTCTATTGATCCGGAGAATCTCCAAGAAGATAATTTTCACCATATATCAAGTGTGAAAAATCGAGTGGATGGCGGCTCATTTAATCTTTATATATATTATAATGAAGAAAGAGACAGTCTTACCTTAAAATATCACAACTTTGTACACCCCGAGTACCGGATTCTGGAAATCGATTTAAGAGATTTTGTCGATGGTGTACTTCATTCATCTATTGAAATTCTTGAAGAAGTATTGCAACTCGCTCCCGAATTAAGGGAAGATGACAATTATATTGCATTGAAAGAGGACATGGAAGTCATCCGGGACTGGTATCAGGAACGGTATGGGACGACCGCCTCGTCCCCCCCTATTGAGATGAAACCTGCCGCGACAGTCACCGATGACAGTATACGCTGGATAGGCGCTGAGGATGCCGCCGACGAGGAGATGATCGACTGCGTGCAGAAGATCCTTGACATCACGTATCCCGATGACTACCTGGCTTGCGTGAGGAAACATTCAATGGGGTTTCCTTATCCTTACAATATCATCGTCAACGAAAAAATCCCAGGGGGAAGAAACCAGTTCGTCCGTCTCTCCGGTTTCGACCCGGAGAAACTCAATATATTGTTTCTCTATTACTCCCTGAACTGCCCGGTACAGGGCTCCAGAGCCTATCTGCCGGACAATGTGATTCCTTTCGCCGATGCCCTGAACCACGATCTTATCTGCTTTGATTACCGGGAAGGCTTTCCTCCAAAGGTAGTCCACTGGGTATTCTACGAAATGGACCCTGAAAAATCCATACAATTTCTGTGCAACTCATTCACCGAACTGTTTGACATAATGGAGCGGTGCGAGTAATTGACCGGGATGAAAGGGAGAGGAGACGCGTTATGAAAGATATTCGATGGGAGAATACCGAAGAGAAAAGGGAAGACCTCAACGACCTGTTACCCTGCATTGAGAAAATGTTTCGCGTGACACTGCCGGAGGATTATACCACATGTGCTACTGAAAATGGGGGCGGGAGTCCCGTTCCGTGTCGCTTTGATGTAAGGGATGAGACGGGGAAGGCAATTACAAAACTGTTGAGTCTCGACCCGAGATCGAAAGACTTTTTCCGGAGGTATTTCACCGCCGTCGGCTGGCATTCGCCAGGTGGTCACAGCAGGGGCCCCTGCCCCATTGCACAGGATACGGAAGGCAACTACATCTGCCTAGATTACAGGAGGGGGACGCATCCACGGATCTTATACGCGACACCCGGAATAAAGAGACCAAGACGAAGAGTTGTCATCGCGGATTCATTCACTGCATTTCTGGATATGCTTTACTGAAGGGGAAATAGATGTTTACCATTGAATGGGATAAAATGGGGGTGAAACATGTAATAGAGAGTATTACCAGTTCACAACCACGACATCTGGATTGTTTCGGCATCGCATCATTATTCCATGTCGTAGTGGGTGGCGTGGACATCTCTGGACTGGAAGAAAGACAAGACTACGCTTATTCACGGTTAATGGACGTATTCCTTGGCACCTTCTCGGTCTTTCGCTCCATCGACCCGGAGCGGCTGGGGGATAAACCCTTCCATCTCACCTATAATCTTGAGAACTGCGTTTTGGGAAAAGGATTCCGATATTTCGTGCAATACGACAGGACGACTGATCTCGTGACCTTCGATTATATCTATACCGGGAAAAAAGAATTTCAATCCGTGGCTATCCCGCTCAGAGACTTTGCAACCGGTGTTATCCTTTCAGCAGAAGAGATGATCGGGGAAATCCTGAACATCTCTACACTGTGCAGAGACTCCAGTTACCGGATCTTCAGGGCGGATCTGGATATTATCAAAGACTGGTATCGAGAGGTGTATGGGGAAGATGCCACCCACACGATTATACGGACAGGAGCACCTGCGAATAGGGAAATCCCGAATTCCGATATCAAAAAATCTCCGGGTCATATACAGCTAATCTGGAACCGGAATGAACTGGAAGATAGAATCCGAACAGTATCTGCCATCCATTACGACCCCGAAACATGGAAGGGATTCGAAATGGGCTTCCATCTATTCATCGATGACGTTGATATCATCGGCGGAGCATGGACATTTTTTGATTTTCTCTTTCCCAATATTAATCTGGTGTTTCAGTTGCTTGACCCGGAACATATCGATCCGGAGACAATACATTTTTCTTCCGATGTACCGGAGGTTTCCGGCCCGGGTTTTGAATTCACGGTAACCCTTCTGGATGATAATGAGACGATTCTGGTCGATTATATGAGTGGGGCGATAAACTATCATGCGCAGACAACGGCCCCCCTCAAAGGGTTCGCAATCGCTGTTGTTCAGGGAAACGAGGAGTTCTTGCGGGAAGTAAGGGAGGTCTGGCCTGAGGTTGTTGACACCGACGAATACCAGTGGATGGCTGATGAGATTTCCACTCTCCGTGAGTGGTATTACGAACGATACCATGAGGAATTGCCGTACCATCAAATTATAGTATGTAGTCAATGAACATCTTTTGCACGAACAATGGAATCAAATGCCCAATTCCGGAACACAATAAAGGATGATAAAATAATGAAAATTGTTTGGGACAAGGAAAAACTTGAACGGAATGTCCGATCAGGAGAAGGAGAGTTTCGACTCCTTGATTTCTGGGTCCCCATCCAGGTCTATATCGAGGGAGTGGATATTTCCGGTCTTGACAAGGTACCGAGAGGCGATATCTCACAGTTTGACACCCTATTTCTCAATATATTTTTTGTATTCAAATCGATTGATACTGAAAAATTAGGTGATACGGAATTCCGTTACATAGCATCTTGTAAAAATGAGGTATTTGCGGGAGGTTTTAAATTTTTTGTTTATTATGACAAATTGACAGACATGTTGACAATAAAATATATCAATTTTGTAAATAAGGAATTTCAGTTTCTTAAAGTTCCACTCAAACAATTTACAGAGGGTTTTCTTCTTTCTACGAAAAAGCTCTTGGAAGAGATAGAAAACATTGATGCAGCATATCGTGGCGATGAGGAATTCATGTATTAAAGGATAACAGGAGAGTTATCTTTCATTGGTACAAGGAGAGGTATGGAGAAGGAGCCACTCTGGAGTTGTGAAGTATTATTTGTTTATATTGATTGCCAGATGGAAGCAGACGGAAGATAATTTTCCTGATATTACTGATTGTGAGGCATAGTTAGTATTACAACTCAATCCTCATGAATCTGAAAAACGGTTTCGCGACCGTATTCCCAACGAAAGGACCACAGGTACTTAGGTGGTATAACGATAAGTGGAACCCGACTGTGTAGGTGAGAAATTGACGTTTACCATTGCATGGGATAAACGGGAGGTTCAAGAGATAGTCAAGAGAATCAGCAGATTATACCACCAACATCATGATTGCTTCAATCTTAGCACATCTGTTTATATGCTTGTGAATGGAATGGACATTTCCGGGTGCACAGAAAGACAGAACTTTGGTCATATGGGACTGATGGATTTATTTCTCAGCGAAGTCCGGGACATCGGGACCACGATCTCCGAGGGCGACCTCGCCGCCCTCATTCCCGGATACCGCGATGCGACAAAGGTCCCGGTCATCGCCGGGACGTTCGCCCACACCGGTGTGTAAACTGGTCGGATGCATATCGGAAACGGCCCCCCTGCCTCACCCCTCTTTCTCCCCCTTTTGACCTTCTGTTTTGGGGAATCAAAAAGCGATATGGGCGTATTTTCTTATCATTATTTACCGCCGGAAAAAATAGCTGTAATATCTGTTATTTGCAAAAATAACGAATAATTGTGGACCATTAAGGGGGCACCATTGCCACCATATTTTGGTAGGATAAATTGGTAGGGTCTGGGTGAGAACAGGCTGCTCCGGGCCACTGTGTGGATGCGAATTTGGGGAGTTTTGGCCCGTTTTGTCGACTATTTATGCTTTCCTTATGCTGTTGCCGGAATCTTGCCCATTACTAGGGGTACCGAATGCACATTGGCAGGAGGAGAGAGAATACCTTCATGATCACACCGGTAACGGGGCTCTCACAGAGTTATCTCATCTATCATCTTTCGCCGGGATATTGAACGTTTTTGCAGTCACACGAAGAATCGTAGTTCGCTATGCCATATCGAACGCATCGATCCGCCAGAAAAACAGATCCCGGTTTAACCATCAGACCGATCTGTTACCAGTCAGACAAGAAGGATAAAAAGTCAGGGGAGAGGAATATTCACGAAAACTCATCTGCACTCAGGAGCGTCCCGCCGCGTGCAAGAACCTTCTCAACTGCCTCAGCCACCCGGTCAACGCGGAGAATGAGCACCGCTGCCTCACGGCCCGAGTAGGCATACGAATATTCGATATTGATGCCTGCCTCCGAGAGGATGGATGCCATCTCAAAGAGGCCGCCGGGCACGTCACGCATCTTCACAGCGATGACATCGGTGAAAGAGACCATGAACCCCATTGCATTGAGTTTCGTATAGGCGGCCTCCGGCTTGTCCACCAGTGCCCGCACGACGCCAAACCCGTTTGCCTCGGCAATGGAAAATGCGAGGATGTTTATTCCTTCATCCTGCAGGGCGCCTGCAATTGCGGCAAGCCTCCCCGGCCTGTTCTCGGAGAAGACCGAGATCTGTTTGATAGTATACTTCGTTGCATCCATTACAGAACCCTCCTGTCGATAACCCGTTTTGCTTTTCCCTCAAACCGCGGCAGTGACCCCGGTTCACTGATCTCTACATCAACACTTACGTTGAGCATATTCTTAAGCGTGTGTCCTACCTTGCGACGGATATCCAGAATATCGTTTATTTTGTCGGAGAATGCCTCCGGGTTGAGCTCCACTTTGACAAGCATCTGGTCAAGGGCACCCACCCGGTCAACTTCAATCATGAAATGGCCGGAGACTTCTGGGATGCCGAGGAGAGCATGCTCCACCTGCGACGGGAAGACATTAATCCCCCGGATGATGAGCATGTCATCCACCCGCCCGGAGAGACGTGAAATACGCGGGTGCGTGCGGCCGCACCGGCAGGGCGCATGATCGATGGATGTGATATCCCCTGTCCGGTAGCGGATGATAGGGAGAGCCTCTTTCTGGAGAATGGTCACCACCATCTCGCCCTGCTCTCCGTCCGGCACCGGACGGCCGGTCTCCGGGTCGATGATTTCGACTAAGGCGATATCACTCCACATGTGAATCCCGCTCTGTTCGGCACAGTCCGTAAACATCGGGCCGGACAGTTCAGAGGTGCCGTAGATGTTGTAGGCCTTTATGCCCATCTCCTCTTCAATACGCTCCCGCATCTGGTCAGACCAGGGCTCTGCCCCGAGAATCGCTCTTTTCAGGCGGGTGTCATCCTTGATGGAGATGCCCAGCTTCTTTGCCGTCTCACCGATATGCGCCAGGTACGAGGGGGTGCAGCAGATGGCCGTCACCCGCAAATCCTGCATCAGTTCAAGCTGGCGTTCAGTATTGCCCACCGATGCCGGCACCACCGAGGCACCGATGCGTTCTGCCCCGTAGTGCAGGCCGAGGCCGCCCGTGAAAAGGCCGTAGCCATACGCCACCTGCACCACGTCGCCGCGGCCGACACCACAGGACGTGAGGGCACGGGCCAGAGACTCGGTCCATGTGTCCAGATCATGTTTGGTGTAGCCCACCACCGTCGGCTTACCCGTCGTCCCTGATGAGACATGATAGCGCACCAGCTCTTCCGGCTCCGCCGTGAAAATCTTGTCCGGGTAATTGTCCCGCAGGTCGGATTTCACCATAAAGGGCAGCTTTACGACATCCTCCAGCCGGGTGATGTCATCCGGGTGCACACCGTGCGCCACCATCCGCTCATGGTAGAAGTTCGAGAACGAGTACAGCCGGTATACCAGCGTCTTCAGGAGCTTAAACTGCATTCGCTTCAGTTCAGCCTCAGGCATCAGTTCCATATTCGGGTCCCATGCAATCATACATCATCACCTCTCCGGTCAATGACCCGCTTTGCCTTCCCCTCATACCGGGGCAGGGAATCGGACTCAACCAGTTTCACGCGGGTCCGGAGGTTGAGCGCCTCTTTTAATGCCGCCACCACCCGGTTCTGCGCCCGTGTCAGGTCTTCGAGTTCACCGTGGAAAGTGCTGCGGTTCATCTCCACCTCAATCGTCATCTCATCCAGATGGTTCACGCGGTCCACATAAACGAGGAATTCATCGCCCACTTCGGGCACGGAACGAAGTACATGCTCTATCTGGGACGGGAAGACATTTATCCCCCGAATTACGAGCATATCATCACTCCTGCCGTGGAGGCGGGCGATCTTCACCCCGCGTCCGCAGGGGCAGTCCTCCTCCAGAAACATCGTGATATCACCCGTCCGGTAGCGCAGGAGTGGCATCGCCTCCTTCACGAGCGGAGTGACCACCAGTTCGCCGCGTTCACCGGGCCCGAGGACCTCTCCGGTCTGCGGGTCGATTATTTCTGCGAGGTACATGTCATGCCAGATGTGGAGGCCGTTTCGCTCAGGGCACTCAAAGGCAGCACCCGGCCCGTACATCTCGGACATGCCGTAGGAGTCATAGGCGGTCAGCCCGAGTTTACCCTCCAGGATCCCGCGCATATTGTCAGACCAGGGTTCTGCCCCGAATATCCCGGTCTTCAGGGTGGGGAGCGTCGTCCCCATCTGCTCCGCCACTTCGGCGATGTGCATCGCATAACTCGGCGTGCAGTGGATGGCAGTCACGCCGAAGTCGTCGATCATCTCGATCTGACGCCGGGTATTGCCTGTGGCGCTCGGGATGACCGTCATCCCGACCTTCTCCGCACCGTAATGGAACCCGAGACCGCCGGTAAAAAGCCCGTAATTCACCGCGTTCTGGAAGATGTCGTCAGAAGTCAGGCCAATCATCGTCAGGTTCCGTGCAATCAGTTCAGACCAGTGATCCAGGTCCTGCCGGGTGTATCCCACCACCGTCGGTTTTCCCGTCGTCCCGGACGTGGTGTGGATACGCACGACCTCCTTCATCGGGACGGCAAAGAACCCGAACGGGTAGCCGCCCTGGAGATCAGTTTTCCGGGTAAAGGGCAGTTTCTGCACATCGTCCACCGTCCGGATATCCTCAGGCCCCACACCTGCCTCCTGCAGCATCTTACGATAGAACGGTACGTTATTTGCCTGCTCAACAGTCCACCTGAGCCGTTTTGCCTGAAGGGCGTGCAGTGCATCACCCTTCAGGGTCTCCATCTCCCTGTTCCAGTATTTCATTCTGACAACCAACTGATTTCGCCGGGCCGGGCACCGTGGATGCCTGTTTCATCCGGATGATATTGTGTATTCCGGACGTGCAGCAGCACCCGGAATAAGTATTGTATAACTATGCAGGGGAGTGCTGAAAAAAGATTGCTATGCCGTAGCATAGCACACCCGATATTGGGTATTGTACACCGGCGTCCGGTTACATCCCGGATTCGTTCAGGGCCTTCTTCATCTCGGCCTGCATGATAAATCCAAGGACAATGGTTGCAATACCGATGATAAGGGAAAACAGGCCCATCACCCAGATGAACGCCGCAGTCAGGGCAAGCGGATAGATGATGACATAGATGCCGAATACCAGGAAGAGAATTCCGACAACAAAGAAGAGAATTCTGTACCAGTGGTATTCAGTTGCAGTAAGTGCCGTAAAGAGCGAACTAAATCCTGAGATAAATGCCCAGAGACCCAGCATGAAGGCAATGGTTAAGCCCAGCACCACCATGTTCATCAGCGCAAGGATACCGATGACGATGCCGATGACACCTAAGATTACCATGAGCACCTTTCGTCCGCCGGAGTCTTTGCTCACAATCGACTGAGCAATAATTGACAGACTGTAGAGCACGATGATAATGCCAAGAAGTATTGCAAGCAGCTCAACGATGAGTGCAGGGAAAAGCATGGCAAGACCGCCAAAGATGATGCCAAACAGGCCCTGCAGGATAAATACCCACCAGGCAGCGGAAATCAGTTCATCTCCGGAAACGATCATATCAGTTTGTTCAAATTCCATACACCAGTTAACGCATATAAACCATATATGTATTCGCACAAAGGATTAAGGGTAATTTAACTCTGAACAGCCAAATTTTGCCACAATTTGGCAAATCATTCATACATCCGGTTCCTCTTCACCGTGTGAACGCTGAAACGGCCCAAGAACGCAAACGATGAATTAATTACTGTACTGATGGAGTACTTGTGTACTGTATCTATTGTGTGTATATATGACAAGCGAACACTCCTGGCATGTTGTGGCGGGCTTCGGCGCCCACATCAAGTCAACCGGAACAACACTCAGTATTCTCTACAAGGGCGAACAAAAGGAGTTTCCACTTTCGTCAGTCCAGCACCTGCTCCTTGTGGGAGGGCACAATATCCATACTTCTGCGGTGACACGCCTGCTGCGTCAGGGGTCATCCATCTCATTCTTTGATGCGGACGGGACACCGGTCGGCATGCTCAACCCCTTTGGCAATGATGTGGGGGCGGATATAAGAAACGCCCAGCGGGCCCGGATGCCCCATACCTTTGCACAGGAGATCGCAAAGGCCACATTAAAATCACGGCTGCTCGCAATAGAGCGTATCGGGGACCAGCTGGGGGAGAGCCTCTTCTATGAAGGTGAGCAGGATATCCTGCATAATCTCCTCGCAGACCTTGAGTATCTCATCACCATGGATGAACTCCGCCGGGTGCACAAACTGACCGGCGACATGTATTATGAGATCATGGCTCGCAGCCTCTCACCGGAGCTTGGCTTCCGCCGCAGGACAACGAGGCCCCATCAGGACCCGGTCAATGCCATGCTTTCCCTGGGGTATGCGATGCTCTTCGGCAATACCATCGTCTCGGTCATCGGTGCCTACCTCGACCCGGATTACGGATTTCTGCGGGAAGGGGAACGCTCACTCGTCTCCGACCTCATCGATCCCCTGAAAACATCGATGGTGGATGCCGCAGTATTCTCCATCGCACGTGCAGGCCTGATTAACGGCAGATATGAAATCAGCACCAAGCGCTGCCATCTCAACGAAGACGTAATTGATGCCCTGATTGCCGCCCTCCGTGCCTCAATTAACCAGGAGATAATCGATGATAATGTACTCTCCCTCTCCCAGGCAGTGATGGGAGAAGGGCCGTTTACCCTGGCATACCAGATCTCCGGGCAGTTCACCGATCCTGCCCCAAAGTGCCGCTGACACCGGCTTTTCGGCACAGGACAAATCCGGAGCGCCCACCATTTTCAGGGGTTTTCCGGTGAAAGGAGACAGAACAGGTACGCATCTGATATATGATGGTGAATGAATCCTGTTCGGTGAACGGCCATGAGAAAGACCCTGTTCTTTGGTTTGGAAACGCTTGTCAGGATACAAAAGATCTGATCATCCCAGGAGTGAAACGTCGCGGACTCCGATGGGAAATATTTTTCCGGATTACGGCACGTAAGATGGTGCCTGAATATGGGCAGGCACGGTTAATCCGTGATAATGACTGAGAAGCCGTCAAATGCACAGGGTTCTGTGTCGGTTACCTGCAGGTCACGTACTACCGCACGCGGACACGAATAGAGAAGCGAGAGAAATTTTTCGATAATAACAGGTTCCGCTGTGGCACGGATGGAAACGGTCCCGTCCGGCAGGTTCATGACTTCACCTGTGACCGTCAGGTTTTGTGCCATCTTCTTCACACAGGCACGGAATCCGACATGCTGGACCCGCCCGGTGGCGATGATCGCGACTGTGCGCTGCAGGGGTGCCTCCGTGCTATCTATCTCCATATTATACCTCTGCAGGTGAGTTTGTGAGACGTTACAGATAATATATTGGATTTCCTGTTCCGCTGACTCAGCACCACTTCTGCCAACCGAACAACTGATACCTGATCCTGTGAAACAATACTATTAGTATGGCAGACATGGGAGAGATTGAGGGATATATCGGGGCAATCCTGACAGGAGATGTGAAGGCACGCCGTGAGGCGGTCGCTGCTGCTGCAGCCTGCGGCAGTGAAGCGGTTGACCCGCTCATTGGTGCACTCATCGACGCAGATGACAATGACGTACGGTGGTACCTGGCACGAGCCCTTGCAATGATAGGGGATCCTGCCATTGATTCCCTGATCTATCTGTTGACCGTCTCAGACGACCCGGACACCGCCCGGTATGCAGCTGCAGCACTCGGCGAGATGGGGGAGGCAACCCTCGAACCGCTCGTTGAACTCTTAGGGGACGAGGATGCACAGGTGCGGGGATATGCCGCTCTTGCCCTCGGCCGCATGGGTGAACCGGCAATAAAGCGGCTGCTGGTGGTTATAGAAGAGTCCGAGGGTATCCGCAAACAGTGCGCAAAGATGACACTCTACCGGATGGGAGGGGAGGGGACCGAAGCCCTTGCCCGCTCAATGATGTGTGAATAAGCCTACAGAGTTATATAGGCACTATTATCCAGTTTTTTTATCAGTTCTGCAAGCCCCAGACCGTTGACGTACTTCATCAGCTCCTCATGGTCGCGTTCGTAGTAGATATGCGCCGATACCGAGGTATGCGAATACCATCCGACCGGAAGGCCAAGGGCATCTGCAATATGCTTTTGCAGATGGGCCAGTGCATACATGTTCGCCCCCAGAGCGGAGAGCATGTCATTTGACCGGAACTCGACATGCATGTTGAGAGCACCGTCACGCACCATGCACTGGATACGCTGGAGGCAGGGCGGGTTGCGGGAAACCGCATCATACTCCGGGTACCAGGTGATACCCTCTGCCCGCCGGGATGCAGGGTCTGACCGGAGTTTATCGATGATATATGCCACCTGGTCGATACCGTCCTTACGGCCGTCGCCGCGCGTATTTCCTATCTCATCACGGCGGGGATAGTCAAAGAGGCGGTCATGGTAGGTGTAGGCAAATTCACTCTCTGACCCCTCGAGGAGGTCATGCACATACTGCTGCATCGCCCGTTCGCCGAACATATTGTACGGACTTACCATATAGTCTGCAAAGGGAGTGCCCACATGAATATTGAAGGGCTCCGGCAGTTCCAGGGTTTTTTCCCCGTCTTCGGTGACCAGAAACGTCCCATACCGCACGATGGTTTTGATCACTTCTTCATGCGCCTTTCCAAGGCAGAATGCACGGACATTAAACATAACAGATATCACTCCGGAGGCACCCGGGACAGCGGACACGGTGCCTGCCTGTATATACAGACTCTATGCCACCCTGGCACATGAAGATAACGAAGTCCGCCTGCACCCATGCATCACAGAGGCACCAACACAAATGATAATGAGTCTCCGGGAGAGACCACATCACCATGCATGCGTCACCGGAGATGGAGGCTTACTTTGCCGGGCTTGAGGCAAAGCTCAAAGAGGCAATTGGGGTCGCCAATGAGGCGCGGGCAAAGGGGATTGACCCGCGGACAGCGGTGGAGATTCCGGTGGCAAACGATCTCGCGGACAGGGTGGAGGCCCTGCTGGGATATACCGGGGTGGCCGCCCGGCTGCGTGAACTCGCGGAGACCATGCCGCGTGAAGAGGTGGCACTCAAGATTGGTGACGACTTCATCGCACACATGTTCGGGGAGACCACACGCGAGGAGACGCTGGACCATGCCATCCGGACCTCGATGGCCCTTCTTACGGAAGGAGTGGTCGCAGCACCTACCGAAGGCATTGCTAAAGTGGGAATCGGCAAAAACGATGACGGGACCGATTACCTGAAGATCTACTATGCAGGACCTATCCGGAGTGCGGGAGGTACCGCCCAGGCGCTCTCGGTACTTGTGGGGGATTATGTCCGGCGTGGACTGGGAATGGCGGCGTATATTCCCCGGAAAGAGGAAGTCGAACGCTACGTTGAAGAGATAAAAAAATATAACAGCCAGGTCTCCCTGCAGTATCTCCCGACGGATGATGAACTCAGGGTGATCATAAGGAACTGCCCGGTCTGTGTGGAGGGAGAGCCGACCGAACGTGTAGAGGTCTCTGGGTACCGCAACCTGGAGCGGATTGAGACCAACACGGTCCGTGGCGGCATGGCACTCGTCGTGGCAGAGGGGCTCGCCCTCAAGGCGCCGAAGATCAAAAAGACCGTCGATAAGGTGCGCATGGAAGGCTGGGACTGGCTGGATATCATCATCTCAGGGGCATCGAAGAGCAAAGACGATGACGATGACGGCGAGGAGAAGAAACCCGGTGTCAAACCCAAGGACAAATACATCCGGGACCTGATTGCAGGCAGGCCGGTCTTTTCATACCCGATGCGGGCGGGTGGATTCCGGCTCCGCTATGGCCGGTCACGTAATACCGGGTTTGCAGCAGCAGGGTTCAGTCCGGCCACCCTGCACCTCCTCGGCAATTTCCTTGCCGTCGGCACCCAGATGAAGGTGGAGCGGCCGGGCAAGGCAGCAGGTGTGGTGCCGGTCGACAGCATCGAAGGGCCGACCGTGAAGCTGGAGGACGGCAGTGTCCTGCGCATCGACGACGCAGAGACTGCCGTCCGCCTGATGAGCAAGGTGGAGGAGATCCTTGACGTTGGAGAGATGCTCGTTTCATACGGTGAGTTCCTGGAGAACAATCACCCGCTTATTCCGCCGACCTATTGCGAGGAGTGGTGGCGTCTGGACGGCGGCACCCATACCCCGGCAGACGAGACCGAAGCAATCGGGATGGCATGTGCGGGAGGCTACCTCCACCCGGCATATACCTACATCTGGGACGACCTCACCGCAGCGGAGGTACGTGCCCTTGCGGACTGGGTGGCCGCCGCCGGAAGCATTACGGCAGAGGGCCTCACACTCCCGGCGGATGCACCGGAGAAGCGGCACCTGGAGATTCTTCTCGTCCCCCATACCGTTACCAACGGGGTTATTCTCATCTCTGCCCCGAAGGTGCTCTGTGCATGCCTTGGCCTCACCGCAGATTTGAAGACGCGGAGTGAATGGGAGAGTGCACCGGATGCTGACGGCCTCTCTCTTGCCATGCACCTCTCGGGACTGCAGATGCGGTCCCGTGCGGGCATCCGAATCGGCGGAAGGATGGGGCGACCCGGGAAGTCAAAGGCACGCGAGATGCGCCCCCCGCCCCATGCCATCTTCCCGGTCGGGGATGAAGGCGGATCACGCCGTTCATTCCAGGAGGCCTCAAAAGGGAAAGGCAACCGTGACGGCACTATCCATGCTGACGTCGGGCGGCGGCGGTGCCCCTCATGCGGAGAGGAGACCTACAAGTGCATCTGCAGTGAGTGCGGAACGCACACCGAAGCGGTCTTCACCTGCCCCCGCTGCGCCCGTGACCTCAGGGATGAGACTACCTGCCCGGTCTGCGGCGCTGAGGGTGTCTGCCTCCAAAAAGAGGAGATAAATGTCAAGGAGGAGTACGCACGCGCCCTCACCGCCCTTGGGATGCGCCCGAATGAGGTCGAACTCCTGAAAGGCGTCCGCGGACTTATTTCAAAGGAAAGGACCGTTGAACCGATTGAAAAAGGAATTCTCCGGGCCAAAAACGGGTTGTATGTCTTCAAGGACGGCACCCTCCGCTACGATATGATCGACCTGCCCCTCACCCATATCCGGCCGAATGAAATCGGGGTCAGCGTCGAAAGGCTTGTTGAACTGGGGTACCCGCAGGATATCGACGGCGTGCCCCTCACCAGCCCGGATCAGGTACTGGAGCTCCGGGCACAGGACATCCTCGTCTCAGAAGACTGCGCCGGGTGGCTCCTGCGGGTGGCAAAATTCATCGATGAGATGCTGGAGAAGCTCTACGGAATGCCCCCCTATTATAACGCAAAGACACGGGAGGACATCGTCGGCCAGCTGGTGATGGGTCTTGCGCCCCACACCAGTGCAGGAGTGCTTGCCCGTGTGATAGGTGTTTCAAAGGCGCCGGTGGGATATGCCCACCCGTATTTCCATGCAGCAAAGCGCCGCAACTGTTTTGCGGCCGATACGATGATCGACGTGTATGACGGTGCAGAGTGGCGCAGCCTTCCGATCGGGCATTTTGTGGTCGAGAACTTTGATCTGGACCGGCCCGGTCTGGACCAGGTGGGCACCTATTACTCTGACCCGAAGGCTGCCTTCTGGGTCCATGCCCTTGACACCGGCGGGATGATACACCTGCAAAAGGTGACCTCGGTATCTGTTCACCGGGCACCCGATCACCTGATCCGGTTCACCACATCGCGGGGAAAGCACGTGACCGTCACATCCGACCATGCGATGCTGGTGTCTGACTTCGCCTACCAGCGCAAGGTCCGTGCAGTCGAGCTGAATGAGGGCGACTGCGTCCCGGTCTTTGAAGGGCAGATGATGATCACTGACACCATACAGGCAAAGGAATACATCCCAAACTTCGGGGAGTATGTCTACTGCCTGACGGTTGCAGAGGATCATACACTCGCTGCAAACGGCATCTTTACCGGCCAGTGCGACGGTGATGAGGACTGCGTGATGCTCCTGATGGACGGACTGGTAAACTTTTCGCGGTCGTTTCTGCCGGAAACCCGAGGCGGCTCGATGGATGCACCGCTTGTCCTTACCACCAAACTGGACCCTGCCGAAGTGGACGGTGAATCACATAATGTCGATGCCTGCCGGTCGTATCCGATTGAACTCTATGAAGCGGCACTGCAATACCGCCATCCCAAAGAGCTCTCAAAAATCATCGATCATCTGGAGAATCGCCTGGGCACACCGGGCCAGTATGAAGGGGTGGGGTTCACGCATGATACGAGCAATATCTCGGCAGGGCCGCTCCTCTCCACCTATACCACACTCACCACCATGTCTGACAAACTGGAGGCAGAGTTTGAACTGGGAAGAATCATCCGGGCAGTGGACGAGGACGATGTGGCAGAACGGGTGCTCAAAACCCATTTCATCCCTGACATGCAGGGCAATCTCAACGCCTTCTCACGCCAGAAACTCCGGTGCCCGACGTGCAATACGAAATACCGGAGGATGCCGATGGCAGGAAAATGCCGGTGCGGCGGTAAAATCATCCAGACCGTCCATGAGGGGTCGGTCAAGAAGTACATCGATATGTCACGGAAAATATGCACGGACTACGATATCTCGGAGTATACCCGCCAGCGTATCGAGATGCTGGATATGTATCTTGTCTCAACATTTGGTGAGGAAAAGGAGATTCAGCTCGGGCTTGCGGATTTCATGTGAGAGAACGGAACCCTTTTTTTCCTGCCAAAAAGATATGCTGATGCACGGATACCGGCATGTACGCAGGGGCAGGCACCCGCATCACACCGGTCTTAAAAAACCGGAAGTGGATTTCAGGATTTCACGCCCTCTTCTTTGGCCCCTGCTGCCTGTGGTATTTTTTCTGAAGCCCGGCCGTTGACCTGACGCCATTCTGCCGCTTCCCCCGTAACCGGACAGAATGAAACACATTTGTTCTCAAGTGTTGTCACCGTGCATGGTTTCCTGCACATTTCGCATCTGAATATATTCATTTTTCAACCCCCCGGTTTAAAAAAAACAATGGACAACAGTATGCACTATCATATATCAAATTGCGCGAGGCGGTGGCAGGAAAAGCATCGAAACCGTGCATGACGGGTATCTCAGGAAGTGCATCGGGGCATCCCGGAATAAAGGCACGGATTGCGGTATCCCCGGCGGATACGGCGGCGTATCGGGATGACAGAGACAGATAAGCGGTCTCACCTGCTGGTGAGGAAAAGGGGATTTGGCCGGCATTGATGAATTTATGTGAGGGAGATGCCTGCCTGCCGATTCTGTGAAACTTCACATATACCGGCATTCATGCGGGGACGGGCATACTCACCACATGGGGCAGAAGAAATAAAAATGATTTAAGATAGTGCTTCTTCGCCGGTTTCGGCTGCAAGCGGCATCTTCTGTGAGGCCCGGCCATTGACCCGGCTCCACTCTGCCGCCTCCCCCGTGACCGGACAGAAGACAGGTGATTTCTCATCCAGCGTAGTTATGGTACACGGTTTTGGACACAGTTCACATCTGTATATATTCATCTCTTCAACCCCCGGTTTTAAAAAAACCGTAAACTATCGTGCCCCCGGAAAAAGTATAAAAGTATACACCAATGCAATGACTAAAACCGGCAAAAAATGTTTAAATAATAAATTCAGCAGACGTATGCGCTTTAAAAAAGAGACAGAACCATTATAACCCACCCCATATTCCGAAATATAAATACACGCATCCCTGCACCACCGGTTCCTCCCGGAAATCCTTCATGTATGCCATTGAACGGCACAGGCCGGCCCATCCATGATTTCTACGATAGAACACCCCTGCTTCACTCAGGGAGTGGCAGGGTTTTTTTGCCGGAGCGAGGCGGTGCCGGATGCCTTTCGGCAGGCAGCCCTCCGGGCGGACGGCCGCACACTACCGTGCACCGGCGGACATATTACCCCCGGCGTCGATGCACTTTCTTAAGATCACATGACTCCTGACGGGAATCCACCCCTCCGGCGCACCCTGACACTGCCGGAAGTCGTCATCTCCGGTGTCGGCGTGATACTGGGTGCAGGCATCTATGCACTGATTGGTGAAGCGGCAGCGGTGGCGGGCAATGCCCTCTGGATATCCTTTATTCTCGCTGCACTCATCGCATCCTTCACCGGACTCTCCTACATGGAGCTCTCGTCCATGTTCCCCGGCGCCAGTGCAGAGTACGAATACTCCCGCTATCCCTTCGGGAGGAGTATTGCGTTTGTTATCGGCATCATGGTGATACTCTCCGGCATTGTGGGCGCTGCGACGGTCTCTCTCGGATTTGCCGGCTATTTCGCCGGAGCGACGGGTGCTCCGACACTCCCGGTGGCAGTCGTCCTGTTGATCCTGCTCTCCCTTATCCTGCTGGCAGGCATCCGGCAGTCGGCAGTCTTTGCCATCATTTTCACCCTGATTGAGGCAGGCGGGCTCATCGGAATCATCATTATCGGCCTGCCGTATCTCGGATCGGTTGATTATTTTGCCGCACCCGAAGGTATTCCGGGCGTATTTGCCGCAGCGGCCCTCATATTCTTCGCATATCAGGGGTTCGAGGAAATAGTCAAGCTTTCGGATGAGACCATCCGGCCGGAAAAAACCATCCCGGCGGCCCTTCTCATGGCAATTGCCATCACGATTGTACTCTACATCGCCGTCTCGGTATCGGTGGTGAGCATCGGGGGCTATGAGGCCATTGCCGGATCGCCAAATCCCTTTGCGGAGATTGCCGGGCAGGCCTTTACCGGTGGACATCTGCTCTTTACGGTCATTGCACTCTTTGCAACGGCAAACACCGCCCTGCTGATGATGCTTGCGTCATCCCGTATTCTCTACGGCATGGCTGAGAAGAAGACGCTGCCTGCTGCTTTTGCCTATGTGCACCCGGGGAGAAGGACACCGGTGGTGGCCATCGTGGGGACGGCGCTCGTCTCCATGCTCTTCCTGTTGCCGGGGAACATCCGGGACGTAGCCCTGATTGCAAATTTCACGCTGTTTATCACGTTTATCGTCATCAATGCGGCGGTGATCCGCCTCCGGCAGACTATGCCTGACACACCCCGGCCGTACCGGGTGCCCGGCGCCGTCCGGAATGTACCCGTCCCTGCGGTGCTTGGTGTTCTGACCTGCTTCTTCTTTATGTTCCAGCTGGAGTGGGAGATCCTCTTCATCGGCATTCTGCTCATCGCCGGTGCTGCCGGTGCCGGCCGGATTTTGTCACGGAAGAAGACGGAACAGTGATGGCAGGTAATGTGTCCGGTCTGACCTTTTCCGGAGTGACAAAGCAAAGAGAACGGGAAAAAGAGGAGTTTTGGTTTCGGGTTATCTCTTCCGGCCGCATGCGGCCACGGCAAGGGCGCCTGCTGCACAGAGCACGCCGAATCCCGGAGCAGCAGTCGTCTCCGGCACAGGAGTGGCGGGGTCTTTCGCTGATGCCGGTTCCTGCCATGTCGCAAGCACCACATGAGAGTCAGCCATCATTTTTGACTGCACCCATACCGCCCGGTCACCGTCGACGGCCGGGAAGGCCACGTCGCCGTCGATTTTGAGATGGGAGACTGACCCGGTTTCTGCATTCACGGTAATAACATCAGACTCCGATATCCCCGTCTCAAGCACCCAGCCGATGGTCTTTCCGTCGGTGAAGAGGGAGCCAAAGGCTGCATTCCGCTCGTCTGCCGTGAGATTTTCCACCGGCAGTCCGGTGATGGGGCTCAGGGTGACGTTTGTCTGGCTGGCGATAGAATACCAGGTCAGGACAGTGGAGATGCTGCGTTTCGGTGAGAGCTCAAGGATACGGGATGTATAGAGGAGCACATCCCCACCCATCGCATAGGCATCGACCATCGTGTCCGTCGCATTGGTATGGACAGGGACCATGACTGCGGTGTCCGTTTGGGAAGGGATGTCATACAGGGTGAGAACGGAGGTGTTCGCATCCCGGAAGGCGATGGTATCACCCTCAAGCACAACAGAAGAGCCATCCATCGGATGAACCCGCAGGTCTTCGGTCGTCTTTTTCGCAATGTCATAGAGTGAGAGGAATGAAATGTAGGTATCACCCGGTGTTTCTGACCAGACTATCCGGCTGCCGTCTGTCTTCGGCCATTCGGCCGACGGGGACGAACGGATGGCTGTCGTTATGCCGGACGCAGGGGAGAAGAGCATGATGCTGTTGTTCAGGCCTGTGGTGTTACTGAGCATCGCCTCCGGCTCCTCAAACCAGACGACCGCATCGCCTGCAGTCTGCCCGCCGGTGAGGGTCATCTTCCCGGAGGCGTTTGCAAGGGAGACGGTTGTGCCGGTATCTGCGTCATAGAGCAGAAGGCCGCGTGGTGCGGAGAGATTCATCGCTTTTCCGTATGCCACGGAATAAACCACATGAGAACCGGAGATGTCGGCTGCGATGGGCTCGGGATCAAAGGTCGATACGGCTTCTGTCTCCCAGCTACCGGCAGCGGATGCCGGGACGGCCAGTATGAAAAGAACAAGAATGGCTGCCGCCGCGGACCAGCGGGATATGCCGTTGAGATTCATGATATGAGAATGAGGGGATGTGCCCGGATAATGATTCTGAAATCTCTGCTATCATTCTTCCGGACGGGAGACGAGACCTGTCCGGCAGCGGGCAAGCATCTCTTCGGTCTCACCCGGATGGCGGACGTCGGGGATGAGGAGGGCGTCATGGGGCAGCATCTGTATGGCCCGGAAGATGCTCTCCCAGGGAATAGCAGCATCTCCGTCCCCTTCAGCGGGCCGGAGGAAGAAACCCCTGAGGGCGTCTGCCGGGAGCGGTGAGAGAAACGCGGAGAGAGGGGCTTTTGCACGATGGGCGGCGGTTTCGAGGGCGGACAGGTCCAGCAGCACCCCGCAGGTATCACAGCATTCCGGCACCTGCGCCTGCATGGAGAGCCAGAATTCACGGATATCGTCCCCGGACTGTATCAAGGAGGGATAACCGTTTTGAATCAGCACGACAGGAACGGTGCCGCAGGCATCTGCATAGGTCTTTTGGATATACCGCATCGCACGTGCGACCGCTGAGAATGTCATGCCATGCGCCTTGCCGGGATGGATGACAATCACATCGGCAGGCTTTCCGAGGTGATCGGAGATGAGAATCAGCATCTCGACAAACTCGGTCAGCCAGACGCGATCGTCCCACCGGAGGACGGCGGCCGGGTGCCGTTTGCCGAATCGGTCGGTGTGCGGAAAGGACTGTTCCGTGTTGAAGAGGTACCGCATCCCGGCGGGGAGATTTTTGCCTTCGCCGTAGAGCGTGGAAATCGCAGCCGGGGTCAGCATCGCATGCATGGGAAGCCCGGTCGCCTCCTCCTCTGCGATGCTGCAGACAAAGCCTGCGGTTATTTCACAATAGGTGCACCCATGCCGGGCGGCCTCCTCCCAAAGGCCGGCAAGCCCCCCCCGGAACGCGTCAGTCTTCTGCCTGAGAGACGGACAGACATACGATACCTGCGCCATATCTGAACAGAATGTCTGATCACCAAGAGGGAAAAATGATGTGGATTCCTTCTGCGGATGAAAACGGATGAGCGCACAGCAGAACGCGGGGCTTCCGGCGCCGGAATCTCCCGGAAACAGCTGATTCCCGGCAAACCTGCATCTGTTCATCCGATGCGTCTGCCGCACGGATCTGTTCATCTGCGACCCTGCCGGTGCAGAGAATCATGCCAGCCCGACAACTGCCTTGTGCATGATATAGAGGGTGATCCGCAGGGCCTTCCCGGCGTCCCGGAGATGGTAGTAAATTTCGCGTTTCTTCATGGCGTTCATCGCATCGCCGGTCCGGAACAGATCCGTCATGCAGGTGATATACATATCCTCGATGGCATGGACGTGCTTTCTGCCCTTCCGGATGGAGTCCTCGACCCGTGCCTTGTCGGTCCCCAGGTATTGCGTCCCCTCCACCACATGACGGGTGCCGTAGAGAAGAGACAGAGACATCTCCCGGATGGGTTCGTCGGGGCTGACACCGAACGCATGCATCTCACGGGCGGTCTCAACGGCATAATTCAGGATATAATCGATATTCCGGGAGAGCGTGTAGATGTCCTGCCGGTTGAACGGCGTGGAGAACGCCTCGATGAGCTTCGCTTCCAGTTTATAGCGGAGAAGGTCAACCTCACTGCCGATTCTGATGAGTTCATCCGGGGGAGTGAGCGTGTCTTCGTTAATCCACTGGAGAAATGCCTCCATCCCGGAAAAGGTACTCTCTGCCTGTTCGACCAGCATCGCCTCAAAGTCATACTTCAGGGGGAAGAGCGAGCCGAACATTCCCCGCATTCTCCCCGGTTTTTTTGGATCATTCGTATTTTCGTTCATATTTATTACCATTCAGATATGCTGCACAAGAACCAGCAGCGCCCCGGAGAGGAGCATGGTTGAAGGAATCGTCACGAACATGGAGAGAATCAGTTCCTCACCCACCCGCCAGCGTACATTCCGGGGATTTTCTGCGGCCCCGACGCCGATCACAGACATGGTGATGATGTGCGTGGATGAGACGGGCGCACCGGCAAGGGTGGAGAGCCCCAGTGTCACCCCGGATGAGATCTGGGAGTCCATGGAGTGCACCGGCTTCAGGGAGAAGATCCGGTTTCCGATGGTCTTCATGATACGCCATCCGCCGCCGAGGGTCCCCATGGTGAGCAGCAGGGCACAGACACCCCGTGCCCAGAGGGGCACGGCGAAAACGGCAGATTCTCCCGCGGCAAAAAGGACGAGGGCGATGATGCCCAGCTGTTTCTGGGCATCGTTTGAGCCGTTGAAGAAGGCCATCCCTGCCGCAGCCAGCCAGTTGATGCGGATAATGCTCCGGTTTATGGTGCGTTTTGCATTCCTGAACAGCACCCATGTACACCTGCGCATCAGGTATCCCCCTACAAGCCCCAGCACGATGGAGAGCACGAAGAAGAGCAGGACCTTGACCATACCGGTGATCTCGTGCGGGGGGGAGAGGAGGTCTGCCACCCCCCAGTAGATGCTGCCGATGCCTGCCGCCATGATGCCCGCTCCCATCAGCCCCCCGATCAGCGCATGGGTGGAGGAGGAGGGGAGGCCGAGGTACCATGCACCGACATTCCATGCCGCTGCGGCGAGGAGCGCGGCGAGGAGGACTTCGAGGAGAAGTGGGCCGGACGCAATGGTGAGCAGACCGGAGAGCGTGAACGCGACCGCACTGCCGCCGAGGATGGCCCCCAGAAAGTTCATGCCCGCCACCATGATAATGCCCTGCCGGGGGGTGGCTGACCCGGAGGCGATGAACGTCGCCGCTACGGTGGCCGCATCCTGAAACCCGTTGGTAAACGTGAAGGCAAAGGCGATGAGGATGGTGAGTGCGGCGATGAGAAGCATGAGAGCAGACCTTAGGTAAACGCAGTATGGGTTTTCCGGATTATTTGAATGGTGGGGGTGATTTCGGTATTATCGGGTAGGATTCGATAAGGTTTGGTAGGTTTCGATATGTTTTGCTTGTTTTCGCCACGTTTCGGCATATAGGTGTGCGGATGGTGATGCCGGGGGGTGAATGATCCGGGTGATGAAGTGATGGGGTGAGCTGGAGGGGTTGGGGATGGCACGAGCGGATGATGGAATGATTGGAGAATGAGCGTATGGAAGGAGTGGCACAGTGCGTGGTCCGGAACAGTGCGTGACGGAACGAATGGGGTGGATGGCTGTATGGATGCATGACTGCCTACCCATCTGCCTGCCCGCCCGTCTGCGCCACCGGGTTTCCCGGGGTCTGCATATTCACCGGACTGACCTCCGGCGTTTCCCATCGGATTTACGTCTGATTTGCATGTTACTGACCTGCTAACAGAAATCCGGCTTCCCGCCATGCATCCGGATGGATTCTCCACCGGCCGGCCACATCGTCTTCGCCCAAACCTGAGATGAACGCCTGAAATTCAGATGCAATTCCTTATTACCCTTCGGAATAAACAGATTAGCACCCTGTCCTCACTGGTTCACACTAACACAAACCCTTTGCAGGTCAGGGTCCTGAACCATTTTATTCATTTTGCCCGAAAATTTGGCCGAATATGCTTTATTTTTCCGTTATAGCGATTATTTAGTCAGCAAAGGCATTGAAAACAGTGGTTTTTATCCCTGATGCGGCAATCACCATGAATACCGGAACCGTGGTGAACAGACGGAACGCGCCGGACAGACGGGCCGGACGAAGGTGAACCGAAACAAACCGGTTAAAACAAAAGCGCAGGACAAAACAGGCCCATGCCGGACCGTGTCGTGGGACTCTGCGAGGCTCAGCGTGAACGCCACGGGATTTCCGGCGCGGACAGGGGATCGCGGTGGCAGGGTTTGCCGTGAGACGGGGATAAATCGGGAGATGCAGACCTTTTTCAATGCCCAAAACCTTCTCAACCCGTAAACTCATTATCAAAGAACACCAATTAGGTTATGCACATTCCTGTGCGAGGGTAGCCAAGTGGTCAACGGCGGTGGACTCAAGATCCACTCGCGCAGGCGTTCGCGGGTTCGACTCCCTCCCCTCGCATTTTATTTATTAATATTTATCTGGAAATCGTGAGCTTCTGAAATGTTCACACATATATAATGTGAATATTTTTTTCTGTAGAAATCCTCTGCTTAATTCTGAATAGGCTGGTTAAATGGTAAAAATAAGTCAATTATCTGAATTTTAAAAAAATGGGATTTCTACAGAGCCCAATACAGAGCCCAATATTATTATCTCGTGATTACAGAACCTCTGGAAAATTCGAATTATTCACTTCCCCCTCCCCGGATCCGTGTGGTGGGAAAACTACTACAGCCCACTCCTCGAACGGCTGCCCGACCTGAAAGAGGCGGCGGCCGGCAATCCCGACGCGGAAAAATGTTCGTCGCGTTCTCGAAGCGGGAGATTGAGATGCACCGGGAGCACGGAGACGAGTACGGCTACGAATTCTTATTCCAAAGAGCCCTTTAACCGTCAGGGATGGGCCGGAAGACCCTCCGCCTCATCGGCACCAGCTGCCCCCCCCGGGAATGCCTGAGAAAGGATGGACTGCCGGAGCTTTGCAGTGCGGGCAGACTCATCCTGATCCCGGATGCATACGAGGGAAGATGACTTCGAAATACCGGAGAAATCTGTCCCGACCCGACATGACACGATCATACCATGTGAGCCATAACGAACGCAGCCCTTCAGCGGAGAACGATATAATAGACAGGTATCTGTCACATATTCAGATATGACCTATATGATACGGGCCGTTATCAGCTCCATGAACAACGGGATGACGAGATGAAGGGGTGCGTCGCCAATATCACCGATGAGGGATTGTGCCTTCTTCCACCGTCTTTCGTTGGAGAAGGCATCCAGGAATGCATAGCCTTCCCGTGTAATCGAATAAATGGCATATCCTTCGGGAATTTTTGAACCCTCAGCACACACAATGTTCGCCCGGATGATATTCGCCTCTTTCAGAAGCATGACATGGTAGGCAATCTCCTCATGAGAATACCCGTCAATCTGCATGCCTGATATCGCACCTTCGTCTTCATTCACATCAACGGAGCGTAATATTTTTCGTACCAAATCCATGTCTCGTTTCATGTTTCCACCATCCCGGCGTACGGATTTATTGTACATCTATTGATGCAGCCGAAAATAACATCCACCATTTCGTATGAGATGACGTGGGTTTGACATGCTTTTCAGAGGGGATCCGGACAGGTGCAGAATAACGGATCAAAATCCCCCGTGTCTGCCAAAAAGCTCCCGGCTTTCCGAAAATGCGGCCCTCTCACCGGTTACTGAAATCCGTCCGAAACCCCGCAGGAACATTTATATTTCCCCACGTATATCACCGCACCAGATGGAGGATTGAATGAAGTATGGCATGGGATGACTGGGTGTTTGGCATAGCCACAGGGGGGCTGTACAATCTCGGAAAGACGACGTATAAAGCAGGAAAGGCGGCCGATCAGGCAGGAGATGCATTAGAAGAAATTGCTGACAGTGTGGGGGAGGCACTCAGCATCATCGGGATGACCTTCACCGAACTGGCGGACGAACTGAATTCCTTTGTAAACGAACTGGAGGATCTCCTCACCACAGAACGGGTCACCCCCCGGTCGGATGATGATCTCTGGGATGAAGAGCTGGCCCGGCTGAATCTCCTCAGGCAGCAGGAGACGGCGCTTAGCACCGAACTGGAGGCATTCGGTGAGATATCCCTCCCGACGACGTGGTACGAGTGGATGTCGTTCGACTGGTCCGGGTACATGGAATACATGATGGTGCTTGCAAAGCTCAATCTGGTTAAAAACGCCATCAGAGAGATTCTGTATCAGGAGCCGGGCGTTGTCCCGACTGCGATTTATGATTTCAAGGAGGTGCTTGAGCGGTTTAACACCCTTGAACAGCCCCGGATAGAAGCCATCATGGATGCCACCGGGGATTCGATGGAAGAGATGCAGGAAATTCTCACGGAGGTGCACAAGCTCTTCGTGGTCACCCGCTGGAAAAAGGTCACCGAGCTCTCGCCTGTGATGCAGACCGAACTGGAGCGGCTGGAGGCTACACTGTCCGTGTATGACACCCTTATTGGGAAAAACCAGCTCATTGCCAGCCAGCTGCAGGACCCTCTCGTCCGCATTCATCCGGAGGAGGACCTGCTCTCTTCGGCAATACAGAAAACCGGGAAGCCGGATGTGAAATCGGGGATGGTGATAACGGATTTCGGCATTGTCAAAGAGAGCGCTCTGAAAACCACTCCGCCGGAGAAAACTGCTGTTGGAGGAGCAGCGCCTGCCGGTGTGGTGCACCGCGAGACAGAGATACCGACGGGCATACCAGCGGTGAGGACACCCGCAGTGATGAAAACAGCACTCCCCGGCCGGAGTATGAAGGAGAAAGCGCTCACCGCACGACCGGTGGGAGAAACCCTCGGTTCAGTCATCAAAACACCGGAGGTGAACGCATACCTCGGCGGATACAACACGGTCATCGGACGCATCCGGTACCTTGAACGGGAGCGTCTGAAGATTGAGAAGGCGGCCTACCGGATCAAATGGGTGAAGATAGAGGAGCCCGGCGTCATCCCGAAGACACTGGACGAGGTGGAGCGGACGATCAACCGGTTCCGAACCGAGGAGCAGCCGCGGATTGAGATCATTCTGGACAGCATGAATGAGACCATCCTTGAGTCAAAGGCGCTTCTTGAAAATGTCAATGAATCACTGGACAAATCCCAGGGATGGCTCGACTTTCTCGCCTCCTATCGCACACCCATCCTGATACTCTGTGCCATCAGCAGTGCAGTCGTCTTCGCCATCATGATAGCACTCCTCGTGGTGCTGGTAAAACTGGCAATCACCATCTGAGCGAATGTCAGTTTACTAATCCCCCCTCCCCCGGGCAAACACGGGCAGGATGCACAGAATCGGTAGATCAAAGCACGTAATCAGGAGAGCTCCCGGCATCAGTACGAAGCGGCCTCCCCTGATCGGTCTCAACGATAAGAAATCAACGGGGCAGGGAAGCGGATAACCTTTAATAATATCTTCGTCTTTGGAAGTCACTATGAGTGAGTTCATTGACGTATGCAGCACCCTCGACGTGCCGGACGGTTCGCTGAGAAAGCGTGCAATTGACGGGCGTGAAATCCTCCTCGCAAAGGCCGGAGAACGCTACTACGCCGCTGATAATCGCTGCCCCCATATGGGGGGAGATCTCTCACAGGGGACACTGGAAGGAACGATAGTGACCTGCCCCAGCCATCACTCCCAGTTTGATCTGCGTGATGGACACGTCCTCCGGTGGACCGACTGGTCGGGGATCAAACTATCAGCAGCGAAACTGCTCAGGCGCCCGGGACCCCTGAAGACATACGAGGTGAAAACTGAGGAAGAGCGAATCCTCGTCAGATTCAGCGATTGAGGAGAATTCCTGCTCCTGAAATGAGTCCAACGACAACCATTTGATGATACAATCCAAAGAGAGAATGAAGCCCTGTTGCAATCTCTATGACACCACCGGTACGAACCCCGCCACCGCAGGAGGCGGCTTCGACCTTCGTACATTCCGGCATGTCCTGCGGATCGGAGGGCTCATTCCTTTTACCGGGTGTGCAATTCTCATCGGATTTGTGGTAACCCTTTGGGAAGTCGGTTTTTCCGGTGCTGACTGCCACTTGTTTGTACTCGTGGTTGTCGCAGTTATTCTCATCCACATCGATGCCCACCTCTGGAATGACATCATAGAGGCAGAGACCGACCGATATGAGAAGAGCAAAGAAACAAAGTGTGAACGGCCCCTCATATGCGGATGGGCCACGCGTGACGATTACCGAAGAATTTCAAAGATGCTCCCGTACCGCAGAAGAGATGCGGAGCATCAAACCAAACCAACAGAGAAATGTCTCTGTTTGCCATCCGGTGCCTGAGTGCAGTCAGGAAAGGTGTCCCTGTTACCCATCATTCCCGTTTCCTCTCCTTTGGGGAGTATCTTAAAACCGACGGAAGAGGGGAAAACGGAAAAAACACCTGTACCGTCATGCCGGAACCGACCCCCGCTCAGGGGGCCGGGGGCATACGAGCCGCATGGGTCACCACCGGAACTTCCTCTGTTTCTCCTCAATCTCCTCGGTTGTCAAAAGCTCATATGAGTGAATAGCCCCTTCTTCATCGAACTCAATATCGAGCATCAGGCCCGCTTCTTTATGCCGGAACTCTGCTGATGCAGGGTCTGAACCTCTCTGGATGTAGCCCAGTTTCATGAGCACCTTTTCCATATCCTGAAACGATTCCGGCGAGCATTGTTCAAACAGCTCTTCGGTTTTCCTCATAACCTCTTCCCTGCCAAGGTACGTATGCATGGACCGTCTATTATCCCCGGCGGATAAATCTCTTGTGCCCTAATCACACACGGGCCGCGGGCACCAGTATCATACGGATGAGAAGGATGGCGGGACAGAGAGTGATGTGTTTGACGAACGGATTTTCCGTGTTCATTCGTTGCGCAATGGGCCATACGCCAGACATGACGCTATCGTCGGCAGATGGGAGAAAATAATTAGTATTTGCCCGCTCTTTGCAGATACCGCTGCGTCCACGGACACGCAGCAATACATCTGCCGCACACGGGATGCGCAAACCCCATCGCATCAGCAACACGCTGTGCCTCTGCATAGCAGGCCCGGGCGTCCCAGAAGTCGTCGCGGGCGAGTCCCGGATACCACTCGCGTCCGGACGGAGCGTCAGCCGGGCATACCGTCCTGCATTCGGTGCATTCTCCACAGAAGGAGCGGGTGACAGGCGTGCCGGGGATGAGGGGGGCGTCCGTGAGAACCGTTGCAAACCGGATGGCAGACCCGTATTCACGGGTGACGAGAAGCGCACATTTCCCCACCCAGCCAAGGCCCGCACGGGTGGCGGCGGTCTTGTGGGGGAAAACAGCCGAAAGGGTCTCTTTGTCAAAATCACCGGTCGTGGGAGCGACACAGAACGAACGGTATCCGGCATCTTCAAGCGCTGCTGCAACGCGGGCGCCAAGGGATGCGAGCAGGCCGTTCACGCCAGTATATTCACCGACATAGGCAGCAGACGGAGAGTCACGAAGGGATGCGACAATCTCCGGGTTGAGCGCAATTCCAAAGATGACGGCTTTCGGGAGGGTCGAAACCGGGCTGAGATTGTCGTCACCGAGGTCTGCGACGCCAACCAGTGATGCATTCTGTTCGAGAAGCATTCCGGAGATCTCTGTCGTGAGGTCCTGCATTACCAGAGAGTGTGAGGCAGGGAGAGATAAATCTTCATCCCGGACGATACCCGTCTACCGCTTTCATATCACAACATCGTCAGTCTTATCTGCTGCATGTCTGAAGGTATACCGTTCAGAGACATACGCTGTCTCTCAGGCACCATCCCGCCACCCGTCAGAAACAATGAACATGGGACCGTTTTGTAAGCCCACCGTGCGATATTCAGGAGAAGAAACATGCATTTTTCCACCAGCCTCCCGGAAGCCGACCCCGCCCGTGAACATGCACTTACTGACGATGGCTGGATCCTGCTCAAAGAACCCGCAGGTGCTGGTGGTACCCTCCTGTCTTCTGTGCCGTTCATGATCCTTGCAGCGGGTATCACCCTCCTGATCGCTGCAATCTTTGTTCCGGTCTCTCCGGGATATTTTGGTCTGTACGGAGAAACATTCTCTCTCAGCATCGGACTGCCTGCGGTGCTCGCCATTGCAGGTATTCTTGTCTTCCACGAGCTCATCCACCTGAGCTGCATTCCAAAAATCGCACGTGCCGGCCACACGTATCTCGGGATCACCTGTGCCGGAGGCTTTGTCGTCTGCGAAGAGATACTGGAGAAAGACCGCCACCTGCTCATCAGCCTCGGCCCATTCCTTACCATCTCTGTGGGAGGAACGATTGTGTGCGGGCTGACCGGCCTTCTCAGCCCCCTCGTACTGGCAGCCTTCACGCTCAATGCTCTTGGCTCATCTGTTGATCTTCTCACCACCGCAAATGTTCTGCGTCAGGTGCCAGAGGGTGCACGGATCACCGCATCGGGGATGCACACCTACTGGAAAGCCTGATGCAGGGAGACAGAGGGCACAGACACACCATCAGCGGGATAAACAGGCACTGGTCTTATCATCAGGGATGTAAAAATAATCAGATCATGATCGCGACAGGGCACGAACCGTTCAGTATGCAGGAGGAATGCCGCCATCGCCTGTGAGTGCTGCCAGTGCGGCAACTGCTGCAGCAATATGCAGCTTGTCCATGCCATAACAGAAGACCGGGGCAACTACACCTTTGTCATCTACAACTACTATTCCGGCGACGTGAAGGAGGTGCGGGTGGATGCCGACAAGATTGCCCTCTATGAAGACAGAAGCAGTCTTGAAAATCTGCCGCAGGCATGCCCGTTTCTGCGGTTTGACAGGGAAACCGGGAAGGCATGGTGCACCGTCCATCTGACCCGCCCGGATATCTGCCGTGATTACTGCTGCTGGCGCCTTCTTATTCGTGACGCACAGGGCAGACGAGCCGGGCGTGTGCTGTACCAGCGAACCTTTCTCCCGGATACCACCGAACTCGGAGGGCTCTGGGAAGAGATGAAGCCGACACTAAACGGGCTTGACGACCGGGAATGGGACAAGGCAGTCATCCGTTTTCTCACGGCAGCCGGCTACCGTGTGCGGCAGTAGCTGTGCGAGATGAATGTATCAAAATAAACGTTTTTGCAGAATTGCAGGAAAAATCGGGAGCAATCCCCTCTCAATACCTCTCCACCGCGATCGGAATCCGGGATATTTTCTCATACATCTTCTTTCTGCGGAGAAGGTCGTGAAAATCGTAGAAAAAATGCTCGTACGTGTCCCAGATGGTCACCCAGTTCATGATAGTGATGAATGCACCGGGTAAAAGGACGGAGAACGATTCTAAGGAGAGTTCGTATACCGTTACGATGGAGAGGAAGAGAATGGCAATTAAGGCATTGCAGATGGCGATGCCCAGACTGTAGAGGCCTTCCCTCCGGGAGAGGCGCCGCTCATGCATCAGGTCCTGCACACGGAAGGAAAAATGCCGCCGGACGGCCTCAGGGAGAAGCAGGGATTCGTCAGGCGTGATATCAGCTGCATTAAGCGAAAGGATCAGGGATACCGGCAATTTCAACCGGTATTCATCCAGATATCCGGCAATGAACTCCTCGGCAATCTGGGTCAGCTCAGTTCCGGGCAGGGGGGCGGGGTCATCCGAATCGAGCAGCTGTTTAATGCTTTTGAACCGGAACGAAAGGGTGACACCGTCATCTTCCGTTTTCCTGTCCACGCGGATCTCTCTCATGGTCTATTCCGGACGAGAGGTGGTCCTGCCACTATAAAATCCTGCCTTCGGGAGGAGACGGTTCATCCGGACCTGCCTCCGCCAGAGCCGCCGGAATCAGTCTCTGACATCTCACGAAACACCATCACCGGCCCGTGCTCCCTCGTGAACCGTTCATCTGAATGATAACAGGGCAAGGAAGGAAATGGATGACAAAGGGTGAGGCACTACTCATCAAAAAATGATGACAAACACCCCCGCGGTACAGGAGTCTAATCTTCTTCCAGCGCCTTCTTCAGTGCCGCCCGTGCAAGCAGGCGGGTGGAATCAAGCACCGGCAGCGGGCACGTATTCGGGTCGACAATGAGCGAAATCCCGACGCAGCCGAGAATAACCGCATCGCATCCCCGCTCCCTGAACTTCCTGACCACTTCATTGAAATAGAGACGGGATTCTGAGGTGTAGATCCCGTTGACCAGCTGACTAAAGATGATGGTGTTAATCCGTTCACGGTCCTTCTCGTCCGGAATTTCACAGGAGATGCCAAACCTGCCAAACCTTTCGGAATAGACAGACCCTGCCATCAGATATTTCGTTCCCACAATACCGACTCTGGTATACCCCTGTGATTTCGCCTCCGCTCCGACGGCATCCGCAATGTGAATCCACGGGACCGAGGAGGACCCGGCAACCTGTTCAAATACCTCATGAATCGTGTTGCCCGGACAGATGAGCAGTTCTGCCCCGATAGAGCTGAGTTTCTCTGCAGATGAGAGCATCAGCTCTGCCACCCCATCCCAGTTTCCTGACCGGATGTGCACCATATAATCTCCCAGCGGATAGGTGTGCATGGAGACTTCCGGGTGCAAGTACTCCCCCATTCGTGCCGGCGCCTCGCCGCAGAGAGTCCGGTAGCAGAGTGCCGCCCCTTCGGCACTGCATGCAACGATTCCGATATGCTTTGGCATAGTCCCCCTGTAAGGGATCATATAGCTTTATTGTTTGCGGATGCCCCACCCGAAATCATAACGGGCATTCCGGGCATGATTGGTGAGAGGAAACACGGGAATGCGGTACGAACAGAACAGATATCCTCTTTTTCGGGATAGGGGAAAGTGACCTGACATCGATTAATTTCGTCATGGAGCGTGGATAATTGCCGGACATCCGCTTTCGATATCAGAATATGTCAGCACAGTCTGACCGGTCGTACAGACGAAACCCTGTTCGCATCCGCCTCCTGCCTCACTCCCCTCTCCTCACCTCATTATAGATAGATACCACCGAGAGGCTGATCAGGTTCATCGTGGTGGCCGCATACCAGAGATAGGCCTCAAACTGGGTAAGCTTCGTTATCCACCCGGACCAGAGCATGAAACAGATTATGGTAAACGAGAGGAAGGTATCGACGGCAAGAAACACGAGCGGCCGTTCCACAATGCTTCCTGCCTGCGCAATCGTGCAGTACTCAAAGCGTGCGGGTCGTCCCAGAATATCGAAGACACTCCTGCCGGTGTTCATCATCAGATCTGCTGCTGCCCAGCCAATGACACCCCAGCCAACCGCGACGAGGGCAGGGGATGTCTCCATCCCGATGCGGACAGCGGTGATGCCGAAGAGCAGCTTGAACACACAGAACGGGATGCCTATGGTGAGGCTCAAAAAGAAGGGCCGGATAAAGAACCGCTGGATGCGATCCGCCTCCTTTTCACGGCAGGTCTTCTCCGGGGCGTCGGCAGGTGTCTTCATTCCTACACCATTATTGACGTAGAGGCACATAACAGGCATTCCCGGCCAGGGGCAGGATATTCCTCTTCCCGGCCGCCATCTCATGGGAGATGCCGGGGAATACAGCTGTCATGCACGTTCTTTCACGATTTTTACCGATGATTCCGTTTCACTTCGAGAAACCGCATCGCCTTCCGGTTTCCCTTGCACCGTATCTCCCCGGTATCCACCAGATGAAGTAATCTGCTGTAGATGAAATTGTCACCGGTCTGATGATATTCGTCACTGAGCTTTCCCAGCGCTTCTCCGACAACCCGTGCGGCATACCTCCAGACATCAGGAACAAGACTGCAGATCACATCATCATAGAAGTCATCGTCGGCCGAATACAGCTGTCCCCTCCATAATGTCCTGAGATTCGTATTTTCATCCTGAAGCCTTGCCCATATTGCACAATAGTACGCAGCTTCATCGTCCCGGAGAGGCCGTGATGTGCTGAGTGCAGAGCAAATCCACTCCGGTTTCATCGCACCGACTGCATCAGTCACGATTTTGTACGGCTTTCCGCCATACATCTCTGCATCGACACCAGGGATGCCATCTGTCAGATCAACCACTTCAATCCGGGACAGATCGTGCTGCCGTGATAAAAACTGGAGAAATCCCGCATATTCCATCACAGAGCGCCGTGAGAACCAGACCACTTTCTTCTCATACGGTTCTGACACAGATTCCCAGAATTGTTCCGATAACGCCTTCATCTCATCTGCATATCGGGCAAATTCACCCCCGGGGCACAATGCGGTGAAAAAGTCAATCCTCTTTCGGATATCATAGAATTGTATTGGTCCGATTCCCAGGTCATCGGGGAGGGAGATTACCGTGCAGTCGGTCTCTTTCAGGGCATACCTGACAGTACCTCTGCCGGAGTCTGAAAACGTAATATGCTGTGTTCCTGTGTGCAT